>NZ_JBITFD010000004.1:574863-593518 GCF_044455765.1 Micromonospora sp. NPDC051141
GCGCGGCCCCCGCCGTGGGGCGCCCCCCCCCCCCCCCCCCCCCCGGGGGCGGCCGGGGCGCGCCCCCCCCCCCCCCCCCCCCCGGCCGGTCAGTGCGGGACGGCGGCGACGATCGGCAGTCGGACGGTGAACGTGCTGCCCTCGCCGAGCACGCTCGCGACGGAGATGGTGCCGCCGTGCGCCTCAGCGAGCTTGCGGGCGATCGGCAGGCCGAGCCCGCTCCCCCCGGTGCGGCGGGCCCGCGAGTCGTCGGCCCGCCAGAAACGCTCGAAGACCCGGGACAGGTCGGCGGGCGCGATGCCGGTCCCGGTGTCGGACACGACGATGCTCAACTGCTCCGCCCGCACCGCGCACCGCACGGTCACCGAGCCGCCGGCGGCGGTGTGCCGGATCGCGTTGGCGACCACGTTGCCGACGAGCTGCCGCAGCCGGGCGCCGTCAACCGCCGTCTCACCGACGGCGGCCACGTCGAGGCCCAGCCGCACCCCGGCGGCGTCGGCCGCGCCCCGGTGCGCCTCGACGACCTGGTCCAGCAGGTCGGCCACGTCGTGCGGCTCGCGGTGCACGCGTAGCTCACCGGCGTCGGCGGCGGCCAGGTCCCGGAGGTCGTCGATGATGTGCTGGAGCAGCATCGCCTCGTCGAGCAGCAGGTTGAGCAGGTGCGCGTCGGGCTGGGCGAGACCGTCCTGGGCGGCCTCCAGCCAGCTACGCATGGTGCTCAGCGGGGTCCGCAGCTCGTGCGCCACGTCGTTGACCATGGTCTTGCGCAGCGCCTCGGTCTGCTCCCGCCGGGCGGCGAGGTCGTTGAGCGCGGTGGCCAGCAGCCCGATCTCGTCGCGGGTGGTCACCGGCACCCGGGCCGGCGAGTCCATCGGCTGCCGGGCGGCGTCGGTCAGCGCCCGCAGCGGTCGTACCAGCCGGCGCCCGACCAGCACGGTGACCAGCACGGTGGCCGCCAGCACCGCGCCGGTCACCTCGACGATGCGGATCACGTTCGCCCGGGACAGGTTGAACACCGGCTCGGTGGTGCCCTGGGCCTCGTCGGTCACGAACAGCAGCGCCGGCGGCGCCGCGTACGCCCTCAGCTGGGCGACCAGCGCCTCGTGCAGGCAGGAGTCGATCCGCTCGTCGAGTTCGGCGGAGCCGCTCGGGACCGCCGTGCGGTCCGGCCTGATCATGACCCGGTCCGGTGCTCCCGCCCGGCGCAGGCAGGACTTCGTCGCGTCCCGCAGCCGCGCGATCGGCCCGGCCTCGGTGGGCAGCGGGCCGGCCAGGTCGTCCGGCAGGCAGTGGCCGACGACGTCCCGCCCGTCCGTCCCGGTCACCTGGACCGACGCCCGTCCGGTCGGGCCGACCACGACCTTCCCGTCCAGCGCGGAGTTGCGGTGGATGCACGCGAGCCACCGCCCGGCCAACTGCCGGGTGACGCCGCTCTCCCGGCTGGTCAGCACGTACGGCCCGAGCACGCGCCGGTCGATCCGGGCGGTCCCGCCGGTCAGGCCCAGGTCCACCTGGAGCGGGTCGACGGTCGCCGAGGGGCGGGCCGCCCGCAGCGACGGGCCGTCCGGGGCGGAGTCGGCGATCATCTGCCGGTCCGGCGTCATCAGCGTGATCCGACGTTCGAGCGTGCCGGCCCGCTCGGCGAGCACGGCGGCCACGCCGGACCAGTCCCGGTGGGTGGCCGCGTAGCTCACCAGCGTGTCGTAGATGTTCTTGTCGTCGGCGAGCGAACGGCCCTGGGCCTGCTGGATCGCCTGGGTGGTCGACTGGACGGCGAGCCAGGTCGTGGCCAGGATCGCGCAGACCGCCACCAGCAGGGAGGTGGCCAGCAGCCGCACCACCAGGCTGCGGTGCGGCGGCACGCGGCTCACGGCGTTCCGGCGGTCAGCTTGTAACCGACCCCGTACACGGTCAGGAGCTGCCGTGGCCGGCGCGGGTTCGCCTCGATCTTCCGGCGCAGGTTCATCACGTGCACGTCGATGGTGCGCCCGGTCGACTCCCGGTCGATGCCCCGGGTGTGCTCCAGCAGTTGGCCGCGGGTGAACACCCGGCCGGGCTGGCGGATCATCGCCGCCAGGATGGCGAACTCACCGGCGGTGCAGTCGACCGGGACACCGCCGGCGGTCACCGTGTGCCGGGGCTCGTCGACGGTGAGGCGGCCGACCCGGAGCACCGGTGAGTGCCGGGCCGTGGCGGGGACGCGGCGCAGCAGCGTCCGGACCCGGGCCACCAGTTCCCGGGGGCTGAACGGCTTGGTCATGTAGTCGTCGGCGCCGAGGTCGAGGCCGCGCAGCAGGTCGTCCTCACTCGACCGGGCGGTCAGCATCAGCATCAGCACGTCCGACTCCTGCCGGAGGATCCGGCAGATCTGCATCCCGTCCAGCCCCGGCAGCATCACGTCGAGCAGGAGCAGGTCGAACGTCTGCTGCCGGGCCGCCCGCAGCGCCGCCTCGCCGTCGTGCACGACCGTCGCCTCGTGACCCTCCGCGGTGAGGTAGCGGCGCAGCGCCTCGGCCTGCCGCCGGTCGTCCTCCGCGAGCATCACCCGTGCGCACATGGTGGGGACTATAGGTGAGCCGAGGGGTCGCGAATCCGTGGAAAAGGTCATGCCCGGACCTGACAGGATCCTGACGATCCCGGGTCACGATCGGCGCCATGCCACTGACCCGAACGGTGCCGCCGGCGGACGCCGAAACCCAGGTCATCCCGCTCGCCGGCACGGAACCGGCACCGCGCCGCCGCTACCTGACGAGGGCGGTGGTCCCCGCGGTCGCCGTCGCCGGTCTGCTCGCCGCGGCCGTCGTCGTCTGGTCCGGCCGGGACACCGGCCCGGCGTCGACGGCGGACGAACCGGCAGGCGTACGGAGCGTCGCGGTGGTGAAGCAGGACCTGTCGACGGCGCAGTCGCTGCCGGGCACGCTCGGCTTCGGCGCCACCCGACTGCTCAAGGGCGGTCGGAGCGGCACGGTGACGTGGCTGCCGGCCCCGGGCGCGTCGGTGCGGCGCGGCCAGCAGCTCTACCGGGTCGACGACCGGCCCGTGCCGCTCTTCTACGGTGGGATGCCGCTGTTCCGTCCGCTGCGCGACCTCGGCACGGTCGGCCGGGACGTGCGGATCGTCGCGGACAACCTGCACGCCCTCGGCTACGACGTCGGTGACCGACCGGCGTTCGCCGCCCGGCCGACCCGGTCGTCGTCCACGCCCGCTCCGGCGGTGCCGGTGGCCAGGGACGAGAGCGTGCTGACCGCCGCGTTGCGGGACGCGGTCAGGCGCTGGCAGCACGACCTGGGGGTGCCGGCGACCGGCACGGTCGAGGCCGGGGACGTGGTGGTGCTCGTCGGCGCGGTCCGGGTCGACTCCGTCGCCGCCCAGCCGGGCGACAGCGCGGACGCCCCGCTGCTGTCGGTCACCCGGACCGCGAAGGTCGTCACCGTGGAGGCGAACGTCGGCGACGCGGCCTCGATCGCGCCGGGCGACGCGGTCACCGTGCACCTGCCCGACGAGAGCACGATCGGCGGCCGGGTCGCCGCGGTCGGCCAGGCGGTGAAGGCGGCGGAGGGCGATGCCGGCACCGGCGGCCCGCCCACCGTCACCGTGACGATCGCGATGAAGAGTTCCGCCGCCTCGGCCCGGATCAGCGTCGCCGACGTGCGGGTCGACTTCGCCGCCGAGACCCACGAAGGCGTCCTCGTCGTGCCGGTCGGCGCGTTGCTCGCGCTCAGCGAGGGCGGCTACGGCGTCCAGGTCTCCGGCGGGGATCTGGTCCCGGTCGAGACCGGGCTCTTCGCCCAGGGGCTCGTCGAGGTCAGGGGCGACGGTCTCCGTGCGGGGACCCCGGTGGTGACCACCTCGTGACCCCGGTGCTCTCGGCGCGCGACGTCGGCATGCGCTACCCCGGCGGCGTCGAGGCGTTGCGGGGGGTCTCGCTGGACATCACCGAGGGCGAACTGGTCGCGATCGTCGGGCCGTCCGGCTCCGGCAAGTCGACCCTGCTCAACCTCATGGGCACCCTGGACCGGCCCACCTCCGGCACGATCTCGATCGCCGGGCAGGACGTGGCCGGGCTCTCCGACCGCCGGCTCTCCGCCCTGCGTGGCCGCTGGCTCGGCTTCGTCTTCCAGCAGTTCCATCTCGCCGCCGGCCTCACCGCCGCCGAGAACGTGGCCACCGGTCTGCTCTACGCCGGGGTCCCGCGTCGTCGCCGTCGGCCGCTCGCGCTCGACGCACTCGACCGGGTCGGCCTGGCCCACCGGGTCGACCACCGTCCGGCGCAGCTCTCCGGTGGCGAGCGCCAACGGGTCGCCATCGCCCGCGCGCTCGTCAACGGCCCCGCCCTCGTGCTGGCCGACGAACCCACCGGCGCGCTG
Source organism: Micromonospora sp. NPDC051141 (assembly GCF_044455765.1). NCBI lineage: Bacteria > Bacillati > Actinomycetota > Actinomycetes > Micromonosporales > Micromonosporaceae > Micromonospora > Micromonospora sp. NPDC051141. The sequence goes on from NZ_JBITFD010000004.1 coordinate 579,231, forward strand.
GACACCGACAACGGGCGTGCCGTGCTCCGCCTGCTGCGCCGGCTCAACGAGGAGGGCACCACCATCGCCGTCATCACGCACGACAAGGAGATCGCCGCCGACCTTCCCCGCCGCGTCGAGCTGCGCGACGGCCGGCTGGTGCGCGACACGGCGGTGGTCCGATGATCCGCCGGGTCCGGCTCTCCCCGCTCGACCTGCTCGCCGTCGGGCTGCTCGGCATCCGTACCCGCCGGGCCCGGGCCGCGTTCTCGGCGTTGGGCATCGCGATCGGCATCGCCACCACGGTGCTCGTCACCGGCGTGCCGGCCTCCGGCCAGGCGGCGCTGTCGCGCGAGCTGTCCGCGCTCGGCACCGACCATCTCCAGGCGCGGGCGCAGTCCGACCCGGACTCGCCGGCGGAGTTCCCCGAGGAGTCCGTGGCGATGGTCGGGCGCATCGGGCCGGTGACCGTGGCGAGCGCGGTCGCGAACACCCACGCGCTCGTACGCCGCAACGACCGTACCGACGCCGGCGACGGTTCCGGCCTGACCGTGCTCGCCGCCCGCCCGGACCTGCTGCGGGCGGTGGACGGGAAGGTGCGCTCCGGGCGGTGGCTCGACGCGGTCACGGAACGGTTCCCGACCGTGGTGCTCGGCTCCGTCGCCGCCACCCGACTCGGTTTCGCGGACCTGCCCGCCGCCGGTGGTCCCGGCCCGTCGGTGTTCATCGGCGACCGGTGGTTCACCGTCGTCGGCATCCTCGCCCGGACGCCGCTCTCGCCGGACCTCGACCGCTCGGTCCTGGTCGGCTGGGAGGCGGCCCGTGACCACCTGCGCTTCGACGGGCATCCCACGGTCATCTACCTGCGGTGCCGGGAGTCGGCTGTGGAGGCCGTCCGGGAGGTCCTGCCGGCCACCATCTCGCCGGTCCGACCCGGGCAGGTGGTGGTGACCCGCCCGTCGGACGCGCTCGCCGCGAAGCGGGCCACCGAGAGCAACTTCGCCACGCTGTTCCTCGGCCTGGCCGCGATCGCGTTGCTCGTCGGTGGGATCGGCGTGGCCAACACGATGGTGGTCTCGGTGCTGGAACGGCGTACCGAGATCGGCCTGCGCCGCGCGCTCGGCGCGCACCGTGGCCAGATCCGCGCCCAGTTCCTCACCGAGTGCGCCGCGTTGGCCGCGCTCGGCGGCGTCGCCGGGACGCTGATCGGCACGGTCGCGACCGCCGGCTACGCGACCTGGCAGGGCTGGCCGGTGGTGGTCTCGGTGCCGGCGACGCTCGCCGGACTCGGTGGCGCCGTCGTGGTCGGTGTGCTCGCCGGTGTCTATCCGTCGATCCGGGCGTCCCGTCTCACACCGACCGAGGCGCTCGCCTCGACCTGAGACGTGCCGGCACACGCGGGAGGCGCCACCCGGCGCGGGTGGCGCCTCCCGGCCGGGTGGCTACTTCCGCTTGGCGGCGGCCGCACGCTCACACTCGGGCGAGAACCGCATGCCCTTCGAGATCGATTCCGCATCGTTGTGCTCGCCGCCGAGCGACCAGCCCGGACCGTCGGTGCTGACCTCGACGTACCGGACGCCCTTCTCCTTGAGGCAGGCGACGACGTCGCGGGCGAAGTCCTTCGCCTCCGGGTTGGCCGGGTCGAGTTCCCAGGGCGGCAGGGGCAGCAGGTTCCCGCAGGCCCTGTTCGCGGCGCCGATCGGGCCCGAGGTGACGCCCTCGGCCCGGGTCCTCCTGATGTCGACGCCGTGCTCGGTCATGCACTTCTCGTACGGCGCGTAGCGGGCCCGGGTGTCCTCGTCGGTGTCGTCGAGACGGGCGCGGGGCCGCTTGTCGGTCGGCGGCGCCGGGGTCGTGGCGGCGGGCGTGGCGGTGCGGAGCGTGGCCACGTCCGGCTTGCCGGCGTCGGCCCGGTCGTCTCCGGTGGCCGAGCACCCGCTGCCGCCGATCGTGACGGCCAGCACCAGCGCGGCCATCGAATGCTTCCTCATCGTGACGCCCTTCCTGTCGGGGCCCGCGGCGCGGTGCCCACCAGCGAGGCTCAGGATCACCGCGGACTGTCAGGAAGCTGTTTGCGTCTCGTCACGGCACCGCCGCCGCGACCGAATGATGCGTAAACGTCGATGTTAGCGCCATCATTACCGTGGCTGGGGTCGGTCGCGGTGCCGGGAGGCGGCGCGGCACCTGCGAGGGAAGGCGCTCCGACCGCCGTCGATGGATGATTCGAGGAAGTTACGACTTGACGAACGTTCTGTTATCGCCCACATTCGATGGTCAAGGACGAGGCGAGGGCTGACCGGGGCGGGTCCGCCTTGTCGGGACTGGCGTGCGCGACGCGCGGGCCACGTCTTGTTAGCGCTAACACCCTGGCGGCGTGCGTCCGGGTTCCGGCCATCGAGGAGGATCATGTTCGGCTTTGGTAGGTCCCCATCCGTCGCCCCGCCGAGTCGACGACGGCGGTGGTTGCCGCGCGTCGTCGCCGCCGGTGTGACGGCCGTGCTGGCCGGCGTCGGCGCGGCGGCCGTGGTGTCGTCCCCCGCCGCCGCGGCGACGGTCGACACCAACGCCTGGTACGTGCTGGTCAACCGCAACAGCGGCAAGGCCCTGGACGTCTACAACCTGGCCACGACCGACGGCGCGCGCATCGTGCAGTGGGCGCGCAACAACGGCAACCAGCAGCAGTGGCAGTTCGTGGACTCGGGCGGTGGCTACTACCGGCTGCGGTCCCGGCTGTCCGGCAAGGTGCTGGACGTCTACAACTTCTCCACCGCCAACGGCGCCAACATCGTGCAGTGGTCCGACGCCAACGGGACCAACCAGCAGTTCCGGCTCGCCGACTCCGACAGCGGCTACGTCCGGCTGATCAACCGGAACAGCAACAAGGCGGTGGAAGTGCAGGGAGCGTCGACCGCCGACGGCGGCAGCATCGTCCAGTACGACGACTGGAACGGCAGCAACCAGCAGTGGCAGCTCGCCCGCGTCGACGGCGGGGGCACCCCCACCACGCCGCCGCCGAGCGGCACCTGCAACCTCCCGACGACGTACCGGTGGTCGTCCACCGGCGCGCTGGCGCAGCCGAAGTCCGGCTGGGCGTCGCTGAAGGACTTCACTGTCGCGCCCTACAACGGCAAGCACCTGGTGTACGCGACCACGCACGACTTCGGCTCGTCGTGGGGCTCGATGAACTTCAGCCCGTTCACGAACTGGTCGGAGATGGCCTCGGCCAGCCAGAACGGCATGTCGCAGGGCACCGTCGCGCCGACGCTGTTCTACTTCGCCCCGCGCAACATCTGGGTGCTGACCTACCAGTGGGGCGGCACGGCGTTCTCGTACAAGACCTCGTCCGACCCGACCAACCCGAACGGGTGGTCGTCGGCGCAGCCGCTGTTCACCGGCAGCATCTCCGGCTCCGGCACCGGCCCGATCGACCAGACGGTCATCGGTGACGGCCAGAACATGTACCTCTTCTTCGCCGGTGACAACGGCAAGATCTACCGGGCGAGCATGCCGATCGGGAACTTCCCCGGCAACTTCGGCTCGAACTACACGACGATCATGAGCGACAGCACGAACAACCTGTTCGAGGCCGTGCAGGTCTACAAGCTCCAGGGCCAGACCCGCTACCTGATGATCGTCGAGGCCATCGGCGCGCAGGGCCGCTACTTCCGGTCCTTCACCGCGACCAGCCTGAACGGCTCGTGGACGCCGAACGCGGCCACCGAGAGCAACCCGTTCGCCGGCAAGGCCAACAGCGGCGCGACCTGGACCAACGACATCAGCCACGGCGAGCTGATCCGCACCACCGCCGACCAGACCTTCACCGTCGACCCGTGCAACCTGCAACTGCTCTACCAGGGTCGGGCCACCAACTCCGGCGGCGACTACGGCCTGCTGCCGTACCGGCCGGGTCTGCTGACCCTGCAACGCTGACCGGTTTCCGGCAGTCCGTCACGGGCCGGTCTCCCCACCCGGGAGGCCGGCCCTCGGCGTACCTCAGGCGGGGTAGGCGCGGGTCTCCGCGGCCTTCACCGCCGCCCACACGGACCGGCCGGGCACCAGATCGAGGTGGGCGGCGGCGGCCGGCGTGACGTCGGCGGCCACCGTGATCGGACCGTCCAGTTGCACACGGAGGTTGTCGCCGTGGCGTTGCAGCCCGGCGATGACCGCGGCCCAGGCGTTGCGCGGGCTGCCGTCGGGCCGGCTCGGATGCAGGGCGACGGCCGACGGCGGGAACGCGACGAACGCGTCGCCGTGCAGCGGGTCGGCGACGGTGAGGGTGAGCCGGTCGCCGACCCGGACGGTCCGGCCGTCGGCGGTGCCACGGTAGAGGTTGAGGCCGACGAGCCGGGCGACGTAGTCGGTGCGGGGCCGCGCGGTGATGTCGGCGGCGTCGCCGTCCTGCACGACCCGACCGTCCTCGACGATGACGAGCCGGTCGGCCAGGACGAGCGCGTCGAGCGGATCGTGGGTGACCAGCAGCGTGGCACCGGGATGGTCGCCGAGGTGCCGGTGCAGTTCGGCACGGGTGTCGAGCCGGGTCCGGGCGTCGAGCGCGGCGAGCGGCTCGTCGAGCAGCAGCAGCACCGGGTCGACGGCCAGCGCGCGGGCGAGCGCGACCCGTTGCGCCTGCCCGCCGGAGAGCTGCCGGGGCCTGCTGCCCGCCCGGTCACCCAGCCCGACCCGGTCGAGCCAGTCGGCGGCCCGGCGCCGCGCGGTGCGCCGGTCCGCGCCGTGGCGTCGCGGCCCGAAAGCCACGTTGTCCAGCGCGCTCAGGTGCGGGAAGAGAAGGTGGTCCTGGAAGACCACGCCGATCGGGCGCCGCTCGGCAGGTGTCCAGAGGTTCCGGTCGGGCCGGTCGACGGGTTGCCCGGCGAGGGCGAGGTGACCGGCGCTCAGCGGTTGCAGACCGGCGAGGGCGCGCAGGGCGGTGGTCTTGCCGGCGCCGTTCGGGCCGAGCAGGGCGACCACCTCGCCGGCGTCGATGCGCAGCGGCAGGTCCAGACGGAAGGCGCCCCGGTCGACGACCAGGTGCGCGTCCACGACGGGGGCGGGGCTCATGCGCTGGTGATCCACTTGTCCCGCAGGCCGGCGAGGATCGCCACCGAAACGGTCAGCAGCACCAGGCTGAGTACGACCGCGCCGTCCAGGTCCCCGCCCTCGATGGTCTGGTAGACCGCCAGCGGCATGGTCTGCGTGACGCCCGGGTAGTTGCCGGCGAACGTGATCGTGGCACCGAACTCGCCGAGCGCCCGCGCCCAGCACAGCACCGCTCCGGCCGCCACACCCGGTGCCACGAGCGGCAGCGTGACGTGCGTGAACGTGGTCCAGCGTCCGGCGCCGAGCGTGGCGGCGGCCTCCTCGTAGCGGGTGTCCGCCCCGCGCAGCGCACCCTCGACGGCGATCACCAGGAACGGCATCGCGACGAACGCCTCGGCGACCACCACGCCGGTGGTGGTGAACGGCAGCGTGAAACCGAACGTGGCGTCCAGCCACCCGCCGAGCAGGCCCCGACGCCCGAACACCAGCAACAGCGCCACCCCGCCGACCACCGGCGGCAGCACCAGCGGGACCGTGACCAGCGCACGGACCAACCGGCGGCCGGGAAACCGGGCCCGCGCCAGCAGCCAGGCCAGCGGTACGCCGAGCAGCAGGCACACCAGCGTGGCGACGGTGGCGGTCTGCACCGAGAGCCGGAGCGCGGTCAGCGCGCCGGGCTCGGTGAGCCGCTGCGGCAGGCTGGCCCACGGCGCGCGGACCACCAACCCGGCCAGCGGCAGCACCAGGAACAGCAGACCCACCAGGGCGGGCACCAGCAGGGCCGCCGGCACCCGTTGCGCCCGACGGCGGCGCGGCGGCCCGCCCCGGCCGGCGGTGGGTGCCTCGGTCGAGGTCACGGGGCCTGGAAGCCGGCACTGGTCAGGACTGCCGTGCCCCGGTCGGATCGCACGTAGGCGACGAAGGCCCGCGCGCCGGACCGGTTGGGCGCGTTCTTCAGCGCCACGATGGGATAGTCGTTGACCGCGCCGGCGGACTCGGGAAACTCCACGCCGTCCACGTCGTCGGCGGCGGCCCTGGTGTCGGTGCGGTAGACCAGCGCGGCGTCGACCTCGCCGAGCTTCACCTTCGACAGCGCGCCCTTGACGTCCTGCTCCAGCGTCACCGGCCGGAGTGGCACCCGCGCGGCGCTCAGGGCCCGGCCCGCCGCCGCGCCACAGGGCACCTGCTCGGCGCAGAGCGCCACCTTGAGCCCGGGCCGGGTGAGGTCGGCCAGCGCGGCGATGCGCTTCGGGTTGCCCCTGGGCACCGCGATGACCAGTTGGTTGCGCGCGAACGTGGCCGGGGAGCCGTCGCCGTTGCCGGCGTCGGTGACGGCCTGCATGTTCTTCGGCGCGGCGGAGGCGAACACGTCCGCGGGCGCGCCCTGGTTGATCTGGTTGGCCAGCGCGGAACTGCCGGCGAAGTTGAACCGCACCGTCACGCCCGGGTGGGCCGCCTCGAAGTCCTCGCCGATCCGGGTGAACGACTCGGTCAGCGACGCCGCCGCGAACACCGTCACCGTTCCGGTCACGCCGGAACCGGAGGTCGAGCCGGCCGGCGAGGCGCCGGTGCCGCCACCGCAGCCGGCCAGCGTCAGCGCCGTCACCCCGGCCAGCGCGACGCGGACCATACGTGCCCCCATCAGACTCTCCTCCCCGTGGTTCACCCGGCCGCGCTCACGCGCCCGGCCGTGGCCGGTGCGCCGGGGTGGACCGCTCCACCACCACCGTGGTCGACTTGATCACCGCGACCGCGACCGACCCGACCCGCAGGCCCAGCTCCTCGACCGCCTCCCGGCTCATCAGCGAGACGATCCGGAACGGCCCGGCCTGGATGTCCACCTGGGCCATCACCGTGTCCTTGGTGACCGCGGTGACGATTCCCCGCAGGCGGTTGCGCGCCGAGGACTCCTCGGCCCGGCCGTCCGGCCCGCCCGCCTGCTCGCGGACGAAGCCGGCCAGTTCCACGCCGTCGATCACCCGGTGGCCCTGCTCGTCGCGGGACGCGGGCAGCCGGCCGGCATCAACCCAGCGGCGCACCGTGTCCGCGCTGACGCCGAGCAGTTCCGCCGCCTCCCCGATCCGGAACACCGTCACGCCAGACACCCTACCGAATCTCATGTGCCGGGCAGAAGTTCAATGAAGGCTGGAAGTTGCGGGGGTAAAGATGACTTGAGGCCCGCAGATGCCGGTGGTGGGAGATTTTCCGGACCGACTGTTTCCGGCGCGGATGTGAGGAAAGGTCAGAAGGAGGAGTCAGTCCTCTATCGTCGGGAAACGCCATGAAGATCGGTTACAAGCTGGCCAGCGAGGGATTCGGGCCGAAGGAACTCATCCGGCAGGCCGTCCGGGCCGAGGAGGTCGGGTTCGACTTCGTCGAGATGAGCGACCACTACCACCCCTGGCTCGACACGCAGGGGCACTCGTCGTTCACCTGGACCGTCTTCGGCGCGATCGCCGCCCGCACCGACCGGATCGGCCTCGCCACGGGCGTGACCTGCCCGACCGTGCGCTACCACCCGGCGATCATCGCGCAGGCGGCGGCCACGCTGGCCATCATCTCCGACGGCCGGTTCACGCTCGGCGTCGGCGCGGGGGAGCGGCTCAACGAGCACGTCGTCGGGCAGGGCTTCCCGAGCGTCCGGGGCCGGCACGAGCGCCTGCGCGAGGCGCTGGAGATCATCCGGCTGCTCTGGCGGGGCGGCTACCAGTCGTACGAGGGCAAGCACCTGCACCTGGAGGACGCGCGGGTGTTCGACCTGCCGGACCAGCCGCTGGTGATCGCGGTGGCCGCGAGCGGTCCGGCGTCGGTGGCGATCGCCACCGAACTCGGCGACGGCCTGTTCGCCACCGAACCCAAGGCCGAACTGGTCGAGGCGTACCGGTCCGGTGGCGGCAGCGGCCCGCGCTACGCCGAGGTGCCGATGGCCTGGGCGCCCGACGAGCAGCAGGCGGTGCGCGCGGCCTGGGAGACCAGCCGGTGGGCGGTGACCGGCTGGAAGGTGATGGCCGAGCTGCCCAACCCGGTGAACTTCGACGCCGCCTCCCGCACGGTCACCGACGACGACATCCGGCAGCAGTTCGCGGTCGGACCCGACCCGGACACCCACGTCGCGGCCGTGCGGAAGTACGTCGACGCCGGCTTCGACCATCTCGTACTCCAGAACGCCGGCCCGGATCCGGACGGCTTCCTCGACTTCTACCGCGACACGCTCGCCGACCGCCTCCGCGCCCTCGGCTGACCCGCTTCCGAAAGATCTGGAGACCCACCGTGAAAGCTCTCGTGTACCGCGGTCCCCGTGACGTCGCCGTCGAGGACCGGCCCGACCCCACCATCCAGGCCCCCACCGACGCGATCATCCGGATCACCACCACCAACATCTGCGGCTCCGACCTGCACATGTACGAGGGACGTACCTCGGTCGAGGCGGGCAAGATCCTCGGCCACGAGAACATGGGCGTGGTGGAGGCGGTCGGCGACGCGCTCACCCGGATCAAGGTCGGTGACCGCGTCTCGGTGCCGTTCAACATCGCCTGCGGCACCTGCCGCAACTGCCTGCACGGCTGGACCAGCTTCTGCCTGCGCACCAACCCGACCGAGGGGATGGACGGCGCGGCCTACGGCTACGCCAACATGGGCCCGTACGACGGCGGGCAGGCTCAGTTCCTGCGCGTGCCGTACGCGGACGTCAACCTGCTGCGCCTGCCGCCGGGCACCGAGCACGAGAACGACTTCACCATGCTGTCGGACATCTTCCCGACCGGCTGGCACGGCACCGAACTCGCCGGGCAGGCCCCCGGTGACACGGTCGCCGTGTTCGGCGCCGGCCCGGTCGGGCTGATGGCCGCGCACAGCGCGCTGATCAAGGGCGCGGAGCGGGTGTTCGTGGTCGACAAGGAGGCGGACCGCCTGGCCATGGCCGAGAAGATCGGTGCCGTTCCGATCAACTTCGGCGAGGGCGACCCGGTGCGGCAGATCATGGACGCCACCGACGGGGTGGGTGCCGACTGCGGCGTGGAGGCGGTCGGCTACCAGGCCCACGACCCGTCCGGCGAGGAGCACCCGGAGCTGGTGCTGGACAACCTGGTCGACGTGGTCCGCTCCACCGGTGGAATCGGCGTGGTCGGCGTCTACGTGCCGCAGGACCCCAATGGTCCGGACAAGCGGGCGCGGGAGGGCCGGATCGGCTGGCAGTACGGCACGTTCTTCACCAAGGGCCAGCGGATGGGCACCGGCCAGGCCCCGGTGATGCGCTACAACCGGCAGCTCCGCGACCTGATCATCGCCGGCCGCGCCCGGCCGTCGTTCCTGGTCTCGCACGAGCTGCCGCTGGCCGAGGCGCCCGAGGCGTACGGGCACTTCGACCGGCGCGAGCAGGGCTGGACGAAGGTGCTGCTGCACCCCAACGACTGAGTACGCGTACGGATGGCAGCCACCGCCGGGGCGGCCAGAATTCTTCCCATGCGAACGCGAACTCTGATCGCCCTGGCCGGGGTCGCCCTGAGCGGCCTGATGCTCACCGCCGGCTGCTCCTTCGAGGAGGCCATCTGCGCCGACGGCGAGTATCCGGCCATCGCGGTCGGCGGGCAGGGCGGCAGCGCCTGCTTCCCGGACGGACAGGAGCCGACCCCGCCGTACGTGCGTTACCCGGAGGGCAAGGTCCCGCAGCACGTCGACGACGAGTGGGACGTCTACTGGCGCACCCACGGCATCGACGAGAAGGGCGTGATCACCGAGCGCTGACCGGGGTCACCCCGCCGATGTCGCGGGCGAACTCCTCCACGGCGGTGCAGACCCGCCCGAGCGCCTCGGCGGAGCCGGCCAGCGGGCCGGGCACCATCAGCGAGTGGTCGGCGCCGGCCACCTCCACCACGTGCGGGCTGAGCCGGCGGGCCACCGCACCGTCCCAGCTCGCGTCACCGGTGCCGCCGACCAGCAGGAACGGCGACGTGGTGCGGCCCAACGGGTCGCGTACGGCCGGCTCGTGCAGCAGCGGGGTCAGCCAGACCGCCGGGATGCCCCGCTCGGCGGCGAGCGGGGTGGCGAAACTGCCCAGCGACTTGCCGACCAGCAGGTCGACGCCGGAGTCGAGGACCGGCGCCAGTTGCGCGGCCACCCAGCCGGGCGCCGCGTCCGGGCGCAGCTCGTCCAGCCGCTGCCAGGTCACCTCGTGCACCTCGAAGCCGAGCCGGCGCAACGCCTCACCGAGGTAGACGAAGAGCGGACCCCGGGTGTCGTAGCCCCGGCCCGGGGCGAGCACCGCGCGTCGATCCGCCATGGTCGCCTCCCTCTCGTCCGGTCCCGAGCCACGCTAGCCGGTGTCCGCGCGCCGGGTGGTCCCGTGCCGGGCGGCACTGTCGCTGGCGGGTCGACGGGCCTCCCCGGAGACGCCGGCCCCGTTAGGGTCCGCCCATGAGCGTGCATCCCCGCATCGTCACCGACGACTTCCCGGCCACCCTCGCCTTCTACACCGCCCTGCTCGGCAAACCGGAGAAGGTGGTCGACCAGTTCGAGTACGCCGGCTTCGACGCCGGTGGCGAAACCGTGCTCGCGCTGCTCGGCCGGCGGGCCGCCGAGGCGGTGCTCCCGGTCGGGCGGGGCGACGGCGGCGTGCTGGTCGTGGTGCCGGTGCCGGACGTGGACGCCACCGTCACCGCGCTGCCCGCCGGGACGGTCGTGGCCGAACCCGCCGACCGTCCCGGCTGGGGCGTCCGCTCCGCCTACCTGCGCGACCCCGAGGGCAACCTGGTCGAGGTGCAGTCCTGGCCGGCCCGCTGAGCCGGCCCGCTCACAGCCGCTCCGGGGTGCGGATGCCGAGCAGGTACAACCCCTGCTCCAGCACCCGCGCGGTCAGGTCGCACAGCGCCAGCCGGCTCTTCCGCACCGGCCCGTCGGCCCGCAGCACCGGGCACCGCTCGTAGAACGCGCTGAACGCCACCGCCACCCGGTGCAGGTAACCGGCGAGCTGGTGGAACTCCAGGCTGCCGGCCACCGCGTCGACCACCGCCGGAAAACCGACCAGCTCGAACGCGAGCGCCCGCTCCGCCGGCTCGACCGGCGCGACGTCCGCGTCGGGCCGCGCCGCCGCGCCGGCGCGCCGGAAGATCGACCGGATCCGGGAGTACGCGTACTGGAGGTAGGGCGCGGTGTTGCCGTCCAGCGACAGCATCCGCTCCCAGTCCAGCACGTAGTCCTTGCGCCGGTCACCGGCCAGGTCGGCGTACTTGATCGCGCCGATGCCGACCGCGCGCCCCACCTCGGCCGCCTCCGCGTCCCCCAACTCCGGGTTGCGCTCCCGCGCCAACGCGGTCGCGCGTTCCACCGCCTCGTTCAGCAGGCCGACCAGCTTCACCGAGCCGCCGGCCCGGCTGCGCAGCATCCGCCCGTCCGGCCCGAGGATCGACCCGAACCCGACGTGCTCGGCGCGGGCCGGCGGGGCCAGCCAGCCGGCCTGCGCGCCGGCCGCGAAGACCATCTCGAAGTGCCGTCGCTGCGGCAGCCCGACCACGTAGAGCAGCCGGGTCGCGCCCAGCGTGGCGGTCCGGTGCCGCAGCGCGGCCAGGTCGGTCGCCGGATAGCCGTACCCGCCGTCGGACTTGCGCACGATCAGCGGCAGCGGCTCGCCGTCCCGCCGCACCGAACCGGGCGGGAACACGCAGTCCGCGCCGTCGCTGCGCCGCAGCAACCCGAGCCGGTCCAACTCGTCGACGGTCGGCGCGAGCAGGTCGTGATAGCTGCTCTCGCCCCGGAAGTCGGCGTCGGACAACGTCACGTCGAGCAGCTCGTACACGGTCAGGAAGTAGCTCTCGGACTGCGTCACCAGCAGCCGCCACAGCCGCAGCGTCGCCGGGTCCCCGCCCTGCAACGCCACCACCCGCAGCCGGGACCGATCCCGGAACGCCGCGTCCGCGTCGAACTTCTCCCGCGCGGCCTTGTAGAACGCGTCCAGGTCACCCATCGACAGCTCCCGCGCCGCCCCGGTCTCGCCCAGGTCGACCAGGTGCTCGATCAACATGCCGAACGGCGTCCCCCAGTCGCCGAGGTGGTTGGCCCGCAGCACCCGGTGCCCCAACCACTCCAGCAGCCGGGCCGCCGCGTCCCCGATCACTGTCGAACGCAGGTGCCCGACGTGCATCTCCTTGGCCACGTTCGGCCCCGAGTAGTCGACCACCACGGTCTCCGGTCCGGCGACCACCGGCACCCCGAGCCGCGGGTCGGCAGCCAGCGCGGCAACCAACGCGCCGAGCGCCCGGTCGGCCACCGTGAGGTTGAGGAAGCCCGGCCCGGACACCTCGACCGACGCGCAGAGGTCGGCCAGCTCCGCGCGCTCCCGTACCTCCTCGGCGATCGCCCGCGGCGGCCGGCCGAGCTGCCGGGCCAGCGCGAGCGCCGCGTCGGACTGGAAGTCCGCGTGCTGCGAGCGCCGCACGACCGGGTCCACCGGCCGACCGGCCACCGCCGCGAACGCCGGCGCCAGCCGGTCGGTCAACAACTTCTCAAGATCCATGGGTACGCCGATCTCGCTCGATCCGCCGCGCGGATCACCGGACGGGAAGGCGGCGGAGCGAGGACGATCGACGAGGACCGGCGGCTCGATCCGCCGGTCGCAGGAGAAAAGCTCAGCGCAGGCGGTCGCGGGACCGCCGGCGTCGCAGCGTGCCGAGCCGGACGTCGGGGGACGCCGTCGGGTACGCCTGCGAACTGCTCATGCCCGCAGCGTAACCGGCCGGCCCGGGGTCGGCGCAATCGCTTACCCGAACCGGCCGGCGGCGTATCCGGTCGTCAGGCCGGTGTGGCGGCGGCCCCGCGGTGGCGCTCAGCCCTGCCGGTAACTCTCGGAGTAGTAGGTGCCGACCCGCTCCCGGTAGTCGGGGTGCGCGAAGTCGTCCGGGTCGAACGCCGGAGAACCCTTGACCTGCTCCCGGGTCCGGTCCACGTGCACGACCCGCTCCAGGTGGTCGACCCGGGCCACGGTGCCGGCCGGCAGCAGCACCTTCTCCCCGAAGATCCAGGGGCCGGTGTCCACCACCAGGTAGCGGGCGTCGGCCTCCTCGTTCGCCTTGTCGATCGTGCCGATGCGCCCGTCGGTCGCCTCCACCCGGTAGCCGGTGAGGTCGATCGGGGTGCCCGGGCCGGGTGCGTCGACGCCCTCGCCCGACCCCTCGGCGCGCGGCCGTGGCACGTCGCCCGGGCGGGTCTGGTCGTAGCCCCCGGCGAGCGCGGACGGATCGCGCCAGGCCCACGGACTGAACGGCTTCATGCTGGCACCTCCGCTGTTCGTCTCGGCACCGGAAACAGTGCCCTGGCGGCAGCCGGCGAAACCCGGGCGCCGCGCCGCGCCGGCCGCCGGGCGGACCGCACCGCCGGTCTCGGCGGTCGGCCGCTGGCATACTGGCCGACCATGGTTCTGTCGCGCGGTTGGTCGTTGTTCCTGGTCGGGGTCGGGGTGTGGACCTGGGTGATCTGGCCGAGGTTCGCGGTCGCGATCTGGAACGACCCGCGGGCCTGGTCCGCCGGCACCGTCGGGGCGGGCGATCCGACCGGCTTCCTCTGGGTGCACGCGCTGCTCATCGCCGCGTCGTTGGCGATCGGAACGACGGCCGGCGTGCTCGGCGTACGCGGCTGGTTGGCGACCCGCCGGAGGTGACGGCGGTGTGCTGAGCGCGCTGAACTGGGCAGATAGCTCGGTGGTGATGATGTGACGCGGGACGCTACCCCCGGATTTGACGATCAAACCCGCAGACGCGTAACTTTCTCTCTGCCAGCGCGGAACGGGGCAAACGGGATGAAAGCCCGAGGCACCGATCCACGTGGGCACCGGGTCCGAACGGGGTGTCAGCACCCCGCGAGGATGCGGTCCGGGAGGGGCTCGCCGGAACGCCGCAGGGCGGATTTGGCGGAGCGGAACCGACCGGGTAAGGTTGTAGACCGGCAGGGAACCGGGCGAGCGTGCGGGAAACCGCAGCGGCCGGCCTGCCAAATCCGATGATCAAGCGCAGCGATCACCGCTGCGCGGGTTCACCGGGCGCCAACCCGTACGAAGCACGACAGACCGGGACACACGGTTTGACACGGCGGAGACGGTGAGGTAACGTAGTAAAAGTGCCCGGCGCGAGAGCGGCGGGGATGTGGACGAAATGCCCCGGGTCGGGGGCCTCCTGGTGGGGGTTTCCGGTGTGGTGTGTGGTTGTTCTTTGAGAACTCAACAGGGTGCTTGATAAGCCAGTGCCAATTGTTTTATACCCCGTGCTGGGCAGGCTTTCGGGTCTGTT
>NZ_JBITFD010000005.1:0-496544 GCF_044455765.1 Micromonospora sp. NPDC051141
GCGGCCAGATCTTGCATGAGTCACTCGTCGATCACCGACGTCGAACCCTACCGATACCAATCCCTCCCAGAACCGGCTCACCTATAGAAGCGTCGACGGGGCGGGTGGGGACTGCGGGGTCGAGCATCGGGCAGCCCGTCGGTGAGGGGAACAGTCGTCGCTCGCCGGGTCACCGCGTCGGTGGGCCGAGGTGGTGACGAGTGATGCGGCGAGGTCAGTCCGTCGTGATGCGGTGAGGTCAGTCCGTCGTGATGCGGTCGGTCGCCGATCGCCGGACTGCCCGGTCGTCCTGCCGTGGCAGCAACCCGTCGCGCTCCATCCCTGGACCCAAGCCGTGATCCGCCGCACGGACGCCCGCCGCGTCGCTGTCCCTCGTGCTGCCGGCTGTCGCGTCGCTGGTGGACGTGCTGCTCGACGTGGCGGCGAGGTTGGTGAGCACCACGTCGAGGACCTGGACGGCTTCCGGCTTGGCCAGCGGGTTGTTGCCGTTTCCGCACTTCGGGGACTGGACGCAGGACGGGCACCCGGTCTCGCACCCGCACTCGACGATCGCGTCGCGGGTGGCGCGCAGCCAGGCGGCGGCCGTCCGGTACGCCCGCTCGGCGAAACCCGCCCCGCCGGGGTGACCGTCGTAGACGAACACGGTCGGGGCCTCGGTGTCCGGGTGCAGGGCGGTCGACAACCCGCCGATGTCCCAGCGGTCGCACGTCGCCATCAGCGGCAGCAGTCCGATCGCGGCGTGTTCGGCGGCGTGCAGCGCGCCCGGCACGTCGGCGGCCTCGACGCCGGCACGAGCCAGCGACTCCGGCGAGAGCGTGAACCAGACCGCGACCGTACGCAGCTCGCGGGCGGGCAGGTCCAGCGGGCGGGTGTCGATCACCTCGCCGGTGGCGATGCGCCGGCGCTGGTACGACACCACCTGGCTGGTCACGTCCACCTCGCCGAGGAACAGCCCGACCGGGCCGGCGTCGACGTACGAGCGGACGGACACCACGGACAGCGAGGTGACGTCGCGGGCGTGGGTGGACCAGTCCGGCTCCTCGGCGTGCACCAGCGCGCATCCGTCGGCCAGGTCGAGGGTGTCGACCACGTACGAGACGCCCTGGTGCAGGTAGACCGCGCCGGTGTGGAGCAGGAAGTGCGCGGAGCCGCCGTCGACGGTGCCGAGCAGCCGCCCGGTGGACTCCTCGACCACGCAGACCGGGGCGCCGCCCTCGCCGCGCAGGTCCACCTCGGGGCGTTCCCGGTGCCGCCAGTACCAGCCGGTGGGCCGCTGCCGCAGCGCGCCCGCCTCGACCAGCGAGTCCACCGCCTCCTTCGCACCGTCGCCGAACAGGTCCAGGTCGGCGGCGGTGAGCGGGGTCTCGTGCGCGGCGCAGGCGAGTTGCGGCGCGAGCACGTACGGGTTGGCCGGGTCGAGCACGGTGGCCTCGACGGGACGCCCGAACAGCGCCTCAGGGTGGTGCACGAGGTAGGTGTCGAGCGGGTCGTCGCGGGCCACCAGCACCGCGAGCGCCTCGTCGCCGGAGCGCCCGGCCCGGCCGGCCTGCTGCCAGAGCGAGGCGCGGGTGCCGGGCCAGCCGCAGATCAGCACGGCGTCCAGCCCGACCAGGTCGACGCCGAGTTCGAGCGCGTTGGTGGAGGCGAGCCCGAGCAGGTCGCCGTGCAGCAGTGCCCGTTCCAGCTCGCGACGCTCCTCGCGCAGGTAGCCGGCCCGGTAGGCGGCGACCCGGCCGCCCAGCCCGGGTACCGCCTCGTCGAGCGACCGTCGCGCGTTCGCGGCGACCACCTCGGCGCCCTTGCGGGACCTGACGAACGCGAGCGTGCGGACCCCCTCGACTACGCTGTCGGCGAGCAGGTCGGCGGTCTCCCGCAGCGCGGAGCGCCGGACCTGGACGAGATCAGCGTCAACGGACGAATCGGTGGGCGGCAGCAGCGGCGGCTCCCAGAGCGCGAACGTCACGCCGCCGCGCGGCGACGAGTCCTCGGTGACGGCGGTGACGGGCAGGCCGGTGAGTCGCCCGGCCGCCGTCGCCGGGTCGCCCGACGTGGCCGAGGCCAGCAGGAACACCGGCGTACGCCCGAAGCGGGCGCACTGTCGACGCAACCGCCGCAGCACGTGCGCGACGTGTGAGCCGAAGACGCCCCGGTAGGTGTGGCACTCGTCGACGACGACGTACGCGAGCCGGCGCAGGAAGCCGGACCAGTGGGCGTGCCCGGGCAGGATGCCGTGGTGCAGCATGTCCGGGTTGGTCAGCACGAACCGGGCGTGCCGACGGATCCACTCCCGTTCGGTGCGCGGGGTGTCGCCGTCGTAGGTGGCCGGGCGTACCCCGTCGAGGTCCAGTCCGGCGACGGCGCGGAGCTGGTCGGCGGCGAGCGCCTTGGTCGGAGCCAGGTAGAGCACCGTGGCGCGCGGGTCGGCGAGCAGCGTGCCCAGCGCGGGAAGCTGGTACGCCAGCGACTTGCCGGACGCCGTGCCGGTGGCGACGACGACGTGCTGCCCCGCGTACGCCAGCTCGGCGGCCTCGGCCTGGTGCCGCCACGGCGCGACCACGCCGCGTCGCGCGAACGCCGCCCGCAGCTCCGCGGGCGCCCAGTCGGGCCACGGCGCCGGCTCGCCGACGCGGGCCGGCACCCGCTCGACGTGGGTGACCGGGTCGGTGGCGTGGCGCAGCCGCAACCGGCGCAGCAGCTCGTCCGGCGTACGCCTCGGGCCGGGGCTGTCGTCGGTCACGTCCTGCACTCTCGCACTGGTGTTCGGAATTGGGAACCGCCGGGTGGGGGTATGGGGAGGAGAGCCGGGCCGGTGACCCGAAGCGGTCGCACGGGGGGATGGTTAGATGCCCAGGAGAGTTTACCGAGGAGGGGCCGATGGAGCTGTCGCTGGCGACCCGCGCCGTGGGGGAGCACACGGTGCTCGAGGTCGGCGGTGAGGTGGATGTCTACACCGCACCCCGCCTGCGGGAACGGCTCATCGAGCTGATCGACGCTGGGGCCCGCCACGTGGTGGTGGACCTGGGCCGGGTGGACTTCCTCGACTCGACCGGGCTCGGCGTGTTGGTCGGCGCGCTCAAGCGGCTCCGGGCGGCCGGCGGCTCGTTCGCGCTGGTCTGCGACAAGGAGCCGTTGCTCAAGATCTTCCGCATCACCGCCCTGGATCAGGTCTTCCCGCTGCACCCGACGGTCGACGCGGCCATCGCCGCCGACACCACCGGCGCGTGATGGCCACCGTCAAGCTCTCCTTCTCACCGGCGCCGGTGCACGTGCGCACCGCCCGCCTGGTCGGGGTCGCGGTGGCCCGGCGGGCCGGGGTCCGCGAGGACCTGCTCGACGAGGTGCGGCTGGCCATCGGTGAGGCGTGCACCCGGGCGGTTGCGCTGCACCGGCAGTACGGGCTGGCGGAGCTGGTCTACGTGGAGATGTCCGACGGCGGGCCGTACACGGTGCGGGTGGTGGACCGGGCCCCGATCGAGGCGGGTCTCGGGTTGGCCGCGCTCGGCCCGGACGAACTGGCGAAGGAGTCGCTCAGCGAGGACGCGCTCACCACCGGCGTGGGGTTCGCCCTGCTCGCCGGT
This sequence comes from Micromonospora sp. NPDC051141, assembly GCF_044455765.1. Classification (NCBI taxonomy): domain Bacteria; kingdom Bacillati; phylum Actinomycetota; class Actinomycetes; order Micromonosporales; family Micromonosporaceae; genus Micromonospora; species Micromonospora sp. NPDC051141. Next base: position 3,579 of record NZ_JBITFD010000005.1, read on the forward strand.
TTCGTGGAGGACCTCCAGGTCCGCCCGGTCGACGAGGGTGTCGGCACCGAGGTCCGGATGGCCTGGCCGACCGGCCGCGGCTGATCAGATCGTTCCGCAGGCCGCGTTCCCCGCACGGGGAGCGCGGCCTCGTCGTGTTGACCGGCCTATATATCAGATTTCCTCGCATAACACAGTTACGAAGATCATCGAGACACGGTGCCCCCTCGATGTGACCCTCACCACGCCGGAGGGCTACAGTACCCGGGTTGTCAGCAAGTGATCGCTCCCCGCAGCCAGCGGGAACGGGTGGATGGCGCGCGCTGGCGAGTTCGCATCCAGGCGTCGGCCCGTGCGTCTCCACGAGCCGACGCGAGTGTTCGGTACAGGAGGACACAGATGTCCGGGACCTTGGCCGCCGACGGCGGCGCACTGTCCCTTACCGGAGCCAATGTGACGTACGTCGTCATCGCCGCGGTCATCGCGCTGGTGGCGCTCGTCTTCGCCGCCGCCTTGACCAAGGCGGTACTGGCAGCCGGTACGGGAACCACCAACATGCAGGAGATCTCCGGGGCGGTGCAGGAGGGCGCGTCCGCGTACCTGCTGCGACAGTTCCGCACCCTGGCGATCTTCGTGGTGATCGCCGTCGTGCTGCTGTTCCTGCTGCCGGTGCACGACACCGACGGGAACCAGACGCTGGTGAAGATCGGCCGGTCGGCGTTCTTCGTGGTGGGTGCGCTGTTCAGCGCGTTCATCGGCGGCGCCGGCATGTGGCTGGCCACCCGCGCCAACCTGCGGGTCGCCGCCGCCGCGCGGGAGCGCGAAGGTGGCCGCGAGGGCGCCATGAAGATCGCCTTCCGCACCGGCGGCGTGGTCGGCTTCCTCACCGTCGGCCTCGGCCTGTTCGGCGCGGCGCTCGTCGTCATCCTGTTCCGGGGCGACGCGCCGACCGTGCTGGAGGGCTTCGGCTTCGGCGCCGCGCTGCTGGCCATGTTCATGCGGGTCGGCGGCGGCATCTTCACCAAGGCCGCGGACGTCGGCGCCGACCTGGTCGGCAAGGTCGAGCAGGGCATCCCGGAGGACGACCCGCGCAACGCCGCCACCATCGCCGACAACGTGGGCGACAACGTGGGTGACTGCGCCGGCATGGCCGCCGACCTGTTCGAGTCGTACGCGGTCACGCTTGTCGCCGCGCTGATCCTGGGCCGGGCCGCGTTCGGCGAGGACGGCCTGGTCTTCCCGCTGATCATCTCCACCATCGGCGTGCTGGTCGCCATCGTCGGCGTGTTCATCACCCGGCTGCGCGCCAGCGACCGCAACGGCCTGACCGCGATCAACCGGGCCTTCTACCTCTCCGCGGTGATCTCCGCGGTGCTGGTGGCGATCGCCGCGTTCGCGTACCTGCCGGCCACGTTCGGCGAGCTGGAGGGCGGGCTGACCGACGTCGACCGCAACCCGCGGCTGGTGGCCATCGGCGCGGTCGTGATCGGCATCGTGCTGGCCGCCGCGATCCAGGCGCTGACCGGCTACTTCACCGAGACCAACCGCCGCCCGGTGCAGGACATCGGCAAGAGTTCGCAGACCGGCGCCGCCACCGTCATCCTGGCCGGCATCAGCGTCGGCCTGGAGTCGGCGGTCTACTCGGCGCTGCTGATCGGCGCCGGCGTCTTCGGCGCGTTCCTGCTCGGCGGCAGCTCGATCACGCTGTCGCTGTTCGCGGTCGCGCTGGCCGGCACCGGCCTGCTCACCACCGTCGGCGTCATCGTCGCGATGGACACGTTCGGCCCGATCTCGGACAACGCGCAGGGCGTGGCCGAGATGTCCGGCGACATCGACGAGCACGGCGCGCGCACGCTCACCGAGCTGGACGCGGTCGGCAACACCACCAAGGCGATCACCAAGGGCATCGCGATCGCCACCGCGGTGCTGGCCGCGACCGCGCTGTTCGGCTCGTACACCGACACGCTGCGGACCTCGTACTCCGACGCGGGTGTGGGCGACGTCGGCACCGAGATCCTCAACGCGCTGAACGTGGCCAACCCGCGCAACCTGGTCGGCCTCATCATCGGCGCGGCGGTGGTCTTCCTCTTCTCCGGCCTGGCCATCAACGCGGTCTCCCGCTCGGCTGGCGCCGTGGTGATGGAGGTCCGCCGGCAGTTCCGCGAGCTGCCCGGCATCATGGACCGCACCCAGCGACCGGAGTACGGCAAGGTCGTGGACATCTGCACCCGGGACGCGCAGCGCGAGCTGATGACCCCCGGCCTGCTGGCCATTTTGGCCCCGATCGCGGTCGGCTTCGGCCTCGGCCCGGGCGCGCTCGCCTCCTACCTGGCCGGCGCGATCGGCGCGGGCACGCTGATGGCGGTCTTCCTGGCCAACTCCGGCGGCGCCTGGGACAACGGCAAGAAGCTGGTCGAGGACGGCGCGTACGGCGGCAAGGGCTCCGAGGCGCACGCCGCCACCGTCATCGGCGACACCGTCGGTGACCCGTTCAAGGACACCGCCGGCCCGGCGATCAACCCGCTGATCAAGGTGATGAACCTGGTCTCGCTGCTGATCGCCCCGGCCGTGGTGGCCTGGAGCGTGGGCGACGACAAGAACCCGGCGCTGCGGATCACGATCGCCGTGGTGGCCGCGTTGATCATCGCGGCGGCGGTGGTGTTCAGCAAGCGCAAGGGCGTGGCCATGGACAGCTCGGACCACGGTGCGGGCACCTCGGACCAGCACCCGGAGACGGTGGGCGCCTGACCGACGGGACGGTTCCCGGCCGGCCCCGGTCGGCCGGGAACCGTCCCGTGCACGAAACCTGACCGGTGGCGGTTCCCCCCGGAGGTCGTACGCTGCTTCGCATGCGTACGCGCCGGGCGGCAACCGCCGGAAAGCTCACGGTGGTCCTGGCCACGCTGGTCCTCGTCGCCGCCGGCTGCGGCGGGCCCAGTCCTCGGGCCTGGGCCGCGTCGGTGTGCCAGGCGCTCACCCCGTGGCGCGCGGAGATCTCCAAGCTGACCAGCAGCACCCGGCAGCAGATGACCGCGCAGACCACCCCGCCGCAGGCCAAGGAGAACCTGGTGCGGTTGTTCGCCGGGGCGGAGCAGGCCAGCGAGACGGCCCGACGCAAGGTCGAGGAGGCGGGCGTGCCGGAGGTCGACCACGGCCCCGAGGTCTCCGCCGGGTTCCGTGGCTCGCTGAGCAAGATGCGGGACGCGTACGGGCGGGCCCGGACCACCATCGACCGGCTCGACACCGCCCAGGCCGGCCCGTTCTACGACGGCGTGCGCGCCGCCGTGGACACCCTGAACCAGGAGTACGACGCGAGCGCGCTGGACACCAGCAAACTCAACTCACCCGAGCTCAAAGAGGCCTTCGACGAGGTCCCGGAGTGTCGCTGACGCCACCCTCCCCGAATCCGAACCCGGCCCGCCAGCCCTCGCTGTTCTCCACCGAGGCGGCCGATCCCGCGCTGGCGGACCTCGCCGGCCTGCTCGCCGGGCCGGGTGAGGTGGTGCGGATGGGCGGCACGGCCCGGCTCTCCGTGGTGGTGGACGCGGCCTGGCGGGTGCACGTGCTGGTGGCCGAGCTGGGTGCCCGGGGTGTGCCGGCGGGCTGGGAGCCGACCGGGGACGGCCGGTACCGGGTGCGTACCGCGTACGCGAGCACGTTGACGCCGCTCGCCCGGGGCTGGCTGCTCGGCGCGGTGAAGCGACCGCCGGCCCGGTTCCACCTCGACGGGCGGCGGTTGCGGCTCTGGGCCGCCGCGGCCGGGGCCGCCGAACCGGCCGGGTTCCGGCTCGGGCTCGGCCCGGCCGACGAGCAGTGCTGGCCGGCGGTGCGCGCCGCGCTGGCCGTGGTGGGGCTGCCGGCCGCGTTCGTGGAGCCGGGCGAGGGCGGGCCGGCGTACCGGATCGGTGGGCGGCGGGTGACCCGGCTGGCGGAGCTGGTGGGGGAACGGCCGCCGGCCGCGCCGGCCGCCGACTGGCCGGGCCCGCACGGCTGACCCGTCGGCGCAACCCCGCCGGCTGTCCGATCGCCGACCGTCCCGGCGGCGGTTTGCGCAGGAATTCGACTGGAGCCGCCTCCGCCGGGGGGTGTGTGATCGTCACAGTGACCCGCCCGGCGCCCTACCCACGGTGTACGGTGGCGCCGTCCGGCAGGGTGCGGCCGGCGACCGCCGGGGAGGTGGCCCGTTCGCCGCCCACGAAACCCGGGGCGCGGACGGCGCGTTACGTTGGACGTCCGGGCCGACCGTGGTCCGGGCGGTGCAACACGGCCCGGAGCGGGCGTGGCGTAGGAGTGAGGTCGGGGAGAGACGTGCCGAGCAACGCTGGAACCACCCGTCTGGTCATCGTCGAGTCACCGGCGAAGGCCAAGACGATCTCGGGCTACCTCGGCCCGGGGTACGTCGTGGAGGCCAGCTTCGGCCACGTCCGGGACCTGCCCCGCAACGCCGCCGACGTGCCGGCGAAGTACAAGGGCGAGCCGTGGGCGCGGCTCGGCGTCGACGTCGACAACGGCTTCCACGCGCTCTACGTGGTCTCGGCCGACCGCCGCCAGCAGATCAACAAGCTGGTGAAGCTGGCCAAGGAGGTCGACGAGATCTTCCTGGCCACGGATGAGGACCGCGAGGGCGAGGCGATCGCCTGGCACCTGGTGGAGACGCTCAAGCCCAAGGTGCCGGTCAAGCGGATGGTCTTCCACGAGATCACCAAGCCGGCCATCCAGGCTGCGGTGGCCAACCCCCGGGAGATCGACCGCGACCTGGTCGACGCCCAGGAGGCCCGGCGCATCCTGGACCGGCTCTACGGCTACGAGGTCTCCCCGGTGCTGTGGAAGAAGGTCATGCCGAAGCTCTCGGCGGGCCGGGTGCAGTCCGTGGCGACCCGGATCGTGGTCGAGCGGGAGCGCCAGCGGATGGCGTTCCGCACCGCCGAGTACTGGGACATCCTGGCCACCCTGGCGGTGGCGAAGCCGGGCGAGGGTCCGCGTACGTTCAACGCCACGCTCGTCGCGCTGAACGGCGACCGGATCGCCACCGGCAAGGACTTCGAGCCGACCACGGGTCGCGTCCGGCCCGGCGCCGGGGTGGTCCACCTCGACGAGGGCGGGGCCAGAGGGCTTGCCGCCCGGCTGGCGGACCGGCCGTTCACGGTCACCCGGGTCGAGGAGAAGCCCTACCGCCGACGCCCGTACGCGCCGTTCATCACCTCCACGCTCCAGCAGGAGGCGGCCCGCAAGCTGCGGTTCTCGTCCCAGCAGACGATGCGCACCGCGCAGCGGCTCTACGAGAACGGCTACATCACCTACATGCGTACCGACTCGGTGAACCTGTCGGAGACCGCCATCGCGGCGGCCCGCCGGCAGATCGTCGAGCTGTACGGCGAGCGCAGCGTGCCGCCGGAGCCCCGCCGCTACACCGGCAAGGTGAAGAACGCGCAGGAGGCGCACGAGGCGATCCGCCCGGCGGGCGACAACTTCCGCACCCCGGGCGACGTGGCCAAGGAGCTGTCCGGCGAGGAGTTCAAGCTCTACGAGCTGATCTGGCGGCGCACCATCGCCTCGCAGATGACCGACGCGGTCGGGTCCAGCGTGTCGGTGCGCATCCGGGCCGTCTCCTCCGCGCAGGAGGAGGCCGACTTCGGCGCCACCGGCAAGACCATCACCGACCCGGGCTTCCTGCGCGCGTACGTCGAGTCGAGCGACGACGAGAACGCCGAGGCGGAGGACGCCGAGCGGCGGCTGCCCACCCTGGTCAAGGACCAGCCGCTGACCGCCGACGAACTGGCCGCGCAGGGCCACCACACCCAGCCGCCGTCGCGCTACACGGAGGCGTCGCTGGTCAAGGCGCTGGAGGAGCTGGGCATCGGCCGCCCCTCCACGTACGCCTCGATCATGCAGACCATCCAGGACCGCGGGTACGTCACCAAGCGCGGCCAGGCGATGATCCCGACGTTCCTGGCGTTCGCGGTGATCGGGCTGATGGAGCGGCACTACCCGCGCCTGATCGACTACGACTTCACCGCCAGCATGGAGAACGAGCTGGACGAGATCGCCGGCGGCGACCACGCCGCCGTCGACTTCCTCACCTCGTTCTACTTCGGCAGCGCCAACGGCGCCGGCGACCAGGCCATCGCGCACGCCGGTGGGCTGAAGAAGCTGGTCACCGAGAACCTCAGCGAGATCGACGCGCGCAGCGTCAACTCGATCCCGCTGTTCACCGACGACGAGGGGCGCGAGGTCGTCGTCCGGGTCGGCCGGTACGGCCCGTACCTCCAGCGCGCGCTGCCCGGCGAGCAGCCGGCGCCGGCCGCCCCGGCCGAGGGCGAGGAGGGCGGCTCCCAGGGCGACCGGGCGCCGATCCCGGAGGGCCTGGCGCCCGACGAGCTGACCCCGGAGAAGGTGCACGAGCTGTTCCTCGGCGGCGGGGGCGAGCGCAAGCTCGGCGACGACCCGTCGACCGGCGAGCCGATCCTGCTGAAGTCCGGCCGGTTCGGCCCGTACGTGGCCAGCGGGGAGCGCAAGTCGTCGCTGCTGCGTTCGCAGTCGCCGGACGACCTCACGCTGGAGCAGGCGCTGCGGCTGCTCAGCCTGCCCCGGCTGGTGGGCGTGGCCCCGGACGGCGGGGAGGTCCTCGCCAACAACGGCCGCTACGGCCCGTACGTCAAGCGGGGCGACGAGTTCCGTTCGCTGGACTCGGAAGACAAGATGTTCACCGTCACGCTGGACGAGGCGCTGGCGCTGCTGGCCGCCCCGAAGACCCGCCAGCGCCGGGCCGCCGCGCCGCCGCTGCGGGAGATGGGCGTCGACCCGCTCACCGAGAAGCCGCTGGTGATCAAGGATGGGCGCTTCGGGCCGTACGTCACGGACGGGGAGACCAACGCGTCGCTGCGGCGCGCGCAGACGCCGGAGGCGCTGACGCTGGAGGAGGCGTCGGAGATGCTCGCCGAGAAGCGGGCGAAGGGCCCGGCGCCGAAGAAGAAGGCCACCAAGAAGGCCGCTCCGGCCAAGAAGACCACGGCCGCGAAGAAGACCACCGCCACCGCGAAGAAGACCACGGCCGCGGCGAAGAAGACGACGGCCGCCACGAAGACCACGGCCGCGAAGAAGGCCCCGGCGAAGAAGGCCGCCCCGAAGAAGGCGACCTCAACCCCGAAGGAGTAAATCTTGGTACGCCTCCGTCCCTGCTGGGGCGGGCGCGTACCAAGATCTCGTCAGGAGCCGAGGACCTGCTTCAGGTAGGGGTTCGTGAAGAGGTTCTGCGGGTCCAGGCGGGCGCGGAGGGACTGGAACGCGGCGAACTTCGGGTAGGCGGAGGCCAGCGAGGCGGCGTCGCGCCAGTGCAGCTTGCCCCAGTGCGGGCGACCGCCCAGCTCGGTGGCCACCTGCTCGAACGCGCGGAAGTACGGCTCGTACGGCATCCCCACGTACTGGTGGACCGCCACGTACGCGGAGTCCCGCCCGTACGAGTGGGAGAGCCAGATGTCGTCGGCGGCGGTGAACCGCACCTCGACCGGGAACAGCACCTTGAACGGCAGCCGGTCCACGATCCGGCGCAGTTCGGCCAGCGCGGTGGGCAGCGCGTCGCGCGGCAGGCCGTACTCCATCTCCACGAACCGGACCCGGCGCGGGGTGCAGAAGACCCGGTCGGAGCGGCCGGTGTAGGTGCGTTCGGTGAGCGCCCGGGCGGAGACGGCGCTGATGCCGGGCGCGAGCGCCGGCACCGCGCGGCCGAGGCGGCAGGCCCCGGCGAAGACGGTGTTGGCGAGGAACTCGTCGTCCAGCCAGCCGCGCCAGCGGGGCAGCGGCCGGTCGTCGGCGGGCGCCCGGTCGTTGGTCTTGACCTGCACCCGGTCCGTGTACGGGAACCAGTAGAACTCGGCGTGGTCGTGCGCCTGGTAGAGGCCGGGCAGGTCGGCCAGCACCTCGGCGAGCGCGGCCGGCCGTTCGTGTGCGCGCAGCACGAAGGCGTCCACGCAGCGCAGCGTGACCTCGACCAGGATGCCGACCGCGCCGAGCCCGACCCGCGCGGCGGCGAACACGTCGGGGTGCTCGTCGGCGGAGCAGCGCAGCACCTCGCCGGTGCCGGTGACCAGCGTCAGGCCGGCCACGAACGTGGAGAGGCAGCCGAGTGTCGCGCCGGTGCCGTGGGTGCCGGTGGAGATCGCGCCGGCGACGGTCTGCGCGTCGATGTCGCCGAGGTTGGGCACCGCCAGCCCGTGCCCGGCGAGCAGGTCGTTGAGCGCGTGCAGCGTCATTCCGGCCGGTACGGTGACCAGGCGGCGCGCCACGTCGACGGTGACGTCGGTCGCCAGGTCGGCGAGGTCGAGCCGGTGCCCGTCGGCGACGGCGGTGGCGGTGAAGGAGTGACCGCTGCCGACCGCCCTGATGGTGGCGCCGGCGGCGGCGGCGCGGCGGACCGCCTCGGCGACGTCCGCCACGCTCCGGGGTCGCGCGGTGACCAGTGCCGTGCTGCGTTGGTTGCCGGCCCAGTTGGACCAGTCGGCGGGGCTACCGGCCATGGCGAACACTCCTCGACATGAATATGAACTGAATTCATATCAGGAACGTTGTGCCTGGTAAATACCGCAATCGAGGTCGGCTCGTTGTACCGGTAGTCACAGACTCGTGACGTGCGGATATGTTCAACCGTCGAAGGGGGGTGGCGCCGAGTGTCCACACCAGCTGCCACGACCGGGCCGCTGCGTCGGGTACCGGTGCAGGGTCGAAGTGTCGCGCGGGTCCAGCGGATGCTGGACGCCTGCGCCGAGCTCGTCGACGAGGTGGGGTACGAGGGGTTGACCACGACCCTGCTCGCCGAGCGTGCCGAGGTGGCGATCGGGTCGGTCTACCAGTTCTTTCCGGACAAGCGGGCGATCGTGCAGGCGCTGACGTTGCGGACCATGGAGTCCTACCTCCAGCGGCTCGACGAGCGCTTCGCCTCGGACGACCTGACCCACTGGTGGGACGGGGTCGACGCGGCGATCGACGAGTACATCTCGATGCACCGCACGGTGCCCGGTTTCCGTACCCTGCACTTCGGCGACGTGGTCGACCTGCACCTGCTGGACGACCAGCGTGACAACAACGGGGTCATCGCGGAGCAACTCGCCCGCGTGCTCACCGAGCGGTTCGGTCTGGCCGGCGTGCCCGACCTGCGGTTCCACCTGGAGGTCGCGGTGGAGGCCGCCGACGCCCTGATCAAGCTGGCGTTCCGTCGCCGTGCCGACGGCGACGAGCGGGTGCTGGTCGAGGCGAAGGCGCTCATCCGGGAGTACCTGCACCGTCAGGTCGACGCCCCGACCGAGGCCGTCCCACAGGGCTGAGCGGCACACCGAGCGGCGGGTTCCGAGAGTGCGCCGGGGCCCGCCGTCGTCATGTCCCGACCTGTGCTCCTGCCCGGTCAGAGGAACGCGTGGCCCTCGCCCCGGTAGGTGGGCACGGTCGCCACCACGGCGTCGCCGTCGACCAGGTGCACCTCGTTGACGTGCTCGCACACCTCGCCCGCCTTGGCGTGGCGGAACCACACCCGGTCGCCGACCCGCAGGTCGTCCGCGGCGTCGCCGGCGAGCGGGGTCTGCACCTCGCCCGCGCCCTCCGCGCCGAGCAGCTTCAGCCCTTCCGGCAGCCACGGCCGGGGCAGCCGGCTCTCCGCCGCCGGGCCGGAGGCGATCCAGCCGCCGCCGAGCACGGTGGCCAACCCGGGCGCCGGCCGGCGGACCACCGCGCAGGCGAAGAACGCCGCCGGGGTGGGCCGCCAGGCGCGGTACGCGTCGAACAGCGTCGGGCCGTACAGGCCGGAGCCGGCGGTGACCTCGGTGACCGCCGGGTCGGCGCTGGTGGCGGCCACGCTGCCGGTGCCGCCGCCGTTGACGAACTCCAGGTCGGCGTGCTCGCGTACCGCGGCGACCGCGGCCGAGCGGCGGGCCAGCAGTTCCCGGTACGACCCGCGCTGCGCGACCCGGATCGCCGAGCCGAGCGCCGCCTGCCCGGGCGGGGCGTCCCCGAGACCGGCGATCTGTGCCTCGTACGACATCAGGCCGACCAGCCGGAAGCCCGGCCGGCCGGCGACGGCGGCGGCGAGCGCGCCGGCCGCCCGGGCGCTGTGTACCGGGGAGCGGCGCACGCCGACGTGCACCCGGCCCCGCAACGGTCGCCAGGAGGCGTCCAGGTCGAGGCAGACGCGCAGCGCGGGCCGACTGCCCGGCGGGCACACCCGGTCGATCAGGTCGAGCTGCCCGGCGTCGTCGACCATGAGCGTGACCGCGTCGGCGAGCGCCCGGTCGGCGGCCAGTTCGGCGAGCGCCCCCCGGTGGGCGGTCGGGTACGCGACCAGCACGTCGTCGGCGACGCCGGTGCGGGCGAGCCAGAGCGCCTCGGGCAGCGTGAAGGCCATCACACCGCGCCAGCCGGGGCGCTTGAGCGCGCGGGTGAGCAGCTCGCGGACCCGCACCGACTTGCTCGCCACGCGCAGCGGCTTGCCCCCGGCCCGGCCGGACAGCGCGTCGGCGTTGTCATCGAAGGAGGAGAGGTCGACCACCGCGTACGGCGGGTCGAGGTGGGCGGTCGCCCGGTCGAGACGATCGCGAAGTTCGGCACGGTCGATGGCCACGTCTGCACGCTAACTGTCCGGACGGCAATGCGAAATACCCTCGCGTCTGTCCGGGCTGCGGGTGGTGGCCCCGGCGGCCTAGGCTCGGCGAACAGGCGATGTCACGGGGGGCGAGACCCCCCGCGCGGCTAGAGTGTTCCACCGGGGATGCCCAGACCTGGGCCGGCACGTGGAGGTACGGCCATCGAAAGCCAGAAGAACGGCGAGTCGTCCGGCGTGTCGTCGTCCGGGACAGCCGCCGACCGGTCCGGGTTCGCCGCCATCCGCTCGGTGCTGCGCATCCGGCCGTTCCGCAGGCTGTGGATCGTGCTCAGCGCCGCCTCCTTCGGCGACTGGCTCGGCCTGCTCGCCACCGCCCTGTTCGCCGCCTCGCAGGTCTCCGGCAGCACCGCCCAGGGCGCGGCGTTCGGCGGCGTCACCGCGATCCGGCTGCTGCCGGCGCTGGTGCTCGGCCCGGTGGCGGGCGTCTTCGCCGACCGGTTCGACCGCCGGTGGACGATGGTCATCTGCGACCTGCTGCGCTTCGTGCTGTTCGCCTCGATCCCGCTCTACGCGCTCACCGGCGCGGCGGGCGGCCTGGTGGTCGGCTGGGCGCTGATCGCCACGTTCCTGATCGAGTCGATCACGTTGCTGTGGATCCCGGCCAAGGAGGCGGCGGTCCCCAACCTGATCCCGCGTACCCGGCTGGAGGCCGCCAACCAGCTCACGCTGATCACCACGTACGGCCTGACCCCGGTGGCCGCCGCCGTCGCGCTGGCGGTGCTGACCCGCGGCCTGCCCGGCGCGCTCGGCGGCAACCTGCCCGACTGGGCCCAGCCGGCCCAGCTCGCGCTCTGGTTCAACGCCTTCTCCCGGCTGGCCACCGCGCTGGTGGTGGCGTTCGGGATCAAGGAGATCAGCGAGGCCCAACGCGGCGAGGCCCAACGCACCGAGCAGAGCATGTTCCGCCAGTTCGCCGACGGCTGGAAGTTCATCGGCCAGACGCCGCTGGTCCGTGGCCTGGTGCTGGGCATCTTCGGCGCGTTCGCCGGCGGCGGCATCGTGGTCGGCACCGGCAAGTTCTTCGCCAACTCGCTCGGCGCCGGCGACGCCGCGTTCTCGCTGCTCTTCGGCGCGATCTTCGTCGGCCTGGCGCTCGGCATCGGGCTGGGGCCGATGGTCGTACGGGACATGTCCCGCCGCCGCTGGTTCGGCATGAGCATCGTGCTGGCCAGCGCCTCCGTGCTGGTGCTGGCGTTCGCCATCCACCTGTCCATGGCCATCCTCGGCGCGATCCTGGTCGGCGCCGGCGCCGGCATGGCGTTCCTGGCCGGCACCACGCTGCTCGGCGGCGAGGTCGCCGACGAGGTGCGCGGCCGGGTCTTCGCGGTGGTGCAGATCGGCACCCGGCTGGTGCTGATCCTGGCCATCGCGCTGAGCAGCCTCCTGGTCGGTGTCGGCGGCTCCCGCCAGCTCACCATCGCCGACCTGGGCATCTCCATCTCCTCGACCCGCCTGCTGCTGCTCGCCGCCGGCGCGGCCGGCATCTTCGCCGGGATCAGCGCGTTCGGCCAGATGGACGACAAGAAGGGCGTGCCGGTCCTGGCCGACCTCTGGGGCTCGATCCGGGGCCGCCCGCTGATGCCGGCCGAGTCGTTCGTCTCCTCCGGCCTCTTCGTGGTCTTCGAGGGCGGCGAGGGCGCCGGCAAGTCCACCCAGCTCGCCGCGCTCGCCGAGCGGCTGCGCGGCGACGGGCGGGACGTGGTGGTCACCCGCGAGCCGGGCGCCACCGGGGTCGGTGAGCGGATCCGCTCGCTGGTGCTGGGCACCACCTCCGACGACGCGCCGTCGCCGCGTGCCGAGGCGCTGCTCTACGCCGCCGACCGGGCCCACCACGTGGCCACCGTGGTCCGCCCGGCGCTGGTGCGGGGCGCGGTGGTGATCAGTGACCGGTACGTCGACTCGTCGCTGGCGTACCAGGGCGCCGGCCGGACGCTGCCGGTGGACGAGGTCTCGTGGCTCTCCTCCTGGGCCACCGGAGGGCTCAAGCCCGACCTGGTGGTCCTGCTCGACGTCGAGCCGCACACCGGGCTCGGCCGGGTGGCGGCCCGCCGGGAGGGCGCCGACCGGCTGGAGGCCGAGTCGCTGGCGTTCCACGAGCGGGTCCGGTACGCGTTTCTCGACCTGGCCGCCGGCGACCCGAAGCGTTACCTGGTCCTCGACGCGTCCCGCCCGGCCGAGGAGATCGCCGACGCGGTCGCCCGCCGGGTGGACGAGTTCCTCGTCGACCCGGCCGGCATCGTGCACCCGCGTCCGGCCCAGGGCCCGGACACCTCGGTCCAGCCCGAGTTATCCGAATCGGAGCTGGTGACGATGGAGCAACGCCGACAATGACCGACGTCTTCGGCGATCTGGTCGGGCAGGACGAGGCGGTGGCCACGCTGCGGCACGCCGCCGCCTCGGCCGCCGCGCTGCTGCGCGCCGCCACCCTCGGGGCGGCCGGCGCGGGCGCCCCGACCGGCGGCGGAGACCCCGACGGGTACGACGACCTCGACGCGCTCGCCGAGCAGTTCGACGGGCCGGGCGACCCGGACGGGCCCGGTGTGACCGGCGACCCGGGCGCGACGGCCCCCACCGCCGACCCCGTCTCCGCCGACCCCGGCGCCGGGATGACGCACGCGTGGATCTTCACCGGGCCACCCGGTTCCGGCCGGTCGGTGGCCGCCCGGGCGTTCGCCGCCGCGCTCCAGTGCGTGCACGGCACCGGCTGCGGTCGCTGCCCCGGCTGTCACACCACGCTGGCCGGCACCCACGCCGACGTGCGGCTCGTGGTGCCCGAGGGGCTCTCCATCGGTGTCGGCGAGATGCGCGCGCTGGTGCTGCGGGCGGCGAGCACGCCCTCCGGCGGTCGCTGGCAGATCGTGATCATCGAGGACGCCGACCGGCTCACCGAGGCCGCCGGCAACGCGTTGCTCAAGGCGGTCGAGGAGCCGCCTCCGCGTACGGTTTTCCTGCTCTGCGCCCCGTCCACGCACCCGGACGACGTCTCGGTGACCATCCGGTCGCGGTGCCGGGTCGTGCCGCTGCGCCAGCCACCGGCCGGCGCGGTGGCCGAGGTGCTGGTCCGTCGGGACGGCATCGCCCCGGACGTGGCCGAGTGGGCCGCCGCAGCCGCGCAGGGGCACGTGGGTCGGGCCCGGCGGCTGGCCCGCGACCCGGAGGCCCGGCAGCGGCGGGACGCCGTGCTGGCCGTGCCGCGCCGGCTCACCGGCGTGGGCGCCGCGTTCGACGCCGCCTCGGCGCTGATCGAGGCCGCCGAGGCGGAGGCCGCCGCCTCGGTCGCCGAGGCCGACGAGGCGGAGCGGGCGGCGTTGCAGACCGCGCTGGGCGCCGGCGGCACCGGCCGGGGTGCGGCCGGGGCCATGCGGGGTGCCGCCGGCCAGCTCAAGGACCTGGAGAAGCGGCAGAAGTCGCGGGCCACCCGGGCCCAGCGGGACGCGCTGGACCGGGCGCTCGTCGACCTGGCCGGCTTCTACCGGGACGCGCTCACCATGGCGCTGCGGGCGCCGGTCGCCCCGGTGCACACCGACACCGCGACGCTGGCCGCCGCCGGCGCCCAGAAGTGGGACGCCGAGGGCTCGCTGCGCCGCCTGGAGGCGGTGCTGGAGTGCCGGGCGGCGATCGAGACGAACGTCAAGCCGCGGATCGCGGTCGAGGCGATGATGTTGTCGCTCTGGCGGGGCTGACCCACCCCACCCCACGCTGTCCACAGGGCATCGACACGCGCGATTGACGTGCGGTACGGTCCGGGGAATGCCGTGGTCACCGAGGCGGCACACTCAGTGAGGGTGGCGTCGGGGTGGGGCGGCGGCGCCGACCGGGGAGGAGTCCGCCGATGGCGCGGGGGGAGATCGACGAGGCCTGGATCGAGGAGGCGGTGCGGCGTTACCGCCGCATCGAGACGCTCCAGGCCGAGTTCGACCAGGCGGTCGCCACGGTGGAGGTCACGGTCCGTTCACCCGACGGGCTCGTCGAGGTGGTGGTCACGGCCGGTGGGCGGATCACCGACGTGCGCTTCCTCGGCCCGCTGCACCAGCGCAACCCGCGTGACGTGGCCGGTTCGGTGCGGGCCGCGGTGAGCGCCGCCGCGGACGCGGCCCAGTGGGCCCGGGAGAAACTGCACAACGAGACGTTCGCGGCCTACCGGCCGCTCGCGGGAGCCTGACATGGAATCGCTCCGTGCGCTGGCCGCCCGCCTCGACGAGGCCGCCGCCGGTCTCACCACGTTGGCCCGCACCGTGCCCGCCACCGACCCGCCGCACCCCGCGTTCGGCGCCCACGCGGCCGGCCGGCCCGGCGAGGTCGGGCGCGCGCTGCACCGGCAGTGGACCGCCGCCACCGCCGACCGGGCCCGCGAGGCACAGGCGGCCGCGAACCGGCTGGCCGCCGCCGCGGCGGCGCTGCGCAGCGCCGCCGAGCGCTACGCGGCCACCGACGACGCCGTCGTCCGCCGGCTGGCCCGGGAGGCCTGATGGACGCGCTGGACCGTCTCGCCGAGCCGGGCCTCGACCTGCTCACCCGCGTCGACGCGCTGCTCGCCGCCGGCGCGCCCGAGGGCCACCGGCTCTGGCCGCTGCTGCGCCGGATGCAGGTGCTCCCCGGCGTGGCCGTGCGGGAGTTCCTCGAACTGCACCCGGCGCCGCTGACCGGCGCCGGCCACGCCGTGCGCCGGCTCGTCCGGGGGTACGACGACACCTGCGCCGTGCTCACCGACCCGGTCGCCTGGTCCGGGTCCGCCGCGTCGGCCTACGACGAGGCGCGCACCGCCCTGCTCCGGCATCTCGACGAGGGGCCGGAGAGCCTGGTCGGGCGGCTGGAGTCGACCGCGGGCTACGCGGACGCGCTGGCCGGCTGGGTGGAGAGCAGCCGGGCCGCCCTGGCGCGGGCGCTCGCCGAGGTGGTCGGCTCGGCCGAGGCGGTCGCCGTGCACGCCGCGAGCCGGCCGGGCGTCGAGGCCGGCCCGGTCGGCGCGTCGGCGGCGGCCGAGATCGCCACCCGGGTGCTGGGGGTCCTCGGGGTGGCCTACGACGGGGCCGAGACGCTGCTGCGCCAGTGGGGGCCGAGCCTGACGGAGACGACCTGGCGGGACCGCGCCGTCTCCGCGCCGCGCTACGGCGGCACCACCCGGATCGGCTACTGACGGCCCACGGCGTCGCACGCCGCTCCGACCGTGGCCGGGCACCGGCGTGCGACGCCGTGGTCTTCCCCTGCACCCCCCGCAGGTATGCCTTCACTCAACGCGGTGGATGGGCGTTTGTCCCGGGGGCGGCTCAGGTTTCAACCGTCCGGGCGAGGCGCGGGGGCCGGTTCGGTCCGGTCGACCGGGATGGATCGCTGCACGGTGTGACCGGACGGCGACCGGTGGACCGTCCGACCGCTCCGGTCCGCGTAGGGTAGGCGCATGGGCATGCTCTGCGCGGTCAGCTTCAACCGGTACGGGCGCCTCTACTACCTCGATCCCGGTGAGTTCCGCCCCCGGGTGGGAGACCGGGTGCTGGTGCCCACCGACGAGGGCCCCGAGGTGGC
Source organism: Micromonospora sp. NPDC051141 (assembly GCF_044455765.1). Taxonomy (NCBI): domain Bacteria; kingdom Bacillati; phylum Actinomycetota; class Actinomycetes; order Micromonosporales; family Micromonosporaceae; genus Micromonospora; species Micromonospora sp. NPDC051141. The sequence goes on from NZ_JBITFD010000005.1 coordinate 19,726, forward strand.
CGAGTGCGTCTGGGCCGCGCAGTGGGTCAGCGAGGACACCGACGGTTTCCCGAAGCTGGCCGGGCTGGCCGGCGAGGACGACCTGCACCGCGACGAACTGCTGCGCCGGCGCAAGGCCGACGCGAAGGTGGCCGCCAAGCGGCTGATCCGCGAGCACGGCCTGCCGATGAAGGTGGTGGCCGTCGACCACGTCCTGGCCACGCCGGAGTCCGGCAGCGACCGGACGACCATCTACTTCACCGCGCCGCACCGGGTGGACTTCCGTTCCCTGGTCCGTGACCTGGGTGCGACGCTGCACTGCCGGGTCGAGCTGCGACAGCTCTCCGCCCGCGACTCGGCGCGCGTGCAGGGCGGCATCGGCTCGTGCGGTCGTGACCTGTGCTGTGCCACGTTCCTCACCGACTTCGAGCCGGTGACGATCCGGATGGCGAAGGACCAGGACCTTCCGCTCAACCCGCTGCGCATCTCCGGCGCGTGCGGCCGGCTGATGTGTTGCCTGAAGTACGAACATCCCCTGTACCAGCGGTTCCAGGAGTCCGCACCGGCGGTCGGCACCCGGGTGGAGACCCCGCAGGGCGAGGGCAAGGTGGTCGGCCACAGCGTTCCGCGCGACGCCGTCACGGTCCGCCTGGACGCCGACGGCTCCCGCTGCCAGTGCAGCCGGGCCTCCGTCTGCGCCCCCCGCCAGTCCCACGACCAGCACTACAACCCCACCCCCTGACCGCCCGGCGGGGGCGGTCAGCGGAGCGTGATGGGGGGTTCGACGAGGCGTGGGGTCAGCGGGGTCTTCGGGGTCAGCCACGGGGCGGTGGCGGACTGGTCCGGGTTGAGCTGCCAGGCGTGGGACACCCGGTCCAGCGCGACGGGATAGATCGTCACCGTGCCGTCGGGGTCGAATCGGAACCGGAGGAACGCCTTCGAGTCCTCGATGCCCTGACCGGCGAACAACTCGTTCAGGTTAACTCCGAACGCGCCCGCCACCAGCAGATAGAGCGCCACCAGTTGACTGGCGACCAGCCCGCTGACCGGGCCGTAGAGCACCGCCGCCGCGACCGCCGGCAGCGGCCACGGCCAGTCGTAGAACGGCAGGTGCAGCCAGAGCCAGGTGCCGCCGGCCGCCAACGCCACCTGTGCCACCCCGTGCGCCACCCCGAGGATCCAGTGCCGGGCGTGCCGCTTGCCGCCCGCGCTGGGCGGCTTCGCGAAGAACGCCGCGCCCAGCAACGTCACCGCGAGCATCGCCACCAGCGGGACGCTGAACAGCCGCTGCGCGGTGGAGTCGGCGCGCTGCGCCGTCACGCCGGCCATGGCCAGCATCAGCAGCGTGTGCAGCGTGCCGAGCAGCGTGGTGAAGCCCGGGTTGCGCAACGGCAGCCGGCGGAAGATCCCCCAGCCGTACCGGCGGGAGCGGGCCTTCTCCGGATAGCGGGCGGCCAGCTCGTACTCGCGGGTGCGGCTGGCCCGTCGGGTCAGCGTGTCCCGCGGCGGCACCTCCAGCCGCTCCGGAAGCCGGTGCGTCGGATAGAGGTACGCGCCACCGCCACCGCAGGTGATGAGCTGCCGCTCCGGGCCGGCGTACCGGGCGTAGTGGTGCAGGTCGCCGGAGACCAGCACCCGGACCTGGGCCCCGGTGGGCGCCACGATGGTGCGGATGAAGTAGTCGACCGAGTCGTACGCGTTGGGGTGGTCGGCGGCCTTGACCCACGTCGGCGCCGGCACCGCCACGATCACCCGTGACCGCGGGGTGAGCTTGCGGGCCACCGCGTCGAAGTAGGTGAGCTGCGGGTCGTCCAGGTACGAGCCGGACTGGTCGTCGAGGCCCAGCAGCCACCACCCGGCCGGCAGCTCCACCGCGAAGTAGGAGCGGGACTGGCCGGTGCCCCAGCCGGCGAAGTGGCGGTCCCGGGAGCGCACGAACAGCCGCAGGAACGCGGTCAGGCCGTCGTACCAGTCGTGGTTGCCGGGGACCGCGAAGAGCGTCGGCCGCTCCGGCGGGGCGACCGGCAGCGCCGCCTGGTACGGGCCCTTGCACCGGTCCTCGTACGCCTCGTAGCCGGCCGACGGATAGACCTGGTCGCCGCCCATCACCAGCGTCTGCGCCCGGGGCAGCCGGTGCCCGTCCACGGTCAGCTCCGGCTGGGCCAGCAGGTAGGCGATCGAGTACGTGGCGTCGAAGCCGTCGCCCAGGTCGGCCACGTAGTCGAGCCAGAGCCCGCCGTCCGGCCCGACCTGCCGGAACGTGTCGTCGCCGAACGCGTTCTGCAACTCCCGCTTGTCCAGGTACGCCCCGAACAGCATGGCCAGCAGCGTCCGCAGGCCGGTGCTGATCAGCAGCAGCGGCGCGAGCCAGGGCACCGGCCGGCGTGGGGTGAATCCCAGTTCCCGAGGGTCCAGGCTGTGCGGCCGACGGCTGGCCCGCTCGCCCGGGCGCGCCTCCGGATCCGGCTGTCGCGGCGGTACGTGGTCGTCGCTCACCCGCCGCAGGGTAGTCCGGACCGGGCGGGAAGTCTCTCCCGTGCCGGCGCCGAGGGGGCCGGTTGTCCGGTTCCGGACGAGGGGGATCGGGTTCGGCTCCCGGCGACGCGTGCCGTACACTTGACCACCGTTGCCGCCTTAGCTCAGTCGGCTAGAGCGACGCACTCGTAATGCGTAGGTCGACGGTTCGATTCCGTCAGGCGGCTCGGCACCGAAGCCCAGGTCATCGACCTGGGCTTCGGCTTTTCCTAGGTCCGGTGACACCGTCGTTGGTCGTGCCGCTCCGGAGATGGCCCGCCCCGCGCAGCGACCGCGTGGCGACGATGAACCGACCACCGACCACCGACCACCGGCCACCGCGCGGTGCCAGCGAGGTGCAGGACTCGGTCTCCTCGCGAACTGGTTGGCGGCCTCGGCGGCGGTACGCAGTTCCGGCCGCCCAGACAAATCACATTTCCTACGATATCGGCACGATCTCCCAGTCTCGTCGGCCTTGCCAGTGCACCCGAATCTCGGCTGGAGGAGTTTGGCCCTTGGTCAGCACAATGTGCCGGCGCAAGGTCTCGCCTGGGTTGACCTGCGTAGGGGTTCCGCGAAGACGTGTGGACAGCTTGCCATGATTGGGCAGGTCGGCATCAATCACCACCTCACGAGCGATATCCGTGCCGATATTGCGCAGGCAAAGCCTCCAATGCTCAAAAACCAAAGGAATCAGATCGGCACCCGCAAAAACTATTCCCAATGCCTTGAATGATTTCGTGGCAATGTTTCCGGCAGGTGCCCTTTCCCACGTTGCCCACCATGCTACGTAGGGCGGGGTCGGCCCTTGGAGTGCCACTACGGCGGCGGGTGTTTCGATTCGTGGCGACGGTTGAGGGGTGACCTGTGCTGCCCAGAATGCTGCTTCAGCCAACTCGACCTGTCGTTCAGCGGCGGCGGCCTGTCGTACTGCCGCCTCCGCTGACCTCCGAGCTGCACGTGCAGATGTGTGTGAGTGCCGCAGCGCCAGCGCTGCTATCGCTACGGCGATCACGCCGACAACGACGGCGGCCCAATCTGGGGCGTCCCCCCATCCGCTCGGATCGACCGGCGGATCGGTGGGTGCCACGCCGACGAGAATCCTCACAGTGAGGATTATGGCACTCTCGGTCAACAGGTAGAAGGGCTGCGGCGGCTGAGCATTGGCGTCCATCTCGCGATCAGGGTGACGTCGCCCGTTCGCGTTCATCGCGGTGCGGCAGGGACGGCAAGACCTTGTACCGCTCGGAGGGATGGTCTGTACGGACGATTTGCGCGGTGTTGTGGAGGAACAGGTTCAGTGGAACTACCCGTTGTCGGCGCCCTGCTCTTTTGCCGCCGTCGACGGCATATAGCCGATGACCGTCGGGGTCGGAGGGGCCACTCCAGCGCGATCGTCCCCAAGAAAATGTATGCGGGCGACTTGGTGAAGGCCATCGCGGCCCCACTGATCTCCGCCTCGACTTCTTGGGCCGCCACCCGAACATCGGACCGGAGGGGCTCCCAGTTGCGCTCCTGCTCCCAACAGTAGGGGCGCTGGAAGACCGGCCCCACGTGCCGGCGGTCGGTACCGAGTGCAGGGAAGCTTCGCGCGTCGGTCCGGCCGACAGGTCGGCACCGCGCCGCCCGGCGTACCCGACGTGTGCCGGACCGACGCGGAACGAAGTGGGCCCGGCGGACACGGCCGCATCGGCCGGCCCACCGGGCCCACTCCGGCAGGGAGGAAGAAGGTCTACCGGGCCGGGTCGGACGGGAGGGCGTCGGCCCGTCGTCCCGGCGCGTACTCGGGTTCGGTCTCCGGCGGCGGCGGTTCCTCGTCGGCGTCCGCGCGGTGCCGACCCGTCGGTGCCGACAGGTCGACCTCGGCGGAGGGGTCGGGGATGCCGCCCGGCGCGATGGTGTCCCGCCAGCCGCCCGACTCCACCGGCCGGTCGTCGAGTTGACGCATGACCACTCCTTGTCGTCCGTCGTCAGTCGTCCGCAGCGGAACCGGTACCCCGGCGGTCGCGGCCTAACCGGGCCGTACGACATTGCCCCGCATCCGTGAGAGCCGCTATCGTTCCCTGGCCAGACGCCCCCGGAGTTCGAGGATCGCGGTGACTTCCCCGGAGTTGACGAACGAGGTTGCCCGGCACGATCCCCGCACCGATGAGAAGGCGACCGGTCGCGTCCCGAGCCGGTTCCGGGGCGACGTCGCCGGCCTCCGCGCCGTGGCCGTCGCGGTGGTGCTGCTCTACCACGCCGGGCTGTCGTTCCTGCCCGGTGGTTTCGTCGGCGTCGACGTCTTCTTCGTGATCTCCGGCTTCCTGATCACCGGGCAGATCGTCGCCGAGATCGAGCGCACCGGTCGGCTCTCCCTCGTCGGGTTCTACGCGCGCCGGGCCAAGCGGATCCTGCCCGCCGCGACGGTGGTGCTCGCGGCGACCGCGGTGGCGGTCCGGCTCTTCGTGCCCCGCGGCGACTGGCAGGCCATCGGCGGCGACATCGCCGCCGCGGCGGTCTACGTGGTGAACTGGCGGTTCGCCGACCGGGCGGTCGACTACCTCGCCGCCGACAACGCGGTGGTCTCACCGGTGCAGCACTACTGGTCGCTCGCTGTCGAGGAGCAGTTCTACCTGGTCTGGCCGTTGCTGATCGTGCTGGCGCTGCTCGCCGCGCGGGCGCTGCGGCGGGCGAACGTGCGGCCGGTCCTGTGGGTCGGCCTCGCGGTCCTGGCGGTGCCGTCGTTCGTCTGGTCGATCGTCGAGACGGCGAACTCGCCGGCGCGTGCGTTCTTCGTCTCCACGACGCGGTTGTGGGAACTCGCCGTCGGGGCCGGCGTCGCGCTGATCGCGACGCGGGCCGCGCGGATGCCACGGGCGGCGGCGGTCGTCCTCGGGTGGCTCGGGCTGGCCGCGATCGTGGCGGCGGCGGCGCTGGTGAACGGCAAGACGGCCTGGCCCGGGTACGCTGCCGCGCTGCCCACGCTCGGTGCCGCCGCGGTCGTCGCGGCCGGCCCGGCGGCGGGCTCGCGGGGGCCGGTGGTGCTGCTCGGCACCGGCCCGTTCCGCTGGGTCGGTGACCTGTCGTACTCGCTGTACCTGTGGCACTGGCCGATGCTCATCGTGGCCGCCGCCCGCTTCGGTGAGCTGTCGACGGTCGAGGGGCTGGCGGTGGCGCTCGCCTCGGTGGTGCCCGCCTGGCTCACGTTCCGGCTGGTGGAGAACCCGCTGCGGTACTCCCGGAAGATCGCCACGTCGCCGCGGCTCGCGTTGAGTCTCGGCGGCAACTTCACCATGGCCGGGATCTGCGCCGGTCTGGCGCTGGTCCTGCTCGGCGCCTGGGCCGCCGCCGCGGTCCCCACCAAGAGCCGGTACGCGCCGGGCGCGGCGCTGCTGTCCACCACGCCCGGCACCGCCCCGATCGGCCCGGTGCCGGAGCGGTTCGACGTGATCACGCCGGATCCGCTCCAGATCCGGCAGGGGTTCCTGGACGTGCCCGTCACGAAACGGGACAACTGCTTCCAGCAGGTCGAGGGCGCCGAGGTGTTGTGGTGCACGTACGGCAATCCTCAGGGCGCCACCACCGTCGCCCTGGTGGGCGACTCGAAGATGGACCAGTGGCTACCGGCGTTCCAGGTGCTCGCCGAGCAGAACGACTGGAAGCTGGTGATCGCCGCCAAGGCCGGGTGCGCGTTCACCAGCGCCAAGGTGCTCAAGGGCGACAAGTCCGGCAAGCCCTACACCGACTGCATCGAGTGGAACCGGGCGCTGCTGAGCCGGCTGCTGCGGGAGCGCCCCGACTACGTGGTCACCTCGCAGTCGGCGCCGACCGCCCTGAACGCCACCGGCACGGGGGTCTCGGTCGACGCGATGGTCGCGGGCGTGCGGGCCTCCTGGAAGAAGCTCGACTCGGTGGGCTCGCAGATCGTCGTGATGGCGAACAACCCGCTGCCGCCCGGCGCGCCGGTGGCGTGCGCCGACGAGAACCGCAAGCGCCTCTCCACCTGCGCGTTCGACCGCGTGCTGCACGACCAGGACCAGGCGTACCGGATGCAGCGGCGGGCGGTGACCGGGGTGCCCGAGGTCAGGATGATCGACCTGTTCGACGCCATCTGCCCGACCGAGCGGTGCCCGGTGGTGTTCGGCAACGTGCTGATCTACCGAGGCGGATCGCACATCGGCGCCGCCTACGTGAAGACCACCGCCCCGCACCTCGCCCGCGCGCTGTCCGACGTGGGCGTGCCGGCGGTGTACGCGCCGCAGAAGTGACCGCTCAGACGTAGAGCTTCTTGGCGTAGTCGGGGCCGTAGTGCCGTTCCAGGTCGGCCAGGCTCTCCGCCGGGGCCTCGACCTCCTTGACCAGTCGGGGCCGCGACGGTAGCGCGTCCGGCTGCCAGGTCTCCGGCTGCCACAGCTCGGAGCGGAGGAACGCCTTCGCGCAGTGGTAGAAGATCTGCTCGATCGCCACCTCGACGGCGAGCAGCGGCCGGTGGCCCTTGACCTCCAGGTCGGCGAACCACGGCGCGTCCCGGACCAGTCGGGCCCGCCCGTTGATCCGCAGTGTGTCGGTGCGCCCCGGGATCAGGAAGATCAGCCCGACGTGCGGGTTGGCCAGGATGTTGTGGTAGCCGTCGGCACGCCGGTTGCCCGGCCGTTCCGGGATCGCGATGGTGGTGTCGTCGCGCACCAGCGTGAACCCGGGCGGGTCACCCTTGGGTGAGACGTCGCAACTGCCGTCCGCGCCGGCGGTGGCGATCAGGCAGAACGGCGAGGCGGCCAGCCACTCCCGGTCGCGTCGGTGCAGAGTACGGCGCTCCTTGGCAACCGCCCGCGGCGTCGGTGCCCCGATCAGCTCGCGCAGCTCCGCCTCGTCGGTGATCTCCCGCGTCGTCACGTCTTCCTCCCCCGTCCGTTGACCTTGACGACGGTTCCGGCCCGCGACGGGTCGCAATCCGTCATCGTCAGTCTAGGGGCGCGTCGGACGCCGGGTTTGCCCCCGGAAGCGGCGGGTAGGGACCGGAACGCAGCGCGTGTCCGGAACGCGATGGATGGAGGCCGCGATGGAGAGCCGACTGAAAGTGCTCGGCCATCCCGTGCACCCGATGCTGGTGATGTTCCCGGTGGCGCTCCTGGTCACCGCCGTGATCTTCGACCTGGTCGACACGGTGGGCGGGCCGGACCTCCTCGGCGAGGTCGCGTACTGGAACATCACCGTCGGCCTGATCGGTGGCCTGCTCGCCGCCGTGGCCGGCGCGTTCGACCTGCTCGCCCTGCCGACCGGCACCCGCGCCAAGCGGGTCGGGCTCCTCCACGCCGCGGCCAACATCGCGGTGATCCTGCTCTTCGCCGCCGTCTGGGTGGTCCGGCTCAACGCCGAGTCGCGGAACGCCGGCGGCGCGCTGATCGCGATCGAGGTGGTGGCCGTGGCGATCCTGGGGATCAGCGCCTGGCTGGGCGGCGAGCTGGTGGACCGGCTCGGCGTCGGCGTCGACCCGGACCACGACCTCAACGCGTCCAGCTCGCTGCGGCCCACCTCGACGACCCGGCGGATCGGAGACATGCGATGACCGAGTCGGACGGCGGTCGCGGCTGGCGGGGGCGCCAGCAGGGCTGGGACCCGATGGGCGAGTTGCAGGCGCTGCGCGCCGAGTTGAGCCGCCTGGTCGGCGGCCGTTCCGGCACCCCGGACGTGGACGTCACCGAGGTGGCGGACGGCTGGGAGGTGACGGTCCGGCTGCCCGGCGTGGCGCCCGAGGAGGTGGCCGTCGAGCTGGACGAGCGGGAGCTGTGCGTACGGGCCCGGTCGGAGGCCGAGGTCAACGCCGACCAGGGCATCCCGGGCGGGTTCACCACCCGGGGCTTCGAGTACCGCGTCGACCTGCCCTCGCGCGTCGACCCCGAGCGGATCGACGCGGTGATGGACCACGGCCTGCTCCGGGTGCGGCTGCCCCGGGCGGCCCGGCCCGCGCCGCGCACCATCACCGTCGGCCGCACCGGCCCGCGCGACACCGTCGGCCGTACGCCGGCCCCGGTCGACCCGGCCGCGGACCGGGAACTGCACCATCCGGACACCACGCTCGACGAGACCGACCGGCCGTAGGGCGGCGTGACCAGCCTCCCCGGCCACTTCGGCTCGGCGCGTCCGTCGCCGGGCCGCGACCCGGAGCCGTCGCCCGTACTTGGTCCGGTGGGCGCGCGGGTGCCGGACGTCGAGCGGATCGCCGTGCTCCGGGCCAACGCGCTCGGCGACTTCATCTTCGTGCTCCCCGCGCTGGAAGCGCTGCGGGCCGCGTACCCGTCGGCGGAGATCGTGCTGCTCGGCGCGCCGTGGCACGCGAAGCTCTGGCGCGACCGGCCCGGCCCGGTGGACCGGGTGCTGGTGGTGCCGCCCGGGCCGGGCATCCGCGACGCCGGCCCGGACGAGTCGCCGACCGGCCCGGCGGACTTCCTGGCCACGGCGCGCGCCGAACGGTTCGACCTGGCGTTGCAGGTGCACGGCGGCGGCGCCAACTCCAACCCGTTCGTCACCGCGCTCGGCGCCCGGGTCACCGCCGGGCTGCGCGCCGACGACGCGCCGCCGCTGGACCGCTGGCTGCGGTACGTCTACTACCAGCACGAGGTGATCCGCTACCTGGAGGTGGCCGCGCTGGTCGGAGCGCCGGCCACCACGGTCACCCCGGCGCTGGCGGTGACCGACGCGGACCGGACCGAGGCGGCGGCGGTGCTCGGCCCGCCCGGCCGACCCCGGGTGGCGCTGCACCCCGGTGCCACCGACACCCGGCGGCGCTGGCCGGCGGAGCGCTTCGCCGAGGTCGCCCGCGTGCTGGTCGGGGACGGCTACGAGGTGCTCGTCACCGGCACGTCCGCCGAGCGGGAGACGGTCGACGCGGTGGTCGCGGCGGCCGGCGTGCCGGTGCGTCCGCAGGTCGGCACGCTGAGCCTCGGCGCGCTCGCCGCCGCGTACGCGGACTGCGCGCTTGTGGTCTCCAACGACACCGGGCCGCTGCACCTGGCCGCCGCCGTGGGCGCGCCCACGGTCGGCATCTTCTGGGTCGGCAACCTGATCAACGGCGCGTCCCCGCTGCGCGGCCGGCACCGCCCGATCGCCGCCTGGACGACCCGCTGCCCGGTCTGCGGCGTCGACTGCACGCCCGGGATCTATCCGCACCGCCCCGGGGACGGCGACTGCCCGCACCGGGTGTCGTTCGTGGCCGACGTGCCGGCCGTCGAGGTGGTGGAGGCAGCCCGTGAGCTGCTCACACCTCCGCGCCCGACTCGTTGAGCACGACCTCCCACGCCTCCACGTCCCGCTCGGTGACCGTGGTCGGCGACTCCAGGTGGTAGGCCCCGCTGGGCAGCACGCCGGCGCCGCCGTGCCGCTCCAGCACCGCGAGCTGTGCGGCCACGTCCTCGCCCTGGTGCCGCTCGGGCAGCCGTTCCCAGAAGTCGAAGCCGCCGGCGTCGACCAGCTTCGCCCGGTCGTAGAGCACGCAGCCGCCGATCCAGGAGACCTTGTACGCCCGCCACGCGCCCACCGGCAGGTCGAGCTTCGCGGTGACGTGCAGCAGGTTCGCCGCCGGATGGATCGACGCCCGGTGCCACTCCGGCGTGCCCGGCCGGATCCGCTCCGGTTCCGGCCGGCCCGGCCACTCCTCGTAGTGCCGGTGCGTGTCCGGGCGGACGTCCTCGGCGTAGGAGAGGCCGTGCACCGCGTTGCCGACGAACCCGCAGCCCAGCTCGTGCAGCGCGGTGACCAGCCGGGACAGCGTGCCCGGCTCCAGCCAGACGTCGTCGTCGAGGCAGAGCACGGCGTCGGCCGCCGACCGGGACAGCAGGTAGGAGCGGTGCTCGGCCAGCCCGCGCCGGGGCAGCCGCCGGGTCAGCAGCACCGGGTGCCCCCGGTGGCGCAACGCCCGGACCATGGTGGCCGCCGCCGGGTGCGCGTACGCGGGTTCGCCGTCGGACTGGTCGCTGACCACCACCCCGAAGCCGGGCACGCCCTCCTGGGCGGCCAGCCCGGACAGCGTGACCGCCAGCTCGGCCGGCCGGTTGCGGGTGGGGATCAGCACGTCGAGCCGTCGGGGGTGCCGGAACTGCTCCGGGGCGCCCGGGTCGAGCGGTCGGGTCACGCCGGCCTGCTCTCGCCGACGGTGGGGCTGGGCCGGCCGGGCATGGCCGCACGGCCCTCGCTTCGCTCGGTGCGTTCGCTCATGCTGTGCCGGTCCGGCACGACCGTCTGGGCCCGGATGCGGTCGATGATGGCCGAGGTGGAGCGGTCCGGCACGTAGCCGAGCGTGCGGACCTGGCCGCCGAGCCGGCGGACCAGCGGCGCCTCCGGCACCATCTCCGGCGGGTAGTCGCCGCCCTTGACGTAGACGTCCGGGCGGACCGCCTCGATCAGTCGGGCCGGTGAGTCCTCCTCGAAGACCACCACGTGGTCCACGCAGCCCAGCGCCGCCAGCAGCGCGATGCGGTCCTCGACCGGGTTGACCGGTCGGTCCGGGCCCTTGAGTCGGCGTACGCTGCCGTCCGAGTTGACCGCCACGATCAGCAGGTCGCCGAGCGCGCGGGCCTGGGTCAGGTAGCGGACGTGCCCCGGGTGCAGCACGTCGAAGCAGCCGTTGGTGAACACCACCGACCGTCCCGACCGCCGGTGCTCGTCGACGAGCGCGGCCAACTCGTCGGCGCCGACCAGGGCCGGGTGCCCGGCCTCCTCGCCGCCGGTGCCCAGCGCGGTGAGCAGGTCCTCCCGGCGGCACACGCAGGTGCCGGTGTCGGCGACCGTGATGGTGGCGGCGAGCTGGGCGAGCTGCGCGGCGGTCGGCAGGCCCGCCTCGGCGGCCAGCGCCAGTGTCATGGCCGCCAGGTACGCGTCCCCGGCGCCGACCGCGTGGCTGGCCGGGACCGGCGTGCTGTGGCTGCGCCGGGGTGAGCCGTCGGCGCCGCCGACCACCGCGCCGTCGGTGTCCAGGGTCACCGCGACCACGTCCGCGCCGGTGTGCGCGCGCAGCTCGGACAGGCGCGACTCGGCCAGCTCGGCCCGGTCCACGCCCTCCCCGACGGCCGCGTTCACGGTCACCCCGGTGCCGGTGACGCTGAGCCCGTTGCCGGTCAGCGCCACCCGTTCCTCGCCCGGAGTCGGCTCGCCGGTCGGCCCGGACGAGCCTTCGGTGGACCCGTGCACCGGCGCGCCGGAGGCGGGGTGCGGACTACCCGGCGCACGGTCGCCGGACACGGCGTCCGAGGCCCGTTCACCGGCCTCGCCGCGGGTCGCGGCCACCGCCCGTTCGCCGGCGCCGCCGGGCGCGGCGCCGACCACCAGCTCGGACGGGCCGTCGGCTGCCGCCGGATGGTCCAGGTGCAGGTCACCGGTGCGGACGACGCCGCGCTCGGCGTGGGCGAACCCGGCGGCGGCGCGGGCCAGCAGCCGGGTCGCCTCGGCGAAGCTCGGCGTCACCACCGTCGGGTTGAGCCCGCGCCAGTCGGCCAGGTCGTGCGCGTCGAGCGCCACCGTGCCGTACCGGTCGCGGTTGGCGACCAGCCAGGCGCGTACCGCCGACGGCAGCGCACCCAGGCCGTAGTCGCAGACCACAAGCGTGAGCGGCTGCCCGGCGGCCACCGCGCGCAGCTCCTCGGTGGCGCAGTGCAGCGCGGTCAGCAGGCGGGCCACCCCGTCGTCGTCGAGCGTGTCCTCCGGACCGCCGGAGTCCTCCCGGAGCAGGATCTGGTTGCCGGCGAGCATCCGGCGCTTGACCGGGGTGGGGCGGCCGGGCTGGCTGACCGTCCGGTCCCAGACCGTCGCCCGGTCCAGGCAGTCGTGCAGCTCGTCGCCGGCGACGTCGGCGCCGACCGGGGCGACGAGCGCGGCCCGGCCGCCGAGCGCGGCGACGTTGACCGCGGTGTTCGCGGCGCCGCCGGCGGCGGAGATCCGGCGGCGCAGCGTGAGGACCGGCGCGGGGGCCTCCCGGCAGAGCCGCTCCGACTCGGCGAACCGCCACTCGTCCAGCATGGCGTCGCCGACGACCAGCACGGGACGCCCCTGCCAGCTCGCCACCACGGTGGCCAGCCGGCGCTCTTCCGCTGCTGCTCCTGCCATGCCCTGCCGGGTCCCCCGGCGTGGGCCGGCCAAACCAGCCCGGCCGCGGCCCGGCTGCGACGCGGGCCACCCGGTGCGTCCGGTTTCCGGGCATCGGCCGGGGGAATCGTCCAGACACACCCCGGAGAGGAGAAGCAGCATGGCAGCGACACTTCAGGGCAAGCGGATCGCGTTCCTGGCCGCCGACGGCGTCGAGGAGGTCGAGTACACCAAGCCGCGTGAGGCGGTGGAGAACGCCGGCGCCCGGGTGGAGCTGGTCTCCATCGAGTCCGGCTCGATCCAGGCGTTCAACCACTTGGACCACGGCAAGCAGTATCAGGTCGACGTCACCACCAAGGAGGCGGACGCCGGCGCGTACGACGGGTTGGTGCTGCCCGGCGGCGTGGCGAACCCGGACTTCCTGCGGACCGACCCGGACGCGGTCCGGTTCGTGAAGTCGTTCTTCGACGCCGGCAAGCCGGTCGGGGTGATCTGCCACGGCCCGTGGACGCTTGTCGAGGCGGACGTGGTGCGCGGTCGCCGGATCACCTCCTGGCCGAGCCTGCGCACCGACCTCACGAACGCCGGGGCCACCTGGGTCGACGAGGAGGTCGTCACCGACAACGGGCTGGTCAGCAGCCGTAAGCCGGACGACCTGCCGGCGTTCTGCGCCAAGATCGTCGAGGAGTTCGCCGAGGGCCGGCACACCGCCGGCTAGAAAACTCATCCGCCCACCGGGGGCATGATCCGCCCCCGGTGGGATAGGAAGCGGGATGACCGCCCAGGCCGCTGCACCCGCGTTGCCCGCCCGCCAGATCCGGCTGCTGATGTTCGGTCTGATGACCGGCATGCTGCTGGCCGCGCTCGACCAGACCATCGTCGGCACCGCGCTGCCCACCATCGTCGGCGAGTTGGGCGGCATCGACCACTACTCGTGGGTGGTCACCGCGTACCTGCTCGCGTCGACCGCCTCGACGCCGCTCTACGGCAAGATGGCCGACCTGTACGGCCGACGGCCGGTCTTCCTGTTCTCCATCGGCGCGTTCCTGGTCGGCTCGCTGCTGGCCGGGCTGTCGCGGGACATGACCCAGTTGATCGTCACCCGGGGTGTGCAGGGGCTCGGCGCGGGCGGCCTGATGACGCTGGCGTTCGTCATCATCTCGGACGTGGTGCCGCCTCGGGAACGGGGCCGCTACCAGGGCCTGTTCGGCGCCGTGTTCGGCGTGTCGTCGGTGGCCGGCCCGCTTGTCGGCGGCTACTTCGCGGAGACCAACTGGCGGTGGATCTTCTACCTCAACGTGCCGCTGGCGATTCTCGCCATCGTGGTCTGCTGGCACGTGATGCGGCTGGTGCCGTTCCAGCGTCGCGAGCACACCGTCGACTGGCTCGGCGCGGCGCTGCTGGTCGCCGGCGTGAGCTGCCTGCTGCTGGCGCTGAGCTGGGGCGGCACCTCGTACGCGTGGGGCTCCGCCGTGATCGTCGGGCTGTTCGTGGCCGGCGCGGTGCTGGGTGTGGCGTTCCTGCTCCAGGAGGCCCGCACCCGGGAGCCGATCCTGCCGCTGCGGCTGTTCCGCAGCCGCACGTTCGCGCTGGCCAACACCGCCGGCTTCGTCCTCGGCCTGGTGATGTTCGGGTCGATCATCTTCATTCCGCTCTACCTCCAGATCGTCAAGGGGGCCTCGCCGACCCGGAGCGGTCTGCTGATGCTGCCGATGATGGCCGGCATCATCGTCACGTCGATCCTGACCGGCCGGGCGATGAGCCGGATCGGCCGGTACAAGTGGTTCCCGGTGACGGGGGCCGCCGTGCTGGTGGTCGGCATGCTGCTGTTCCGCCAGCTCCAGGTGGGCACGTCGCTGTGGGCCGCGTTCGGCTACATGGTGGTGATCGGTGTCGGGCTGGGTCTGTGCATGCAGTCGCTGATCCTGGCCGTGCAGAACGCGGTGGACGTCCGCGACCTGGGCGCGGGCACCTCCTCGGCCACGTTCTTCCGCTCGCTGGGCGGGTCGTTCGGGGTGGCCATCCTGGGCGCGGTGCTCTCCACGCGGCTCACCGGCGCGTTGGCCGACCGGCTCCCGGGCGCGCTCGCCCAGCTCCCGCCGCAGCAGCGGGCGGCGGTGGCGGCCGGCGGCGCGGAGAACATCTCGATCAACGATCCGGCCACCATCCTGGCGTTGCCCGGCCCGGTACGCGCCGCGATCCAGTCCTCGTTCGTCGACGCGCTGCACCTGGTCTTCCTGACCACCGGGCTGATCGCGGTGCTGGCGGTGCTGGTCACCCTGGCCATGCCGAACCACCAACTCCGCGGCGCCGGCCCGCAGGGCGCCACCGGCGGCGCGGACCCGCTGGGCGGGAAGGCCGCCGCGCCGGGTGGCAAGTCGCTGCCGAAGGAGTCGAAGGACGAGGCCGCCGCCGAGATGGAGGCGAAGTCGCAGACGATGCTCTGAGCCGCCTATTTCAGGATCAGACGGTTGGTCTGCTCGAAGACGTCCAGGTCGGCAAGCGTCTCGGCGACGCTCGACGAGAGCGGGGCGGGGAACTCCGTGCGGTGGAAGAAGCCGGCGTCGGTGGTCTCGTCGGTGAACCGGGAAAGCTCGCCGTCCCACTCGTCGACCCGGAACGCGGCGGTGAAGACCTGGTAGGTGTGCCCGTACATGTTGGTGTGGGTGCGGTCCGGGCCGGTGTAGAGCGCGAACGCGCTGACCCGCAGCGCGCGGAGGCCGGTCTCCTCGCGGACCTCGCGGACCGCGCAGTCGGCGATCGACTCGCCCAGCTCCATCGCGCCGGCCGGCAGTGCCCACTGGCCGTTGTCGGAGCGCTGGATCAACAGCACCCGGGCGGCGTTGTCGCGCACCACGGCGCGGGCGCCGACGAACATCAGCGTGCGGTCACCGGCCAGCGCGCGGAGCTGCCCGACGTACGAGTCGGCCCAGGAGATGCTCACCCGGACAATCTACGCAGCATTGCCGGCCGGCTCGGCCGTTCCGGGGGTTCCGCTTGTGTGAACGGCGACACTACGTTGTTACCCATGCGTAGCACGATGATGGACGCCCCGCTCCAGGTAGCCCGCATCCTCGAACACGGCGCCACCGTGCACGGCACGGCCGAGGTGGTCACCTGGACCGGCGCCGAACCCCGCCGGATGACGTACGCGGAGGTGGGACGCGCCGCCGCCCGGCTGGCCCACGCGCTGCGCGACGAGTGCGGGGTGACCGGCGACGAGCGGGTCGCCACCTTCATGTGGAACAACAACGAGCACCTGGTGGCCTACTTCGCGGTGCCGAGCATGGGCGCGGTGCTGCACACGCTCAACCTGCGGCTCTTCCCGGACCAGGTCGCCTACATCGCCAACCACGCGCAGGACCGGGTGGTGCTCGTCGACAGCACGCTCATCCCGCTGCTGGCCCGCGTGCTCGGCGAGCTGGCCACGGTGCGGCACGTGGTGGTGGTCGGCGGCGGCGACCCGGCCCCGCTGGTGGCCGCCGCCGGCGACCGGATCACCGTGCACCACTGGGACGCGCTGCTGGCCGACCGGCCGGACACGTTCGACTGGCCCGAGGTGGACGAGCGGGACGCGGCGGCGCTCTGCTACACGTCCGGGACCACCGGCCACCCCAAGGGCGTGGCCTACTCGCACCGTTCGATCTACCTGCACTCGCTCCAGGTCTGCATGCCGGAGGGCTTCGGTCTCGGGCCGGGCGACCGCGAGCTGGCCATCGTGCCGATGTTCCACGCCAT
Source organism: Micromonospora sp. NPDC051141 (assembly GCF_044455765.1). NCBI lineage: Bacteria > Bacillati > Actinomycetota > Actinomycetes > Micromonosporales > Micromonosporaceae > Micromonospora > Micromonospora sp. NPDC051141. The sequence goes on from NZ_JBITFD010000005.1 coordinate 36,013, forward strand.
GTCGTGGGGCCTGCCGTACGCGGCGTTCCTCTCCGGCGCCTCGCTGATCATGCCGGACCGCTTCCTCCAGGCCGAGCCGATCGCCGCGATGATCGCCGCCGAGCGGCCCACGCTGGCCGGCGCGGTGCCGACCATCTGGACCGACCTGCTGGCCTACCTGGACACCCACGACGTGGACACCTCCTCGCTGACCGAGGTGATCGTCGGCGGCTCGGCGTGCCCGCCGGCGCTGATGCACGCGTTCCGCGACCGGCACGGCATCGAGGTCATCCACGCCTGGGGGATGACCGAGATGTCACCGCTGGGTTCGGTGTCCCGCGCCCCGGCCGGTGCGACCGGCGAGGACGCCTGGCGCTACCGCTACACCCAGGGCCGCGTTCCGGCCGGGGTGGCCGCGCGGATCGTCGGGCCGCTGGGCGAGCCGCTGCCCGCGGACGGGACGTCCGTGGGCGAGCTGGAGGTGCGTGGGCCGTGGGTGACCGCCCGGTACGTCGGCGACGACGAGCCGGACGCCGAGAAGTTCCGGGACGGCTGGCTGCGGACCGGGGACGTCGGCACGCTCTCGCCGGACGGGTTCATCACGCTCACCGACCGGGCCAAGGACGTGATCAAGTCCGGCGGGGAGTGGATCTCCTCGGTCGAGCTGGAGAACGCGCTGATGGCGCATCCGGCGGTGCTGGAGGCGTGCGTGGTGGGTGTGCCGGACGAGCGCTGGGACGAGCGCCCGCTGGCCACCGTGGTGGTCCGCGAGGGCGCCTCGGTCACCGCGGAGGAGCTGCGGGACTTCCTGGCCGGCTCGGTGGCCCGCTGGCAGTTGCCCGAGCGCTGGGCGTTCATCGACGCGGTGCCGAAGACCAGCGTCGGCAAGTTCGACAAGAAGGTGGTGCGCTCGCGGTACGCCGACGGCGGGCTTGAGGTGCGGGAACTGTCCGCGCCGTAACGCTTCGCGGCGTACCGTCGCCTACACAGGTAGGAACACGTTTTCCCACGGACATTCCTCCCAGAGGGCGGCCCCGGCGTTCGCACCGCGCCGGGGCCGCCCGTCCGTTACGGGGTGACCCGCACCGCCATTGTTGCGAAACTTGTTCGCCTCTGTCCCGGTGTCGGGGAAATCCGCTATTCCTCGGCGGTGCTGACCAGCACCTTGCCCACCGCGCCGTCACGCACCGCCTGCTGCGCCGACGCGGTCTCCGCGAGGGGATACCGGTGCAGCGGCAGCCCGGCCTCCGCGCCGACCCGGATCGCGCCCTGCGCCACCGCCGCCGCGATGTCGGTCACCGCCTGCGCCTTGGCCACCTTCGGCGCGGTGTAAACCAGCACGAACTGCCAGCGCGCGTTCGGCCCCATCAACGGCCGGATCGGCAACGTCACCTCGTCGCCGCCGTCGTCGGCGTAGACGCACACCGCGCCGCCGGTACGCAGCATCCGCACGTCGGCGGCGGCGTTACGGGCGGCGGAGACCTCGACGATCGTGTGCACCCCGTCGGGCGCGACCTTGCGGACCTCCGCCACCACGTCCTGCTCCCGATAGTTGATCACGAAGTCGGCCCCGGCCGCGGCGGCGAGCTGCGCCTTCTCCGGGGTGCTCACCGTGGTGATCACGCAGGCGTCGGCCCAACGGGCGAGCTGGATCGCCGCGTTGCCCACCGCGCCCGCCCCGCCCTGTACCAGCACCACGTGGTCGCTCAACGCGCCGGCGTGCAGCGTGTCCGGCATGAACTCGCCGACGGTCAGGCAGCGGTGCGCGGTCATGAACGGGATGCCCAGCGCCGCGCCCAGGTCGAACGAGGCCGACCCGAGCGGCACCGCGTGCCGGACCGGGACCACCGTGTACTCGGCCGCGGTGCCCCAGGGGCGCTGCCACGCCGCCTCCCACAGCCAGACCCGCTCGCCGATCAGGATCCGGTCGACGCCCTCGCCGACCGCCTCCACCACCCCGGCGCCGTCCTGGTGCGGGATCTGCCAGCCGGCCGGCAGCGGCCACGCCTCGCGCGCCTTCCAGTCCGTCGGGTTCACCCCCGAGACGGCCATCCGCACCAGCACCTCGCCCGGACCCGGCTCCGGCACCGGCCGCTCCGCCACCTGGAGCACCGAGGCGTCCCCGCTGCGCTCGTACACGATCGCCCTCATCGCCGTCCCTCCGCAGTCGTCGTCGGATGCGCTACCCGAACCCCGGCCGAACATGCCGAGCCCCGTCTCAGCCCAGCCCGGCCAGCAGCTCCGGGGTGAGCGCGTCGATCGAGGGAAGCCGCACGGCGGCGAGCGCCGCCGCGTCCGGATCCAGCGGGTACGACAGGTGCGGCACCGCCACCACCCGGCACCCGGCCGCCGCCGCCGACCGGACGCCGTTTGACGAGTCTTCCACCGCCACGCACCGGGCCGGGTCGACGCCCAACCGGGCCGCCACCGCCAGCCAGACGTCCGGCGCCGGCTTGCCCCGGGCGGTCTCCTCCGTCGACAGCGTCGCGCCGAACGCGTCGACCAGGCCCGTCGCCTCCAGCGCCGCCGCGATCAACCGGGTCGGCGAGGAACTGGCCAACCCCAGCGGCCACCGCGCGGCCGTCCGGCGCACCACCGCGTCGGCGTCGTCGATCAGCGGTACGCGCTGCGCGTACCGCCGGGTCATCTCCGCCACCACCTCGGCGGCGACCTGCTCGGCCGACCGGTCGACGCCCAGCTCACCGCTCAGGTAGGCGGCCCACTCGCCGGTGCTCATGCCCATCAGCCGGCGCTGGGTGTCCGGCTGCCAGACGCCTCCGTGCTCGGCCACGTACGCCCGGCGGACCTCCTCCCAGACCGGCTCCGAGTCCACGATCACGCCGTCCAGGTCGAAGAGCACCGCGTCCACCATGCCGCCATCCTGCCCCAGCCCGCGGCTCGGCTCACCCCGGCCGCGTCGCTCCGACCGAACGCTGCGCCGGCAACCCGATCGGGGCCTGCGCCGGGATGATCGTGCGGCAGCGCGTCGCGACCGGTTCGAGCAGCTCCCGCAGCCGCTCCGTACGCTCCGCCCCCAGCGCCCGCCACGGGCCCGCCGCGGCCCGGTCGGTGGCCTCCTCGACGGCCCGGAACGTGGCGCTGGCCTGCGGGGTCGGCCCCCGGTCGGCGGTCAGCCAGCCCTTGTCGACCAGCCGCTCCTCGGCGGCGGACCACTCCTCGTCGGTCCAGCCCCGGGCCGGCTGGTGGAACTCGCGCGACTGGTCGACCCGGCACCGCCAGGCCACCACCTCGACCGGCTCCAGCCCGGTGCCGACCAGCGCGGCCACGTGCCCGTCGCCCCGGTGCTCGCGCAGCGTGGCGGCGGCCTGCCAGAGCCGGGCCAGCGGGTACTCGCCGCGCGGCAGGGCGGCGTTGACCGCGCCGAGCACCCGCCCGGCGGTGTCCACCCGGTCGGCCGCCGCCTCCAGCAGTTCGGCGGCCTCGACCAGGTGCGACTCGGGCAGCTCGTAGGTGAACTCGGCGAGCGCCTGCACCGCGCCGGTGAGCCGGGCGCGCAGCGCCTCCTCCGGGGTGGCCAGCCGCCACACCGACGGCACCGCGCGGGCCACCATCGGCGGCGCGAAGCTGAAGAACGCGGCCGTCACCGTCGGAGCGTCGACCGGCCCGAGCGGCGCGGCCCGGCCGGCGAAGTAGCCGCGCCAGTAGCCGCGCAGCCCGACCGCCTCGAACGCGGAGCGGGCGCGCGGGTGGAAGTAGGTCACCGCGTGGACCGGCTCGAACAGCGTCCACATCTGCCGGGCCACCCCGGGGTCGTCAAGCGCCGCCACGTGCACCTCCGCGTCGGTGGTCAGGTCACCGCGGACGGATGGACCGCCCGCGGTGACCATGAACCTACTGCCGTTGGGTGACCGGACGGAAGCCTGGAGTGATCTACTGCGCAGCCAGCACGTCGACGACGAAGCGCAGCGGCCCGGCCGGACGGCCGCCCTCGGCCTTGTCGCCGTACGCCAGGTCGGCCGGGAGGTCGAGCTGCACGCGGCTGCCCACCGGCACGCCGACCAGGCCCTGGTCCCAGCCCTTGATGACCTGGCCCACACCGATCTGGAAGGTGGCCGGCTGGCCGTTGTCCCAGGACGCGTCGAACTGCTTGCCGTCCTTGTAGAAGACGCCCACGTAGTTCGTGGTGATCGTCTGGCCGGCCTTCACCGCCGGCCCCTTGCCCTTGACCAGTGTGGTGACGGTCAGCTTCTTCAGCTCACCGGAGCCGGCCTTCACCGCCGGCTTGGTCTTCAGCGCCGGGTCGACGTTGGCGGGCAGCTCCGGCGCGGGCGGCGCGGTGGGCTCCGGCTGGTCGGCGGGGGCGCTGGGGCTGGCCGAGGAGGACGTGTTGGCCGGCTTGTCGTCGTCCCCGCTGTTCAGCCAGACGAGACCACCGACCAGGGCCACCACGGCGAGCACACCGGCGGCGGCGCCCAGCATCGACTGCCGGCGTCGGCGCGCCTCGGCGGCCTTCTTCTCGGCCAGCTGGGCGGCCAGCCGCCGCCCGGCCTTGGTGGCCGGGGCGGCCTGGTCCTCCGACCGGTTCTCCACACGCTCGCTCACGTCGACTCCCTGCAGGTGGGGGGTGGGTACGCCCCCGGCGGGCCGCCGCCGAGGCCAGCGCACACGGTACCCGCCCGCACCCCCACAGCGACGAAAGGCGGGGGCCCTTCTTAACGCATTCGGTATGGGCGGGGCCCCTTCTTCGCACCCCGGGCCGGACCGGACACCGAGCGGGTACGTTCTCGGACATGGCGATCCTCACCGAAGAAGACCTGGCCCTGCTCGGCGAGCCGCAGCTCGCGCACGTGGCCACCATCGAGTCCGACGGCACCCCGCACGTCACCCCGGTCTGGGTGGACACCGACGGGGAGCACATCGTGTTCAACACCGCCAAGGGCCGGCAGAAGTACCTCAACATGTCCCGTAACCCGGTCGTCGCGGTGTCGGTGGTGGACAAGGCGGACGACTACCGCACGCTCTGGGTGAAGGGCACTGTCGAGTTCGTCACCGAGGGCGCCGACGAGCACATCGACCGGATGGCGAAGAAGTATCTCGGCCAGGACACCTACCCGTGGCGGCGCGCGGGCGAGGAGCGCGTCATCGTCCGCATCACCCCGACGGAGAAGCTCGGCCGCGGGTGATAAGCGGGGGCCCCGCCTTTACCGAATACGTTAAGCGGGGCCCCTTCCGTACCCCTCAGGCGGTCTTCTTCCTGGCGGCGGTCTTCTTGGCGGCGGTCTTCTTCGCCGGCTCGGCCTTCTTCGCCGCCGTCTTCTTCGCGGCGGTCTTCTTCGCCGGGGTGGCCTTCTTCGCCGGTTCGGCCTTCTTGGCCGGGGTCTTCTTCGCGGCGGTCTTCTTCGCGGAGCGGGCCGACGAGATCGGGGTCGGCTCGGCCCCGCCGCCGGACGGCGTCTCGCCCCGGGCCGCCCGGGCCCGCTCGACGGACGCCTTCAACGCGGCCATCAGGTCCACCGCGGCGGCCGGCGCGGCCTCTTCCTCCTCCGGCTGCACCACCTCGCGGCCCTCCACCTTCGCGTCGATGACCTCCTGCAACGCGGCCCGGTAGTCGTCGGTGAAGGCGTCCGGCTCGAACTCGCCGGCCATCGAGTCGATCAACGAGCTGGCCATCGCCAGCTCCGGCGGGCGGACCTTCAGGTCCTCGTCCAGGAAGCCGAAGTCGGGCTGCCGGATCTCGTCCGGCCAGAGCATCGTGTTGAGCAGCAGCACGCCCTCACGGACCCGCAGCGTCGCCAACTGCTCCCGCTGGCGCAGCGCCACCTTGACGATCGCCACCCGCTCCGAGTCGGTCAGCGCGTCCCGCAGCAGCACGTACGGCTTGGTGGCGGTGCCCTCCGGCTCCAGGAAGTACGCCTTGTTGTAGAGGATCGGGTCGACCTGCTCGGCCGGCACGAACTCCAGCACGTCGATCGCGTGCGAGGTGCTCAGCGGCAGGTCGGCGAAGTCCTCGTCGGTCAGGATGACCATCTCGCCGCCGCCGAGGTCGTAGCCCTTGGCGATGTCGTCGTAGGTGACCTCCTCGCCGCAGACCGAGCAGGTGCGCTTGTAACGGATACGGCCGCCGTCCTCGCGGTGCACCTGATGGAACCGGATGTCCTTCTCCTCGGTTGCCGAGTAGACCTTCACCCCGATCGACACCAGGCCGAACGACACCGCTCCTTTCCAGATGGCCCGCATTCCCGCGCTCCTCTCCCCGGTTGTAGACCAGAATCCCAAACGATCGAACGGCACGCACGCCCTTCCGTGCCCTACTACAGTCAGGAGGTGTCCGGCGCGCCGTTGAAGCCGATGCTCGCGATGACCCGGCAGCTCCCGGCCGGTGCCGCATGGGCGTACGAGTTCAAGTGGGACGGTATCCGCGCGCTCGCCGACATCTCCCACGGCGACCGGCACTTCTACGCCCGCTCCGGGGTCGAGATCACCACCGCGTACCCGGAACTGCTCAACCTGGCCGAGCAGGTCGACGACGCGCTGCTCGACGGCGAGGTGGTGATCTTCACGGACGGGCAGCCGTCGTTCACCGCGCTGGCCGAGCGGATGCACGTGCGAAACCCGGCCAAGGCGGCCCGGCTGGCGGCGAACGCCCCGGTCACGTACATGATCTTCGACCTGCTGCGGCTCGACGGCGTGGATCTGACCGCCCGGCCCTGGCACGAGCGGCGGGCGGCGCTGGAGGCGCTCGGGCTCGGCGCCGCCCGGTGGGCGGTGCCGCCGGTCTTCACCGACGGGCCGGCCACCTACGCGGCGGCCGGTGAGCACGGGCTGGAGGGCGTGCTGGCCAAGCGGGCCGACTCGGTCTACCGGCCCGGGGTGCGCTCGCCGGACTGGGTGAAGGTCAAGCTGGAGGTCACCGGCGACTTCGTGGTCGGCGGCTGGCGGCCGGGCGCGCGCCGGGTCGGCGGGCTGCTGGTCGGCGTGCCCGGCCCGGACGGGCGGCTGGTCTACCGGGGGCGGGTCGGCGGCGGCATCGGCGCGGCCGTCGAACGGGAACTGCTGCGCGAACTGGAGCCACTGCGCGCCGGCGCGTCGCCGTTCGCCGGGGACGTGCCGCGCGAGGATGCGCGCGGTGCGATCTGGGTATCACCCCGGGTGGTGGTGGAGGTCAAGTACGGCCAACGCACCCCGGACGGGCGGCTGCGCTTCCCCCGGGTCCTGCGCCTGCGCCCGGACAAGCCGCCCGAGGAGGTCGAGGATGCCGGCTGACCGGTTCAAGGTCGAGGTCGAGGGGCGCTCCCTGGAGCTGTCCAACCTGGACAAGGTGCTCTTCCCGCAGGCCGGCTTCACCAAGGGCGAGGTGATCGACTACTACACCCGGATCGCCCCGGTGCTGCTGCCGCACCTGCGCGACCGCGCGCTCACCCGGATCCGTTTCCCCAACGGCGTCGACGGCGGCTCGTTCTTCGAGAAGAACGCACCGGCCGCGACCCCCGGTTGGGTACGCACCGAGAACCTGCCCGTCCCCGGGTCGACCAAGGGGCGGGAGACCATCGACTTCGTGGTCTGCGACGAGTTGCCCACGCTGGTCTGGCTGGCGAACCTGGCCGCGCTGGAGCTGCACACGCCGCAGTGGAAGGTCGGCGAACACCCGGACATGATGGTGGTCGACCTGGACCCGGGCGCCCCGGCGGCGCTACGGCAGTGCTGCCAGGTGGCGCTGCTGATGCGCGACCGGCTGGCTGACGACGGGATCGACGCGTACCCGAAGACGTCCGGGAAGAAGGGCATGCAGCTCTGCTGCCCGATCGCCGGCACCCAGGACGCCGACGTCGTCTCCGGCTACGCCAAGCGGATCGCGCAGGAGCTGGAGCAGGCGCACCCGAAGCTGATCGTGTCGAAGATGGCGAAGAACCTGCGCGGCGGCAAGGTCTTCATCGACTGGAGCCAGAACAACGCGGCGAAGACGACAGTGGCGCCGTACTCGCTGCGCGCCCAGCCCGTGCCGGCCGCCTCCACGCCGCTGACCTGGGACGAGGTGGCGGCCGGCGCGGCCGGTAAACGGCCCGCCACGCGGCCCTACACGGCCACCGAGGTGCTCAGGCGGGTGGCGAAGCAGGGCGATCTGCTGGCCCCGCTGCTCGACGGCGGTCCCGAGCTGCCCGCCCGCTGACCCGCCACCACGCGCCGCCGACCAGCAGCAGCACGAGCACGCTGATCGCCACGTCGCCCACCAGGTCGGCCGCCGGGCCCGCCGGGGTGTAGGTCGGCACGTCGTACGCGTACGCGGCGGCGACGATCACGCTGGCCGAACCGGCGGCGAGCACGTGGCGCTGCCCCCAGCCGGCCCGCCGGGACCAGCGTGTCAGCAGCACCGCGGGGACCACGGCGAGCGCGAGCGCGACGCCGATCCCGGTCCACCCCGGCACGGCCCCGGCCCCGGCGTAGGCGACAAGCACCACCAGCCCCGCCCAGACGGGCCGCGGCGCGGTCCCGGCGGTCCGGTCGACGGGCGTGTCGGCGGCCGGGTCGACGCGCGTTTCGGCGGCCGGGTCGACGCGCGTTTCGGCGGCGCGTCCGACGCGCAGCAGCGCGGTGGCGACCAGGGCCAGCGCCATGCCGGCGGCGAACGTGAGCTGGACCGGCGAGGCCAGGAAGCCCTTGCGCCCGCCGTCGTCGGCGAAGACCAGCAGGCTGCCGCCGAGCCAGAGCAGCGCGGCCACGACCAGGCCCGGACGACCCAGCCAGGGCCGCGACCGGCGACCCACCCCGAGGTACGACTCGACGAGCGCGATCGATGCGCAGATGGTCAACGCCACGTGGTTGCCCACGTAGTCGACCGCCTGCCGGGCGCTGAACCCGAGGCCGGGCACCAGCGTCGCCTCGGCGACGGTGCGGGCGTCGGCGAACTGGGTGTCGTCGAGGTAATCCGGGTTGAACAGCGACTGGTCGACCAGGCCGGCCTGGACCACGCCGAAGGCGGCGGCGAGCAGCACGATCCCCGGCCAGCCCAGTCCGAGCCGCCGGGCGGTCTCCCGGATCAGCAGCGCGGCCCCGCCGTACATCGGGGCGAGCACCAGCACCACGAACGGCATGCCGGCGAGCGTGAATCCGCCCCAGGAGCACTCGGCGGTCCAGGGTGCGAGCAGCAGCAACGCGACGGCCGGCGCGAGTCGCCGGCGCAGGGGTTCGGTCGTCATGCCCGCACCGTGCCGCAGCCGGCCGGCCCGTCGATACGGCCATCGGCCGAGGGGCCCGTGACCAAAGTCGACGGTCACGCACCCGAGGGGCGGCGGCTCGGCTAGAGCGCGAACAGCAGGGCGGCGTCGAGGAGGATGACCAGCGCGGTGGCGAGGTGGACGCCGAAGGCGACCGCCCGGGTGCCGCCGTGCCGCAGCACGATGACGGTGTCGCCCAGGGGGGGCGAGCGCGACGACCAGCATGAACCAGGCGACGGCGTCGGCGGTGGTGAAAGCGATCAGGGCGAGTCCGACCAGGCCGTAGGTGAGGTCGCGGACGCCCTTGACGGTGAGGTAGGCGGATTCGGCCCCGCCTGCCGACGCCGGAACGCCGTAGCCGGCGGCGGCGTTCCCGGGCGTGGTCAGGAAGCGGGCGCCGATGAAGACGATGAACAGGCTGAGGACGACGGCGAGCCCGTAGGCCAGGACAGTGAGCATTGTCGACTCCGAATCTAGCGCTGCTAGGGGCGAGAGCGACGCTAGCAGAGCGTCGACAGATTGCCTAGCGGTGCTAGAGTCGTGGTCATGTCCATCCAGGCACGCCGAGAGCGGGAGCGGGCGGAGCGCGAGCGGGCCATCGTCGCCGCCGCCCGGGAGCTGGCCGAGTCGGAGGGCTGGGACGCGGTCACCACCCGCCGGCTCGCCGCCGAGATCGAGTACAGCCAGCCCGTCCTCTACAGCCACTTCACGGGCAAGGACGCCATCATGGCGGCGGTCGCCGTGGAGGGTTGCGGCGAGCTGGCCGCCGAACTCGCCGCCGCCCGCGCCGCCGCGGCCGACTCCCGGCAGGCGGTGGCCGGCATCGCGACGGCGTACGCCGCATTCGCCGAACGTCGGCCCGCGCTCTACGACGCGATCTTCCGGCTCCCCGTCGCCCTCTCCTTCGCCAGTCAGGACGCTCCGGTCGAGCTGGCCCGAGCCTTCGCCGAGCTGGCCGAAACCCTGCGTCCGTTCGCCGGCGCGGACGACCTGGAGACATTTACCGAGGCATTCTGGAGCGGGCTGCACGGCCTGGTCACGTTGATGCGCGACGGTCGGCTGCGACGGGCCGAACACGAGCGTCGGCTGGCGCTCCTGGTGGACCGGTTCGCCCCGCTAGGCTGAGCCGGCCGCCCGGGAGGAGCACATCCGATGGCCACCCACGCACCCGCACCCGCTTCCGTCGCCACCGACGAGCCGCTGCTCAGCTACCTCGACGACGCCACCGGTGAACGCACCGACCTGACCGCGTCGCAGTTCGGCGCGTGGGTCGCCCGCAGCGCCGGGCTGCTGCGGCACGGCTGTGGGCTGCGCCCCGGTGACCGGGTGGCGGTGCTGCTGCCGCCGCACTGGCGTACCGCGGCGGTGCTGCTCGGCGCGTGGTCGGTCGGGCTGACGGTGTCCTTCCGGCCCCGGGCGCTGGCCGGGTTGCCGGCGCTGGAGCCGGGCGCGGACCGGCCCTTCGACGCGGTGTTCGTGACCCCGGAGCGCCTCGACGACTGGCTGGAGGACGTACCCGAGGGGACCCACCGCTACCTGGTCGGCGTCCGTCCCGGCCCGGTCGACGAGGCGCCGCCGGGCTGGCTGGACTGGTCGGTCGAGGTGCTGCGGCACCCCGCCGACCCGCCGGATTACACGGCCGTGGACCCGGCCGACCCGGCCACCCCGGACGGCACCAGCTTCGGCGCGTGGCGGCGGCTGGCCGCGGAGATCGCCGCGCAGCTCGACCTGCGCCCCGGCGACCGTCTCCTGGTCGACCCGACCGAACACGAGCAGCCCTTGAAGTGGCTGCTCGCCCCGCTCGCCGCCCGCGCCACCCTCGTGATCCACGCCAACCCCACCCACCCCGCCCCACCCCACACCCGCCGCCTCTAACCCTCCTCCCTCCCTCCCTCCCATCCCTCCTCCCTCTCATCCCTCCCGCCCCTCCCCGTCGATCTTGCAGTTGTGGTCCGGGAAATGCCGTTTTCGTGGCTTCTGCCGGGGCGTAAACTGCAAGATCAACGCTGTTGGGAGGGTGCGTCGTGGGGCTGGGGGGCGGGCTGGTGTGGCGGGCTTATGGGGAGGGTGAGCTTGCCGCGTTGACCGGGCTGGTCGAGGCGTGCCTCGCTGTCGACGGCGGACTGCCGCTGTTCTCGCGTGCTCCACTGGTGCGGGCGCGGCTGCTCCAGACGCGTACCCTCGGCGCCTGGCGCGGCGGTGACCTGGTCGCGGCCGTGAGCGTCGACGCGGACCGCACGCCGGTCGGCGCATGCGGGCTGGTGCATCCCGCGTGGCGGGGGCGGGGGATCGGCACCCGGCTGCTGGACTGGGCCGGTGAGCAGGCCGGCGACGCGGGTCTGCTGTTCACCACCGAGACGTGGACCGTCGACGCGGAGGCGTTGTTCGTCGCACGCGGACTACGGCGGACGTTCCTGGAGCGGGTGCTGCGGCACGACCTCCACGCGCCGCCCGACGTGGCCGCGCCGGACGGCGTCACGCTGGAGCCGGCCACCCTCGGCCCGGAGCTGTTCTGCACCTACCGGGCGTCGTTCGCCGACCGGCCCGGCTTCGTCGAGCCGGCGGCCGAGGAGTGGCTGGGTGACCTGCGCGACGACGAGGGCTACCGACCGGAGCTGTCGATGGTCGCGCGGGGGCCGGACGGCGGCGCGGCCGGCTTCGTCACCGTGCTCGACACCTGGATCGACCAGGTCGGCGTGGTGCCCGGCTGGCGCGGCCGGCGGGTCGGCGCGTACCTGGTGGTTCGGGTGCTGCGCGGGCTCGCCGAGGTGGGCGCGGACGCCGCGTGGCTCTGCGTCAACGACGACAACCCGGCGGCCGGGCTGTACCGCCGGCTCGGCTTCCGCGAGGTCGGCCGTCGGGCGCGCTACCTGCGTCGCTGACGGACGACCCGGCGCAGGCGGTGTCAGTGTCGACGACGTCAACGAACGGGAAGTGGGCGAGCGGTCTGCCTGATCGGCACCCGCTGAGTCGTTCTTGCGCCCAGCTCGAAAGGGCCGGGAGGTAGTGCCGTCTCGGGCGGGCGGGGGCTGTTGCGGAGGCCGCTGACGTGGTCTTATGTCGGAACGACGACGTCATCGACCCGCAGCTTTGACAACCCCGCGTCGGTTCCGTGTTCCTTTCATGCCTCTCGAAAGGTGCAGCGATGCACAGGAGACCGACAATCCACCTGGCGGTACTGGCCACGGCCGCCGCCACGTTCCTGACCGGCGGAGCGCACGCCACGGCCGCACCCGTGACCGCCTCCGCCCAGGTCGCCGCCTGCCAGCCGGGCGCCGACCAGCACAGCGTCGCCCGGGTGAGCGAGGGCGCCACCGCCCAGGAGCCGGAGCTCTACTCGAAGAACGAGGCCAACGCGTACGGCGTGATCAAGGACGTGCCGCGTCTGGCCAACGGCAGCGTCACCGTGCCGACGATCTTCCACATGATCTCCGACCACGAGCTGGGCGCGGCCGAGAAGGCCCGGTGGAACACGCTGATCGCGGCGCAGATGACCGTGCTCAACGATTCGTACGCCGGCCGCACCGCCGCCGACGCCTCGGACACGCCGTTCCGCTTCTCGCTCGTCGACACCACCTGGACCGTGAACAGCGCCTGGTACACGGTCGAGCCGGGCAAGAACGAGCGGGACATGAAGAAGGCGCTCTACACCGGCGACTCCCGCACGCTCAACGTCTACGCGGCGAACATCGGCGGCGGGCTGCTCGGTTGGGCGTACTTCCCGAAGGGCTACAACAACGGCCGCGACTACATCGACGGCGTGGTCATGCTCGACGAGTCGATGCCGGGCGGCACGGCCGGCAAGTACGCGCTCGGCGACACGCTCACCCACGAGGTGGGGCACTGGCTGATGCTGGAGCACACGTTCGCGCACGGCTGCTCCGCCTCCGGCGACTTCGTCGCCGACACGCCGCGTGAGGCGGCGCCGCAGTTCAACTGCCCGGTCGGCGCGGACACCTGCACCGCGCCCGGCCTCGACCCGATCCACAACTTCATGGACTACACGCAGGACTCCTGCATGGACATGTTCACCCCGGGCCAGGCCGACCGGATGAGCGACGCCTGGGTCGCGTTCCGCGCCGGCGGCCAGGGCTGACGCGTCGGAGGGGACGGCCATCTCGCACCTCGGCCGTCCCCTCCGCTGCGCGCTCAGCAGCCCCGCATCAGCAGGTCGTGTTGCCCAGCGGCACCCAGCCGTCCAGCGTCGGGTCCTCGGCGCCGTGGCCGTACACCCAGGCGTCATCGTCCTCGGCCCAGCCCCCGTGCGCGCGGAACCCACGCCCGGCGGTCAGGGTGCGCAGCACCATGCCGTGCGGTGCGGCTCGCAGCCAGGTGTTCTGGGTGAGGTTGCAGACGAAGCCGGGCGCGTCGCTTGCCGAGGCCGGCGAGGCCGCCACGGCCGCGCCGGCGAGGCCGACGGTGGCGACCGTCAGTGCGGAGAGAATACGGCGTTTCACTCGGGTCCCTTCCGGTGTTCCAGTGACGGCCACGATTGTGCCACTGTGGACCGACAACCGGCCGGACCCGGTTCGCTACTCGACCGTCGGCAGTTTCGGGCCGAGCACGTCGTCGGCGTCCACGATCGTGTACGCGTACCCCTGCTCGGCCAGGAAGCGCTGCCGGTGCGCGGCGTACTCGGTGTCGATGGTGTCCCGCGAGACCACGGTGTAGAAGTGCGCCTGCCGGCCGTCGGCCTTCGGGCGGAGCACCCGGCCCAGCCGTTGCGCCTCCTCCTGCCGTGACCCGAACGTGCCGGACACCTGGATCGCCACCGCCGCCTCCGGCAGGTCGATCGAGAAGTTGCCCACCTTCGAGATCACCAGGGTGCGGATCTCACCGGAGCGGAACGCGTCGAACAGCCGCTCGCGCTCCTTGTTCGTGGTGGACCCCTGCACGATCGGCGCGTCCAGATATTCCCCCAACTGGTGCAACTGGTCGAGGAAACCACCGATCACCAGCACCTGCTCCTGCGGGTGCCGCTCCACCAGCGCGCGGACCACCGGCAGCTTGGTGCGGGCGGTCGCCGCCATCCGGTAGCGCTCCTCCGCCTCCGCCGTCGCGTACGCCATCCGCTCCGCGTCGGTGAGCGTCACCCGTACCTCGGTGCACTCCGCCGGGGCGATCCAGCCCTGCTGCTCGATGTCCTTCCACGGCGCGTCGTACCGCTTCGGGCCGATCAGGCTGAACACGTCGCCCTCCCGGCCGTCCTCGCGGACCAGCGTCGCGGTGAGGCCCAGCCGGCGGCGGGCCTGGAGGTCCGCCGTGAAGCGGAAGATCGGCGCGGGCAGCAGGTGCACCTCGTCGTAGACGACCAGCCCCCAGTCGCGGGCGCCGAACAGGTCCAGGTGGGTGAACGCGCCGCCGCGCCGCGAGGTGAGCACCTGGTACGTGGCGATGGTGACCGGACGGATCTCCTTGCGCTCGCCCGAGTACTCGCCGATCTCCTCCTCGGTCAGCGACGTGCGGGCGATCAGCTCCCGCTTCCACTGCCGGCCCGCCACCGTGTTCGTGACCAGGATCAGCGTGGTCGCCTTCGCCTCCGCCATGGCCGCCGCCCCGACCAGCGTCTTGCCGGCGCCGCAGGGCAGCACCACCACGCCCGACCCGCCGGCCCAGAACGCCTCCACCGCCTCCCGCTGGTACGACCGCAGCGTCCACGGCCTGCCGCCGTCCTTGCCGGACTCGGCCAGCTCGATCGGGTGCGCCTCGCCGTCCACGTACCCGGCCAGGTCCTCCGCCGGCCAGCCGAGCTTGAGCAGCGCCTGCTTGAGCCGGCCCCGTTCGGACGGGTGCACCGCGATGGTGTCGTCGTCGAGCTTCGCGCCGAGCATGCCGGCGAGCTTCTTGCTCTTCGCCACCTCGATCAGCACCACCCGGTCCAGGGCGCGCAGCACCAGTCCGTGCACCGGGTCGTTGGCGAGCTGGAGCCGGCCGTACCGGTCCATCGTCTCGGCCACGTCGACGAGCAGCCCGTGCGGCACCGGGTAGCGCGAATACGTGATCAGGGAGTCGACCACGCCCTCCGCGTCGTGACCGGCCGCCCGCGCGTTCCACAACCCCAGCGGGGTGAGCCGGTACGTGTGCACGTGCTCGGGGGAGCGCTCCAACTCGGCGAACGGCGCGATGGCCATCCGGCAGGCCTGCGCGTCCGGGTGGTCGATCTCCAGCAGCAGCGTCTTGTCCGACTGCACGATCAGTGGTCCACCGCTCACGCCGCGTCCTCCTCGCCTGGCCCGGAAACCCTGCCCGCACGGCGGCTGACCTGCCGAAGGCGGACCATCCAGTGTTGCACGCCGAGGAGTGTCAGAAAAAAGTCTCGCTGGACAGGCAACGTCATACTCCTCTCACACGTCTAGCAAGCGGGACAACTGCCAGGGAGGGCCCATGAAGCGTGTCCGGTTTCTCGCCCGGGTCGCCGGCCTGGCGGTGGTCGTGCTGGTCGGCGTCGGCGCGTGTGCGCTCGATCCGCAGACGGAGGGCGCCGGGGTCACCACCCCCGCGCCGGTCGGGCTGACGGAGGGAGCATCGGGGGCGAGCGCGCCGCCCACGCCCGAGCGGTCGGCCACGTCCCCGTCGGCGCAGCCGAGCCGGACGGCCACGCCGAAACCCTCCCGGTCGCCGTCGGCGACCGCCTCCCCGAAGCCCAAGCCGAAGCCGAGCCGCTCCGCCGGGTGCCCGCAGGGCGAGCACCAACGGGCCGTGGAGCGCTACCTGAGCCGGCTGGGCGGGTTCGGGACGCTGACCGTGGACGGTGCGCAGTCCGCCGCCGACTGCGTCGCGATCAAGAAGTTCCAGACCCGGTACGGCATCAGCCCGGCCTCCGGTCGCGCCGGCCCCACCACGTACGACGTGGCGAAGCGGCTGGCCGACACCGACGTGTCCCGCTGCCGGGCCGGCGCCCGGCTCACGTTCTGCGTGGACCTGACCCGGCAGACCGTGTGGGCGATGCGTGGCGGCGCGGTGGTGCTGGGCCCGACCGTCACCCGCACCGGCATGTCCGGCTACGCCACGCCCGCCGGCACGTACTCGGTCGGCTGGAAGAATTTGCGCGAGTGGTCCAACCCGTACGAGGTGTGGCTGCCGTACTGGCAGCAGTTCAACGGCGGCATCGGCTTCCACGAGACCACCACCTACCTGCACAACGGCGCGATCGGCTCGCACGGCTGCGTCAACCTGCTGCACCGCGACGCGGTCCGCCTCTGGGAGTTGGGCTCGGTCGGCACCCGCGTGGTGGTGATCGGCCGCCGTCCCGGCACCTGAGCTGCCGGTACGCTGGGAGCGGGTCCACCACCGGGCGGGGAGGGGCTGGCATGACCGTCGATCAGGACGTGCTTCCCGAGGGCGAGCGGACGCCGCCGCAGGTCTCCACCGCGGTGCTTGTCGGTTACGCGACCGCCGCCGCGGGCGTGTTCGGTTGGTTCCTCTTCGGGCTGCTGGTGCAGCGGCAGGGCTTCGTCGACTCGGTCGGCGAGTCCGCCGGCGCGGCGTTCGCGCTGCTGCTGGCGATCTCGGTGATCGGCACGTTGCGCCGCAACGGGGAGTGACTCACTCCTCCAGCACGGTGACTCACTCCTCCAGCACGGCGGCCGTGATCCGGTGCAGCGCGAACGTGTGCAGCATCTCGGTGCGGTCGTCCTCGGCGCGCAGGTAGCCGGCGCCGATGGAGACCGGCCGGACCAGCCGGGACGCGGTCGCCCCATGCGCGTCGACGTAACCCACCCAGACCCGCGCCTTGTCCCGTACCGCCTGCTGGAGCACCGCCAACGCGTCGCCGTGCCCGGGCACCGCCGTCGGGCCGGTGACCGCCGGTCCGCCGCGGAGCACCGCCGGGGCCCGCCGCGCCGCCCGGGCCGCCGCCTCGCCCCGGCGGATCTGCTCCACCACGCCCAGCAGGCGGGGCATCGGCAGCCTCGGCGTGGCCAGCGGGTCCACCGTCCGGCCGGTGAGCGGCGTCCGGGCCGGGGCCCGCCGGTTCTTCGGCCGGGACAGCACCGTCGCACCGCTGGCGTCCTCGGGCACCGGCGCGTATCCCGCGTCGCGCAACGCGAGCAGCATCCGGTTGACCTGGTACGGGGTGACCAGCACGGTCGGGGCCAGCCGGCGGAACGCCAGCGACTCCAGCCGCCGGTCCGCCTGCACCTCGGTGAGCAGCGCCTCGTCGTCGCTGCGCACGTAGCCCCCGGCCGCACCCACCCGCAGCCCGCCGTGCTTGCGGGCCACGTCGTCCACCAGATAGGTCAGCCCCTGCGGCACCGGGGTCCGCGACCGGCGGCGGAACAGCGCGTGCAAGTCGTCGGCGGTGTACCCGGCGTCGAGGGCCCGCCGGATGCTGGCCGTGGTCACCCGGTGCACGCTCGCCCCGCCCGCCGACTCGTGCTCGGCCACCACGTCCAGCTCGGCGGCGAGCGCCGGGTCGGGCGGGCCGGGCACCACCACGCTCAGGTCGGCCTGCACGAGGACGTGGTCGACCGGGGCGGGCAGCAGCCCGTCCAGCGCGCGTACCGCCGTCGACGGGTCGCCCGACTCGGCGTCGGAGCGCAGCCCCAGCGGGTCGTCGCCGCGCTCGTCGGCGTCGGCCAGCTCGGCCAGCAGCAGCCGCCCGTACGAGGTGAGCGCGCCCAGCCCGGTCACCCCGAGCCGGGCCGCCTCGGCCAGCACGTCGCGGTGCGCCGTCTCCCGTCCCCGGGCCCGCCGGGGCGCCCGCCACTCCAGCAGCGCCAGCACCTCGTCCGGGGTCGGTGCGGTGGCCGCCGGCAGGTCGGCCAGCACGGCGAGCACCGCGCGGCGGGCGGCCGGCGCACCGGCGCGTTCCGCCTCCGGTGAGAGCACCGAGATCGGTCGGTCCCGGTCGTCCCGCTGGCCGACCAGACCCACCTGCCGGGTCATCGCCAGCCACGCCCGGGCGAGCTGCTCCCAGCGCTGGGCGAGCGACGCCGCGCGCCACACCTCGTACCCGCCGGTGGGCGCGATCTGCTGGTCACCGCCGTACCGGGTGGTGGCCGCGCCGGTCAGCTCCAGCTCACCGGTCAGCCCCGCCGCGTACGCCACCTCGAAGATCAGCGCGGTGGTCGGCTCGTCAAGCCCGAGCACCCGGGAGAGCCGGCGCAGGTCGCGTACCCCGACGCCGCCGGACCGCAGCACCGGGGCCGGCTCGACGACAAGCGCCTCCAGCAGCGCCTCGGTGTGCCGGACCACCTCCATGGTCTGCCCGGCCCCGGCCGAGTCGACGGCCTTGGTCTCCCGGGGCGGGGCGGACACCTCGGGCGGGCTGGTGCGCAGCGGGCCGAGCGGGCCGGTGTCGCGGCGCAGCACCAGCCCCACCTCCCGGGGCAGCTCGACCGTGCCGTGGGGGCCGCCGGACATCCGCACCAGCAGGTGGTGCTCGACCAGCCAGCGGATCGGGGAGCCGGTGGGCGCGCCGCCGTTGACCAGGTCGGGCGGGAGCACGTCCTCGCCGCCGGTGGCGGGGGCCTCCAGCGCGCCCGGCGCCACGGTGCCGACCGGCGGCCCCGCGGCGAGCCGGTCCAGGACCGCCCGGGCCGACGGCGGCGCGGCGAGCAGCGCCCGCCGCAGCTTCGCCGGGTCCGCGCAGAGGGCCGCCGCGCGCGCGTCCAGCTCCGCCGCCGGGCGACCCAGCCCCGCCGGGTACGGGGACACCTCGTCGACGCCGCCCACCACGGTCAGCTCGTGCTCGGGGCCGTACAGCAGGAACCGCGCCCGGAGCCGGTCGACGGCGGCCCGGACCGCGGTCGGGGCGGGCGGGTGCGGCCCGGCGGTGGCCGTGGCGAGGATCTGGTCGGTGGAGGTGGCTCCGTCGGGGCCCCGGGTGAGCCGGGCGGCGTCGAGGATCTGGAGGGTGAACTGGTCCAGCCCGTCGAGCGCCCGGGCCACGGAGACCCGGGACTGGGCGCGCAGGGCGAGAGCGGACACGTCCGCCGGCACCGGCACGACGAGGTCCGGCCGCAGTTGGAGCAGGGCGGCCAGCGACTCGTCGGGGAGGGCCCGCAGATGGTCGGCGAGTGAGGTGGTCATCGTCGTACCACGCTAGCCCGCTGGGTACGTTCTCGGCATGCCTCCGCTGATGGTCGGCTTCGACCTCGACATGACCCTGGTCGACTCCCGTCCCGGGATCGCCGCCGCCTACCGGGCCCTGACCGAGCGCACCGGCGTGCCGGTGGACGCGGAACTGGCGGTGTCCCGGCTGGGTCCGCCGCTGCGTACCGAGCTGGCGCACTGGTTTCCGCCGGAGCGGATCGAGGAGGCGGTGACGCTCTACCGCGAGCTGTATCCCGCGTACGCGATCACGCCGACGGTGCCGATGCCGGGCGCGGAGGCCGCGGTGCGCGCGGTGCACGAGCGCGGTGGGCGGGTGATGGTGGTGACCTCGAAGATCGGCCGGCTGGCGAAACTGCACCTGGACCACCTCGACCTGGCGGTCGACGAGTTGGCCGGCGACCTGTTCGCGGAGCAGAAGGCGACCGCGCTGCGGGAGCACGGGGCGACGCTCTACGTGGGCGACCACGTGGCCGACATGGCGGCCGCACAAGCAGCGGGAATCCCAGGCGTGGGAGTGGCAACGGGCCCCTGCTCGGTGGCCGAGTTGAGCGCGGCCGGGGCCGAAGTGGTGCTTGATGATCTCGGCGAATTCCCGGCGGCGGTGGACCGGATCATCGGGCTAGCCTTGGAGGGGTAGACGGTTCGAGTGGAGCGGGGTTCGACAGGTGCCGACGGGTCGAGTGAAGTGGTACGACGCGGCCAAGGGATACGGGTTCGTCACCAGTGACGAGGGTGGCGACGTGTTCCTGCCCAAGGGCGCGCTACCGGCGGGTGTCGCCGACCTGAAGGGTGGCCAGCGGGTCGATTTCAGCGTGGTGGACAGCCGGCGGGGCGCCCAGGCCATGGGCGTGAAGTTGCTGGAGGCGCCGCCGTCCGTGGCGGAGCTGCGGCGTCGGCCGGCCGAGGAACTGCACGGCCTGGTCGAAGACATGATCAAGGTGTTGGAGGCGAAGGTCCAGCCGGACCTGCGCCGGGGGCGCTTCCCGGATCGCAAGGCCGCGCAGAAGATCGCTCAGCTGGTCCACGCGGTGGCGCGCGAGCTGGAGGTCTGAGGGACGAGCCCGGCGTCGGCGGCCCGGCCCAGCAGCGCCTCCACGGCGGCGAAGCCGGCCTCACCCAGGTCGGCGGTGAACTCGTTGACGTAGAGGCCGATGTGCCGGTCCACCACGTCGGGCTCCATCTCCTGCGCGTGCGCGAGGACGTACCCGCGGCTGGCCTCCGGGTCCGCCCACGCCTGCCGCACCGACTCCCGGATCCAGGCGGCGGCCTCGACCGGGTCGACCGCGCCACGGCGGGCCAGGATCGCGCCGAGCGGGATCGGCAGCCCGGTGTCGCCCTCCCACCATTCGCCCAGGTCGACCAGGGCGGTCAGCCCGTGGCGCGGGTAGGTGAAGCGGGCCTCGTGAATCACCAGGCCGGCGTCGTACCGGCCGGCCGCCACGCCCGGCATGATCTCGTGGAACGGCACCACCTCGATCCGCTTGGGCGTCTGCCCGGCGGCCCAGAGCCGGAACAGCAGGTAAGCCGTGGTCCGCTCGCCGGGCACCGCCACCGTCGCGCCGGACAGGTCGGTCCGGTCCCCCCGGGTGAGCACCAGCGGGCCGCAGCCCCGGCCCAGCGCGCCGCCGCAGGGCAGCAGGTGGTAGTCGTCGAGCAGCCACGGCAGCGCCGCGTAGCTCACCTTCACCAGGTCGAACGCCCCCCGCTCGGCGGCCGTGTTGGTGACGTCCACGTCCGCGTAGGTCACCTCGACCGGCGGCACCCCGGCCACCCGGCCGTGCACCAGCGCGTCGAAGACGAACGTGTCGTTCGGGCAGGGGGAGATCGCCAGGGAGAGCGCCACCCGTTCACCGTAACTCCGTCGCCGGCGCCGGCCGCCACCCCGGCCCGACCGGTGTGACCGACGCGGCTCGCTCGCTCCCGGGTGGCGGAGAGGTCGTTCGCCGGCCCCTGCGAACTTGATGGCGTGAACGGGTCGGCCATCGGTCCGGTCGTTCACCCACGTCCACGCATGCAGTCACCGCCTGGCCGGTCTCCGCCGAGCACGTTTCCACCGGCCAGGTTTCCCGCCGGGCTGAGCACGCCGGGCTGAGCATGCCGGGCTGAGCATGCCGGGCTGAGCATGCCGGGCTGAGCACGTCGGGCCGAGCACGCCGGGCCGTGCACCGCCCGGCAGAAGACCTGACTCACCGTTGCCATCAAGTTTGCAGGGACCTCGCGCGATCCCCTCGTCCCCAGCGGAATGGCTTTTCCACATGGTTATCCACAGGCCATGGTTATCCACAGGAAAATGCCGCAGGGTGGAGGACGGCGCGGTGACGGTCGACCATGGCACGGTGACCGACGCCGAACCGAACCCGGATCCGCGGGCGCCAGATCCGGGAGTGCCAGAGCCGGGAGCGCCAGACCCGGGAGCGACGGATCTGGGAGCGACGGATCTGGGAGCGACGGATCTGGGAGCGACGCTGCGGGCGTTACGCCGGGCGGCCGACCTGAGTCAGCGTGAGCTCGCCGAGAGATCGGGAGTCCCGCAGACGACGGTCGCCCGCATCGAGTCCGGGCGGTCGGTGGGGTCGAGCTTCCGCACCGTCGAGCGGCTGGTCGTGGCAGCGGGCGGACGGGTCACCATCGCGCCCCCGGGCGGGACGCATCAGTCGCTGCCGTCGGTGTCGGAACAGTTGCGGGATGCGGCGGGGCGGCACTGCCCGGCGCACCTGGACGCCCGCGAGGTCCGCGAGCCGAAGGACTGGCCGGGGGCCTGGTGGGCGCACTTCCCGGCCCTCTCCGGTTACGCGTCGGCCCTGCCGGCCGTGACCTACCGACTCGACCGCGGACACCGGGACCGCGACCGGGCCCGGGCCCGGGTACGCCGGGAGTGTCAGGTCCGGCGACACCTCGACCCGGCGCTGCCGGCGACGTCCTGGCGATTCGTCGCCGAACTGCCGGACGGCGAGTTGATCGGCGAGCTGCGCGCACACGAGCGCAGCGACGAACTGCTCCTCGGCTTCCCGTTGCCGGGCCGGTGTCACCTCGTGCTGGACGGGGTACTCGTGGCGCCGGCGTACCGGCTTCTCGGAATCGGTCGGCGGCTGGTGGCTGCGCTGACCGCCGAAATGGCCCGTTGCGACATGCCGTCGGCACACGCCGTCGCCGACGAGGCGGGAGTGGGCCTGCTGCGCAGATGCGGCTTCCGGATCGAGTCGAGAGGGGCCGCGGTGATGCGGTTCGAGCTGCCGGTCAGTGGAGAGCCGCGGCTGCGGTGGTGAGCGCGGCGAACGCCTCGCGCATGCGCCACGCGCCACGGTCGCGGGGGCCGATCGGGTTCGAGATGGTCCGCAGCTCGGCGAAGGGGACCCCGGCGTGGGCGGCGGCCACGGCGACGCCGTACCCCTCCATGGCCTCGGCCACGGCGTCCGGGTGCCGGTCGGCGAGCGTGGCGGTGCTGGCGGCGGTGCCGGTGACGGTGCTGACCGTGAGCACGGTGCCGACGGTGGCCGTGGGCAGCGCGGCGCGCAGCGCGCCCAGCAGGGCCGGGTCGGCGGGCACGGTCCGGCCGCCGCCCAGCAGCTCAGGTGCCATGCCCAGCTCCTCGACCGGGATGAACCCGGTCGGCGACTCGGCGCCGAGGTCGGCGGCGACGCTGCGGTCGGCCAGCACGGTGCCGCCGACCGCGACCCGGCCGACGAAGCCGCCGGCGATGCCGGCGCTGACCACCGCCCGGTACGGCCGGCCGGCCGCCTCGGCCAGCGCCAGCAGTCGCGCGGTGGCGGCGCCGGCGACGGCCGGGCCGACGCCGACCGGCCGTACCGTCACGGTCGGTTCGGTGAGGCCGGCGCGGACCGCCTCGGCCTCGGCGGGCACCGCCGTGACCACCAGCAGAACGGTCACGCCACCGGCCCCCGGGGATCGCGTCGGTTCTCGTCCTCCGCCGCCCCGACCCCGCCGACCGACGAGGAGGGGCGGTAGATGTGAAAGCCGGGCGGAGCGAGCGCGTCGTCGTCCGGCGGGGGGATGTCGACCCGCTGCGGCGCGGGCGAGGTGGGTACTGGGTCGTCGAACGAGGTGACCGGCGGCGTCGCCCGCCCGTCGTCGCCGAGCGGGCGACCGCTGACCACCTCGTCGTCGCCGAGCGGGCGACCGCTGACCACCTCGTCGTCGCCGAGCGGGCGACCGACCAGGTGTTCGCCGCGCAGTCGGCCGGCGATCAGGACACCGCGTACCGCCACGAGCGCGGCCACGCCGGCGGCTACCGCAACCCCGATCAGGCCGGTGAACGGCACCAGCCCCAGCCCGCCGCCGGCCACGAACGCGAGCATCAGCGCGGTCTCCGAGTGCGCGAAGGAACTGGCCCGCAGCCGCTCCGGGATGCGCTCCTGGATCGAGGCGTCCACCGCCAGCTTGGCGATCCCGCTCATCAGCGCCGCCACCAGGCAGAGCAGCGCCACCATGGGCAGCGAGAACTTGATCGCGGCGAGCAGCGCCACGCCGGCCACGATGATCGAGCCGCTGGACTGGATCGCGGTCGGCCGGTGGATGCGCAGCCGGGTGCCGAGGGCGGTGGCCAGGAACGTGCCCACCGCCAGCGCGCCGCCGACCAGGCCCAATGCGGCCTGGGCGCCGAGTTCACGGCCGAAGAAGTCGGTGGTCAGGTCGCCGGCCTTGATGGTGAAGGCGAGGAAGAGCAGCAGGAAGCCGTAGATCCCGCGTAGCGCCGCGGCCCCGATCAACGTGGCGATCACCAGGCGGCCGGCGGGGCGACCCCGACCCAGCGGGCGCTCGCCGTCGCGGCGGCGCATCGCCCGCAGCGGGTGCGGCATCCGCTCCGGCGGCTCCGAGTCGGCCTTGGGCGGCAGCCGGAGCGAGACGACCATGCCGATCAGGAAGATCACCGTGGCGACCCGGAGCGGCCACTGCGGCCCGAACCAGAACGCGGCCAAGCCGATCGGGGCGACCAGCGCGCCGGCCACCGTGCCGTAGACGCTGGCTCGCGCGCCGACCTGGGACAACCCCAACCCGTCGGGGAGCAGCCGGGGCACCGCGGCGGAACGGGCCACCCCGTAGGCCCGGGAGAGGGCGAGCACCCCGAAGGCCGCCGGGTAGAGCCCGAGCCCGCCCATGTAGTCGGAGATCAGCCAGGCCAGGAACGCCCGGCCGAGCATGGTGGTGGCCAGCGCGTACCGCCGGCCGTGGCGGAAGTGGTCGAGCAACGGGCCGACCACCGGTGCGAGCATGGCGAACGGGACCATGGTCACCAGCAGGTAGAGCGCGACCTTGTTGCGCGCCTCGCCCAGCGGCACGTCGAAGAAGATCGTCCCGGCCAGGCCGATGGCGATCAGCGTGTCGCCGGCGCAGGAGAGCGCGTGCAGGTCGAACAGGCGGACCATGCCCACCTCGTTGCCGGCGCTGCGGGCCCGGGCGGTGCCGGCCCGGCGGGTCATCCAGCGCCCGCCGTGCAGCGAGCCCCGCAGCAACAGCCGGGTGGCGCGGATGCCGGTGCCCACGGTCCGCCCGAGGAAGGAGCGGCCGGAGCGGGAGGACAGCGCCATGTGTCCCATCCTGACCCATCTACTCCGTGCGTGCCGCATCACCCGGAGAGAACCCGCCGACGGGCATGGGGAACAATGGTGGAGTGACCAGGCCCGCCTCCGCCCGCGCCCCCCGGCTCGACCAGGTCTGCGCCGCCGCCGTCGAGGTGGCCCGCGACGCCATCACCGAGGTGGAGCCGACCGACGTCGGTGACCACCTCCAGGCCGTCGCCGAGGGCGACCGGGTCGTCACCCACTACTTCGACTGCCGGATGGCCGGTTATCGCGGCTGGCGCTGGGCCGTCACGGTGACCCGGGTGCCGCGCAGCAGACACGTCACCATCTGCGAGACCGTGCTGTTGCCCGGCTCGGACGCGATGCTCGCCCCCGGCTGGCTGCCCTGGCAGGAGCGGCTCCAGCCGGGCGACCTGGGCCCGGGCGACCTGCTGCCCACCCCGGCCGACGACGAGCGGCTCGCCCCCGGATACCTGCTCTCCGACGACCCGGCCGTGGAGGAGACCGCCTGGGAACTGGGCCTCGGCCGGGCCCGGGTGCTGTCCCGGGAGGGGCGCGCGGACACCGCCCAGCGGTGGTACGACGGCGACCACGGCCCGGACGCCGCCATCTCGACCGCCGCGCCGGCCGCCGCCCGCTGCGGGACCTGCGGCTTCTACCTGCCGCTGGCCGGCTCGCTGCGGCAGTCCTTCGGGGCGTGCGGCAACTTCTTCGCCCCGGACGACGGTCGGGTGGTGAGCGCCGACCACGGCTGCGGCGCGCACTCGGAGACGCTGGTCGACACCACCGAGACGCCGGTCGCCGAGCTGCCCACCATCTACGACGACAGCGCGGTCGAGGCGGTGCCGGTCGGCGGGGCCCCCGCTCCCGCCGAGGCGGCCGAGCCGGCGGAGCCGTACGCGCACTCCTGACCGGTCAGCGCTGACGCGCGGCGGCGGCCCGACGGCGACGCCGGTTGGCGTCGTGCCGCATCATGGTGGCCAAACCGGGAAAGCCCCACAGAAAACCGGCAAGACAGGTCCAGAGCCAGTTCTGGTGGCCGTGCGCGGTGAGCCAGCCCCGGCAGAAGATCAGCAGCACCAGGCCGGCCACCGCCCAGGCGATCAGCCCGGCGACGGCGAACGGCACCATCGGCGGGTCGAGCGGCTCCGGCCGCGGCTGTTGCTCCTGGGGCACCGGCCCAGCGTACGTGATCGTCCTTCCCTGTCCGCCGGGTGATCTGGCACGATGCGCGCGACAAAACCGGTTGATCGACAAGATGAGGACCCGATGTCCATTGCCCCGCCGGCGGACCACGGCACACCGCCCGATCCCGCGCACCCGCGCAACGCGTTCGACCGCTTCTTCGAGATCTCCGCCCGCCGGTCCACCACGGGTCGGGAGATCCGAGGTGGCTTCGCCACGTTCTTCACGATGGCGTACATCGTGGTGTTGAACCCGCTGATCCTCGGCGGGGCGGAGGACGCCGACGGGCGTACCCTCGCCATCCCGGCGCTGGCCGCGGCGACCGCGCTGGTCGCGGGCCTGATGACCATCCTGATGGGGGTGGTGGCCCGATTCCCGATCGCGCTGGCCGCCGGGCTGGGCGTGAACGCGCTGGTGGCCTTCGAGATCGCGCCGCAGATGACCTGGGCGGACGCGATGGGTCTGGTGGTCATCGAGGGTGTGCTGATCGGCATCCTGGTGCTCACCGGGCTGCGTACCGCGGTGTTCCGCTCGGTCCCGACGCAGCTCAAGACCGCCATCGGGGTCGGCATCGGCCTGTTCCTGACCATCATCGGTCTGGTCGACGCCGGGTTCGTGCGGCGGGTCCCGGACGCCGCGAACAGCACGGTGCCGGTCGGACTGGGCATCAACGGCAAGATCGTCAGTTGGCCGATGCTGGTGTTCGTGGTGGGCCTGCTGGTCACGGTGGTGCTGGTGGTACGCCGGGTGCGCGGCGCGATCCTGATCGGCATCCTGGCCTCCACCGTGCTGGCCGTCGTGGTCGAGGCGGTCGGCAACATCGGCCCCTCCTTCGTCGACGGCAAGCCGAACCCGAAGGGCTGGGCGCTGAACGTGCCCGAGCTGCCGAAGCAGGTGGTGGACCTGCCGGACCTGTCGCTGCTGGGCAACTTCAACGTGCTGGACTCGTGGACCCGGGTCGGCTGGCTGGTCCCGCTGATGTTCGTCTTCACGCTGCTGATCACGGACTTCTTCGACACCATGGGCACGATGGTCGCGATCGGCCAGGAGGGGGACATGCTCGACGAGCAGGGCACCCCGCCGCGCGCCAAGGAGATCCTGCTGGTCGACTCGATCGCCGCCGCCGCGGGTGGCGCGGCGTCGGTGTCGAGCAACACGTCGTACATCGAGAGTGCCGCCGGTGTCGGTGAGGGCGCCCGGACCGGCGTGGCCAACCTGGTCACCGGCGGCCTGTTCCTGCTGGCCATGTTCCTCGCGCCGCTGTCGGCGATCGTGCCGTTCGAGGCCGCGTCGACTGCGCTGGTGGTGGTCGGCTTCCTGATGATGACGGCGGTCCGGACCATCGACTGGACCGACTACGAGATCGCGATCCCGGCGTTCCTCACCATCGTGCTGATGCCGTTCACCTACTCCATCTCGAACGGCATCGGGGCCGGCGTGATCAGCTATGTCCTGGTGAAGCTGGCGAAGGGCAAGGCCCGGGAGGTCCACCCCCTGCTGTACGGCGTGGCCGCGCTCTTCATCCTGTACTTCCTGCGCGGGCCGATCGAGTCCGTGCTGCTCTGACGCTGGTGAGCCTGGTCATAACGAACGTCGTTAGCCAGGCTCATTAGTTAAGCTAACGAGTGTGACGGAGCGGACGGTGACGGCGAAACGCGTGCCACCGGCGCAGCTGGCCCCCCAGCTGCGTGATGCGATCACCCGGCTCAACCGGCGGGTCCGACAGGCCCGACCGGTCGGCGACCTCACGGTCACCCAGTTGTCGGCGCTCACCAGCCTCAAGCTGGCGGGCGCCCTCACGCCACGGGAACTGGCCGACGTCGAACGGGTGCAGCCACCGACGATGACGAAGATCGTCGCGAAGTTGGAGGAGCGCGGCCTCGTGCAGCGCACCCCCCATCCGACCGACGGACGACAGGTCATCCTGGCGGCGACCGAGGGGGGACGGGCCGTGCTCGACCAGTTCGAGCGCGCCCGCAACGAGTGGTTGGCCGGCCGACTGGCCGCGCTCACCGAGGAGGAACGCGACACGCTGCGGCGGGCCGCCGAGATCCTCCAGGGCATCGCCCGCGGCTGACCCCGCGTCGCGCGGTCCGCTTCGTCAGTTGTCGATGAGGCGTACCTGACGCGAGGAGGCGCACCTAGAGTGCAGGCCAAGCTGAGCACGATGTTCCAGTCCCTACGAGTCCGCAACTACCGACTCTTCGCCACCGGGCAGCTGATCAAACTGATCGGCGTCTGGATGATGTTCATCGCCCAGGACTGGCTCGTCCTCGAGCTGAGCGACAACTCCGCCACCGCGCTCGGCGTGGTCACCGCGTTGCAGTTCACCCCCGTACTCCTGCTCACGCTGCTCTCCGGCCGCCTCGCCGACCGGTACGACAAGCGGATGCTGCTCTTCGTCGCCAACGCGTTCTGGACCGTGCTGGCGCTGGGGATGAGCATGCTGGTCGTCACCGGCGTGGTGCGGCTCTGGCACGTGTTCGCGTTCGCCGCGCTGCTCGGTGTCGCCAACGCGGTCGAGACCCCGGTACGGCAGGCGTTCGTCTCCGAGCTGGTCGGCGTGACGCTGCTGCCGAACGCGCTCTCGCTCAACGCGGCCGTGTTCAACTCCGCCCGGATCATCGGCCCCGCCGTCGCCGGCCTGGCCATCGCCGCGTTCGACGTCGGCCCGGTCTTCCTGGTCACCGCGCTCAGCTCCGTCGCGCCGCTGGTCAACGTGGTCAAGATGCGCCCCGCCGAACTGCACCGCAAGGACCTGCCGCCGGCCGGCGAACGGGACCAGGCCCGGGTGGTGGACGGCCTGCGGTACGTGGCGCGCCGCCCCGACCTGCTGCTGCCGATGGTCGTCATGTCGGTGATCGGGATGAGCCTGTTCAACTTCCAGCTCACCCTCGCCGCGCTCGCCAAGACCGTCTTCAACACCGGCGCCGCGTCGTTCGGGCTGTTCAGCACCGTGCTGGCGGTCGGCGCGCTGGTCGGCGCGCTCGCCGGCACCGGCCGGCGCAGCCGCCCCTCGGTCTGGCTGGTGCTGGGCGCCGCCATCGGCTGCGCCAGCTTCGGCACGCTGGTCGGGCTCGCCCCCGCGTACTGGATGGTGGTGGCGCTGCTGCCGCCCACCGGGTTCTTCATGATCTTCTTCGCCCAGGCCGCCAACCAGCGGGTGCAACTCGGCGTCGACGCCTCCTTCCGGGGCCGGGTGATGGCGCTGTGGGTGCTGGTGTTCCTGGGCACCAACCCGGTCGGCGCGCCGATCATCGGGTGGACGGCCGAGACGTTCGGCGCCGGCGCGAGCATCTGGATCGGCGGCCTCATCTCGCTGGCCGCCGCGCTGCTGGCGCTCACCTGGCAACTGCGCCGCTCCGGCGCCCGCCTGCGCCTGCGGGTGCTGCCGATGCCGCGCTTCTACGTGGTGTCCCCCCGGGCCGAGTGAAAGGAGGGCCCCCTCTTGACGCATTCTGCAGAGGAGGGGGCCCCGCTCAACACCGCACGAATGCGTACCGCCCGGTTTCGGCAATCGGGTGGCGGGTGCGTCCGACAGGGCTTAGCGTCGATGTGTGGGATTGGGGCAGGGGCTGCTGCTGGCGCTGGCGATCCTCGCTGTCTGCTGCCTCCCCGCCGTGTTCGCGCTGGTCTTCTGCGCCGACGAGATCATCGACCGGTTCGCCTGCGGGTGGGCCGAGTGGCGCGAGCAGCGCCGGGAGCGCCGCACCATCGCCCGGCTCGATCGCGCCATCGAGGCCGAGGCGCTGACCCGCGACATCGACCTGACCGAGTTCGAACGGGCGGGCCGCCGCCCGTTGGAGCAGCTCGCCACCGACCTGCGCCGGCTCGGCGGCCACCGGCTCGCCGCCGCCGACCGCTCGGTGGTGTGGCACGGCGCGGTCATCGAGGCCTACGACGAACGGCTGCGCGCCGCCTGCCACGCCCTCGGCATCGCCGAGCACCTGGCCGAGCTGGCCGGCGTCGACCGGGAGATCGAACGGGTCCGGGTGGAGGGGCTGCTGCACGCCGCCGGGCTGACGCTGCCGGCCGCCCGGGCGGCGCACCACCAACGGCACCGCTGACCGGGTGCGGCTCTTCGCGGCGGTCTACCCGTCTGCGGCGGCAATCGCCGACCTCAGCACCCGGGTCGTCGGGCTGCGCGTCGGCGTCGCATCCGCCGCCGGCGTGAACGTCCGGCTCGCCGACCCCGCGCACCTTCACCTCACGCTCGCCTTCCTCGGTGAGGTGCCGGACGACCGGCTGGTCGAGGTGACGAGCGCGCTCGGTATGGCCGCGGAGTCCTTCCGGGACGGTCGGGGCAGCGCACCGCGGCTGCGCCTCGGCGGTGGGGGCAGTTTCGGCCAGGGCCGCTCCACCGTGCTCTGGGTGGACGTGCGCGGCGAGACCGACGCGCTGGACGCGCTGGCCCGCCTGGTCCGCCACGCGTTGCGACGGGCCGGACTGCCGCACGACGACAAGCCGTTCCGGCCCCACCTGACCATCGCCCGCCCCGGCGACCGCGTCGACGTGCGCGCCGACCGGGAGACGCTGCACGGGTACGCCGGCCCCGAGTGGCCCGCCGAGGAGTTGGTCCTGGTCCGCAGCCACCCGGGCACCCGCACCCACCACACCCGCCTCGCCGCCTGGCCCCTGTGACCGCCGGGCACGTGGGATGTCCGACACGTCACCGGTCGATCAGGAGGACCTGCGGGCCGGTGGCCGCCGGGCACGTCGAGTGCCCGGCACGCCAACGGTCGATCAGGAGGACTCGCGGGCCGCCGGACCGCTGCCGAAGAGGACGTCGTCCCAGCTCGGCAGCCGCTTGCGTGGCTTGCCGCCGGCCTCGCCGGACTCGGTGCCGGAGCCGCCGGACTGCGGCGGGTTGCCGGTGCGCCGAGGCCGCAGCACGGCCAACGACGGCACGGCGGGGATCTCCTTCGGGGCGTCCGAGTCGTCGTCGAACGCCGAACCCTGCCCGCCGCCGAGCAGCGCGGCGGCACCCCCGGCGACGGCCCGCTGGCGGGGCGCCTCCGAACCGGCCAGCGCGGCCGGGGAACGGGTGTCGAGACCGCGCCCGGACGTGCCGCCGAGCGGCCGGTCCAGCGAGGCGAGCAGCGCGTCCCGGCCGGCACGGATCGGGTCGCGCCCCGGACGGGCCTGCTCGACCCCGGACGGCAGGCCGTGCCCGCCCCGGCTCGGCTCGCCGCGCGACGGGCCGGGCAGCGCGTGGCCGCCCCGCTCGGGCGCCGGCTCCTGGCCGAGGATCGGCGTGGGCCGCTCGGCGCAGAGGTACTGCGCCATGTCGTCGTGCGCGATGACGTTCTGCCGGGACTTGTCGAGATCCCACACCGCCTGGGCGGTGGCCTTGCCGGACGGCCAGGTGGCGATGATCCGCCAGGTGCCGTCGTCGCGGCGGTAGGCGTCCCAGGAGATCTTCTCGGTGTCGATGCCGTGCTGGGCCAGCCGGCCGTTGACCACCTCGGCCAGCGGGGTCGGCTTCTCGGCGCCCTTGAGCCGGGTGCGGCGGGCGTGCTGGGCGAGCATGGCCCGCTCCTGGAGCACCGGCCCGGCGTAGCGCAGCACGCGGTCGACCGGCACGCCGGCGATGCGGGCGACGTCCTCAGCGGACTCGCCGGAACGGATCCGGGCCTGGATGTCGCGCGGGGACAGCGACGGCGTGGGATCGGTGGAGGCCGGCACCACCGCGAGCGGGGTCGCACCCGGCTCGGCGTGCAGCACCGAGGCCACGCGCTCGTCGATGGGGAGCGCGAGCAGGCGGCCCACCTCGTCGGTGAGCACCAGGGCCTGGCCGTCCTCGGAAAGGGCGACGAAGCGTACTGGGCGCATGGGCTTGCCTCCGTCCCGCTTCGCTGGCCGTCACGCCACGAGCCGGCCACCCGGGGCGTCCCCACCACCGTACGCTCATCTACCCGACGATGGGGATTGCGACACCCCGGCATGTCGCGACTGAGCTGGGGCGATGATCACGGTGGGTGGCCGCCGGAGCCTCGACGACCACCCAGCGTCACGGCGTGATCAGAGTCGCTCGACCACGTAGTCGATGGACGCGGTGAGCGCCTCGACGTCGGCCGGCTCGACGGCCGGGAAGAGCGCGACCCGGAGCTGGTTGCGGCCGAGCTTCCGGTAGGGCTCGGTGTCCACGATGCCGTTGGCGCGCAGCGCCTTGGCGATCGCGGTGGCGTCCACCCCGTCGGCGAAGTCGACGGTGGCGACCACGTTGGAGCGCAGCGCCGGGTCCGCCACGAACGGGGTGGCGAACGACGAGCGCTCGGCCCAGCCGTACACGATGCCGGCGCTCTCGGCGGTGCGCTTGGCCGCCCAGGCCAGCCCGCCCTGGGAGTTCATCCAGTCGGTCTGCTCCGCGGCCAGGAAGATGGTGGCCAGCGCGGGGGTGTTGTACGTCTGCTCCAGCCGCGAGTTGTCGATCGCGGTGACCAGGTCCAGGAAGGCCGGGATGTAGCGGCCCGAGGACTTGATCTCGGTGGCCCGGGCGAGCGCGGCCGGCGACATCAGCGCCAGCCAAAGGCCACCGTCGGAGCCGAAGCACTTCTGCGGGGCGAAGTAGTAGACGTCGGTCTCGGCGACGTCGACGTCCAGCCCGCCCGCGCCGGACGTGGCGTCGACGAGCAGCAGGGAGCCCTCGTCGGCGCCCGGCACCCGGCTGATCGGCACCGCCACGCCGGTGGAGGTCTCGTTGTGCGGGGTGGCGTAGACGTCCACGCCCGCCTCGGCGACCAGCGTCGGGGCGCTGCCCGCCGCGGACTTGCGCACGGTCGGCTCGCCCAGGAACGGGGCGTCGGCGACCGACTTGGCGAACTTGGCGCCGAACTCGCCGAAGCTGGCGAACTGGGCCCGGTCGCGGACCAGGCCGAACGTGGCGACCTCCCAGAACGCGGTGGTGCCGCCGTTGCCGATGATCACCTCGTAGCCCTCGGGGAGGGAGAAGAACTCGGCGATTCCCCGGCGCAACCGGGCGACCTCGTCGCGGACCGTCTTCTGCCGGTGCGACGTGCCCAGGTAGCTGGTGGCGACGTCGGCGAGCGCGGAGACCGCCGCCGGACGAACCTTGGACGGGCCGCAGCCGAAACGGCCGTCGGCGGGTTTGAGGTCGTCGGGAATCCGGATGGTCGGTGCGTCAGCCACGGTTTTCTCGATCCTTCCGCATGGGCGAGGGCGGGCCCTTCCTGCGGGCGCGGACCGGCGACCGGCTCGTGCGCCGGACGCACGGGGCGGCCGGGATCCGAACCCGGCCGGCAGCGCTGCCGGCCTTCATCCTCGCACCCGCTCCGCCGGCACCACCCGCTGGTCCCACCGCGAGTGCTGAGGCGTACGCCACAGGTCGGGCGTTGGTAAGGGGCCCCGCCGATGCCGAAAACGTCAAGCGGGGCCCCCTCCTTGCATCTCAGACGCCGTGCGGGATGGCGTCCCAGCCCTCGACCTGCTGCGGCTTGCGGGTGCCCGGGCCGACGTAGGTGGCGGACGGGCGGACCAGCCGGTTCAGCTTCTTCTGCTCCAGGATGTGCGCGGACCAACCGCCCATCCGGGCGCAGGTGAACATCGAGGTGAACATGTGCGCCGGCACCTCGGCGAAGTCCAGCACCACGGCCGACCAGAACTCGACGTTGGTGGCGAGGACGCGGTCCGGGCGGCGGGCCTGCAACTCGGCCAGGGCGGCCTTCTCCAGCGCCTCGGCGACCTCGAAGCGGGGCGCGCCCAGCTCCTTGGCGGTCCGCCGCAGCACGCGGGCGCGCGGGTCCTCGGCCCGGTAGACCCGGTGCCCGAAGCCCATCAGCCGCTCGCCGCGGTCGAGCACGCCCTTGACGTACCCCTCGGCGTCGCCGCTGCGCTCGACCGACTCCAGCATGCTGAGCACCCGGGACGGGGCGCCGCCGTGCAGCGGGCCGGAGAGGGCGCCGATGCCGGAGGAGATGCAGGCCGCGGCGTCCGCGCCGGTGGAGGCCACGATCCGGGCGGTGAAGGTGGAGGCGTTCAGGCCGTGCTCGGCGGCCGAGATGAAGTACGCGTCGACGGCCTTGACGTGGCGGGGGTCGGGTTCGCCGCGCCACCGCTTCATGAAGCGCTCGACGATCGTCTCCGCCTTGTCGATCTCCTTCTGCGGCACCGCCGGCAGCCCCAGCCCGCGCGCCGACTGGGCGACGAAGGACAGCGCGGTGACCGACACCCGGGCCAGGTCCTCGCGGGCCTGGGCGTCGGAGATGTCGAGAAGCTGACTGAGCCCCCAGTACGGGGCCAGCATGGCGACCGCGGACTGCACGTCGACGCGGATGTCACCGGAGTGCACCGGCACCGGGAACGGCTCGGCCGGCGGCAGGCCGGGGCCGAACCGGCCGTCCACCAGCAGCGCCCAGACGTTGCCGAAGGAGACCTGGCCGATCAGATCCTCGATGTCCACGCCCCGGTAGCGCAGCGATCCACCCGCGCGGTCGGGTTCGGCGATCTGGGTCTCGAAGGCTACGACGCCCTCCAGACCCGGCTTGAAATCGGACATGTCGTCTCCTGGCTTCCGGCTCGGTGCGCCCGGGCGGGCTGATCCAGCCCCGTAACTCAGGCGACCCCTCAGGGATGTGGTTCGAAACATCTTGCCCGGTGGGTAACCGGCTGCGCGACCCGCAGCGACTGTGCGCCACGCGACATCCCCGCCGGTGGACGCGCATGCGGACAGGAGAAGACTAGGCGTCGGGGCCTGGCCAGCGTCGGGGGACGCCGGTACGCCCGGGAGAAGGACGGCCAAAGTGACAGGCGACACACCCGCTCCGGCCGGCATGCGTAACGAGTACGCCGCCGACCTGGGCCTGACCGAACCGGACCTGGCGCCGGACTGGCACACCCAGTTCGCCCGCTGGTTCGCCGACGCGGTGGCGCATCCGCTGCCGGAGCCGAACGCGATGGTGGTCGGCACCGCCGACGACCAGGGCCGGCCCAGTGGACGCACGGTGCTGCTCAAGGGCTACGACGCGGAGGGCTTCGTCTTCTACACCAACCACCGCTCGCGCAAGGGCGCCGAGGTGACCGCCAACCCGTGGGCCAGCCTGGTCTTCCCGTGGTTCCCGATGCAGCGGCAGGTGACCGTCACCGGCCGGGTGACGCACGTCGACCGGGCGGAGACCGAGGCGTACTTCGCCAGCCGGCCGCGCGGCTCGCAGCTCGGCGCGTGGGCCAGCACCCAGTCGGCGGTGGTCCCGGACCGGGCCGCGCTGGACGCGGCGTTCCGGGCGGCGTCGGAGCGGTTCGCCGGCGTCGGGTCGATCCCCGCCCCGCCGCACTGGGGCGGGTTCCGGGTCCGCCCGGAGACGGTGGAGTTCTGGCAGGGCCGGGCCAGCCGGCTGCACGATCGGCTGCGGTTCCGGCGTACCGCTGACGGGGTGTGGGTCGTCGAGCGGCTCGCACCGTGACGGAGGTCACCAAGGCCCGGTCGCGCGGACCCCGCCGCTGGGCGATCGACCTGCGCCCGCTGCGCGTGCCCGCCTACCGGCGGGTGTGGCTCGGCAACGCGGTGGCGATGTTCGGCTTCCAGTTCACCGCCGTGGCGGTGCCGGTGGAGATGTTCGACCTGACCGGCGGCTCGTTCTGGGTCGGCCTGCTCGGCGTCGCCGGGTTCGTGCCGCTGCTGGTCTTCGGGCTCTGGGGCGGCGCGGTCGCCGACGCCCGGGACCGGCGGCGGGTGCTGCTCGCGGGCGGCGCGCTGCTCTGGGCGGCGACGCTCGGACTGCTGGTGCAGTCGCTTGTCGGCGCGCGCAGCCCGGTGCTGCTCCTGCTGCTGGTGGGCGTGCAGTCGGTGGCGTTCGCGATCACCTCACCGGCCCGCAGCGCGATCCTGCCCCGGCTGGTGCCGGCCGAACTGGTCCCGGCCGCGACCACGCTGAACTACACCACGTTCACCGCCGCCGCGGTCGCCGGGCCGCTGGCCGCCGGGCTGATCTTCGCCACCTGGCGGGTCGACGCGGCGCTGCCGATCGCGTACGGGTTGGACGCGCTGCTGTTCACCGTGTCGCTCTGGGCCACCCTGCGGCTGCCGGCGATGCCGCCGGAGCCGGAGCCGGGCGGCGGCGTCCGCCGGGCCGGGCTGCGCAGCGTCGTCGACGGCTTCCGCTACCTGGCCACCACGCCGGTGCTGCTGCTCTCCTTCGCCATCGACCTGATCGCGATGATCCTGGCCATGCCACGGGCGCTCTTCCCGGAGCTGGCGCAGGACCGCTTCGGCGGTGGCGCGGCGGTCGGCTGGCTCTACAGCGCCATCGCCATCGGCGCGATGCTCGGCGGCCTCACCTCCGGCTGGATCGGCCGGGTGCGCCGGCAGGGGCTGGCGCTCACCGTGGCGGTGGTCGGCTGGGGCGTGGCCATCGCGCTGGCCGGGCTGGCCGGCCGGCTCTGGCTGGCGGTGCTGCTGCTCGGCGTGGCCGGCGCCGCCGACCTGGTCAGCGCCACCCTGCGGCAGTCGATGCTGCTGGTGTACGCGCCGGACCGGATGCGCGGCCGGCTCCAGGGCGTGAACACGGTGGTGGTGGCCGGTGGCCCCCGCCTGGGCGACCTGCGGGCCGGCGTGACCGCCGCCGGGTTCGGCACCGGCGTCGCGATGGTCGGTGGCGGTATCGCCGCCGCCGTGCTGGCGGTGCTGCTGGTGACGGCGTTCCCCGCGTTGCTGCGCTATCGCGCCACCGCTCCCACCGAGGACCGTCGGTGACGGTAGGGTCGCCGAATGGGGATCGACGAGCGGGCACCGTCCGGAACACAGTGGACCATCTCCGCCGACGGCCATGAGGCCGTCGTGGTGGAGGTCGGGGGCGGGCTGCGGGCCTATCGGCACGACGGGGTGGACTACCTCGACGGGTACGCCGAGGACGAGCTCAGCCCCGGCTCGGCCGGGCACGTGCTGGCGCCCTGGCCGAACCGGATCCGGGACGGCGCGTACACGTTCGGGGACCGCTCGCTCCAGCTCGACCTGACCGAGCCGGAGCGGCACAACGCGCTGCACGGCCTGGTCAACTGGGTCCGGTGGGAGCTGGTCGAGCAGTCGGCGGCGAGCGTGACGCTCGGCTACGACCTGCCGCCCACCCCGGGTTACCCGTGGGCGCTGCGGCTGCGCAGCCGGTGGAGCGTCGGCCCGGACGGCCTGCGCGCCGAGCACGAGGCGACGAACCTCTCCGCCGAGCCGGCGCCGTTCGGCTTCTCCGTGCACCCCTACTTCCAGCTCCCCAAGGTGGGCGTGGACGAGCTGGTGCTGCGGGTGCCGGGGCGGAACCGGGTGCTGGTGGACGGCCGGCTGCTGCCGGTGGGCGCCAGCCCGGTGGCCGGCACCGAGTACGACTTCACCGCGCCCCGGCCGATCGGCGACCTGGTGCTCGACCTGGCCTTCGGGGACGTGGAGCGGGACGCCGACGGCGGCTCGGCGGTGACGCTCGGCGCACCGGACGGCTCGTCCGGGCTGGCGGTCTGGGCGGACCGCGAGTTCGGCTGGTGGCAGGTGTTCACCGGGGACACGCTCGGCGGTGAGCGGCACCGCCGCTCGGTGGCGGTGGAGCCGATGACGTGCCCGCCGGACGCGTTCCGGTCCGGCCGGGACGTGATCACGCTGGACGCCGGGCAGACGTGGCGCGGCGCCTGGGGCGTCCGGCCGGGGCGCTGAGCGTGGAGTTCGCCGAGGTCGTCCGGCGTCGCCGGATGGTCCGCAACTACGACCCCGACCGGCCGGTCCCGCCCGAGGTGGTGGACCGGCTGCTCGCGCACGCGGTCCGGGCCCCGTCGGCCGGGTTCGCGCAGGGCTGGGGCTTCCTGGTGCTGGAGGAGCCGGCGGACCGGGCCCGGTTCTGGGCGGCCACCACGCCGGACGGCGGCGGTCGGGAGCGCTGGCTGGCCGGGATGCGCCGGGCCCCGCTGATCGTGGTGCCGCACGCCAACCGGGACGCCTACCTGGACCGGTACGCCGAGCCGGACAAGGGCTGGACGGACCGCGCCGAGGACCGCTGGCCGGTGCCCTACTGGTACGTGGACGCCGGCTTCGCGGCGTTGTTGATGCTGCTCACCGCCGTGGACGAGGGGCTGGGCGCCTGCTTCTTCGGCATCCCGCCGCAGCGCGTCGGGGCGTACCGGGAGGCGTTCGGGGTGCCCCCGGAGCTGCATCCGATCGGCGCTGTCACTGTTGGCTACCGAGCCGTCGACCATCGGTCACCGTCACTGCGCCGGGGGCGGCGTCCGGTGGATGATGTGGTCCGGCGGGGGCGGTGGAGCTGAGCGGTTAGGCTGGCAGCCACATCGTCAGCCCGGCCTGGGGGAGGAGAGCACGCGGTGATCTTCAGGGCGGTCCGGGACGGGCGTCCCTACCCGGAGCACAACTTCACGCTGAAGCAGTGGGCCGAGATCCCACCGCGTCCACTGCGGCTGGATCAGCTCATCACCACCAAGCGGGAGTTGGCGCTGGACAAGCTGCTCGCCGAGGACTCCACCTTCTACGGCGACCTCTTCCCGCACGTGGTGCAGTGGAACGGCGGCCTCTACCTGGAGGACGGCCTGCACCGGGCGTTGCGCGCGGCGTTGCAGCAGCGCAACCAGATCCATGCGCGGGTGCTGGTCCTCGGCGACCAAGGGGAGTGACGACGTGACCACGCTCGACCTGCTCGACGTCGACGCCTCGCTGAGCGAGGAGGAGCGGCAGATCCGGGCCGTCGTCCGCCAGCTCGTGACCGACCGGGTCCGCCCGCACGTCGCCGGCTGGTACGAGGAGGGCGACGTGCCGGCCCGTGAGCTGGCCCGCGAGTTCGGCAAGCTGGGCCTGCTCGGCATGCACCTGACCGGGTACGGCTGCGCCGGCGCGTCGGCGGTCGCGTACGGGCTGGCCTGCCTGGAGCTGGAGGCCGGCGACTCGGGCGTCCGCTCGCTGGTCTCGGTGCAGGGCTCGCTGGCCATGTACGCGATCTGGCGCTTCGGCAGCGAGGAGCAGAAGCAACGCTGGCTGCCGGCGATGGCGACCGGCGACGCGATCGGCTGCTTCGGGCTGACCGAGCCGGACCACGGCTCCGACCCGGCCTCGATGGCCACCCGAGCCCGTCGGGACGGCGACGACTGGATCCTCACCGGCGGCAAGATGTGGATCACCAACGCGCCGATCGCCGACGTCGCGGTGATCTGGGCCCGCACCGACGAGGGTGTGCGGGGTTTCCTCGTGCCCATGGACACCGCCGGGGTGGGCGCGCGGGAGATCCGCCGGAAGATGTCTCTTCGTGCCTCGCTGACCGGCGAGATCACGCTCGACGACGTGCGGCTGCCGGCGGATGCGCGGCTGCCCGGGGCGACCGGGCTGAAGGCGCCGCTGAGCTGCCTGACCGAGGCCCGGCACGGCATCGTCTGGGGCGCGCTCGGCGCGGCCCGCGACTGCCTGGAGACCACCCTGGCGTACGCGACCATCCGCACCCAGTTCGGCCGGCCGCTGGCCGGTTTCCAGCTCACCCAGGCCAAGCTCGCCGACATGGCGGTGGAGTGGAACAAGGGGCTGCTGCTGGCGCTGCACCTGGGCCGGCTCGCCGACGCCGGGAAGCTGCGGCCCGAGCAGGTGAGCGTGGGCAAGCTGAACAACGTCCGGGAGGCGTTGGCCATCGCCCGGCAGTGCCGCACCATCCTCGGCGCGAACGGCGTCTCCGGGGAGTACCCGATCATGCGGCACGCCGCCAACCTGGAGAGCGTGCTCACCTACGAGGGCACCTCGGAGATCCACCAGCTCGTCATCGGCCAGCGGCTGACCGGGCTCTCCGCCTTCGCCTGACCTGCGGTTTCACCCGATCGGGGCACTCGACGAGCGAGTGTCGCACGGTCCCCGTACCGTCATTGTCAGTCGATGTGTCGGACGAGGACGGTGAGGGCGATGGCCCGCGACGGTGACACCCAGCAGCCCACCAGGGAGTTCCCGGAATACCCGACCAGTGAGTCCCGGCCCGACCGGCCGGACGGCCCGCCCGAGCCCGGACCGGGCGCCCGGCCCTCGGTCGGCGGGGCCGCCCGCGGCCTGCTCTGGGTGCTCGGTGCGGCGGCGCTGGCGGTGGTGGTGCTGCTCGGCGTGCAGGCGTCCGGCCTGCTGCCGGACTTCCGCAACCCGTTCGCCAAGGAGCAGACCGACCGCAGTCAGCCGCCGCTGCTCAAGTCGATCCGTGACCTGAGCCGTTACGTCGCGGCGGAGGGCAACTTCCAGGTGGTGGTCGACGTGCAGAAGGACCGGCGCAACGTGCCGGACTTCCTGCTCAACGAGCGCACGCTCTTCGTCGGGGCGGGCCGGGTCGAGGCGTACGTCGACTTCGCCAAGATCGCCGACGGGGCGGTGGTGGCCTCGGACGACGGCAAGTCCGTCGAGATCAAACTGCCCGCGCCGCAGCTCGGCGAGACCGACCTGGACATGGACAAGAGCTACGTCTTCGCCGAGGAGCGCGGCCTGATCAACCGGCTCAACGACCTGGTGGCCGGGGACCCCAACCGGCAGCAGCAGGTCTACAAGCTGGCCGAGGACCGGATCACCGCGGCGGCCCGGGACAGCGGGCTCGCCGCCCGGGCGCAGGAGAACACCCGCAAGATGCTGGAGGGGCTGCTGCGCTCCCTCGGCTACGAGAAGGTGACAGTCACCTACACGGCCCCCTGACCTCGCGCGACGCGCCCGCCCTCCCGAGGCGGGCGCGTCGTCGTGTGCGGGTCAGCGGGTGGCGAGGTAGCGGTCCTCGTTCGGCATCAGCACCCACAGGATCAGGTAGACGATCACCTGGGTGCCGGGCAGCAGCAGCGACAGCAGGAACAGCAGCCGGACCATGCCGGCCGACATGCCGAACCGCCGTCCCAGGCCGGCGCAGACACCGGCGATCATGCGCCCCTCGCGGGGCCGGACCAGTTTGCGACTCATCGTCGTCTCCCACTTCTGCGGCGATCCGCCGCGCTGATTCCACGCTAAATCGGGGTGCGCGTCGCGCCCTCGGCCCCGAGGAGGATCGGCGACCCGGGCACCCGTAGGTACATACCCCCGCGCCCCCCTCCCGACGCACCCCGCCCGCGCCCGACGCACCCCGCCGCGCCCGCCGCGCCCCGCCGCGCCGCGCCCCGCCGCGCCCGCCGCGCCCCGCCCGCGGCCGCCGCGCCCCGCCCGCGGCCGCCGCGCCCCGCCCGCGGCCGCCGCACCCCGCCCGCGCCCGCCGCACCCCGCCGCGCCCCCGCGCAGTTGCAGATTCACGGAAAGAGTGGCCATCGACGCTCGGATGGCCACTCTTTCCGTGAATCTGCGCATGCCGGGGGTGGGGGTGGCGGGGTGGGAAGGGTGGCGGGGTGGGGAGTGTGGCGGGGTGGGGACGGGTATTGAGCTGGGGCGGGTAGGGTCGTCGGTCGGGCGCCTCCACCCCTGGCGCCGGTCGCTCACCCCCGGACAGCGGGGGCGCGGCATCGCACCGGTTCGGAACCGCACAACGGGGACGACGGCGAGGAAAGCGCAGCCATGATCAGTGTTTTCGACCTCTTCAGCGTCGGTATCGGGCCGTCCAGCTCGCACACCGTCGGGCCGATGCGGGCCGCCCGGACGTTCGTGGGTGGCCTGAAGGCCGACGGGCTGCTCGCCGACGTGACCCGGGTGCAGGCGGACCTGTTCGGCTCGCTCGGCGCGACCGGCCACGGCCACGGCAGCGACCGGGCGGTGCTGCTCGGGCTGGAGGGCGAGGCCCCGGAGACGGTCGACACCGACACCGTGGGCGAGCGGATCACGCGGATCCGGGACGCGCGGCGGCTGCGCCTGCTGGGCAGCCAGGAGATCGACTTCGACCCGGACCGGGACCTGGTGCTGCACCGCCGGCGCTCACTGCCGTACCACCCGAACGGGATGACGTTCGCGGCGTACGACGCGGCCGGGCGCGAGGTGCGGGCGCGCACCTACTACTCGGTGGGCGGCGGGTTCGTGGTGGACGAGGCGGCGGCCGGGGCGGACCGGATCAAGCCGGACACCACCCGGGTGCGTCACCCGTTTCTCACCGGGGCGGAACTGCTCGACGTCACCACCCGGACCGGCCTGTCGATCAGCGAGGTGATGCTCGCCAACGAGGTGTCCTGGCGCAGCGAGGCGGACGTCCGCGCCGGGCTGCTGGACATCTGGCGGGTGATGCGGGAGTGCGTGGAGAGCGGCTGCACTCGCGACGGCGTACTCCCGGGTGGGTTGAAGGTCCGTCGCCGCGCCGCCGAGCTGCGGCGCGGCCTGGAGGCGGAGACCGGCGCGGACGACCCGCTGCGCGCGATGGACTGGGTGACCCTGTTCGCGCTGGCGGTCAACGAGGAGAACGCGGCCGGCGGGCGGGTGGTGACCGCGCCGACGAACGGCGCCGCCGGGATCATCCCGGCCGTGCTGCACTACTACACCCGCTTCGTGCCCGGCGCCTCCGACGAGGGCGTGGTCCGGTTCCTGCTGGCGGCCGGCGCGATCGGCGTGCTGTTCAAGGAGAACGCCTCGATCTCCGGCGCGGAGGTGGGCTGCCAGGGCGAGGTCGGGTCGGCGTGCTCGATGGCGGCGGCCGGGCTGGCCGAGGCGCTGGGCGGCACGCCGGAGCAGGTGGAGAACGCCGCCGAGATCGGCATGGAGCACAACCTGGGGTTGACCTGCGACCCGGTGGGCGGGCTGGTGCAGATCCCATGCATCGAGCGCAACGCGGTGGCCAGCATCAAGGCGATCACCGCGGCCCGGCTGGCGCTGCGCGGCGACGGCGTGCACCACGTGTCACTGGACAAGGTCATCAAGACCATGCGGGAGACCGGCGCGGACATGAAGGTCAAGTACAAGGAGACGGCGCGGGGCGGGCTCGCGGTCAACGTGATCGAGTGCTGACCCCGTTGGGGTGACCTGGCGCCCGAGCCGGGAAAGGCCGCGAGAAACAGCGCGACGATGGTGCGGTGACGTCCGGCGTCGCGGCGCTCTGGTCCGCCCGCACCTCGCTGCGCATCCTGGTCCGGCGGGATCTCGCGGTGAAGTACCAGCAGTCGGTGCTCGGCTACCTCTGGTCGCTCATCGAGCCGCTCGGCATGGGGCTGATCTACTGGTTCGTCTTCGGCGTGCTCTACTCCGGC
Organism: Micromonospora sp. NPDC051141; assembly: GCF_044455765.1. Classification (NCBI taxonomy): domain Bacteria; kingdom Bacillati; phylum Actinomycetota; class Actinomycetes; order Micromonosporales; family Micromonosporaceae; genus Micromonospora; species Micromonospora sp. NPDC051141. The sequence continues at coordinate 79,037 of NZ_JBITFD010000005.1, forward strand.
GCGACCCGGCGGCACCTGGGCGAGGCGGCCGGCTCGTACCCGCTGTTCCTGATCACCGGGATCTTCGCCTGGATGTGGGCCAGTTCGGCGCTGACCGAGGCGGCCGGCGCGCTGACCGGGCAGGCCCGGTTGATCACCACGATGAACCTGCCCCGGCCGATCTTCCCGCTCGGCCGGGTCGCCGGCCGCTTCGCCGAGTACCTCGCCGGCCTGCCGATCCTGGTCGCCATCGCGGCGCTCTACGCCGTCCACGGGAAGATCCACCCCGGGTGGAGCCTGCTCGCCCTGCCGCTGGCGGTGGCCGTGCAGTTCGTGCTGCTGGCAGGTCTGGCGCTGCTGCTGTCGGCGGGCAACGTGCTGATGCGCGACATCGAGCGGACCATGCGGCTGGTCATCCGGCTGCTGTTCTACGCCACCCCGATCATCTATCCGTTCAACCTGGTCCGGGACTCCGGCATGCCGGGCTGGCTGAAGCTCGCGTACGAGCTGAACCCGCTGGTCGGGATCTTCCAGTTGCACCACGCGGTCTGGTACCCGGACGAGTTCCCGGACGCCCGGCTGCTCACCGTGACGGTGGCGGGCAGCGTGCTGGTGCTGGTGTTCGGCTGGTGGGCGTTCCGCCGCCTGGAACCGGCCGTGCTGAAGGAACTCTGAGTGCCGCCGATCATCGAGGCGGACGGGCTGGGCATCCGGTTCGTGCGTAACCGGCGTCGGCAGTTGCGCCTGCGGGAGCTGATCGTGCACCGGGGCGCGCGGGACCCGGACGCCGGCCGGTTCTGGCCGCTGCGGGACCTGTCGTTCCGGATCGAGCCGGGTGAGACGGTCGGGGTGGTGGGGCGCAACGGCACCGGCAAGAGCACGCTGCTGCGGTTGATCGCCGGGGTGCTCATCCCGGACGAGGGCACGATAACGGTGCACGGCCGGGTGGCGCCGCTGCTGGAGTTGTCCGCCGGGTTCTCCGGCGACCTGACCGGCCGGGAGAACCTGTACCTGGTGGGCGGGCTGCACGGGCTCTCCCCGGCGTACCTGCGGCGGCACTTCGACGAGATCGTCTCGTTCGCCGGTGAACAGGTGGAACGCGCCATCGACACGTCGGTGCGGCACTACTCGTCGGGGATGAAGGTGCGACTGGGCTTCGCGGTGATCGCGCACCTGCCGCACCCGGTGTTGTTGGTGGACGAGGTGACCGCGGTCGGGGACGCGGAGTTCCGCGCGAAGTGCTATGCGACCATCGAGCGACTTCTCGCGGAAGGACGCACGTTGGTGCTGGTGTCACACAACGACAAGGACCTCACCCGGTTCTGCCGTCGGGGGCTCTACCTCGACGTCGGACGGCTGGTCGTCGACGGGACGATCGACGAGGCGCTGGCGGCCTACGCCGACGCGGCGCAGCGGTGACGCTCGCGATCGTGCTCGCCGCCGGGCCGGCGGCGGGCGGAGCCACCGAGGGCGCGGAGCCGCCGGCCGACCGGCTGGCCGCGCAGTGGCGGCGGGCCGGGGCGGAGCAGGTGCGGGTGGCCGCCGACCTGGGCGAGCTGGCCGACCTGGTGGCCGGCGCGACCGGCCCGGTGCTGGTCAGCGGCGTCGATCTGGTGGCGCACACGGCCGTACTCCGGCATCTCGCGACCAGCCCGGTCGGGCCGACGGTGGCGTTGGTGCTCACCGACCCGCCGGCCGCCGGGCAGGCGGTGGTGCGCGAGGAGCGCGGCCAGGTGGTCGCGGTCGGCGACGCGGCGGACACGACGGGCGTGTTCGGCGGCGCGCTGCGGGTCGGCGCGGCCGACCTGCCGGCGCTCGTCGACGCGGCCCGCGCGGCCTCCGCGACCGCCCCCGCCGCGCCCGCGGCGTCCGGCGTCGAGCCGGCCGGGCCGGCGGTGTCCGGCATCGAGCCGGCCGGGCCGGCGGTGTCCGGCGTCGAGCCGGCCGGGCCGGCGGTGTCCGGCGTCGAGCCGGCCGGGCCGGCGGTGTCCGGCGTCGAGCCGGCCGGGCCGGCGACCGAGCCGGCCGGGCCGCTCGGCGCGGTGGACCGGCTGGTGGCCGGGCTCGCCGCCCGGGACACCCTGATCTTCGCCCATCGGGTACGCCTGCTCGTAGCGCACCGGGTCGGCGACGCGACGCAGCGGGCGGCGGCCGAGGCGCAGGTGGCGGCCGTCGACGAGGACCGGGCCGAGCTGAAGCTGTCGGTGAAGGAGCGGGACGACTTCTTCACCACGTTCTTTGTCAGCACCTGGTCGCCGTACGTGACGAAGGCGGCGGCCCGGATCGGGATCGGCCCGACCGGCGTCACCATGGTCTCGGTGGCGTTCGCGGTGGCCGCGGCGGTGCTGTTCGGCGTCGGTGGCCGGCCCGCGCTGGTGGCCGGCGCGGTCCTGCTCTACCTGGGGTTCGTGCTGGACTGCGTGGACGGGCAGTTGGCCCGCTACACCCGGCACTTCAGCGCCTGGGGCGGCTGGCTGGACACGATGGCCGACCGGTTCAAGGAATATGTCGTCTACGCCGGTCTCGGTTTCGGCGCCACGCACGCCGGGTTCCGCTACGGCTGGGCGCTGGCGCTGGCCGCGATGACGTTGCAGACCGTGCGACACATGACCGACACCTGGTACGGCGTGCTGCACGACGAGGCGGCCCGGCGGCCGAAGGTGGTGTCCGGGGACGCGGGCGGCATCGGCGGGAAGCTGAACGCCGCGTCGACGCGGGTGCAGGCGGACACCGGCTCGGTGTCGTACTGGCTGAAGCGGACCGTGGTGTTTCCGATCGGGGAGCGGTGGGCGCTGATCGCGCTGGCCGCCGCGCTGTTCGGGCCGCTGGTGGCGCTCTGCGCGGTGCTGGTCTGGGGCACGTTGGCGTTCGCGTACACCGGGGCGTTGCGGACGCTGCGGGCGCGGTGGATGCGGGTGCCGGTGCTGACCACCGTCGACACCGGCCTGCACCGCGACGACGGCCCGCTGGTGCGGACGCTGCCCCCGGCGCGGGGGCCGCTGCTGCTGGCGGTGCTCGGCGCGCTCGGCGCGGCCGGGATGCTGGTGTGGGCGCTGCGCACCGTGCACGGCGGGGGAGACCTGCCGATCTGGGCGCCGGTCCTCGCGCTGGTGCTGCTGCTGGGCGCGGCGCAGGGCGCGCGGACGCCGCACGCCGGGGCGCTGGACTGGCTGGTGCCGGCCGCGTTGCGGGCCGCCGAGTACCTGTTCGCCATCGCGGTCGGCGTGGCCGGGCGCGCACCCGCCTGGTTGATCTTCGGGTACGTCCTGGTGCTCACACTGCACCACTACGACCTGACCGCCCGGCTGGAGAAGCGGCAGTCGGCCCCGCCGCTGCACGTCGCCACGCTGGGCTGGGAGGGGCGCTCGGCGGTGCTGGCAATCGCGCTGATCGCCGGAATGGCGAGTATCGCTCTGGCTACACTGGGTGCGTACCTTTTCGTGGTTTTCGTCGTGAGCGTGGTCCTCGCCTGGGTGGTCCTGCCGGCCCGCGCCCGTGGGGGTGTGCGCTCGCCGGGCTGACGGAGGGCGGGCCGGCATGACCCTGATCAGTTTCGTCGTGCCGGCCTACCGGGTGCAGGGCTACCTGCGGGAGTGTCTCGACTCGATCCTCGACCAGCCGTTCGGTGACCTTGAGGTGATCGGGGTGGACGACGCCTCCCCGGACGCCGGCGGCGAGATCCTGGCCGAGTACGCGGCCCGCGACCCCCGGGTCCACCCGGTGCGCCTCGTCGACAACGTCGGGCTCGGTCCGGCCCGCAACGCCGGGCTGGACCGGGCCACCGGCGAGTACGTGTGGTTCGTCGACGGGGACGACTGGCTGGTGCCCGGCTGCCTGCCGCACGTCGCCGACCGGCTCCGCGACACCCGCCCGGACGTGCTGGTCGTGGACCACGTCCGGGCGCACTGGAACTTCGTCGGCACGCGCAGCGCCATGCGGGACGTCTTCCCCGAGTCGCCGGGCCCGGCCACGTTCACGCTGGGGGAGCGGCCGGAGACGCTGCGGCTGCTGCACACCGCCTGGAACCGGCTGGTCCGCCGCGAGTTCCTGGTCGAGCGTGGGCTGCGCTTCGCGCCCGGCTGGTACGAGGACGTCTCGTTCAGCTATCCCGCGCTGATGGCCGCCGGCCGGATCGGCGTGCTGGACCGGGTCTGCCTCAACTACCGGCAACGCCGCACCGGCGCGATCACCCGGACCCGGGGCGACCGGCACTTCGAGGTGTTCGCCCAGTGGCACCGCGTGTTCCGGCTGATGGACCGGTGGGCGCCGGCGGTGGACGGGCTCAGGCCGGCGGTCTTCGAGCGGATGATCTGGCACTACCTGACCGTGCTCGGCAACGGGCAGCGGATCGCGCCGGAGCTGCGGGCGCCGTTCTTCGCCCAGATGCACGAGGACTACAGGCGCTTCCGGCCGCCGGAGGGCTACCCGGTGCCGCCCGGCGTGGAGGGGCTGAAGCACCGGCTGGTGGCGGCCGGCCGGTGGCGGACGTTCAGCGCGCTGCGCGGGGCCCACCAGGTCGGGGAGGCCGCCCGGCGGACGGCCGACCGGACCCGGCGGCGGGTGACGCCGGTGGTGCGGCGGACCGCCCGGCGGGCCCGCGACACCGCGCTGCACGAGTACTACCGGGCCGAGCTGCGCCGTCCGATCGACCCGACGCTGGCCGTCTACGCGGCCTACTGGTACCGGGGGTACGCGTGCAACCCGGCCGCCGTCTACGAGGCCGCCCGTCGGCTCGCCCCGCAGGTGCGCGGCGTCTGGATCGTCCGGCGGGACCGGGTCGCCACGCTGCCGCCGGGCGTGGAGTACGTGGTCGCCGGCACCCCGGAGTACCACCGGGTGCTGGCCCGCGCCCACTGGCTGGTCAACAACGTCAACTTCCCGGACTTCGTCCGCAAGCGTCCCGGCTCGGTGCACGTGCAGACCCATCACGGCACGCCGGTCAAGGTGATGGGCCTGGACCAGCAGCGCTACCCGGTGGGCGCGATGGGCATGAACTTCGCCGGCCTGCTGCGCCGGGTGGACCGCTGGGACTACAGCGTCTCCGCGAACGCCTTCTCCACCCAGATGTGGGAGCGGGCGTACCCGGCCGACTACACCACGCTGGAGGTCGGCTACCCGCGCAACGACCGGCTGGCGCGGGCGACCGCCGACGAGTGCCGCCAGGTCCGCGCCGCGCTGGGCATCGGCGCGGACGAGTACGTGGTGCTCTACGCGCCGACGCACCGCGAGCACCTGCCCGGCTGGCGTCCGCCGTTCGACCCGGACCGGATGCGTGAGGTGCTCGGCCCGGCCGGGCGGCTGCTGATGCGTAGCCACTACTTCCACGACCGGGAGCGACGGCCGCGTGGGCCGGCCGCCGGCGGGGTGCTGGACGTCAGCGCCCACGAGCGGGTGGAGGATCTCTACCTGGCCGCCGACGTGCTGGTCACCGACTATTCGTCGGCGATGTTCGACTACGCCGTGCTGGACCGGCCGATCGTGGTCTACGCGCCGGACTGGGACGCGTACCGGGTGGCTCGGGGCGTCTACTTCGACCTGCTGGCCGAGCCGCCGGGCGCGGTCGCGACGGACTTCCCCGGGCTGCTGGACGCCTTCCGGTCCGGCGCGGTGAACGGTGGGGCGGCCGAGCGGGCGCGGGCGGCGTTCCGGGCCCGGTTCTGCCCGCTGGAGGACGGGCACGCCGCGGATCGGGTGGTCCGGCGCGTGTTCCTCGGCACATCCACGTAATAGGACTGTCACGAGCCGAACATGGCACGTTTACCCGATGTGCGAACCGGATGATCCTGGTCACAGTCATTCCCGGGTTCCGGGCGAGCGACTGGGGAGGTGACGGTGACCACCGTCGCGCTCAAGGATGTCACCAAGGTGTTCCAGGACGGAACGATCGCGGTCGACAACATCAATCTGGACGTCAACGACGGCGAGTTCATGGTGCTGCTGGGCCCGTCGGGCTGCGGCAAGTCGACCGTGCTGCGGATGGTGGCCGGCCTGGAGGATCCGACCTCGGGCGCGGTCATGCTCGGCGGCGAGCTGGCCAACGACCTGCCGCCCCGGGACCGGAAGATCGCCATGGTCTTCCAGGACTTCGCGCTCTATCCGCACATGACCGTCGGTGACAACATCGGCTTCCCGCTGCGGCTCTCCGGCATCGAGCCCGGGACACGCGGCGAGCGGATCCAGGACGTGGCGGGCGCGCTCGGCATCGGCGACGTGCTCGCGCGCAAGCCCAGCCAGCTCTCCGGCGGCCAGCGGCAGCGGGTGGCGATGGGCCGGGCGATCGTCCGGCGGCCCGGCCTGTTCCTGATGGACGAGCCGCTGTCGAACCTGGACAGCGGACTGCGCGCCGAGCTGCGGGCCGAGATCTCCGCGCTGACCAGGGAGCTGGGCGTCACCACCATCTACGTCACCCACGACCAGGCCGAGGCGCTCACCATGGCCGACCGGGTGGCCATCATGCGCAAGGGCGTGCTCCAGGACGTCGGCACCCCCACCCAGGTGTACGGGCGACCGGCCACGCTCTACGTCGCCGCGTTCCTGGGCAGCCCGCGGATGAACCTGCTGGAGGCGTCCGTCTACGTCCACCTCGACCGGTACGTCACGCTGAGCTTCGGCGACCAGGCGCTCTACCTGCCCTGGGACGACATCCGCAGTCGCGCGGTGGCGCACTACCACGGCGAGCGGATCGTGGTCGGGTTGCGCGCCGAGGCGCTCACCCCGGTCGCCCCGGACACCCCCGGCGACGTGCTGCACGGCCGGATCCGCTACCTGGAGCACCACGGCCACGAGTCGCTGGCCTTCCTCGACATCGGCGCGACCGCGATCGTGGTCGACGAGATGGGCACCCCGGTCGAGCGGACCGCTCCCGGCCAGCGCGGCCTGCGCCGGTTCGGCCAGGTGGTGCAGCGGCTCACCGGCCGGTCCGCGGAGGCCGCCCCGCCGACGTCGGCCCCGAACGGCGGCGGCAACCGCACCAGCGTGCTGCCCGACCCGGGCCGGCACCACCGCCGCCCGGCGGAACTGGCGGTACGGCTGGCCCCGTACCCGCAGGTGTCGGCGGGACATTCGCTGGCGGTGCAGGTGCGGATGGACGCGCTGCACTTCTTCGACGAGCGCGGCGACCGCATCGACGTCGGCTGGCGCTGAAAGGAGGGGCCCCCGGTTAACGCATTCTGCACAGCAGGGGGCCCCGCTCAACGCGCCACTGCTCGGCGCGCGCCTCAGAGCGGGATCGAGCCGCCGGTGTTCCTGATCATTCGGTGGAGCACCTTCAGGGCGGTGACGTAGTCCGCGTCGTCGATGCCCTCGTGGATGCGGGCCCGGATCGCCGGCGCGTGCCGCCTGAGGTCGAGGCGGGCGGCCTCGCCGGCCTCGGTGATCGACAGCCGTCCGTCCTCGTCGCGGGCCAGCCAACCGCGCTCCAGCAGCACCCGCGACTCGGCGTCCAGGTCGTCCTCGGCCCGCAGGTAGGAGCGCATCGCCTGCCGTAGCTCGGCGACGGTCAGTCCGCCGCCCGGCGGCAGCAGGTCGTTCGGGGAGAGGTTGCGCAGCAGCCAGAACTGCGGCTGCGTAAAGCCGAGTTCGGCGTGCCGGGCGCGGGTGAAGGCGATGAGTGACTCGTAGGCCACGCCGGTCCAGTAGGCGGCGGGCTGGCCCGCCAGTTCGGCGTCGGTCGACTGCGGCGTCGTCATGGGCCGAACGTAGAACGTCAACCCGGCTTCAGCTCAAGGGGTCACGCCTGACGCCCCCAGGCGACGAAGCGGGCGAACATCTCGACGGGGTCCGGTGCGCCGGCCGGGTTCAGCCGGTAGAGGTCGCGGGTCGCCTCGTAGAACAGCCCGCACAGGTAGAGCGACAGGCTGACGTTGTTGTCCGCGTACTCGTTCTTGAGCAGCAGGCGGGCGGTCGGGCAGGGCCACTGCTGGCCGCACGCCCGGCAGCACCACATCGGACGCAGTGGTGTGTGCGGCGCGGCATGCCGGGGGTACGGGCGTTGGTTGGTCACGGGCGCTCCTGTCGGTAGCGGGTAACGGACGAGTTCGGCTCCGCTGCGTGACAGTGTCGTCACCGCGTCGCTAGGGTCGGAAGGCGTTCCACCCCCACCGTCCGGGCCGTCCGACCGGCCGTCTTCCGTGTGCAGCCGTGTGCAGAGGTGTGCAGATGATCCGTATGGCGTTATGGGAGTTGTTCGCCGGTGAGCTGCGCCGGCTCCGTTCCGAGGCCGGGCTGACCCAGGAGGCGTTGGGCGAGCGGGTGAGCTATTCGGCGTCGCTGGTGGCCGCCGTCGAGCAGTGCCGCCGCGCGCCGCGTGCCGAGTTCACCGAGCGCTGCGACGAGGTGCTCGACGCCGGTGGCCTGCTGGTCCGCATCCGGGCCGCGCTGGTGCAGGAGTCGCTGTTGCCGTGGTTCCGCGAGTGGGTGGGCATCGAGCAGGAGGCGACCGCGCTGCGCAATTACGAACCGCTGGTCATCCCGGGCCTGTTGCAGACCGAGGAGTACGCCCGCGCGCTGCACGAGGGCGCGAGCCCGCTTGTCGGTGAGGCGCTGGAGCAGCAGGTGGCCGCGCGGCTGGCCCGGCAGGTGGTGCTGGATCAGCCCGCGCCGCCGCAGTTCGTGGCCGTGTTCGACCACTCGGTGCTGACCCGCCCGGTCGGCGGTCCGAAGGTGATGCGGGAGCAGTTGGCGCACCTGGTCGAGATGGGCCGCCGGGCCCGGGTGCACCTGCACGTGGTGCCGGAGACGGTCGGCGCCCATCCGGGGCTCAACGGCGCGTTCGTGCTCGCCACCCCGGCCGACGGCGACGACGTGGGCTATCTCGACAACCAGTTGCACGGCACAATCGTGGAACGGACGGCGGACGTGAACTCCCTGCGCCAGACCTGGGAGTCCGTCCGCGCGGAGGCGATGCCGCACGGGGCGACCCTGGCGGCTATCTCGGAGGCGGCGAACCGATGGAGCTGACCGGCGCGACCTGGCGCACGAGCACCCGCAGCAGCGGCAATTCCGGCAACTGCGTCGAGGTGGCGGACAATCTGCCCGGCGTGGTCGGGGTCCGCGACAGCAAGGACCGGCAGGGGCCGGCGCTGACGTTCACGCCGGTGAGCTGGGCGGCGTTCGTCGCCCACACCAAGCGCGCCTGACCAGCCCGCCGCAGGCGCTCGCCGGTGGTGGACGGAGCGGAGTGCCTGACCGTTGCCGGCGCCGGCATCGGTCAGGCCGCTCGCGCTACGTGGGCTCGGCCGGTGTGGCGGTCTCGGTCGCGAGCACGACCGGCATATCTGGGTAAGGATCCCTGATCGGTGCGCGCCCGATGCGGGCCCGCTCTCGCACCTCCGCCAGCGGAGGGCCAGCGACGTAGTGCCTTCCTCGCCGTTCGCCGCGCGCTTCCAACAGCCCTTGCTCGGCAAGGCTGGTCAGGTCGCGTGTCGCCGTCCGCTCCTCGACGTCGGCGAGCTTGACGTATCCGGAACGGCGGACGCGGTATCCCAGAACCGCCTCGTAGAGCAGGTCGGTGACTCGTTCGGGGAGCCGTCGCTCGGCCACGATCGAATCCAACTCCGACCAGATCCCGGAGGCCTCCCGAAACCGGCGAGCCACGGTTTGTGCCTGCATGTGATGAGCGCGCAGGTTGAACGCCACCCAGAGGTGTGCCGACCCCTCGGGATTCCAGTGCCCCCGGCCGGTGGCGGCCAGCACCCGGTAGTAGTCCTCGGTGTTGCTCCCCAACCACTCCTCAATGCTGGAGAACGCAGGCTCCACGATGGCCCGCCGCGACAGCACCAGTGTCTGGAGCGCGCGCGCCATCCGCCCGTTGCCATCGCGGAAAGGATGGATCATCACGAGGTTCAGGTGTGCCATCGCCGCCTTGACGAGCGGAGAGGTGGTGGCATCCGACCGCAGGTCCTCGGCCAGTTCCTCCATGAGGTGCGGTACGTCGTCGAAGTCCGCGCCTTCGTACACCCGCCGGTCGGTTCGCTCGTCGTGGACGTAGATCGGCCCTTTCCGGTACTGCCCGGGGCTCTTCGCCAGGTCGTGCGAGAGCATCATGTAATGCATGCTGCGGATCGTCGACGTCTCGAAGCGGAAGTACGGATCCCCGGCGGTTTGTAGCACGTAGCCCAGGGCCTGCCGATACCCTCGGATCTCTGCGAAGGTGCGATCGTCGGCGCTCAGTGGCTCCTCGCCGTCGAGTGCGGCAGCGGCGTCGTCCTCGGCGACGACGTAGCCCTCGATGCTGTTGGAGCCCAGAATCGCCCGGGCCAGCATGGTTCGCCGCAGCCCACCGGTCCAGCGGCGAGGGGTGCGCAGGACGTCCGCGAGCGTGTGTCGCATGTCGTGGATCTCGGCCAGGACGACCCGGTCGTAGTCGTCGAGTTCCGGCGTAGTGTAGATCATCTCATGTCCTATTGTCTCTTAATAAGAGACAAGGCTACCTCCAGGGGAGCTCATTGTCTCTTATTAAGAGACAATGAGCCGTCGCGGCGCGTCAAGAGATCGACTGCGGCCAGCGGTGGTTACGCCACTCGTCCCAGCTCGCGAACCCGGCCGGTGGGGCGTCGACCGGCTCGCTGCCGTCGAGTTCGCCAGGCGTGGGGATCTCGATGGTGGCGGCCCACCCGGCGAGTTCCTCGTCGGTCATGGGCCACGTCGTGTGCGGCGCTTCGGCCTGCCGCTGATCGCGTCGCCGGCGCTGCTCGACGGCGGTGAGTGCGAAGTAGTGCAGCTCCACCGTCGCGCCGAGGTCCGCTGCGGCCTGTCGTAGCGCGGAGCGTTCGTCCCGACTCCAGAGCCCGAAGTCGAGCACGACGTTGGTGCCGAGTTCGAGCGCGCGCAGGCCGATCTGGATGAGGCGTCCCTCGATCACGTCCTGAGCCGATGACGGGTTCTCGGGCCCGTAGAGTGCCTTCACCCACTCGTCCTTGGTGAGACGAAGCGCCTGCCGCTCCCGTTCGATGCGCCGAGCGGCGGTGGTCTTGCCGGTGCAGGGGAGCCCCACGGTCAGGAACAGCGTCAGTCGCCTCGTCATCGCCACGCCCAATGGTCACGCCTGGCGGCGTAGTTCGCGGAGCACGCCGTGCCGGCGGAGCGCCCACGCGAGGCGCCGGGCGCTCGGGTGTCGGACGAACAGCACCGCCGCCCGGCGGATCAGGCCGAACCGGTCGTCGCTCACCTGGCGGTCGACCGCCTGCCAGATCAGCTCGCGCACGTCCGCGCTGTCCAGCATCGTGCGCACCTCGCGGCGTACCGCGGGGTCCTCGGTCGCCGAGGTGATGGCGGTGGCCCGGGCCGGTCGGTCCGCGAGCGGCTCCACCGCCGCGGCGACCAGCGGCCGGCGGACCGTGTCGCGCTCCAGCAGCAGCAACACCGCCTCCCGGACCTCGGTCGTCGCCAGGCCGGACCGCAGCAGACCCAGCAGGCTCCGCTCGACCTCGCCGTCCCGGTCCGGGCCGGACAGCGCGGCCAGCAGCACTGTCACCTCGTCGAGGTCGACGAGGTGGCGCAGCCCGTCGCGGAACTCCGGCAGCCCCCAGGCCACCGTCAGTCCTCTGGCGAGATCGCGGTTCATGCGCCACTGGCTACCCGGAGCCGGTGGCCGGTGAAACGCCGGAGGCTTCTTGCCATGCCGATTGACTGGTGTTCTACTTAACCATAACAATCGTAGAGGGGCTCACCAGGTGATCAACTTTCATGTCGACCGGTCCAGCAGCGTCCCCGCCTACGCCCAACTGGTGCGGCAGGTCCGCGAAGGGCTGCGGCTCGGGACGCTGCAACCGGGGGACCAACTCCCCACCGTGCGCAGCGTGGTGACCGCGTGCACGGTCAACCCGACCACCGTGCTCAAGGCCTACCGTGAGCTGGAGCTGTCCGGTCTGGTGGAGGCGCGGCAGGGAGCGGGCACCTTCGTCAGCGGGACGCTCGGCTCCGCCGACCCCCACGTGATGGCCCGCCTGCGGAGCAGCCTCGCCCGGTGGCTCGGCCAGGCCCGGGAGGCCGGCCTGGAGGACGAGGACGTCCAGGCGCTGCTCGCCTCCGTCATCGTGGAGAACTCCACGCGCCAGAAGCGGGAGGGTGCCGCGTGAGCGGGCAACCCGTCGCCGTCGAGGCACGCGACCTGAGCCGGCGCTACGGCAGCGTGTGGGCGCTGCGGGAGTGCGCCTTCCAGTTGCCGGCGAACCGCATCGTCGCGTTGGTCGGCGCGAACGGCGCGGGCAAGTCGACGCTGCTGAGCATCATCGCCGGCACGCTGGCGGCCACCAGCGGCACGCTGCTGGTGCACGGCCGGCCGGTGACCCGGGGCGGTGCCACCGACGGCGGGAGCAGGGTCGCGATCCTGGCCCAGGACAAGCCGCTCTACCGCGACTTCACCGTGTCGGAGATGCTCCGCTTCGGCCGGTCGACGAACCGCGTGTGGGACCAGCAGCGCGCGCTGTCGTGGCTGCGGCGCTTCGACATCCCGCTGGACCGTCGCTGCGGCCGGCTATCCGGCGGGCAGCGGGCCCAGGTCGCGCTGGCGGTCGCGCTGGGCTCCCGCCCGGCCGTGCTGCTGCTGGACGAACCGCTCGCCAACCTGGACCCGGTGGCCCGTACGGAGGTGACCGGCGAACTCATGGCGGAGGCCGCCGACGCCGACATGACGGTGGTGCTGTCGACCCACATCATCGCCGAACTGAGTGGCGTCGGTGACCACCTGCTGCTGCTCGACGCGGGTCGGGCCGTCCTCGCCGGCGACGTCGAGGAGTTGCTCGACAGCCACGTCCGGCTGACCGGGCCCCGGGCGGACCAACCACCCGGCCCGGGCGCGATCGTCCAGGCCCAGCACACCGAACGCCAGTCCACCTTCGTCGTCCGGCAGGCGGCGCCACCGACGGCGCACGCCGTCGTGGCCCCCGGCTGGACCGCCCAGCCCATCACCCTCGACGAGTTGATCCTGACCCATCTCAAGGCGTCGTCCAGGGCGTCGCACGAGCGGAAGGCAGCCGCATGAGCCTGGTCACCGACGTGTCCGCCCACCCCAACCGCCGGGACGACCTCGGGTACGCCGGGGGCGTACCCGGTCTGCTCTGGCTGACCTGGCGTCAGCACCGGTGGACCCTGATCGGCACGCTGGTCCTGGCCGCGGCCCTGGTGGGTGGGATGACCTACCTGTCCGTGGAGCTGACGAGCCTGTGGCACCAGTGCCACGAGACGTTCTGCCCGGAGGACTCCCCGCCGGGCCGACGGCTCGGCGGGTCCTCGCCCCTGGTCCTGACCATGGCGGCCCTGTCCCAGGTGGTGCAGTGGATGCCGCTGCTGATCGGCGTGTTCGTCGGCGTTCCGGTGCTGACCCGGGAGCACGAGCAGCGCACCCTGCTGCTGGCCTGGAGCCAGGACGTCTCCCCGCAGCGGTGGCTGTGGAGCAAACTGGCGGTGCTCGGCCTGTTCGTGGCCGCCGTGACCTCGGCCGTCGGCGGCGTCAGTGACCATCTTGAACGACTCCAGGCGCGGGTCGCGCCGGTGAGCCTGTTCGAGTACGGGCCGTTCCTGAACACCGCGATGGTGCCGGTCGTGATCAGCCTCTGCTGGTTCGCGATCGGGGTCGCCCTCGGCGCGGTGCTCAGGCGCACGCTCCCCGCCGTGTTCGGCGTGATCGTGGGCTTCGTCGGACTGAACTACCTCGTCCAGTGGCGCTATCCCACGCTGATGACGCCGTTGTCCGCCCACCGTCCCATCGGCGGGCCGAACCTCGACGTGCTGCGCGACAACGCCCTGGTCGTCGACGGCGGCATGATCGACTACGGGATCGACGGTCCGTCCGGCGCGTACGACGCCTCCGGACGCGAGCTGACCGGCGTCGAGCTGCAACGCCTCTGCCCGCCGGACAACGGCAGCGGCCGGACGCTCGCCTGCTTCACCGAGCACGGTCTGGAGCAGCACCTGCTCTACCAGCCGGGCAGCCGGATCCCCGTGTTCCACCTGATCGTCGCCAGCGGCTACCTGGGCCTGGCCGTGGCGGCGCTGCTGACCGTCTGGTGGATCGTGCGCCGAACCGACCTCAGCGCGGGCTGAACCGGGCCGGGTTGCCGCTTGCCCGGAAAGTTACCGACGAGTAGCGTTCGGGTATGACCATCGACTCTCGCCAGGTGGCGGCCGGTCTCCTCGAAGCCGTGCCGTTCGCCCGTACGCTCGGCATCGAGATCGTCGAGGTGGCGCCCGAGGCCGACGGCGGGGTCCGCGCCGTGGTCCGGCTCCCCGACGACCCGGCGCACCACAACCACGTGGGCGGCCCGCACGCCGGCGCCATGTTCACGCTCGGCGAGACCGCCTCCGGCGCGGTGGTGCTCGCCGCGTTCGGGCAGGTGCTCGACCGGGCCGTACCGCTCGCCGTGACCGCCACCATCGGCTACCGCAAGGTGGCGATGGGCGCGGTGCTGGCGACGGCGCGGCTCGGCCGTCCGCCGGCCGACGTGCTGGCCGAGCTGGACGCCGGGCAGCGGCCCGAGTTCCCGGTCGAGGTCGAGATCGGCACCGAGGACGGCACCGTCACCTCGGCGCTCACCGTGACCTGGACGCTGCGCCCGAACCGCTGACCCGCGAAGCGGGTTTGCCCGGTGAGCCGCCTGGATAGATTCAGGCAATGCTGGGCCTACCCGCGCACGTGACCGCGTGTCTCTTCGATCTCGACGGGGTGCTGACGCAGACCGCCAAGGTGCACAACGCCGCCTGGGCCGAGACGTTCGACGCGCTCCTGCGACGCCGGTCCGCCGAGACCGGCGAGCCGTTCCGCCCATTCGACCCCGGGCCGGACTACAACCGGTACGTGGACGGAAAACCGCGTGCCGACGGAGTGCGATCGTTCCTGGCCTCCCGTGGCATCACGCTGCCCGAGGGCACCCCCGACGACCCGCCGGACGCGGACACCGTCAACGGTGTCGGCAACCGCAAGAACGTCGTCCTGCTCCAGCGCATCGCGCACGACGGCGTCGACGTCTACGACGGCTCGGTGCGCTACCTGGAGGCCGCCACCACCGCCGGGCTGCGCCGGGCGGTCGTCTCGGCCAGCGCCAACTGCGAGGCCGTGGTGCACGCCACCGGGCTGGACCGGTGGCTGGAGGCACGGGTCGACGGCGTGGTCGCCCGGCAACGCGGTCTCCAGGGCAAACCGCACCCGGACACGTTCCTGGAGGGCGCGCGGATGCTCGGCGTCGAGCCGGCGCAGGCCGCCGTCTTCGAGGACGCGCTCGCCGGGGTGGCCGCCGGACGGGCCGGCGGCTTCGGGTACGTGATCGGCGTGGACCGGGTCGGCCAGGCCGACGAGTTGCGCGCGCACGGCGCCGACGTGGTGGTCACCGACCTCGCCGAGCTGCTGACCACGGAGTCGGCCCCGTGATCCGGGAGCGGGCGTACCCGGTCGAGCCCTGGCACGTCCGCGAGGTCCGCCTCGACATGGACGTGCTGGCCCAGTCCGAGTCCGTCCTCGCGCTCTCCAACGGCCACATCGGGCTGCGCGGCAACCTCGACGAGGGCGAACCGCACGGCCTGCCCGGCACGTACCTGAACTCGTTCTACGAGCTGCGTCCGCTGCCGTACGCGGAGGCCGGCTTCGGCTTCCCCGAGTCCGGGCAGACCATCGTCAACGTCACCAACGGCAAGCTGATCCGGCTGCTCGTCGACGACGAACCGCTCGACGTCCGCTACGGCGAGCTGATCGACCACGAGCGGGTCCTCGACCTGCGCGCCGGCACGCTCCAGCGGGAGGTGCACTGGCGGTCCCCGGCCGGCCGCGAGGTCAAGGTCCGCAGCACCCGGCTGGTGTCGTTCACCCAGCGTTCGGTGGCCGCGATCAGCTACGAGGTGGAGGCGGTCGACGGGCCGCTGCGGCTGATCCTCCAGTCCGAGCTGGTGGCCAACGAGTCGCTGCCGCCGCAGAGCCGGGACCCCCGGGTGGCCGCCGTGCTGGAGTCGCCGTTGCAGGCGGAGGAGGAGCTGACCACCGACGACGGCGGCCTGCTCATCCACCGCACCAAGGTCAGCGGCCTGCGGGTCGCCGCCGCCATGGGCCACGACGTGCACGGCCCGGAACGCACCACCGTCGAGTCCGAGGGGTACGAGGACTGGGTCCGCACCACCGTCGGCTGCGTGCTCAAGCCCGGCGAGAAGCTGCGGGTGATCAAGTACCTCACGTACGGCTGGTCCAGCCGACGGTCCCTGCCGGCGCTGCGCGACCAGGTCGGCGCCGCGTTGGCCGCGGCCCGCCTCGACGGCTGGGACGGGCTGCGCCGGGCGCAGCGGGAATACCTGGACCAGTTCTGGGACGCCGCCGACGTCCGGGTCGAGGGCGACCCGGAGGTGCAGCAGGCGGTCCGCTTCGGCCTCTTCCACGTGCTCCAGGCCGGCGCCCGCGCGGAACGGCGGCCCATCTCGGCCAAGGGCCTCACCGGTCCCGGGTACGACGGTCACGCGTTCTGGGACACCGAGATGTTCGTGCTGCCGGTGCTCACCTACACCCAGCCGGGCGCGGTGAAGCACGCGTTGCAGTGGCGCTACGACACGCTGGCCCAGGCGCAGGAGCGGGCCCGCACGTTGAACCTCGAAGGCGCGGCGTTCCCGTGGCGCACCATCGAGGGGCCGGAGTCGTCGGCGTACTGGCCGGCCGGGACCGCCGCGTTCCACATCGCCGCCGACGTCGCCGACGCGCTGCGCCGCTACGTGCTGGTCACCGGCGACGACGCGCTGGAGCGGGAGATCGGGCTGGAACTGCTCGTCGAGACCGCGCGGCTGTGGCGCTCGCTCGGCCACCACGACCGGGCCGGCCGGTTCCACATCGACGGGGTGACCGGCCCGGACGAGTACACCGCGGTGAAGAACGACAACGTCTACACCAACCTGATGGCGCAGCGGAACCTGCTCACCGCCGCCGACTGCGCGATGCGCTACCGCGACCAGGCCATGGACCTCGGCGTCACCGAGGAGGAGGCAGCCGCCTGGCGGGACGCCGCGAACGACATGCACGTCCCGTACGACTCGGACATCGACGTGCACGAGCAGGTGGAGGGTTTCACCCGGTTGCAGGAGTGGGACTTCGAGCACACGCCGCCGGAGAAGTACCCGCTGCTGCTGCACTATCCGTACTTCGACCTGTACCGCAAGCAGGTGGTGAAGCAGGCCGACCTGGTGCTGGCCATGCACTGGCGGGGCGACGCGTTCAGCGCCGCCGAGAAGCTGCGCAACTTCACCTACTACGAGCGCCGCACCGTCCGGGACTCGTCGCTGAGCGCCTGCACGCAGGCGGTGCTGGCGGCCGAGGTGGGCTTCCCCGAGCTGGCTCACCGCTACCTGCGCGAGGCCGCGCTGATGGACCTGCACGACCTGAACGAGAACACCCGCGACGGCGTGCACATGGCGTCCCTGGCCGGCGCCTGGATCGCGTTGGTCTCCGGCTTCGGCGGGCTGCGCGACCACGACGGGACGCTGTCCTTCACGCCCCGGCTCTCCAGTCGGCTGAGCCGCCTGGAGTTCTCGTTGCAGTGGCGGTCGATGCGGCTGCGGGTCGACGTCCGACCGCACCAGACCACGTACTCGCTGCGCAACGGTGGGCCGGACACGGTGCTGGACCTGCTGCACCACGGCGAGCCGTTGCGGGTCACCTCCGCCCGGCCGGTCACCGTTCCGGTGCCGCCGGCGCACCCGTCCGGGTCGCAGCCGGAGCAGCCGCCGGGTCGGGCGCCGCTGATGCACCTGCCGGAACACGCCGGCTGAGGCCGCGCGGTCCCGCCCCGGAGGGCGGGACCGCGCGGTCCGCGTACCTCAGAACTGGCGGCCGTTCGACGGACGCCCGCCGGCGTCGCGCGGCGCCACCGCCCGCGGGTCCTCGGGGGTACGCGCCGACGCGGCCCGGTCGGCCCACTCCGGCGAGCCCTCCAGCTCCTGTTCGCGCCGCTTCTGGTCGGCGAGTTCCTGGTCTCGCTCCCGGTCCTGTTTCGCCATCGGAGATCCTCGCGATCGGTCGGGGTCCGTGGTCACGCCACGCGTTCCCGCCCGGGCCGGGCTCAACCGTCCAGGTGACTGGCGAAGCTCTGGCGCAGGTGGTTCTTCGGCCGGGAACCGACGATCGAGCCGACCACCTCGCCGTCGCGGAAGACCAGCATGGTCGGCGCGGACATCACCCGGTGGGCCCGCGCGGCGGCCGGGTTCTCGTCGATGTTCAGGGTGACGAAGCGCAGCGCGTCGCCGAACTCCTCGGCCAACTCGGCCAGGTGCGTCGAGACCACCCGGCAGGGCGGGCACCACTCGGCCCAGAAGTCGACCACCACCGGTCGGTCGGCGGCCAGCACGGTCGCCGCGAACGTGGCGTCGGTGACCGCGGTCAGTCGGCCGGTCTGCGTGTCCTGAGGCATGTTTCCTCCCGTTGGGCGATCGCGTGGGCGAGTTGGTCGTGCAGGCGGCGGCGGACCGCGCCGAGCCGGTCGAGGTAGTCGTCCACCTCGGCGAGCTTGCGTCGCAGCACCGCCACCGAGTCGGGGCAGACGTCGCCGGAGTCGTGCCCGGCGCGCAGGCAGGCGACGAACGGGCGGATGTCGTCCAGCCCGAAGCCGATCGCCAGCAGGGACCGGATCTCGTGCACGACACGCAGCTCCGCCTCGTCGTACATCCGGTAGCCGTTGGCGGACCGGCGTGGCCGGACCAGCCCCTGGCTCTCGTAGTAGCGCAGCGTGCGGGCGCTCGTACCGGCCCGTTCCGCCAGCTCCCCGATCCGCATCCGTGCCCCCGCCCGCCGTCCGTCCCTCGCCCCGCCGACGCTAAACCTTGCCGCCGACGTCAAGGCAACCCACGCGCTCCCGTCCCTCCCCGCTCCTCCGGATCTTCTCGGTGATCATGAAGTTGGCGGGTTGGGGGAGCGCTCTCCCCGTCGTCAACATCATGATCGGCGGGGGGCGGGGTATGCCGGGGACGGAGGTGAGGGGTGTGCGTGAGGTTTCGGTGCCGGTGGTGGAGGGTGGGCTCACCGGGGACGTCTCCGTTCCGTCCGGGGCCGGCGGGGCGGTGCTGTTCGCCCACGGGAGCGGCAGTTCCCGGCACAGCCCGCGCAACGTGGCGGTGGGTCGGGCGCTCCACACGCGCGGACTGGCCACCGTGCTCGTCGACCTGTTGACCGTCGACGAGGAGGCCCGGGACGAGGTCACCGCCGAGCTGCGTTTCGACATCGGGATGCTCGCCGAGCGGCTGGCCGGCATCGTCGACTGGATGAGCGCCGACCCGGAGCTGGGACGCCTGCCGTTCGGGCTGTTCGGCGCCAGCACCGGCGCAGCCGCCGCCCTGGTCGCCGCCGCAGCCCGGCCGGACCGGGTGGGCGCGGTGGTCTCCCGGGGCGGCCGGCCGGACCTGGCCGGCAGCTCACTGACCGCGGTACGCGCACCCACGCTGCTGCTCGTCGGCGGGCTGGACGAGCAAGTGATCACGCTCAACGAGCAGGCGCGGGACGCGCTGGGCGAGGTGGCGGAACTGCGGATCGTGCCGGGCGCCACCCACCTCTTCGAGGAGCCCGGCACGCTGGAACAGGTGGCCGACCAGGCCGGCGCCTGGTTCGTCGCCCACCTGCGCCACCCGCATCCGGCCTGAGCCGAGCGACGCCCGGCCTGCCGGTCGTCGGCGGGTCAGCCGGTGGCGTCGGCGGCTCGCGCGGTCCCGCCGGACCGGTGCCGCTGCACGGTGTCCAGCACCCGCCAGAGCACCGCGGCGATCGGCACCGAGACGAACGCGCCGGCGACGCCGGCGACGAGCGTGCCGGCGGTGACCACCACCAGGATGACCGCCGGATGCAGTTGCACCTGCCGACGCATCACGAGCGGCTCCAGCAGGTTGCCCTCGATCTGCTGCACCGCGATCACCGCCGCCAGCGTGAGCAGGGCGGTGGTCGGGCCGTTCGCGGCCAGCGCGACGAGCACGGCCACCGCGCCGGCCACGGTGGCGCCGATGATCGGCACGAACCCGCCGAGGAACGTGATCAGGGCGAGCGGCAGCGCGAGCGGGACGCGCAGCACGACAAGCGCCAGCCCGATGCCGATGGCGTCGATCGCCGCGATGATCATCGTGCCCCGGCTGTACGCGCCGAGCGTCCGCCAGCCGGCCCGGCCGGCCTCGGCGGTCACGTCCCGACGCGGCCCGGTCAGCCGGCGCAGCACCCAGTGCCACATCGACCGGCCGTCCTTGAGCAGGAAGAAGAGGAGGACCAGGCCGAGCAGCAGCGCGCCGGCCACCTCGGCGACCTTCTGCGCGCCCGCGACCGGGTCGGGGGCGCCGGCGCTGACGCCCTGCCGGATCTGCTCGACGAGCTTGTCGAGCTGCTGGTCGCTGACCGGCAGCGTGGACGTGACGAAGTCGCGGCTGCGTTGCAGGCCCTCGTCGAGTTGCTGGCTCAGCTCCCCGAACTGGCTGGCGGTGAGGTTCCAGACCAGGACGCCGGCGCCGGCCAGCACCCCGAGCAGCAGCAGGACGGTGAGCAGCGCGGCCGGCGCGGCCGGCACCCGGAGCCGGCGCAGCCGCACCAGCACCGGGTCGAGCAGCGCGGTGAGGAACAGCGTGCCGGCCAACGCCACGGCAAGCGGCGCCAGCAGCACCGCGATCTGCCCGAGCAGCCACAGCCCGGCGGCCACCACCAGGAGGCAGAGGCTCCAGGTGACCGCCGTGCGCACCGGCCAGGGCAGCCCCGCCCACGTCTGCCGGGGCCCGACCCGCGCCGGCTCGGCATGCTCCGGCGCGGCACGGGCCGGCTCGGAACGGGTCGGGTCGAACCGGGCCCCGGCGGGGCGTGCCGGGTCGGGCGTACCAGCGTCGTCGTCCACGTCGCCTCCTCGATCGTGGCCGTTGGTACCCGACCCGACGGAATCCGACACCCGGCCCGTCATCGCCCGTCCGGTGTTTGCCACCCCGGCCCCGGGGAAGGCTTTCAAGGTACCGAAGGGAGATGCGACATGAGTGACTTCATGGACAAGGCCCAGGACTTCGCCGACAAGCACGACAAGCAGGTCGACCAGGGCATCGAGAAGGCCGGCGACATGGCCGACAAGCGCACCGGCGGCAAGTACGACCAGCAGATCGACAAGGGCGTCGACATGGCGCAGCAGCGCACCGGCGAGGGCGACACCGGCCGCTGAGCATCCGGGCGACGGATCCCGGGCCACCCCGAAGCGGGTGCCCGGGATCCGGTGTGTCCGGGGCGTGTTCCGGACAGCGGGACCCGTCGGCGGCGGGAGCCGGGCGGGCCGCTCAGTCGGGCAAGCTGCCCAGCAGGCGGGTCACCGCGATCTCCAGCACCACCCGGTCGGGGTTCGGGCGCGGGGTGCGGTAGCGCTCGGCATACCGGCGCTCGGCCTCGGCCACCGACTCCGGGTCACGACGCACCACGGCCCGGCCCTCCACGGTCAACCACCAGCGGCCGTCGACCTGGCACACCGCGACCGGCGTGCCCGCCGGGCCCGCGCCCGCCACGTGCCGCGCCTTCGCCGAACCACCCGAGGTGATCACGCGGGCCAGGCCGGCGTCCGGGTCGAAGGTCACCCCGACCGGTACGACGTGCGGCGTGCCGTCGGCGCGCAACGTGGTCAACGTGGCGAGGTGCCGGTCGGCGAAGAAGCGCGCGACCCGCCCGTCGTGCGGATCCAACCCGTGCCGCCCGGCCATGCCGTCTCCTCACTCGTCACTGAGCCCGATCATCACACGCCGAAGCGGCGGCGCGCCGGACGACGAGACATACGCCATGCCCGATGTCCACAGCAAGGCTTCCAGGTGTGCTCTTCTTCACGCCTAGGTGGACAGTGGGTGTACCGAACGCTTCATAAGGTGACCCCGTGTGCCCACCGTAGCGGTGGGCGCCGTTCGAATCGGGGGAATCGTCGTGTCACTGTCGTACCGCCGTGTCGCCGTTCGCGGCGCCGGCCTACTAGCCATGGTCCTGCTGGCCGGGGCCGCCGCCACACCCGTGCAAGCCGTCACCGGCGGTGCCGCCGTGACCGACGGCTCCTACGCCTTCGCCGCCAAGATCTCGATCGGTCCGGCCGACCGCTCGTGCAGCGGCGCGCTCGTCGACCCGTGGTGGGTGCTCACCGCCAAGAGCTGCTTCAGCTTCGACGGTCAGCCCGTCGTCGACGGCAAGCCGGCGCGGCCCACCACGGTCACCGTCGGGCGCTCCGACCTGACCACCTCGACGGGTGCCACGTCGTCGGCCTTCCGGGTCGTGCCGCACCCCGACCGCGACGTCGCGCTGGTGCGGCTGACCCGCCGCGTGGACGTCACGCCGGTGGCGCTCGGCACCGCGCCGGTCGCGGGCGAGCAGCTCACCGCCGCCGGCTTCGGCCGCACGGCCACCACCTGGGTGCCGGACCAACTGCACACCGGGCCGTTCGAGGTGCAGAGCGTCAGCGCCGGCACGACCGGCATTCTCGGCACCGGCACGGCCGGCATCTGCCGGGGTGACCTGGGCGGCCCGACCGTCCGCACGACCGGCGGCACGCCCCGGCTGGTCGGCCTGCACCACTCCTCCTGGCAGGGCGGCTGCCTCGCCGAGACGGAGACCCGCCGGGACGCGGTGGACACCCGGGTCGACGACCTCGGCCCGTGGCTCACCGCCACCATGCCGCAGGGGCCGGCCACCGACCCGTACGGCGACATCAACTTCCTCTACGTCTACGCCAACGGCGACATCGCGCCGCAGACGTTCCCGGCCACGTCGACCGGCGGGTTCGGCAGCCCGCTCGGCGTCTGGCGGGGCGGCGCCGGCGCGTACGCCACGGACCGGGTCAAGGTGTTCAACGACGACTTCGACGGCGACGGCGTCGACGACCTCGCGGTCATGTCCACCACCACTGCGAACGCGTTCGCGCTGGACACGTTCGTGACCCGCCCGGACGGCACCCACGGCGCACCGGTCCGCTCCTGGACCTCGCCCAACTTCGGGCACCTGACCAGCATGAAGATGGCGTCGGGCGACATCAACGGCGACGGCCGGGCCGACCTCACCGCCTTCTACGGGTACGCCAGCGGCGACGAGGCGTGGATCAACTGGCTCGCCCGGCCCGACGGCGGGTTCGATGCGCCGATCGAGGCGTGGCGGGCGTCGAACTTCGGTAACTGGGCCAGCACCACCGTCTTCGCCGGTGACGTGACGGGCGACGGGCGGGCCGACGCCAGCCTCTTCTACGCGTACGCCAACGGCTCGATGGCGGCCATCACCTGGCCGGGGCAGGCGGACGGGAAGTTCGGCGCCGGCTACACCTCGTGGTCCGTCGCGGCGGACAAGGCGCCCGGCGCCCTCTCCACCCTGAAGATCGTCGACGGCGACTTCACCGGTGACGGGCGGGCCGACGTGGCCGCCCTCCAGACCAAGGACAACAAGCTGCGCCTGCTGACCTGGACCGGCAGGCCCGACGGCAACTTCACCGACCCGGTCGAGTCGTGGTCGTCGTCGATCTTCGGGCAGTTCACCAGCATCAAGCTGGTCGGCGGCGACTACAACGGCGACCGGCGGGACGACCTGGCCGTGCTCTACAAGTACCCGGACAACGGGCTGGGCCTGCACACGTTCACCTCGACGCCGACCGGCGGGTTCAACGTGCCGTTCGGGTCCTGGCGGGTCGGCTCGGGCGTCTACGGCTGGTGGCCGAGCATGCGGATGGACGGCGAGTAGGACCGACCGGACGAGGCCCGGACCGGCGCCCCTCCGCCCTGTGCGGGGCGGCGCCGGTCAGGGGCGGCGTGGCGGGGCGGCGGGCAATGACGTGGCCGGGGCGTCACGCGTCGCGCGTTGCGCGGCCCGGTGCTTGGCCGCCAGCCGGCCCAGATAGAACAGCGCGCCGGCCAGCACGCCCATGTCGTCCAGGTAGATCGGGTCGGGGAGCAGGTCCACCGGCAGGATCGTGTAGATCAGCGCGCCGTAGAAGGCGACCTTGCCGCCGGCGCCGAGCGCGCCCAGCATGCGACGGGTGCGGACCACCCGGATCGCGAGCAGCACCGCGCCGACCAGCGTCGCGGCAGCGACGACGGCGGCGACGACAACGAGCACCCACGTTTCACGGGACACGACACCACGCTAGCGGAGCCGGGCCGCCACCGCCCGGACGCTCAGTACGCCGGCACGGCCGCCCGGCCCCGGGCCACCGGCGTCAGCTCCCGGGTGGTCTCCGCGACCGGCGTCGCGGTCGGCAACTCGCGCGTGCTCTCCGGGCCGGCGAAGCCCACGATGGAGAGTGCCGCCTGCGGCTCGACGACCGGGTGCAGCGCCGTGAACGCCTCCTCGCGCAGGCTCCGCGCCGCCGCGGCGGCCGTCTCGGCGGCCCGCCAGGCGGCCTGTTCCCGCTCCGACGCGGCACGCTGCCGGGCGAGCAGATTGTCCCGTACCAGCCGGCGCAGCAGCAGTTCCTGCTCCACCGGGTGCCGGCTCGGGTCCCAGCCGCGCCCGCCGAGGATGTCGCTGAGCTGCTGCACGCTGATCTCCTTGCGCCACTGGGCGTCCAGCGCCGCCCGGTGCAGCCAGCGCTCCCGGTCCGCGTACTCGGCCGGGGTGCGGGCGGTCCGGGGCAGCGGCAGGGCCGCGGCGGCGGCCAGCCGGCGGACGTCCTCCTCCGCCGCCTGGCAGGCGAGCCACGCCGCTTCGGCCTCGTCCTGGGCGGCCAGCCACTCGGCCCGACGCCGCTCGGCGGTCACCGTCGCGCGGGACGCGGCCACCGACACCTCGTCCGCGTACCGGGCCCGTTCGCGGGTCCGCTCACGGTCCTGTTCGGCCCGGTCGATGCTGCTCGGCCGGGCGGCGTCGCTGATCCGCTCGCCGAACACCGCACGGAACCGGGTGGGGCGGACGACAAGCGCGGCGACCACGACCGCCGCCAGGGCGAGCAGGGCCAGCCAGATCACGGCGGCGGCGGGGACGTCCGGCAGGACGGTGGAGAAGACGGTCTGCATACCAGCACCTCGCGGTGGAACTGTTCACGATCAACGGGTGGGCCCGGGCATCGGGCGGAGTGCGCGTCGGCGCGCGACGGGGTACGCGGGCGGGGCGGGCCGCGGTGGGCCGCGCCGGGGCGTACCGGGAGAGGTGGCCCGTCAGGCGCGCGGCGGCCCGCGGCGGGCGATGGTCGCCCGGCCCGGGTCGTCGGTGACCGTGACGTCGACGGCCGGGACCGGCGCGACGGACGCGTCGTCGAACCGGTCGGCGACGGACGGGCCGGTGGCCGAGTGGGTGACCGCCCACGCCGCGGCAGCGGCGGTGCCCGGCCCGGCGACCGACGTGGTCGACGCGGCCTCGCGGCCGGCGTCGACGGTCGACGACACACGGGTGTCGGTCACCGTGACGACGGCGGGACGCGTCACCGAGGCGGCGTCGGCGGAGGCGGCGGTGATGCCCTGGAGGCCGGCGACCAGCGCCAGGGTGGTCACGGCCGTGCGGGCGATCCGGCGCAGCATCGCCGTCCAGGCGGACGAGGCGAACGCTACGGGCAGCACCCCCTCAACCTATCGGTTGATGCCGGCCCACGCAGCTCGACGATCTTCCCGGTTACGTGAGCCGGCCCACGGATCGGTGTGGACGGACCCTGTTATTCGCTTCGGACCAGGTCGACGGATGCATCGACGACGATGAGATTGTCGACAGTTTTCGGCCGGTCGGGCGGGGCACACTGGCGCGGACGACCCCCCACCGCGAGGAGAAACCATGGGCGTACGCCGCACCACCACCGCGCTGGTCGCCGCGCTGACCGCCGTCACCGTCCTGGCCGCCACCCCGGCTCACGCCGCGACCACCTCGGTCGACACCGGGCCGCTGCGACCGGTGGCCGCGGTCGACGTCAACCGGTACGCGGGCGACTGGTACCAGGTCGCCGCCATCCCGCAGTGGTTCGAGATCCAGTGCTTCAAGAACGTCAAGGCCCGGTACGACGTTCAGCCCGACGGGACCGTCGGCGTCCGCAACACCTGCCGGACGATCCTCGGCACCACGAGCACGGTCACCGGCCGGGCCCGGAGCGAGAACCCGCCCGCCGACTCGGCGCTCACCGTCTCCTTCCTCCGGCTCGGCGACCGGTGGATCTACCTGGGCGGCCCCAACTACGTCGTGATCGGGCTGGACCCGGAGTACCGCTGGGCGGTCGTCGGCGACCCGGACCGCAGCAGCGGTTTCGTGCTGTCCCGCCAGCCCGCGCTGGACGCGGCGCAGCTCGCCGACGTGCAGGCCGTGCTCACCGACAACGGCTACGACCGCTGCGACTTCCGCACCACCCGGCAGGACGGCGGCGCCCCCGCCGGCGCGTTCTGCTGACGGCCCGGCCCACTCCGGGGAGGCACGCCGCCCCGACGCCGAACGGCGCGGCACCCACGGTGGGTGCCGCGCCGTCAGCCGGGCGACGTCAGTGACCGTCGATGACCGGCGGCGGGGCGGCCCGGCCGTCCCCCCAGACCATGTCGTCCTCGGTGAGCCAGGTCAGCCGGCCGTCGGACTCGTCGTCGGAGTGGCCGCGTGCGCCCAGCACCCCGTTGCGGCCGGCCGTCGCGGGCCGCCCGTTGCGGCCGGTCGACCTGCCCTCCGTGTCGACGGCGAGGCTCCGGCCGGAGGTGAGCCGGCCGGTGCCGGCCGCCGAGCGGCTCTCCGCGCCGGGCACGCCGCCGAACCGGCCCGTGGCGGCGGCGTTGGCGCTGCCGGCGAGCGAGCCGGTGCTCAGCACGCCGGGACCGCCGAAGAGCCCGCCCCCGCCGGCCGGCCCGGTCGGCTGGCCGCCGGGGCCGAAACCCGGGCCGCCGCCGATCGCCGGGCCGCCGGGAACGGTGGTCAGCGGGCCGGCGCCGGCCAGCGACGTGCCGCTCGGGTCGAGCGTGCCGCCGGCCGGGACCGAGCCCGGGGCGCCCGCGCCGGGGTGGCCGCCCGGGTGGCCGTCGGGTGTGCCGTCGCCCGGCGTGCCGCTGGTCGGGGCCGGATGGTGCACGCCCGAGGTGGTCGCGGTCCCGTGCGCCCCCGGGCCGAAGCTGCCCAGGCTCGGGCCGGACGACGGCGTCTTCACCGACGGGCCGTCGTGCAGCGTCGGATCCCGTGGAGCGTGGTGGCCGGGCAGTTCGCTCCCGGGCGGCTCCGGCGCGACGACCCGGCCGTACGCCGAGAAGTCGTAACCCTCGGCCAGCTTCGCCACCACCCGCACCATCCGCTGGTGCGCCTTCTCCTGCTCGGCCTCGTCCTGCTGGTGACCGATGATGCCACCGATCACCGCGCCCGGACCGCCGCCGAGCAGGAAGCCCTTGCCGGCGCCGGAGAGCAGCTTGTCGTGGTCGTCGGTCTTCTCCGGGCTCTCCGCCTCGGCCTGGGCGGCGCGCAGGTCGCCGGCCATCATGTCCAGCGCCTGCCGGATGCCGGTCATGCCCTCGGCCAGGTCGCCGGAGTAGCCGGCGACCATGGTGAGCCGGCGCTGGAACTCGCGGCTCGCGTCCCCGGTCCAGGATTTGGCCAACGCGTCCAGGTCGGCGGTGAGGTCGCGGGACAGGTCGTCGAGCGTGCCCTTGAGGGAGGTCCAGCGCGCGCTCAGCCCGTCGATCTGCGCCGGGTCGCCGGCGTTGACGCCCTGGTAGAGCTCCTCGTGGCTGACGTGCTCGTAGCGCCGGGTGTATTCAGACACGGGGATCCTCCCTCGGCTGCGTCATCGCCTCGTTCAGCCCGGCGAGGGCAGCCGCGATGTCGGCCGCGGCGGCGGCGTTGCGGGCCTCGGCGGTCCGGTAGTTCTTCATGATCGTCGCGGTGGCCTCGCGGGCGGCCAGGATCGCCCGGCGCAGCCGGTCGACGTGGTCGACGTAGCTCTGGTGCGTCTCGGCGTACCGGCGTGAGTTGTCGGTCGCGTCGGTGAACGTGCCCAGTGCGGGGGGCCGGCACTGCATCTCGGTGTTGAGCGTGCGCAACACCGACTCGGCCTCGTGCAGACGCCGTTCGAGCCGCTTGTGGAAATCCTCCAGAGAGAGAACGTCGACTGTGGTGCGCCCGGTCATGGCGGAATCCCCGTTGTCCTCGTCGAGAGCCGGTGGCCGTGCTCAGATTAGTCGAATCGCGCCCACCGGGTGACCCCTGGACGTGATGCTCCTCATCGGTCGGTCAGCCGCCTCCGACCTGGGCCGTCGCACCGTCCGGCGGGGCCGGCACGGGCGTCGCGGCGCGCTCCGGCAGCGCCGTCGCGTCGAAGTACGCCATGGCGTCCGCACGGGCCAGGGTCGGCCCGGTCGGCACCAGCGCCAACAGCGAGGCGGGCACCGCCACCGGGCTCACGTCGCCGTAGCCGAGGGCGCTCCGCGCGTCCCCGGCGGCGGTGCCGAGCGGGTAACGGATCCCCTGCGCGGTGATCAGGTAGACCGTGGCGCCGGCCGCCGGCTTGCCGCTCTCCCCGGCGGTGGCCTGCACCAACGCGCCCTTGCCGCCGGGCAGCAGCACGCTCTCGGCGGTGCGGACCGCGTCCCGGGCGCCCTGCCGCGCCGGCAGCGCGGTCGCCGCGGTCAGCTCCGCCGGCGGGGCGTCGAAGACCTCCAGCGTGGTGGCCGGCGGCTGGCCGGCCGGACCGGACCGGTAGGTGGCGCAGAGCACGGTACGGCCGGGGCGCACCTCGTGCAGCGTGGGCATCCGGGCCGGCAGCCCGTCCGCCTCCAGCCGCTGGTCGGTGTAGAGCCGGCCGGCCTCGTCCGGGGTGATCTCGGTGATCCCGCCGCCGCCACCGAGCAGCAGCCGGGCGGTGACCTCGCCGACCGCCGCCAGGCCCTGCCGGGTGAGGACGTAGAACTGGCCGGCGGCCTGGTAGACCTGACCGACCCGGGCCGGCCGGTCGGCCACCGTCAGCCCGCTCGGGCCGCCGTCCCCGCCGATCGTGGGCCGGCGCAGCGCCGGGCCCACCGGCACCGCGTTGAGCAGTTGCGGGCCGACGGTGAGGTTGGCCGCGCCGGCCATCCGCAACGCCACCAGCGCCTGCTCGTCGCCGACCACGCGCAGCCGGGCGCCGCCGGTCAGCAGCCAGCGGGCGTCGCCGGTGCGGACCAGGACGGCCCGGTCGGTGAGCGGGGTGCCGCCGGACAACGGCCGGTCGATCAGCAGCCGGGTGGTCGAACGGCGCGGATCGTTCGGGTCCGGCACGTCGCAGACCGACCAGGGGAGCCCGACCAGCGACCCCCGGTCGGGCAGGTCGTCCGGCGCACCGACGATGCCCACCATCCGGCCGCGGGGCCGGTCCCGGATCGACGCCTGCGACACGGTGCGCACCGTCGCCGACGGGTCGTCGACGACGAGCCGGGCCGAGGCGTAGTTGAGCGTCGGGTGCAGCACCCGGTCGTCACCGAACCAGTAGGTGGCGCCGGTCTCCCGTTCGATCACCACGGTGTTCGGTTCGAGCGGGGCGGAGTTGCTGGTCAGTTGCCCGTACGCGCCCACGCCGCCGAGGACCACCGCCGCGGCGATGACGCTGCCGAACACCGCCAGGCCGAGCCGGCGCATCGGCAGGTCGTTGGTCTCCGGGTCACCGGAGAGCAGCGCCGAGACGATGCGGCGGGTGACGAAGCGGTACGCCTGCACCTGATCGCGGCGGGTCCGCATGACTAACCTCCGGGCCGGGTGGGCCCGCGACGATCAGGGCCGAACGGCGCCGCGGGCTTCCCTACGATAAGGGGCCGTCGGGGGTGCGCCGGACCCCGTCCGCCGCCCGGTGCACGCCTCGGCCGGCAGGTGCCCACAGGTCCAGAAGGGACGCTCACCGATGACGCAGCTCCAGGCGCCACCCGGTCGTACGGCGACCGCCCCCGCCCCGGCGGACCGGCCGGTCACGCCGGCGGACAGGCGACGCCGGGGCCGCCTGGGCCCGGTCGTCGTCGGTCAGCTCGTGGTGGCCGAGTGCGCCGCGCTCGCCGTCTGGTTCGCCACCGCCGGCCCGGCCTGGCTGCTCGCCACCGTGGCGCTGCTCGCGCTGCTGTCCGTGGTGGCCGCGTTCGCCCGGCGGGGCGGCCGATGGTGGTACGAGGACCTGATGCTCCGCCGTCGGCTGCGCCGTCGTCGGGACCGGGCCCGGGGCGCGCTGCCGGCCGGTGACCCCCGGTTGGCCGCGCTCGCGCCCGAGCTGACCGTGGTGGAGCTGACCGAGCGCGGCACCCGGCTCGGCATCGGTCAGGACGACCGGGGCTGGTTCGCGGCGGTGGCGCTGACCGGTCGGCCCGGTGCGCCCGCCGGGTCGATCGAGGCGGCGACCGTGGACCGTGCCCTCGCGGTGCTCGCCGACTTCGCCGGCCCGGTCACCCAGACCCAGGTGGTCTCGCACACCCTGGTCTGGTACCCCGCGCCGGGGGCGGCCCCCGCCGCGCACCGCACCGTGTGGGTGGCGCTGCGGCTGGCCGTGGGTGACGCCCGGGCCGAGACGGTGAGCCGCGGCGGCGGCCTGCGCGGCGTGCACCGGACGGTGGCGGCCGGCGTGGGTCGGCTCGGCAAGGCGTTGCACGCCGCCGGGCTCGGGCACCGCGTGCTGGGTCGCGACGAGCTGCACGCGGCGGTGGTCTCCGGGGCCGGGCTGGACCTGGCGCCGGACTCCCCGGCCGAGACCTGGACCGGCCTGCGCGGGGGCGGCTGGACGCAACGCTGCCTGGCGCTGCGGGTCCGTCCCCACGGCTCGCTGGGCGCGCTGGTGGACGCGGTCACCGCCACCTCCGCGCCCTCGCACACGGTCGCGGCGGTGGTGCTCCCCGGTGGCCGGCGGCTCCCCCCGCTGCTGCGGGTGGCGGCCATGGACGGGCACGCCGAGGCGCTGGTGAAGGCCGTCCGGGAGATGGCCCGACGGGCCGGGGTGCCGGCCCGCCCGCTGGACGGCCAGCACGGGCCGGGCGTCTACGCCACCGCGCCGGTGGGCACCGCGATGGGCACCGTCACGGTCGAAGGTTGACGATCCAGCCGTACGCGCCGCAGACCCAGACGGCCAGCGGCACCAGCGCGACGATCAGCAGGATCTCGACGATGTCCAGGACCCGGCCCCAGACCGGGGAGATCCGCTTGCCGGCCACGGTGAGCCCGTAGACCAGGCTGATCACGGCCACCACGGTCAGCCCGCCGAGGATCAGGCCGAGCCGCACCGGCAGCGAGCCCGCGTCGAAGACCGCCGCGGCGACCAGCCCGAGGCCGAGCGTGCCGGCGAGCAGCACCGGGGTGCGTTGGTCGCGGCCGAGGAACGGGCGGGCCCGCAGCAGCGACAGCAGCGCGAGCACCAGGCAGAGCAGGACCGCCGGGAGTCGACCGTCGACGGCCAGCACCAGCTCACCGCCGAGCACCAGCAGCGCGACGGTCCACAGCAGACCGGTGAGGAACCCGTCGGCCCGTTCGCTGTCGCGCAGCACGGACGGCCCGTCCACCGACTCGGTGTCGGTCTTCAGGTCCTCCGGACCGGTCGGGATGGACGGCACCGGCAGCCGGGCGAGCCGGTAGGCGAGCATCGGCAGCGCCGGCAGCGCGCCGAACGCCACGGCCGACACCACCGCCGCCGAGGCGGCGGCGTCGATGCCGAAGGCCAGGCTGAGCACCGCGCCGAAGCCGACCGCCGCGCCCACGCCCACCGTGCCGAGGAACCACGGCGTCCGGTCCCCGACGGCGAGCGCGGCGAGCGCGCCGAAGAGCACCACGGCGGTGCCGGCGAGCAGCACGTGCGGGCTGGCCAGTTCGGCCAGCGGGCGGTCCCCGGCGAGCACCAGCAGGCCGCCGACGCCCGCGTGGCCGACCCCGACCAGGGCCAGCACCGCGCCGGTGCGGCTGTCGCCGGCCGCCCGGGACAGCACCGCGGCACCGACCAGCAGGGCCACCGCGACCACCAGGGTGGCCACCGCGCCGGGTAGCTGCGGCGGCCCGGCGAGCAGCGTCGCGACCGCGCCGGCGGCCAGCGCCGAGGAGGCGAGCAGCACCGCGTACGCCCGGGTGGTGCCCACCTGCCAGGCGCCGGCCCGTTGGGTGGTGGAGGTGGCGACGGCGTCCACCACGTCGTCGAAGACGATCTCGGGCGCGGTCGCGGCGCGCGGGTTGAAGTAGAGCACCTCGCCGTCGCGGACGTCGAGCTGCGCGGCGGTACGCCCGCCGTCGAGCGGCGGCCCGCCGAGTCGGGACAGGCTCCACCCGCCGTGCCCCACGCCCTCGTCGGCGAGCTCCTCGCCGGCGTAGCGCAGCAGCGTCGGCAGCAGGTCGGCCAGGGGAACGTCGGAGGGCAGGGCCAGGTCCATCCGGGTCCGCGGCGCCACGATGGTGATCCGGCTCAGCCCGCCGGTCGCCGCCTTCGTCGCCACAGTGGCCTCCTCGTGCTCGCCTACGATCCGCCCCGGCCGTCGACGTCGTCCCCACGGGTCCACGACGCCTCCGGGAGATTACCTACGATGGCGGTCGCACAGGTCGCCCACCCGAGGCTCGCGGCGGTGGCGGACCTGCGGGGGAGGGGAGAGCCGTGGGTACGGTGGTGTTCCGCCGGCCACCGCGTCAACCGGGGCCGGCGATGCCGCGCGGTGAGGTGCTGCTGGAGTCCCCGCCCGAGCTGCCGGAGCCGCAGGCCAAGGGCATGGGGCAGGTGCTGATGATCCTGCCGATGCTCTGCGGCGTCGGCGCGATGGCCTTCCTCTACGCCGGCCGTGGCGGCGGCATGATGACGTACGTGGCCGGTGGCCTGTTCGGCGTGTCCATGTTGGGCATGGCGCTCGGCACGCTCGGCACCGGCGGCAACGACAGGGCCGAGCTGAACGCCCAGCGCCGCGACTACATGCGTTACCTGGCCCAGATGCGCAAGCGCACCCGGCGGGCGGCCGAGCAGCAGCGCGCCGCGATGACCTGGCGGCACCCGGAGCCGGACGCGCTCTGGTCGATCGCCGCCTCCCGCCGGCGGTGGGAGCGGCGGCCCACCGAGGACGACTTCGGCGAGGTGCGCATCGCGCTCGGCCCGCAGCGGCTGGCGGTGGAGATCGTGCCGCCGGAGACCAAGCCGGTGGAGGACCTGGAACCGATGAGCGCGATCGCGCTGCGCCGGTTCGTCCGCGCCCACTCCAGCGTGCCGGAGCTGCCCACCGCACTGTCGCTGCGGGCGTTCGGCCGGATCGCGGTGCGCGGCGACCGGGAGCCGGTGCTCGACCTGACGCGGGCCGTGCTGGGCCAGTTGGTGACGTTCCACGCCCCGGAGGACCTACTGGTGGCCGTGGTGGCCGCTCCGGAGCGGCAGCCGGTCTGGGACTGGGTCAAGTGGCTGCCGCACGCCCAGCACCCGGGGCGTACGGACGCGGCGGGTGCGCGCCGGCTGGTCTTCGCCGGCCTGGCCGAGGCGGAGTCGGCGCTCGCCCACGAGCTGGGCGGCCGGCCCCGGCTCGTCCCCGAGGCGAAGCCGCTCACCACCGCGCCGCACGTGGTGGTGGTGCTCGACGGCGGCGAGGTGTCGGCGACCTGCGCGCTGACCGGGCCGGGGCTGCTCGGCACCACGGTGGTGGACCTGTCCGGCACGGTGCCCCGGGACGCCGGCCGCTGGCTGCTCGGCCTGGACGTCGGCGACGGCGCCGGGCTCGGCCTGATCGGGGCCGCCAACGCGCCCCGGCTCGGCCGGCCGGACCGGTTGACCCGGCCGGCGGCCGAAGGGCTGGCCCGGCAGCTCGCGCCGTTCCGGCTCTCCCCGCAGCAGGGCGCCAGCACCGACGAGCCGCTGGCCCGCAGCATGGAGCTGCCCGACCTGCTCGGCGTCGGCGACGCGGCCACGGTGGACGTCCGGCAGACCTGGCGGCCCCGTAACCAGCGCGACCGGCTGCGCATCCCGCTCGGCCTGGGGCCGGACGGCAACGTGGTCGAGCTGGACTTCAAGGAGTCCGCGCACGAGGGCATGGGCCCGCACGGCCTGGTCATCGGCGCGACCGGTTCCGGCAAGAGCGAGCTGCTGCGCACCGTGGTCGGCGCGTTGGCGGTGACGCACTCCTCGGCAGAGCTGAACTTCGTCCTGGTCGACTTCAAGGGCGGCGCGACGTTCGCCTCGCTCGACGCGTTGCCGCACACCAGCGCCGTGATCACCAACCTGTCGGACGAGCTGCCGCTGGTCGACCGCATGCGCGACGCGCTGGCCGGCGAGATGAACCGGCGGCAGGAGGTGCTGCGGGCGGCCGGCAACTACGTGTCCCGCTACGACTACGAGAAGGCGCGGGCGGCCGGCGAGTCGCTGGAGCCGATGCCCAGCCTGCTCATCATCTGCGACGAGTTCTCCGAGCTGCTGGCCGCCAAGCCGGACTTCATCGACCTGTTCGTGATGATCGGCCGGCTCGGCCGGTCGCTCGGCGTGCACCTGCTGCTCGCCTCGCAGCGGCTGGAGGAGGGGAAGCTGCGCGGGCTGGACACGCACCTGTCGTACCGGATCGGCCTGCGGACGTTCTCGGCGGTGGAGAGCCGGATCGTGCTGGGCGTGCCGGACGCGTACGAGCTGCCGAGCGCGCCCGGACACGGCTATCTCAAGACCGACACCGCCACCATGCTGCG
Organism: Micromonospora sp. NPDC051141; assembly: GCF_044455765.1. Taxonomy (NCBI): domain Bacteria; kingdom Bacillati; phylum Actinomycetota; class Actinomycetes; order Micromonosporales; family Micromonosporaceae; genus Micromonospora; species Micromonospora sp. NPDC051141. The sequence goes on from NZ_JBITFD010000005.1 coordinate 113,499, forward strand.
GTTCCGCGCCGCCTACGTCTCCGGCCCGTACCGGGCGCCGGGGCAGGTGCGGCGCTCCACCCGGGCGCAGGTGCAGCGCCGGATCGTGCCGTACGGCGTCGACCACGTGCCGGTGCCGGCGCTGCCGACCGCGGCGGAGACCACGCCGGAGCCCGAGCAGACCGGCGACGGTAAGAACGTGTCCACGCTGGACGTGCTGATCGGCCAGCTCGCGGGCCGGGGCCGGCCGGCACACCAGGTCTGGCTGCCGCCGCTGGCCGAGCCGTCCGGGTTGGCCGAGTTGCTGCCGCCGTTGAGCGTGCACCCGACCTTCGGCCTGACCACCGCGGAGTGGGCGGGCCGCGGCCGGCTCGCCGTGCCGGTGGGCATCGTGGACCGGCCGTACGAGCAGCGCCGCGACCCGATGATGGTCGATCTTGCCGGGGCCGGCGGCAACGTGGTGATCGTGGGCGCCTCGCTCAGTGGCAAGAGCACCATGCTGCGTTCGCTGCTGGCCTCCCTGGCGCTCACCCACACGCCACGCGAGGTGCAGTTCTTCTGCCTCGACTTCGGCGGTGGCGCGCTGCGCAGCCTGGACGCGCTGCCGCACGTCGCGGGCGTGGCCGGCCGGCGCGACGTCGAGGCGGTCCGCCGGACGGTGGCCGAGGTGGTGGCCGTGCTCGACGAGCGGGAGAACCGGTTCACCCAGCACGGCATCGACTCGGTGGCGAGCTACCGCCGGCGGCGGGCGGCCGGGGAGTTCGCCGACGACCCGTTCGGGGACGTCTTCCTCGTCGTGGACGGCTGGAACACGCTGCGTCAGGAGTACGAGGAGCTGGAGCAGACCATCACCAACCTGGCCAACCGGGGGCTGGGCTTCGGCGTACACGTGGTGGTCACGGCGGTGCGGTGGGCGGAGATCCGGATCAGCATGCGGGATCTGCTCGGCACCAGGCTGGAGCTGCGGCTGGGTGATCCGGCCGAGTCGGAGATCGACCGACGGGCCGCGCAGAACGTGCCGGTCGGCGCGCCGGGCCGCGGTCTGACGCGCGACAAGCTGCACTTCCTGACCGCGGTCTCACGGATCGACGGCAGGCGCGACATCGAGGACCTGACCGAGGCGTCGGTCGCGCTGGCCGGGCACGTGGCGGCGAACTGGCCGGGCCGGCCCGCGCCGAAGGTCCGGCTGCTGCCCCGCAGGCTCACGGTCGGCGAGCTGGCCACGGTGGTCGACCGGGCCGTCCCGGGCATCCCGATCGGGGTGAACGAGTCGGCGCTGGCCCCGGTCTACCTCGACCTGGCGGGCGAGCCGCACCTGACCGTCTTCGGCGACGCCGAGTGCGGCAAGACCAACCTGCTGCGGCTGATCGCCCGGGGGATCGCCGAGCGGTACACGCCGGCGCAGGCGCGGTTGGTCATCGCCGACTACCGGCGTGGCCTGCTGGGCGCGGTCGAGGGTGACCACCTGCTCGACTACGCGCCGTCCAACCAGGTGTTCGGTCAGGGGCTCGGCTCGATCCGCAGCGCCCTGCAGAACCGGCTGCCGGGCCCGGACGTGACGACCGCGCAGCTCCGCGACCGGAGCTGGTGGAAGGGGCCGGAGCTGTACATCCTGGTGGACGACTACGACCTGGTCGCCTCCGGCGGCAGCAACCCGCTCAGCGCGCTGCACGAGCTGCTGCCGCAGGCGCGGGACATCGGCCTGCACCTGATCGTCACCCGGCGGGTGGGCGGCGTGGCCCGGGCGCTCTACGAGCCGGTGCTGCAACGTCTGCGCGAGCTGGACTCGCCGGGCCTGCTGATGTCCGGCAGCCGGGAGGAGGGCGCGGTCTTCGGCAACCTGCGGCCCAGCCCGCAGCCGCCGGGCCGGGGCACCCTGGTCCGCCGCCGCGACGGCCAGCAGTTGATCCAGACCGCCTGGACGGAGCCGGCCTGACGGGTCGGCCGGCGGACCGTCGGTCCGGTAGCGTCGGCGCGACGTCGCGAGTGTGGAGGGGAGCCCGTGGTGAGCAGCCCGTCGGGTATCGGTGGAGCCGTGGAGAGCCTGTTGCGGCAGGCCCAGGAACAGCAGCGCCGGCTGGTCGAGCTCCAGCAGCAGCGGGCGGAGCTGCGGGTGGCCGGGGAGAGCCCGGACGGCCTGGTGCGGGTGACCGTCGACGGTGAGATGAAGGTCGGGAACATCGAGCTGAACGCCCGGGCCATGCGGTTGGACAGCTTCTCGCTGGCGGAGTCGGTCCAGGCGGCCGTCGACGCGGCGTACGCGGCCTTCGCGGAGCGGCAGCAGGAGATGCTGGCCGAGACGCTCGGCGACTCCGACCTGGTCCGTCGCGCGCAGGACGGCACGCTGACCCCGGAGGACTGGTTCCGCCAGTTCGGGGTGGACCTGTCGGACCCGACCCGCGGTCTGCGGCGCTGAGCGGGGGTCGACGATGGCGAACACGGTGGACGTCGACGCGATCCGCAAGGCCGGCCGGATGCTCGACGCGCCGGACGGTCCGATCCAGTACCTGCGCAACGTGCAGGCGCTGCTGGGGGACGTGAAACTGCCGGGCGGCGCGTTGAGCATGTTCGGCCACGGTGCGGTGGAGCGGCACAACGCCTCGGTGGACGGGCACCTCGACAATGTCCGGGCCGGCATCGAGCACCTGCACCGGGCCGCGGAGCAGCTCGAACAGAGCGCGAAGAACTGGGAGAAGTCGGATCAGCCCTGGGTGGTCAAGTGACCGGCCGGGCCGACCAGGGGGAGGACGCCTGATGCCACCGGAGATCTTCATCGCCAACGCCTCCGGCTCGGTGACCGGCACGGTCTCGGTCGCCGAGACGACCGCGCCGGTCCGGTCGGCGGCGGCGATCGCCCGGGGCAACCTGATGTGGATCGCCGCCTCGGCGGGTCTGATCGGCGCCATCCTCTACCTGGAGATGTTCGACAACCAGCAGGTCAACGAGACGATCAAGAAGTGGGAGGAGGCCGCGCGCCTGCTCGGGTCGGACCAGTTCGGCGCCGCGATGGCGGCGGTCCCGCCGGACGCGAAGGAGTGGGACTTCGACGACCGGGACGCGTTCGACCTCTTCGTCCGCAAGCTCGGCGCGGAGATCGACTCGCTGGCCGACGCGTTCAACACCAACAAGGAGACGCTCACCTCGGCCCGGGACGCCTACAACGACGCGGTCTCCGGGTTCGCCCAGGCGATGATGCCGGTCCTGGTGGCGGTGATCGCCTCGATCGCGCTCCAGTTCTTCCCGGCCACCTCCGCGTTGGCGCAGGCCATCGGCATCGCCGGCCTGACGGCGACCGCCGCCATCCTGGTGATGGTCTTCGGGGACATCGGCGCGCTCCTGCACGCCGTGATGGCCGGGTTCAACACCGACAGCCGGGTGATGTTCGCGGCGGACTCCCGGCCCGGTTGGGCGCCCACCGGCACCGACCCGGGGATCAAGGACATCAAGATCGACTGGGTCAAGGACAGCAAGTTCTACCAGTGACGGGAGCCGACCACGTGGACACGCTGATCACCTGGTTGTTCGTCTACTTCGTGCTCACCATCCCGGGCTTCCTGGTGCTGGCCCTGGTCGCCGGGCTGACCCGCTCGCCCCGGCTTCGGCTGGCCGCCGAGGTGGTGGTGCTCAGCGGCTGTGCCGCGCTGCTGGTGGTGGTGGTCGAGGGCGCCTTCGACAAGCCGTTGTTGTGGCTGGCGGCGGCACTGCTGGTCGGGGTGCTGGTCTTCGGCGTGACGCTGCTGGTCAGGACGCGCCGCGACCGGATCTGACCACGACCCGTGTTTCCACTTCGGACGGTCCGCTTCGGATCGCCCGGCAGGGCTGCGCGGTTTGGACGTCGTCCGCTACGGTTCGCTTGATGTGCCGTCGGTGGGGTGGGTTCGCCTTGCCGCGGGGGAGGGCGCGGCGGATCCGCCGCCACAAGATGACGGAAGGGTGTGAAGCATGGCGTTCGAGGTCAGTGCAGCGAGTCTGCACACCGCCGCGAGTGACGTGCGGTCCACGCGCAGCGATGTCGACGGTGAGCTCAAGAAGCTGTGGAACGTGGTCGACGACCTGGCCATGGCCTGGAAGGGCCAGGCTTCCACGGGCTTCCAGGGCCTGATGACCCGCTGGAACGAGGACACGAACAAGCTGCTCACCGCGATGGACAACATCGCTGACCTGCTCGACAAGTCCGGCACGACGCACCAGGTCAACGACGAGGAGCAGCAGCAGATGCTGGACAAGTTCCACGCTGCGCTCAACCCGTGATCCGCGCAGACAGGCAGAGGGGGAATCAATGAGCATCAAGGTTGACTACGCCGTCCTCGAGAGCAGCAACCAGCAGATGCAGGCCATCTCGCGGACCATCGACGAGAAGCTGGACACGCTGCGGGCCATGCTGACCAAGCTTGAGTGGGAGGGCCAGGACCGGGCCGCCTACCAGCAGCACCAGGCCCAGTGGGACGCCGCCGTGCGGGACATCAACAAGGTCCTCAACGAGATCGGCGGCGCGGTGGGCATCGCACGCGAGAACTACATGACCACGGAGATGAGCAACTCCAAGGTCTGGGGCAACTGACCTCGACAGGTCCGGCACGGCTCCGCTCCGGCTCGCGTCGGGCGGAGCCGTGCCGTGTTCCGGGCCCGGCGGCTCGGGTCCGCCCCGGCTCGGGTCCGCCCCGGCTCGGGTCCGCCCCGGCTCGGGTCCGCCCCGGCTTGGGTCCGCCCCGGCTTGGGTCCGCCCCGGCTCGGGTCCGGCCGGCCCGGAGGCCGGGCGCGTAGCCGGGCGGTCGTGCGTCAGGCGCCCCGGGGGACGTCGCGCCGGCCGGGTCGCCATCCGCGTCGCCGGCCGCGTGCCAGGATCGGGCGCACCGTCAGCAGCACGCCGGCCAGCAGCGTGCCGACCACGGCGACCCAGATCGCCGCGGTGCGCTGCCGGGCCAGCGGGTCGGTGCGCGGGGCGGGCGGCGGCAGCGCGCCCAGCGGCGGGTCGCTCCGGGTGCCCAGCAGGCTGGTCACCGCCCGGTAGGGGTTGACCATTCCGTACCCGACCTGCGGGTTGTGCCCCTCGGGCGGGTTGTCCGCGGTGCGGGTCAGCCGGTAGGCCACCTCATCCGGGCTGATGTCCGGGTACGCGGCGCGCACCAACGCCGCCGCCCCGGAGACGTACGCGGTGGCGAAACTCGTCCCGCCCTGCGGCTCGGCGCGGTAGCCCGGACCCTGCGGCGCGGGGCCGACGATGTTCAGGCCGGGGCCGGCGATGTCCACGTAGTCCGCGCTGACCGAGCTGCCGACGTGCCCGCCCTGCTCGTCGATGCCGGCCACGGCGATGACCCCCGGGTACGCCGCCGGGTAGGCCGGCCGGTCCTCCCGGTTCTCCTGCCGGTTGCCGGCGGAGGCGACCACCACCACGCCCTTGTCGAGCGCGTGGGCGACCGCCGACCTCAACGCCGGGTCGTCCAGCGTGACCAGGGACAGGTTGATCACGTCGGCGTCGTGGTCGACCGCCCAGCGGATCGCCCGGCCGATCTCACCCGGCACGTCCGGGTCGAAATTCTCCTTGTTCTCCGCCAGCACCCGCAGCGGCAGGATCCTCGCCTCCGGCGCGATGCCGGTGTAGGGCGGGCCGCTGCCCTCCCGGCCGGCGATGATGCCGGCCACCATGGTGCCGTGCCCGACCAGGTCGCACTGCCCGCGCAGGTGGACCAGGTGGTTGAAGTCCTCGCCGGGCAGCACCCGGCCGCGCAGCAACGGGTGGGTCGGTGAGACACCGGAGTCGACGACCGCGACGGTGACGCCCCGCCCCTTGCCGACCCGCCAGGCGGCGGCCGGGTCGAGCCGGCTCAGCGCCCAGGGTGCCTCGGTGGGGGCCGGCCCGCCGGTGGGCCCGCACTTCGGTGCCGCCACCGCCGGGGCGGGCACCGCCGCCGCACCGGCGACGAGGACGGCCACCGCCGCTCCGGACAGGACGGACCTGACCCGGTGGCCGGCCCGGGCGCGTCCCGTCGTCCGGCCCGGCCGCAAGCTGTCGCGCACGCGGTGAGATTACCGTCGTGGCCGGTCGCGTGCGGGCACGGACGGCCACCCGGTCGTGGTCATCGCTCGGGGGTGGCGTCGGTGGCCGCCGGTTCGGCGGCGAAGAGGTCGAGCAACGCCCCGACCTGCTGGTCGGCCTCGGCGGGGTGCCGGAAACGACCGTTCGGGTTGATCGTGTACTCGTTGCGCCGACCCACCCGGGTGCGGTGGAGGTAGCCGCCGGCCTCCAGGTCGGCGACGATCGCCTGGGCCGCCCGCTCGGTGACGCCCACCTCGTCCGCCACGTCCCGCAGCCGCGCGGTGGGGTTGCGCGCGATGGCCAGCAGCACGTGCCCGTGGTTGGTGAGGAAGGTCCAGTGCCGGCGGCTCCCGTCCTCGCCTGGTGTGGTCGCCATGGTGGTCATCGTATGGCGTGGCGGGCGATGGCCCGGACCCGGAGCGGGTCGAGTCATAACGCATGAAATGCGTATCACGAAATCTTGACGTGCCATCGGTCTCGTGTGACGGTGGGTCGCGAGGCCGACACCGCCGACCGCCGGCCCGGTCGTTCCGCCCGAGGACGAGGTGAGCAGCGATGATCCCGAGCACTCCCGACGAGGCACTCGCCGAACTACGGGCCGGTAACCACCGGTTCGTCACCGGCGTGCCGCAGCATCCGAACCAGGACGCCGGGCACCGGGCCGCGGTCGCCGAGGGCCAGCACCCGTTCGCGGTGATCGTCGGCTGCTCCGACTCCCGGCTCGCCGCCGAGATCATCTTCGACCGCGGTCTCGGCGACCTCTTCGTGGTGCGTACCGCCGGGCACACCGCCGGCCCCGAGGTGCTCGGCAGCGTCGAGTACGCGGTGACCGTGCTCGGCACGCCCCTCGTGGTGGTGCTCGGCCACGACTCGTGCGGCGCGGTCCAGGCGGCCCGCGAGGCGGTCCGCACCGGCTCCGCGCCGGCCGGGCACCTGGGCGCGGTGGTGGACGCCGTCTCGCCCAGCCTGCTCCGGGCCGCCCGGCAGGAGGTCGAGGACCTCGACGGCATCATCGACATCCACATCGCGCAGACCGTGGAGACCCTGTTGGCCCGCTCGACGGTGCTCGCCGAGCGGGTGGCCGCGGGAGCGTGCGCGGTGGCCGGCATGTCGTACCGGCTCAGCGGCGGCGAGGTGCGAACGGTGGCGCAGTCCCCGGCCCCGGTGCCCGCCCCGGCCGCACCGGCGGACCCGGCGCTCGCCGGCTGACCACCCCCGGACACACGGAAGGGGCCGCCCGGAGGCGGCCCCTTCTCGCGTACGCGTCAGAGCAGTGACATGTGCACGTGGTCGGTGTGGTTGGAGGGCCCGCTGTAGGAACTCCAGCCGGTCGCCGGGAACCAGATCTGCCGGTTCCAGATCACGTAGTAGATGCCCAGCCGGTCGGCGTTACGGATGAGGAAGGCGGCCACCTCGTTGCCGTACCGGCGGGTGTCGTTGTTGTGCCACGGCGAGAAGCCGCTGTTCTGCAACGACCAGTCGCACGCCTTGCCCTTGGGGTGCTCCCACGGCCCGCCGGGGCGGTAGCAGCCCACGAAGCGGTTGAAGCCGGCGCGCTTGACCTCCTTGTACGCGTGCAGCGTGCGCGGCGTGACGCAGCCGGAGGTGGTCGGGTCGTTCTCGCTGCACGACTCGGACTTCCATCCGCCGTCGGCGGTGCGGCCGGGGCCGATCTTGGCAACCGGGGAGGTGGCCGAGACCAGGCCACCGGTGAAGTCCAGCCCACCGACCAGCTTCAGCGCCTTCTGCGCCTCGACCTTCTCGCGGGCCATCGCGTTCGTCTGCTTCTCCTGCTCGCGCACCTCGGCGTCGAGCGCGATCTTGGCCTGCTCGGCGCGCGTCTTCACCGCGTTGATGGCGGCGAGCCGCTGCCCGTTGAACAGGTTGAGTTCGTCCAGGGCACTGGCCCGACGGACGAACGAGTCGGGCGAGTCGCTCTCCAGCAGCATCGCCATCGCACCGACCCGACCGGTGCGGTAGGACTGCGCGGCGATCTCGGTGACCTGCGGGCTGAGCGCGTCCAGCTCGTTCTGCGCCGCCTTCACCTCCAGCGCGAGCTTGAGCTGCCGCTTGCGCGACGTGTCCAGCTTGGACTTGGCCTGGAGGTAGGCCCGGTTGGCGGCGGTGACGGCCTCGCTGATCAGCGGTGGGTCGTCGTCCTCCGAGTGCCCCGAGGGGTTGGGGGCGGCGGTGTGCGGAGCCGCCGACGCCGGGGTCGGCCCGACCAGCACGGCGAGCGCGGCGAGCACGGCCACCACGGGTGTCAAGCAGCGGCGCAGGGGTGCCGTCACAGTGTTCCCTTCCGTCGGCCGCCGACCGGGTTAGCTGACGGGTTCGGGACGGAAGCGGCCCCTACCGCTGACGCGGATTCACCCCATGTACCTGGTTCCCCGGCTCGCCCGGAGGCGATTGGGCGGCGGCACCGCAGGCGCGGGTGCGCGCCTTCGGCGGTGACCGGCAGCGAGGTTACCCGAGATGTCGACCGGGGATCTACGCCCGGAAGCCGACCAATCGCGAGAATTCGACATTGCCCAGCGTGACCAGCATCGCGTTTCCCGCGCGCCGTCACGCTGCGGAGTGTCACCATGCGACATCCGTACTTCCCCGGTGGTCGGGCCGCCGTTCGGCCGACGTCCCGCCGAGCGCCTCCAGCGCCTCGCGGCGGGCCGCGGGGGGCCGGCCCGGCGGCGTCGGCGACGCCCCGGTCGCCGGGCCGTGCCGTCCGGCGGTGGCCACGACCGCGGCCAGCGCGGTGGTGAGCGGTACGGCGGCGATCAGGCCGAGGGTCGCCACCGCGCTGCGGACGATCTCCTGGGCCAGGAACTCGCTGGTGAGGATCTCGCTCACCGGGCGGGAGTCGGCCACCAGCAGGAGCAGCAGCGGCAGCGAGGCGCCCGCGTACGCCAGCACGATGGTGTTGACAGTGGACGCGATGTGCGCCCGGCCCACCCGGGTCGCCGCCCGGTAGAGCTGCCGTCGGGACAGGTCGGGGTTGGCGTGCGCCAGCTCGGTGACGGTGGCCGCCTGGGTGACCGTGACGTCGTCCAGCACTCCCAGCGAGCCGATGATGATGCCGGCCAGCAGCAGGCCGTGCAGGTCCACGCCGCCCTGGAACATGGAGAGCGTGGTGGCGTCCTCGCTGCCGAAGCCGGTCAGGTGGGTGGCGGCGGTGGCGAGCGTGCCCAGCACGCCGGTGACCACCAGGCTGCCGAGCGTGCCGAGCACCGCCACGGACGTCTGCGCGCTGATCCCGTGGGTCAGGTAGAGCACCACGAACATGATCAGCGCGGCGCCGACGATCGCCACCGGCAGCGGGGACCGGCCGGCGCCGATCCCGGGCAGCACGAAGCCGAGCAGGATGGCGAAGCTCGCCACCAGGCCACCCAACGCGGCCAGCCCGCGCCAGCGCCCGAACGCCACGATCGCGGCGGCGAAGAGCGCCACCAGCCAGATCAACGGCGTGGCGCGCTGGTGCTCGGCGATGTTGTACGCCTTCACCGACGGGTCGGCCGGGTCGGTCAACTCGACCAGGATCACCTCGTCGCCGACCTCGACGCGGGGTGCCCCGGGCCCGTCCGGGATCGGCGTCTCGACCTGCCGGCCGGCGTCCGGGCCCTGCTCCGCGGCGACCGTCACGGTGCCGCACCGGCCGCCGCCGCCCGCGGGGGCCTCCGGCGTGGGCGGACAGGGCTCGGTCACCACCCGGGTCACCGTGCCGTGGTGGCGTGGCACGTTCTCGGCTTCGGCCGGCTCCGGGCCGCCGCCCCGGGGCCAGAGCACCAGCGCCGCGAGCACGGTGAGCACGAAGAGCGGCACCACGGTCGCGAACAGGAGCCGGCGTACGCCCGGCGGCGCGGCGGGGGCGGGACGGGTGTGGTCGGCGCCCACGGCGGCTCTCCCTACGGGTCGCGGCGCACCGGTTCACCGGCCCGGTCGTCCACCGGCCGGCGCGGACGCGTCCTGTCCACGCCCGGGGTCGCCGCCGGGTCATGGTAGCCACCCCACCTGCGCGATCTTGCAGTTACGGCCTCGGCAAGCGGCGCGAACGGGGCATCTCTTGGGCCGCAACTGCAAGATCGACGGGGCGGGGCGGGGCGGGGCGGGGCAGGGAGGGGAGGGGAGAGGGCTGGGTCAGCCGCGTTTCATGAGGCGGCCCACTGCGGCCATCATCTCGGTGGCCATCTCGTCGGCGCGGCCCTCGGCGGCGCCCTCGTGCATGCAGTGCCGGGCGTGGCCGTCGAGCAGGCCCAGCGCGACCTTGTCCAGCGCGGCCTGGATGGCGGAGATCTGGGTCAGCACGTCGATGCAGTAACGGTCGTCCTCGACCATCTTCTCGATGCCCCGGACCTGTCCCTCGATGCGGCGGAGCCGCGCGAGCAGTTGGTCCTTGCTGGCGGTGTAGCCCCGGACCGGGGTGGACGGCGTGGTCATGCGTCGAGGATACCGTACCCCTCGGGGGTATGATACCGTTCGACTCGTACCCCCAGGGGGTATCTGATCGGAGGGCGAGATGGACACCACCTACCAGGTGCAGGGCATGACCTGCGGGCACTGCGTCAACGCGGTCAGCGCCGAGCTGAGCGCGCTGCCGGGCGTCACCGACGTCCAGGTCGACCTGGCCACCGGCCGGGTCACCGTCACCAGCCGGGAACCACTGGACGCGGACGCCGTCCGCGCCGCCGTCGACGAGGCCGGCTACGACCTCGCCGGGGCGTGACGGGTCCGCGGACCCGCAGAACCGAGGAGGCACCATGAACACGGCGACGAAGCTGAGTGGCTTCGCGCTCGGCCTCGCGACGGTGTTCGCCGGGGCGTACGGGATCGGTCACGTGGCCGGTCCCGCCGCCCCGGCCGCCGAGATCCGGCACGACACCACCGACACCGACCACGACTCCGGCACCGCCGACCACGGTGAAACCGGCCACGGCGACGGGGACACCGGCGACGGGGACACCGGCGGCGCGCACCTGCCCGGCGGCCTGCTGGTCTCCGAGCGGGGCTACACGCTCCAGCCGGTGACCGCCCCGGCCGGCGAGTTCGCGTTCCGGATCACCGGCCCGGACGGCGCACCGGTCACCCGCTACGACGTGGCGCACGACAGGCGCATGCACCTGATCGTCGCCCGCCGCGACCTGTCCGGCTTCCGGCACGTGCACCCGGAGCTGGCGGCCGACGGCACCTGGCGGGTCGCCTCGCCGCTCGCCGGGCCCGGCGTCTGGCGGGCGTTCGCCGACTTCACGCCGACCGGCGGCGAGCCGCTGACGCTCGGCGTCGACGTCACCGTCCCCGGCCCGCTGGCCGCCCGGCCGCTGCCGGCGCCGGCCACCACCGCCACTGTCGACGGCTACACGGTCACGCTCACCGGCACGCCGGAGCCCGGCCGCACCAGCCGGCTCACGCTCACCGTCAGCCGGGCCGGTCGCCCGGTCACCGACCTCCAGCCCTACCTCGGCGCGTACGGGCACCTGGTGGCGCTGCGCCAGGGCGACCTGGCCTACCTGCACGTGCACCCGGAAGGCACGCCCGACGACGGGCGCACCCCCGCCGGGCCGGCGGTCACGTTCGCGGCCGAGGTGCCCTCCGCCGGGGCGTACCGTCTCTACCTGGACTTCCGTCACGGCGACGCGGTGCACACCGCCGAGTTCACCGTCCTGGCCGGCGCCCAGCCCGCGCCGGCACCCACCACCGCACCGACCCCGGACGCCGGACACGGCACGCCGGGGCACGGGCACAGTTGACCGGGGAGGTGTCGCGATGACCACCACGGGAAAGACGCTGCCGACCGCGCCGAACCTGATCGAGCTCGCGATCGGCGGCATGACCTGCGCGTCCTGCGCCGCCCGGATCGAGAAGAAGCTCAACCGGATGGACGGCGTCGAGGCCACGGTGAACTACGCCACCGAGAAGGCCACCGTCCGGTACGCCGACGACATCGCGCCGGCCGACCTGATCGCCACCGTGGAGAAGACCGGGTACACGGCCGAGGTGCCGCCGCCGCCCGCCCGCGCCGGGGAGGTCACGGCCGCCGAGCCGGTCGACGAGCTGCGGGTTGCGCGTACCCGGCTGTGGGTCTCCGCCGTGCTGACGCTGCCGGTGATCGTGCTGGCCATGGTGCCGGCCTGGCAGTTCGACTACTGGCAGTGGGCCTCGCTCACGCTGGCCGCGCCGGTGGTGGTCTGGGGCGGGCTGCCGTTCCACCGGGCCGCGCTGGTCAACCTGCGGCACGGCGCGGCGACCATGGACACGTTGGTCTCCCTCGGCACGCTGGCCGCGTTCGGCTGGTCGCTCTGGGCGCTCTTCCTCGGCGACGCCGGGATGCCCGGGATGACGCACCCGTTCCGGTTCGCCATCACCCGCGGCGACGGCGCCGGCAACATCTACCTGGAGGCCGCCGCCGGGGTGACCGTCTTCATCCTGGCCGGACGCTACTTCGAGGCGCGGGCCAAGCGCACCGCCGGCTCCGCGCTGCGGGCCCTGCTGGAGTTGGGCGCGAAGGACGTGGCAGTGCTGCGCGGCGGGTCGGAGGTCCGGATCCCGGTCGACCAGCTCGCGGTCGCCGACCGGTTCGTGGTCCGGCCCGGCGAGAAGATCGCCACCGACGGCGTGGTCGAGGAGGGCACGTCGGCGGTCGACGCCAGCATGCTCACCGGCGAGTCGGTGCCGGTCGAGGTCGGGCCGGGCGACGCCGTGGTGGGCGCCACCGTCAACGCCGGCGGCCGGCTGGTGGTCCGGGCCACCCGGATCGGCGGCGACACCCAGCTCGCCCAGATGGCCCGGCTGGTGGAACAGGCGCAGACCGGCAAGGCGGCGGTGCAGCGCCTCGCCGACCGGATCTCCGGCGTGTTCGTGCCGATCGTGATCGCCCTGGCCGCCGGCACGCTGGGCTGGTGGCTCGGCACCGGCGCCGGGCCGACCGCCGCGTTCACCGCCGCCGTGGCCGTGCTGATCATCGCGTGCCCGTGCGCGCTCGGCCTGGCCACCCCGACCGCGCTGCTCGTCGGCACCGGGCGCGGCGCGCAGCTCGGCGTGCTGATCAAGGGACCGGAGGTGCTGGAGTCCACCCGCCGGGTGGACACCGTGGTGCTGGACAAGACCGGCACCGTCACCACCGGCCGGATGACGCTGGCCGAGGTGCTGCCCGCCGCCGGCGAGGACGCCGGCGAGCTGCTCCGGCTGGCCGGGGCGCTGGAGGCGGCCTCCGAGCACCCGATCGCGCGGGCGGTCGCCGAGGGCGCGGCCGAGGCCGGTCCGACGCCCGCCGTCGGCGACTTCGCGAACGCCGAGGGGCTCGGCGTGACCGGCACGGTCGACGGCCGGAGCGTGGTGGTCGGGCGGCTCCGACTGCTGCGGGAGCGCGGTCTCGACGTACCCGAGGCGGTCGTGCGCGCCGCGACCGGCGCGGAGGCCGCCGGCCGCACGGCGGTCCTGGCCGGCTGGGACGGGCGGGCCCGGGGCGTGCTCGCGGTGGCCGACGCGGTCAAGCCGACCAGCCGGGCGGCGGTCGACCGGCTACGCGGCCTGGGGCTCACCCCGGTGCTGCTCACCGGTGACAACGCCACCGTGGCCGGGGCGGTGGCCGCCGAGGTGGGCATCGAGGAGGTGATCGCGGAGGTGCTGCCCGCCGACAAGGTGGCCGTGGTCGAGCGGCTCCAGGGCGAGGGCCGGGTGGTGGCCATGGTCGGGGACGGGGTCAACGACGCCGCCGCGCTGACCCGCGCCGACCTCGGGCTGGCCATGGGCACCGGCACCGACGTGGCCATCGAGGCCGCCGACCTGACGCTGGTGCGGGGCGACCTGCTGGCCGCGGCGGACGCCATCCGGCTCTCCCGCCGCACGTTGACGATCATCAAGGGCAACCTGTTCTGGGCGTTCGCCTACAACGTGGCCGCGCTGCCGCTGGCCGCCGCCGGGCTGCTCAACCCGATGCTGGCCGGCGCGGCGATGGCCTTCTCGTCGGTGTTCGTGGTGGCGAACAGCCTGCGGTTGCGGCGCTTTCGCCCGATCGGGTGACGCCGGGCACCGGCATGGTTGGGCGGGCGACCGGTTGGGTAACTCGTTGTCGTCACGCAACTGTTGAGCTGGAGGTTCCCATGGGTCTCGACGACAAGATCGACAACGCTTCCCAGGACACCGCGGGCAAGGTCAAGGAGGGCCTCGGCCGGGCGACCGACAACGAGCGCCTCGAGGCCGAGGGCCGCAACGACCAGGCCGGCGCCAAGCTCAAGCAGGCCGGCGAGAAGATCAAGGACGCCTTCAAGAGCTGACGTACGCTCGCACAACCCACCGGGCCGGCCTTCGGGCCGGCCCGGCGTGCTGCGTGGCCAGGGACGGTGGTGCCGACCCGCTGCCGGATCAGCGCGGCACGCGGTAGCGGATGTGGGTGACGGTGGGACCCGCGACCACCCGCTCCGGCGTCAGGGTCACGTCCAGCGGTCCGTCGAAGAGCGGCGTGCCGCCGCCCAGCACGATCGGCACCATGTGCAGCCAGAGCGAGTCGAGCAGGCCCGCCGCCAGGTAGCCGCGTACCGTGCCGCCGCCACCGGCCACGCAGACGTCGCGGTCACCGGCCGCCTCCCGGGCCCGCTCCAGCGCCGCCTCGGCGCCGTCGGTGACGAAGTGGAACTCCGTGCCGCCGGCCATCAGCAGCGACGCCCGCGGGTGGTGGGTCAGCACGAACACCGGGGTACGGAACGGCGGATCGGCACCCCACCAGCCGGTCCAGGCCCGGTCCCACGGCCCCTCGCCGCCGCCGAACATGCGCCGGCCCATCACGTACGCCCCGACGCCGGCGGTCATCTCCTCGACCACGTCGGCGTCGACGGTGCGTTCCCCGCCGGTGAGGGCGTGCTGCGCGCGCCAACTCTCGGTGGCGAACGCCCACTCGTGCAGCCGCAGGCCGCCCTGCCCGAGCGGATCCTGCACGCTCTGACCCGGCGCGGCCACGTACCCGTCCAACGACATCGACAGTTGACTGGTGACCTCTCCCATGAGGGGTGGACCCGCCGGGTCGGCGGAACTCATCGCTCGGCGGCCAGCCGCGCGGCGCGTACCTCCAGGTAACGCCGCTCGGGCAGGCTGGTGGTGGCGCGGGCGGCGGCCAGGTAGGCGGTCCGGGCGTCCGCCCGGTCGCCGGCCAGTTCGAGCAGGTGGGCGCGGACGGCGGCGAGGCGGTGGTGGCCGGCGGTCCGGTCGTCGGCGTGCAGCGGCGCGAGCAGCGCCAGGCCGGCCCGGGGGCCGTCCACCATGGCCACCGCGACCGCCTGGTTGAGCGTGACCATCGGGTTGGGCGCGAGCCGGGCCAGCACCCGGTAGAGCGCCACGATCTGCGGCCAGTCCGTGGCCGCGGCGGTGGGCGCCTCCGCGTGCACCGCGGCGATGGCGGCCTGCACCTGGTACGGGCCGGGCGCCGACCAGGTCAACGCGTCCGTCACCAGCGCGATCCCCTCCGCCACGGCAGCGGTGTCCCAGCGGGTGCGGTCCTGCTCGGCCAGCGGCACCAACTCCCCGTCCGGGCCCACCCGGGCGGCCCGGTGCGCGTCGGTGAGCAACATCAACGCCAGCAGCCCGGCCACCTCGCCCTGGTCCGGCAGCAGCCGGTGCAGATCCCGGGCCAACCGGATCGCCTCCCCGGTCAGCTCGACCCGGTGCAGCGCCTCCCCGCTGGACGCGGTGTAGCCCTCGTTGAAGACCAGGTAGAGCACGCGCAGCACCGCGCCCAGCCGTTCGTCCCGGTCAGCGCCCGACGGGAGCGTGAAGCGGGCCCCGGCCGCCTCGATCCGCTGCTTGGCGCGGCGGATCCGCTGGCTCATCGTCGCTTCCGGCACCAGGTACGCCCGCGCGATCTCGGCGGTGCTCAACCCGCCCACCGCGCGCAGCGTGAGCGCCACCTGGGCGTTGAGCGGCAGCGCCGGGTGGCAGCAGAGGAACAGCAGCCGCAACGTGTCGTCCCGGCTCGGCGGCTCCTCGTCGGCGGGCGGGGCGACCGCCGCGTACGCCGGCTGCCGGACCGCCTCCGCGACCTCGCGCGCCCGACGGGCGTGTTCGCTGCGCCACTCGTCGGTGAGTCGGCGGGTGGCCACGGTGACCAGCCAGGCGCGGGGATGCTCCGGCACGCCCCGCGCCGGCCACCCGGTGGCGGCGGCGAGCAGCGCCTCCTGGACCGCGTCCTCGCAGGCGTAGAACTGGCCGTGCCGGCGGACGAGCACGCCGAGGACCTGCGGCGCGAGTGTCCGCAGCAGATCCTCGACCGCCCGGGAGGTCACATCTCCGTCCCGGCCTGCTCCATCACCGCGCGCACCTCCAGCACGCCGAAGCCGAGCCGCACGTCCGGCCAGCTCGCGGCGATCTCGACGGCCCGCTCCGGGGTCTCGCAGTCGACCGTCAGGTAGCCGGCGAACTGCTCCTTGCTCTCCACGAACGGGCCGTCGATGATCTCCGTGCCGCCGCCCGCGGAGCGTACGGTCCGGGTCTGCGACGGGTCGGCCAGCGCCTCCCCGCCGACCAGCTCACCGGACTCGGTCAGCGCCTTCATGATCTCGTCGACCTCGCCGAAGATCGCGGTGCGCTCCGCCTCGGTCAGCTCGTCGGCGAAGCCGGGCCGGTTCCAGATCAGCAGCATGTACTTCACGGTCCACTCCTCGGGTACGGGCCACCGTCGGTGGCGCCTCACGGACGGGTCGGAGCCGACCGGCCCGATCCGACACGGGGGAGACGCCTCTTTCGGTGCATCTGACGTCGCTCCTACCACGACAAACGCACCCGAACCTCGCACGCCTCGCGTCGCGCGGGAAGACGGGTCAGCGTGGGCCGCGCAGCGGACGAGGGGCGGGGCGGCCGGCGTCCAGGGAGGCGCGGTCGGCGGCGGTGGCGCCGGAACTCCACCCCTCCGTGTCACGCACCTGGAGCCGGTGCCGGGTGGTGCCGGGAAAGAGCTGGTCGGCGCGTTCCCGGACGGCGTCCGTCCGGGCCGCCAGCACCGGCAGCAGCCGGTCGTCGGCGTGTTCCTCGGCCGCCGCCGTGCTGGCCGCCCGCAACCGCTCCCCGATCCGCAGCGCGAACGCGTTGAGGAACGACTCGTCGTAACCCTTCGTACGCCGGCCGCCGCCCCTGCCGCGTCCACCGCGCTCGCCGCGTCCACGCAGCATCGCGGCGGTGGCCTGCACCAGCAGCGACGTGTGCAGCAGCTCGACCGCGGCCAGGTCGGCCGGGAACCCGAGCACGGTGGCGAAGCCCAGGTCGTCGGACCACACCGACTCGCACCGGTTCGCCGCCGCCACCTCCTGGATCAGCAGCGCCTTCGCCGCCGCGTACGGGGCGTCGGTGCCGAGGCGCATCCCGCCCGGCTGGTCGGGCCGCTCAGCGCTGGCGGCGAGCAGCGCCGCGTCGATGCTGTGCCGGGCCATCAGCTCCTGCGCCTTCGCGGTGAACGCCTCCGCCTCGGCCGGGTAGCCGCTCGACTCGGCCTTGGCCAGCAGCGCGCGTACCCGGTCGAGCATCCGGGAACCGGTAGCCGGCACGGCGGCGAGCGGGACGGCGGCGGCGCCGGGCGGTGGCCGGAGCACCGCGATCGGCGGCAGTGACTCGACGAGCACCAGCGCGTCGACCGCGTCCCGCAACGCGGTGATCCGGTCGCCGTCGGCGCGGCGGTCCAGCCAGCCCGCGTCGGCGTCCCAGCGGGCGGCCAGGTCGGTGAGCTGCTCGTCGAACCAGGCCGGCACCGGTGCGGGCAGCGCACGCCGCTGGGCGGCCAGCGTGTCGCGCAGCAGCCGGGCGCCCCGCGCGGTCAGCCGGCGGGTGGCGAGCCGGTCCACGTCGACCGGCTGCCAGCCGCGTGGCCAGAGCCGCCCCACGGCGCGGGAGAGCCGGGCGAGCAGCGCCGCGTCCACCGCCGCGCCGTCGCCCACCACCAGAGCGTCGAGGGCGCGCTCGGCGGCGCGTACGTCGGTGCCGCGCGCCGCCGCGAGGGCGTCGTCGAGCAGCGTCTCGGCTGGTGACACGGGTGGCTCCCCCTGGAATCCGACAGGCGGCAGGTCGTCCACCCCGGCACAGACGGTACCCGGCCCTTCCGTTCAACCGTTCGGACCTGGTATCCGTACTCCTGGCCGGAACGCGGGCGGGGCGACGGACGGAGAGCGACGTGGGCGGGCGGGACCGGGGCGTGCACCGCCGCCGACGACGGTCGAGGGCCGGCCTCCACGCGTTCGCGGCGGTGCTCGTCGTGACCGGCCTCACGGCGGTCGGTGGGTACGCGGTGCGACGCCACCCGGAGCTGCTGGCCTCGGTCGGGGTGGACCGGACCGTGCCGGCGGCGATGCCGTCCGTGCGCCCGCCGGTGGCGACCGCCCCGCCGGCGAAGGTCGCCCCGTCGCCGGTCCCGGCCGCCGGCCGGGTGCCACCCGCCATCGGCTATCCGCTCCGGGGCGGGGGCGGGTTCCGCACCGCCGACACCACCGGCGCGGTCGCCGGGCGCGGCGGTGAGCTGCTGCGTTACCGGGTCGCGGTCGAGGACGGCATCCGCAACGTGGACGTGGAGCGCTTCGCCCGGGAGGTCGCGGCGACGCTCGCCGACCCGCGCGGCTGGACCGGTGACGGCCGGTGGCGGCTGCAACGGGTGGGCCGGGAAGCGCCGGCCGACTTCACCGTGTTGCTGACCACGCCGGTCACCCGGGGCGAGCTGTGCGGCGACCCGACCGACCGCTACACGTCCTGCCGCAACGGCGACCGGGTGGTGATCAACGTGGCCCGCTGGGTGTACGGCGTGCCGCACGTGCCCGACCTCGCCCTCTACCGGCACTACCTGCTCAACCACGAGGTGGGCCACCGGCTCGGCCACGGCCACGAGCGTTGCCCCCGCTCCGGCGGCCCGGCGCCGGTGATGGTGCAGCAGACGCTCGGCCTGCACGGCTGCACGCCGAACGCGTGGCCGCTGGTGGGTGGCGAGCCGCTGGCCGGCCCGTCCGGGCAGTACGACGACCCGATCCCGGCCGGGGACCACTGACCACCGGGCTGCGGAGCGAGTACGGCGGTGGTGAGATGGACCGCATGGATTACGTGACGTTCGGCTCCACCGGCCTTCAGGTGTCCCGGCTCTGCCTGGGTTGCATGAGCTACGGCGAGCCGGGACGGGGCACGCACCCGTGGTCGCTGCCGGAGGACCACGCCCGGCCCTTCATCAAGCAGGCGCTGGAGCTGGGGGTGAACTTCTTCGACACCGCCAACGTCTACTCCGACGGCACCAGCGAGGAGATCGTCGGCCGGGCGCTGAAGGACTTCGCCGACCGCGACGAGGTGGTGATCGCGACGAAGGTCCACGGCCGGAGGGGGTCGGGACCGAACCGGGGCGGCCTGTCCCGCAAGCACATCATGAGCGAGATCGACGCGAGCCTGCGCCGGCTCGGCACCGACTACGTCGACCTCTACCAGATCCACCGTCTCGACCCGGCCACACCGATCGAGGAGACGCTGGAGGCGTTGCACGACCTGGTCCGGGTCGGCAAGGTCCGCTACCTCGGCGCCTCGTCGATGTACGCGTGGCAGTTCGCCAAGGCGCTCGGGCTCGCCGAGCGGCACGGCTGGACCCGGTTCGTCTCCATGCAGAACCACTACAACCTGATCTACCGGGAGGAGGAGCGGGAGATGCTGCCGCTCTGCCTCGACCAGGGCGTCGCGGTGATCCCGTGGAGTCCGCTGGCCCGCGGCCTGCTGACCCGCGACCCGGGGGAGCGGACCGCGCGGGCGGACACCGACGAGTTCGGCCGCAAGCTGTACGCGCGTACCGAGGAGCACGACCGGGCGGTGGTCGACGCGGTGGGCCGGGTCGCCGCGCAGCGTGGCGTGCCGCGCGCCCAGGTGGCGTTGGCCTGGGTGGCGCGTCATCCGGCGGTGACCGCGCCGATCGTCGGGGCCACCAAGCCGCACCACCTGACCGACGCGGTCGCCGCGCTGGAGATGGAGTTGACCGACGCCGAGGTGGCGGAGCTGGAGGCGCCGTACGTCCCGCACCCGGTGTCCGGTTTCTGAGCCCTACCGCGAGAACGAGGCCCAGATGTGCTTGGTGGTGTCGGTGGCGTACCAGCCGACGTCGAGCGAGATCGACTGGGCCAGGAACAGCCCGCGCCCGCCCGAGTCGAGCGGGTGGATGTCGGTCAGCTCCGGCACCGAGCTGATGTCGTGGTCCGCCACGTCGAGCAGGAAGCAGTCGTCGCTGGCCAGCAGCGTGACGATGGTGGGGGGTCGCCCGTGCCGGAGCGCGTTGCTGGACAGTTCCGTGGCGACGAGCAGCACCATGTGCGGCACCTCGTCCAGGTCTTCGCCCTGTACCAGGCCGTGCCGGTTCAGTGCGTCACGTAGGGAGGCGCGCACGTCACGGAGTTCCGCGGGGCTGTCGAGCACCCACTGCTCCAGCTCAGCGGCCTGTGGTGGCGGCGGCGACGTGCGCAACTGTCCCATGATCTGTCTTTACCCTGCGTAGCGATCTGCTAAGCCCGGTCGTCCGTTGTCGGCGGGTCCGGGGCATCAGCGGCGCATCAGCGCGAACACTCCCCAACCCAGATACTCGCGCTGGAAGCGGACGTACCGCAGCGGGTCCTCGGTCAACTCCTGCCGCAGCTCCGGGGCCAGCTCGTCGTCCGGGTTGGCGTCCAACCAGCGGCGCAGGTTCAGCCAGTGCGCGGCGGCGTAGCGGTCCCAGCTGTCCTGGTCGGCGAGGACCATCTCGACCAGGTCCCAGCCGCACGCGCCGAAGAGCCGGACCAGGCCGGGCAGGTCGTGGAACTCGTCCCGGGACCGGGCGTGCGAGCCGGTCACGGTCTCGGCGTCGGGTGGGTCCCGCCGCCAGTAGGGCTCGCCGACCAGGGCCAGGCCGCCGGGGCGCAGCGCGTGGTCGAGCAGGTCCAGCGTGCCGGGGACGCCGTCCCCGATCCAGGTCGCGCCGACGCAGGCGGCCACGTCGACCGGGCGTTCCGGAACGTACGCGGCGGCGTCGCCGTGCACGAACCGGACCCGGTCGGCGACGCCCAGCTCGGCGGCGCGCTCCCGGGCGGCGGCGGTGAACGCGGTGCTGATGTCGACGCCGGTGCCGGTGACGCCGTGGTCCCGGGCCCAGGTGCAGAGCAGCTCGCCCTTGCCGCTGCACAGGTCGAGCAGCTCCGCGCCGGGCGGGAGCCGCAGCGCCCGGCCCAGCGTGGCCAGCTTGGCCTCGTCGATCGGGTTGAGGACGCGCAGGTCGCCCTCGCGGATGGTGAAGCTCCGTGGCAGGTCCATCCGTCGGGACGCTAGTTCGGGCCGCGGCGACGGTCCAGGGGATTTTTCGGGGTGGCCGGCCCACACCGCCCCGACGGGCGAGGTGGCGACCGCGCGGATATCTGCCGTGGTCGATGTCACGCTAGCGTGCCGGCACGCCGGTCGTCCCACCGGCGCTCGGACGGGAGAACGCCATGAAGACACCGTGGAAAGCCGTCACCACCCTCGCCGCCGCGCTCCTGCTGGTCCTGCCCGGTGGCGTCGCCGCCCGGGCCGCGAGCACTCCGTACACGAAGGCTCCGGTCGCCGGCACGCTGCGGGCGTACCCGGTCTCCGCCGTCTACGTCGCCGGGGTCTCCTCCGGCGGGTACCTGGCCACCCAGCTCCAGGTCGCCTACTCGGCCCGGATCCGGGGCGCGGCGATCTTCGCGGCCGGGCCGTACTACTGCGCGCAGAACAGCGTCCCGCAGGCGCTCTACGGCTGCGGCGACAACATCTACCCGACGTATCTGGGCAACCTGGAGGCGTACACCCGCGCCTGGGCCTCGTCCGGCTGGATCGACGGCACCGGCAACCTGGCCGGCCAGCCGGTGTACGTCTACCACGGCGCCAACGACGCCACCGTGAAGAAATCGGTCACCGACGACCTGGTTCGCTACTACCAGGACTTCGGCGCCGGCGTCCGCTACGACTCCGGCGGTTCGGCCGGGCACTCCTGGGTCACGCCCTACGGCACGGTCGGCTGCACGGCCACCGCCTCGCCGTTCCTCGCCGACTGCGGCACCGACCCGCAGGGCGCGTTCCTGGCCCACCTGCTCGGTCCGGTCGCCGCGCCGAACACCGGCCCGCTCGGCGGCACGCTGATCCGTTTCAGTCAGGACGGCTTCGCGGTCAACGGCTGGGCCAACGGGCTGAGCATGGACGGCAACGGCTTCGCGTACGTGCCGGCTGCCTGCGCCGCCGGCACCACCTGCCGGCTGCTGGTCGCGCTGCACGGCTGCGCCCAGGGGTACGCCCGGGTCGGCACCGCGTTCGTCGACCGGGCCAACCTCAACCAGTACGCCGACACCAACCGACTGATCGTCCTCTATCCGCAGGCGATCGCCTCCGGAGTCAACCCGAACGGCTGCTGGGACTGGTGGGGCTACCTCGGCACGAACTACCCGATCAAGGGCGGTGCCCAGGTCGAGACCGTGCTGAACATGGTCCGCCAGCTGGACGGCTGACCCCGGGTGCGGTCCGGCCCGTACCCCCGGGTCTGGGCCGGACCGGGTCACCTGCGGTACGGTCAGTTCATGGTCGTGGAGGAACATTGGTGGAACGGCGTCAACATCCCCCGCGGGCGCCGCGACGTCTACATCTGCACCGACGGACAGCAGTGGCAGGTCCAGGCCCAGATCGGCGGCGCCGCCGGCCGGTCGAAGATCCAGCAGTGCCCGAGCCGCGTCTCGGCGAGCATCCTCGCCGGGGCCTGGCGATCGGGCGGCACCGGTTGGCGGGAGATGCCCCGCTGATCCGGGCGCGGCGGTCAGTCCCGGCCGCCGTGCACCGCCCGGTCGACGAGTGACTCGGCCACCTCACGCAGCTTGCGGTTGGAGTCCTGCGACACCCGGGCCAGGATGGCGAACGCCTCCTCGGCCGAGCAGCGCCGCTGGCCCATGATGATGCCCTTGGCCTGCTCGATCACCGCCCGGCTCTGCATCGCCTCCTGCATCTGCTGGGCGAGCGTGGCGGTGCTCTCGTAGAGGTGCACGTTGGCCAGCGCGATGGCGGCGTACCCGGCCAACGTCTGCGCGAGTTCGACCTGGTCGTCGAAGACGCCCGCCACGGCGGCGTAGATGTTGAGCGCGCCGACCATCGCCTCCTGGATGGGCAGGCCGATCGACAGCGAGCTGGCCGCGCCCGCCTCGTGGGCCCGGCCCGCCCACTCCGGCCAGCGGCTCTCCGTCGACATGTCCGGCACCAGCATGGCGGTGCCGGTGGTCGCGGCGTCCAGGCACGGTCCGCGACCCTGCTCGTACTGCCACTCGTCCAGGGTCAACGCCAGGTCCCCGGTGTGGGCGGCGGTGTACGCCTGCGCGCCCTGGACCAGGGTGACCGAGACCTCGGCGGTGCCGTGAATGGTGTCCTTGGCGACCTGTGCGATGGTCGACAACACCACGTCGAGGTCGACCTCGTCGTACTTGATCCGCCCGAGTCTGATCAAGGCTGCGGCGAGGTCGGGGTGGGCCTGCGGCATGAGCTGTGACGTCCTTGTGCGAAGCGCCGTCGGCCCAGGGGGGTGGGACGGCGGGTGGCGGGGAGGACGGCCCGCAGTCGCGGACCGCTGTCCCGATCCGACGGACCGGGACATGCGCCGCTTCTTGACGCGCGTTCGTGACGCCCCGGCCGGGGCGTCAGTCACGGGTCAACTCTACGACCCGGCGCGGGCCGGGACGACGGGACGTGCCGGCGCGTCGCCGGTGACCCGGGCGCGTGGACGGTCGACGACCTCGAACATGCCGAGCGTGCCGGTGATCTCCAGAACCCGGCGGACCACCGACGAGGGGCGGCAGAGCGTGAGTCGGCCGCTTCGCTCGGTCAGCGCCTGGTGGGCCCGGACCAGCGCGTCGGTGCCGTTGGCGCCGAAGAAGGTGACCGCCGAGAGGTCCACCGTCACCGTCGGTGTCCGGGCCGCGACGTTCTCCAGCAGCTCCGCGAGCAGATGGGCGTTGCTGAGGTCGACCTCGCCGACCACCTCGACCCGGGTCAGGTTCCCGCGGACCTCGCAGCTCAACCACATGATCGGGTCGTCGGGCCGGAGCGACCCGGAGGCGGTCGGCACATGATGACGGCCGAAGCCCGGCAGATTTTTCGACATGGCACCTCCCACGCGACGAATCGGCGGACGCTCCCCGGCCGGGAGAACACGATCGACCGTGAGCGGGTGGAGGGCGCATGTCTTGACCCGTTCTCGACACTACGTCGATCCGACCGCCGCCGCACCTCGGGCTTCCCGGCGGCCCGGGACCCCGGCGAGTAGGTTGGGCGGTGCCCGACCCGTCCGACCGCCGGCCGACGAAGGACATGCTGATGACAGCCCCGCCCACGGACCCCGGCGACGCCCTGGCCGAGCTGAGCCGCATCCGGCTCGACGAGGTCGACCTGGCGGACATCCTGCGCCGCGTCGCCGAGCTGGCGAACCAGACCGTCCCGGGCAGCGCGCACGTGACGGTCACCCTCGCTCAGGGCGGTGCCAACTCCAGCGCCGCCTGCACCAGCGACCTGGCCCGGCAGCTCGACGAGTGGCAGTACCGGTACGAGCGAGGGCCCTGCCTGGACGCCGCGGCCAGCGCGGCCAGCATCTCGCTGCCCGACCTGGCGGTGGAGGAGCGCTGGCCGGAGTGGGCCGCCCAGGCCCGGGCGGCGGGCGTCGGGAGTTCCCTGTCGATCGGCCTGCCGATCCAGGAGGCCGTCACCGGCGCGCTCAACGTCTACGGCCTCACCGCGCATGCGTTCGACAGCGCGGCCGTGCGGACGGCGGAGAACTTCGCCGCGTACGCCGCGGTCGCCCTGGCCAACGCGCACCTCTACGACAACGCCGCGACGCTGGCCCGGCAGATGCAGGAGGCGATGCGCAGCCGGGCGGTGATCGAGCAGGCCAAGGGGATCATCATGGGTGAGCGGCGATGCACGGCGGACGAGGCGTTCGCGTTGCTGTCGAAGCTCTCCCAGGACGCCAACCGCAAGGTGCGCGAGGTGGCCGAGGCACTGGTCGCCAACGCCGCCGGTCGCTGAACGGGATTGGTCCGCCCGGAAACGGGTACGCCCGGCCGTGGCCGGTGCGGGAGCGGGCGGCGGTGACCAGGCCGCCGGGGACAGGACCGCCGGTGACCAGCGCCTCGTCCGCCGGCTGCGGGCCGTGCCGGCGCTGCTGACAGACCGGTTCCGCCGGGTACGCGCGGGCGCCGGGCTGGCCGCCCAGGCCGGGTTGGCTGCCGGCCTCTCCTGGTGGGCCGCGGACTCGCTGCTGCACGTGGCCCAACCGGTCTTCGCCCCGATCTCGGCGGTGGTGGCGCTCGCCGCCTCGGTGGGGCAACGCCTGCGCCGAACCGTCGAACTGGTTCTCGGCGTGGCGGTCGGCATCCTGATCGGCAACCTGTTGATCAGGCTGGTCGGGGTCGGCGCCTGGCAGCTCGGCGCCATCGTGGCGCTGGCCGTCCTGGTGGCGGCGTTCGTCGGTCGCAGCCCGGCGTTGGTGGTCCAGGCCGGGGCGACCGCGGTGCTGATCGGCACGCTGACGCCGACCATGCCGGACCTCGAAGCGCCCCGGGTGGTCGACGCGCTGATCGGCGGCGCCGCGACGCTGCTGGTGACGGCCGTGCTGCTGCCCCTGAACCCGCTGCGGATCATCAACCGGGCGGCCGGTCCCGCGCTGGCGCTGCTCGCCGACCAGTTGGACCGCACCGCCGCCGCCCTGCGCGAGCGGGACGTCGAGGCGGCGATCGCCGCCCGGGACCGGCTGCGCGACAACAAGGAGGAGATGGGCGCGTTCGGTGAGGCCGCGCAGGGCGCCCGGGAGGCCGCCACGCTCTCGCCGGTCTACTGGACCGCCCGGCAGGGGCCGCTCGGCCGGTACGCGAACTCGGTCGAGCCGGTGGACCGGGCGATGCGCAACAGCGGCACGCTGATCCGGCGGGCGGTCACGCTGCTCGCCGACGGCGAGCGGATCCCGGACGCCATGCCGGCCGCCGTGTCGGGGCTGGCCGAGGCGGCCCGCAGGCTGCGCAGGGAGTTCGCCCGGGGCGTGGCGGAGCCGACCCGCTGCCGGGAGGCCGCGCTGCGGGCGGTGGCCGAGGCCGGGCACGCGTACCGGGCCGGGGTGGACTTCTCCGGCGCGGTCGTGGTGGCCCAGGTGCGCACCGCGGCCAGTGACCTGCTGGTCGCCACCGACGTCGACCAGGACGAGGCGAACCGGCTGGTCCGGTCCGCGTTCGGCCCGCTCGACCGGGCGGCGCGGCCCGACCCGTCCGCGTGAAGGACGCGTCAAGAAACCGCCGTCCGGCGTGATGGTCGCGTGATGACCCCTGTCCGTGTGCGCCACCCGGCGTTGTGATGGTCCGGCGCGGCCGGGAGTCGGTCGCGGGACATCCGCTAGGAGAGGTCAGCCGTGTCTGACGTGCTGTTCGTGTTGCTGACGGTGGGGCTGTTCGCGGCGCTCGCCCTCGTGGTGAGGGGCGTGGAGAAGCGGTGAACGCCGTCAACGCCGTCGGCCTGGTGCTGGCGATCGGGCTGGGCGTGTTCCTGGTCGTCGCCCTGCTGTTCCCGGAGCGCTTCTGATGAGCATGACGACAGCCGGGGTGCTCTTCGTCCTGTCGCTGGTGGTGGCGCTGGTCGCCGCGCACCGGCCGGTCGGGGACCTGATGTACCGGGTGGTCGCCGGCACCCGGTCCACCCGCGTCGAGCGGCTCGTCTACCGCCTGGTCGGCGTCGACCCGGCGGCCGGGCAGACCTGGGGCGCGTACGCCCGCGGTGTGCTGGCCTTCTCGGCCGTCTCGATCCTGTTCCTGTACGCGCTCCAGCGCCTCCAGAACCACCTCTGGCTCTCGCTGGGCCGGGACCCGGTGGTGCCGCACGGCGCGTGGAACACCGCGGTGTCGTTCGTGACGAACACGAACTGGCAGTGGTACTCCGGTGAGTCGACCATGGGCCACCTGGTGCAGATGGCCGGCCTGGCGGTGCAGAACTTCGTCTCCGCCGCGGTCGGCATCGCCGTCGCGGTGGCGCTGGTGCGGGGCTTCGCCCGTGCCCGCACCGGCGAGCTGGGCAACTTCTGGGTCGACCTGACCCGGATCACGCTGCGGATCCTGCTGCCGGTCGCGGTGCTCGGCGCGATCGTGCTGATGCTCGGCGGGGTGGTGCAGAACCTCTCCGGCGGCACCGACGTGACCACGCTGACCGGCGGCGCCCAGACGGTCACCGGTGGGCCGGTGGCCAGCCAGGAGGTCATCAAGGAGCTGGGCACCAACGGCGGCGGCTTCTACAACGCCAACAGCGCCCACCCGTTCGAGAACCCGACCGCGTGGACGAACTGGATCGAGATCTTCCTGATCCTGCTCATCCCGTTCAGCCTGCCCCGGGTGTTCGGCCGGATGGTCGGGCAGAACCGGCAGGGTCACGCGATCGCGGCGGTGATGGCGATCCTGGCGTTGGCCGGCGTCACCCTGACCAACGTGTTCGAGCTGGCCGGGCACGGCACGGTGCCGCAGGCGGTCGGCGCGGCGCTGGAGGGCAAGGAGGTGCGGTTCGACGTGTCGAACTCGGCCACCTTCGCGGCGGCCACCACGCTCACCTCGACCGGCGCGGTGAACTCGTTCCACGACTCGTACACCGCGCTCGGCGGGATGATGACGCTCGGCAACATGATGCTCGGCGAGGTCGCCCCCGGTGGCGTCGGCGCCGGCCTGTACGGGCTGCTGGTCCTCGCGGTGCTCACGGTCTTCGTCGCCGGCCTGATGGTCGGCCGGACGCCGGAGTACCTGGGCAAGCGGATCGGGTCACGCGAGATCACGTTCGCCTCGACGTACTTCCTGGTCACCCCGGCCCTGGTGCTGGGCGGCACCGCCGCCGCGTTCGCCACCGGCAACGCCTCGACCGCGCTCAACGTCGGCCCGCACGGGCTCTCCGAGGTGCTCTACGCGTTCACCTCGGCGAGCAACAACAACGGCTCGGCGTTCGCCGGCATCACCGTGAACACGCAGTGGTGGAACACCGCGCTGGGGCTGTGCATGCTGCTCGGCCGGTTCCTGCCGATCATCTTCGTGCTGGCCCTGGCCGGTTCGCTGGCCCGCCAGCAGCCCAGACCCGCGTCCGAGGGCACCCTGCCGACCCACCGGCCGCTCTTCGTCGGCATGGTCGTCGGCGTCACGGTGGTCCTGGTCGCGCTCACCTTCCTGCCCGCCCTCGCGCTCGGCCCGCTGGCCGAAGGGCTGTGACCACCATGAGAGACAAGGACATGACGGCACCTCTCGACACCGCCGGCACGCCGGCCGCCACCGCCGGCCCGGCCGCCACCGCCGGCCCGGCCGCCACCGCCACGCCGGCCGCCCCGGCGACGCCGGTCGCCCGGGGCGACCGGGCCGGCGGCGGACTGCTCGACCCGCGTCTGTTGCTCGCGTCGCTGCCGGACGCGCTGCGCAAGCTCGACCCACGCACCCTCTGGCGCAACCCGGTGATGCTGATCGTCGAGATCGGCGCGCTGTTCACCACCGTGCTCACGGTGGCCGACCCGTCCGTGTTCGCCTGGTCGATCACCGGCTGGCTGTGGCTGACAGTGGTCTTCGCCAACCTCGCCGAGGCGGTCGCCGAGGGGCGGGGCAAGGCCCAGGCGGACACGCTGCGCCGGGCCCGGCAGGACACCGTCGCCACCCGCCTGCTCGGCTGGACGCCGGGCGCGGCGGCCGACGCGTACCGGGACGAGACGGTGCCCGCGCCGCGGCTCCGGCCGGGCGACATCGTGCTGGTCCAGGCCGGCGGGATCGTCCCGGGCGACGGCGACGTGGTCGAGGGCATCGCCAGCGTCGACGAGTCGGCGATCACCGGCGAGTCGGCCCCGGTGATCCGGGAGTCCGGCGGCGACCGCAGCGCGGTCACCGGCGGCACCCGGGTGCTCTCCGACCGGATCGTCGTGCGGATCACGCAGAAGCCGGGCGAGAGCTTCATCGACCGCATGATCGCGTTGGTCGAGGGCGCCAACCGGCAGAAGACGCCGAACGAGATCGCGCTCAACATCCTGCTGGCCGCGCTGACGATCATCTTCCTGCTCGCGGTGGTCACGCTCCAGCCGATGACGATCTTCGCGAAGGAGTGGCAGGCCGCGGCGCCGGACACCCCGGCGGTCACCGACGCCGGCGTCACCGGCATCGTGCTGGTCTCCCTCCTGGTCTGCCTCATCCCGACCACGATCGGCGCGCTGCTCTCCGCGATCGGCATCGCCGGCATGGACCGCCTCGTCCAGCGCAACGTGCTCGCCATGAGCGGCCGGGCGGTCGAGGCGGCCGGTGACGTCAACACGCTGCTGCTGGACAAGACCGGCACGATCACGCTCGGCAACCGGCAGGCCGCCGAGTTCCTGCCGGTCGACGGCGTCGACGCGACCACGGTCGCGGACGCGGCGCAGCTCTCCAGCCTGGCCGACGAGACGCCGGAGGGACGCTCGGTGGTGGTGCTGGCCAGGACCGGGTTCGGGCTGCGCGACCGGGAACCCGGCCTCGTCCCGCACGCCACGTTCGTGCCGTTCACCGCACAGACCCGGATGAGCGGCGTCGACCTGGCCGTCGAGGGCGGCGTCCGACAGGTCCGCAAGGGCGCCGCCGCCGCGGTGACGACATGGGTACGCGAGCACGGCGGCCACCCGACCGGGCAGGTCGACGCGCTCGTCGACGCGATCAGCGGCACCGGCGGCACCCCGCTGGTGGTGGCCGAGCACACCGCCGGCGCGCCGGCCCGGGTGCTGGGCGTCATCCACCTCAAGGACGTGGTCAAGGCCGGCATGCGGGAGCGCTTCGACGAGATGCGCCGGATGGGCATCCGCACCGTCATGATCACCGGGGACAACCCGCGTACCGCGAAGGCCATCGCCGACGAGGCCGGCGTGGACGACTTCCTCGCCGAGGCCACCCCGGAGGACAAGCTCGCGCTGATCCGCCGGGAGCAGGAGGGCGGCCGGCTGGTCGCGATGACCGGCGACGGCACCAACGACGCGCCCGCGCTGGCCCAGGCGGACGTCGGCGTGGCGATGAACACCGGCACGTCGGCGGCGAAGGAGGCCGGCAACATGGTCGACCTCGACTCCGACCCGACCAAGCTGATCGAGATCGTGGAGATCGGCAAGCAGTTGCTGATCACCCGGGGCGCGCTGACCACGTTCAGCATCGCCAACGACGTCGCGAAGTACTTCGCGATCATCCCGGCCATCTTCGCCGGCATCTACCCCTCGCTGGACCGGCTGAACGTGATGCGGCTGGCCAGCCCCGAGTCGGCGATCCTGTCCGCGGTCGTCTTCAACGCCATCGTCATCGTCGCGCTGATCCCGCTGGCGCTGCGCGGCGTCCGGCACCGACCGGCCAGCGCGTCGGCGCTGCTGCGCCGCAACCTGTGGCGCTACGGCCTCGGCGGCGTCCTGGTGCCGTTCGCCGGCATCAAACTCATCGACCTGCTCGTCCAACTCATTCCGGGGATCTCGTGATGCGCCTGCCCAGTTGGCTCGCCCCGCACCTGGCCGCCCTGCGCGCGGTGCTCGTCTTCACCGTGCTGCTCGGCCTCGCCTACCCGCTCGCCCTGGTCGCCGTGGGCCGCCTTCCCGGCCTCGACGGCAGGGCGCACGGCTCACTCGTCACCGTCGACGGGCGGCCCGTCGGCAGCTCGCTGATCGGTCAGTCGTTCACCGACGCGGCCGGCGAGCCGGTCCCGCGCTACTTCCAGTCCCGGCCCTCCGCCGCCGGCGACGGCTACGACCCGACCGCCACCGCGGCGAGCAACCTCGGCCCGGAGAGCGTGGTGGACACGCTCGCGGCGGACCCCGCCGACGCCACCCCGAGCCTGCTCACCCAGGTCTGCGCACGCAGCAGAGCGGTCGGCGCGCGGGACGGCGTGGACGGGCGGCGCCCGTACTGCACGCCGGACGGGGTGGGCGCGGTGCTGGCCGTGTTCCGCGCCGACGGCCTCACCGGTCCGGTCACCCGTGTGGTCAGCGTCAACCAGGCCGCGCCGGCGACACCGTTCGTCACCACCTGGGCGGGTGTGCCGGTCGAGCCGGCCCGACCCGGGCGGGACTACGTGGCCGAGGGCGGCGTGATCACCCCGGTCCGGGGCGACGCCCCGGCGCAGCCGGCCGTACCCGCCGACGCGGTCACCGCCAGCGGCAGCGGCCTCGACCCGCACATCTCCCCGGCGTACGCGGAGATCCAGGTGGCCCGCGTGGCGCGGGAGCGCGGCGCGGACCCGGCGGCGGTCCGCCGGCTGGTCGCGGCGCACACCACCGGCCGGGTGCTCGGCTTCATGGGCGAGCCCGCGGTGAACGTGCTGACCCTCAACCTCGCGCTGGACGAGACGTTCCCGGCGCGCTGAGCCGGCCTGTTGACAGGGGCCCCGCCGCTACCGAATGCGTTAGGCGGGGGCTCCTCCTTGATCCTGGGAGGATGGGCAGGTGGGCAGGGGTGAACTGCGGATCTATCTCGGGGCGGCCCCGGGGGTCGGCAAGACGTACGCCATGCTCGAAGAGGCCCGGCGCCGGGCCGAGCGCGGCACCGACGTGGTGGTCGGGCTGGTCGAGACGCACGGCCGCCCGCACACCGCCGCGATGCTCGGTGACCTGGAGGTGGTGCCGCGCCGGTCGGTGAGCCACCGGGGCGTCGACCTCACCGAGATGGACCTCGACGCGGTGCTGGCCCGCCGGCCCGAGGTGGTGGTGGTCGACGAACTGGCCCACACCAACGTCCCCGGCTCCCGGCACGACAAGCGCTGGCAGGACGTGCAGGAGTTGCTCGACGCCGGGATCAGCGTGCTCTCCACGGTCAACGTCCAGCACCTGGAGTCGCTTACCGACGTGGTCGCCCGGATCACCGGCACCACCCAGCGGGAGACCGTGCCGGACCAGGTGGTGCGCGCCGCCGAACAGGTCGAGCTGGTGGACATGACACCGGAGGCGCTGCGTCGCCGGATGGCGCACGGCAACATCTACCGGCCGGACCGGATCGACGCCGCGCTCGGCAACTACTTCCGGCTCGGCAACCTGACCGCGCTGCGCGAGCTGGCGCTGCTCTGGCTGGCCGACAAGGTCGACGAGCAGCTCGACGCGTACCGGGCCCAGCAGGGCATCTCGGACACCTGGGAGGCGCGGGAGCGGGTGGTGGTCGCGCTCACCGGCGGCCCGGAGGGCGAGACGCTGATCCGCCGGGCGGCCCGGATCGCCGCCCGCGGCAAGGGCGCCGACCTGCTCGCCGTGCACGTGGCCCGCAGCGACGGCCTGGCCGGCGCGGACCCGGCCCAACTGGCCCGGCAGCGGGTGCTGGCGGAGAGCCTCGGCGGCACGTACCACCAGGTGCTCGGCACCGACGTGCCGGCCGCGCTGCTCGACTTCGCCCGGGGCGTCAACGCCACCCAGCTCGTGCTCGGCGCCAGCCGGCGGGGCCGGTTCGCCCAGGTGCTCTCCCGGGGCGTCGGCGTGACCACCACCGCGCTCTCCGGCCCGATCGACGTGCACCTGGTCACCCACCCCCAGGCCGGGCGCGGACGCCGCGCGACGGCGGTGCCGGCCGCGTTGTCCCGCCGCCGGCGGCTGCTCGGGTACGCGCTGGCCGTGCTCGGCATGCCGCTGCTCACGCTGCTGCTGCGGACGCTGCCCGACCTCACCCTGACCAACGACATCCTGCTCTTCCTCGCCGGCGTGGTCGGCGTGGCGCTGGTCGGCGGGCTGTGGCCGGCGCTGGTCGCCGCGCTCGGCGGCTCGCTGCTGCTCAACTGGTTCTTCACCCCGCCGTTCCACACGCTGACCATCGCCGAGGCGGACAACCTGCTCGCGCTCGGCGTGTTCGTCGGCGTGGCGGTGGCGGTGAGCGGGGTGGTCGACGTGGCGGCCCGGCGTACCCGGGAGGCGGCGCGGGCGTCCGCCGACGCGCAGACGCTGGCCACCGTCGCCGGCAGCGTGCTGCGTGGCGCGCGCCCGCTGCCGGCGCTGCTGGACCGGCTCCGGGAGACGTTCGGGTTGCGCGCGGTCAGCGTGCTCGAACTCGCCGCCGAGGCGG
Source organism: Micromonospora sp. NPDC051141 (assembly GCF_044455765.1). Taxonomy (NCBI): domain Bacteria; kingdom Bacillati; phylum Actinomycetota; class Actinomycetes; order Micromonosporales; family Micromonosporaceae; genus Micromonospora; species Micromonospora sp. NPDC051141. The sequence goes on from NZ_JBITFD010000005.1 coordinate 146,538, forward strand.
AGGGGCGGCCGGCCCGGTCCCGCGACGAGGCCGCCTGGCGGGTGGTGGCCAGCGTCGGCGAGGCGCCGCCGGGCAGCCCGGACGCGGGCGAGACGGTGGTGCCGGTGGACGACCGGCTCAGCGTGGTGCTCGCCGGTCGGCGGCTGGCGGCGGCCGACCGCCGGGTGGTCGAGGCGTTCGCCGCCCAGGCCGCCGTCGCGCTGCGCCAGGAGCGGCTCGCCGAGGAGGCCGCCACCGCCCGCCCGCTGGCCGCCGCCGACCGGATGCGCACCGCGCTGCTCGCCGCCGTCAGCCACGACCTGCGGACGCCGCTGGCGTCGGCCAAGGCCGCGGTGAGCAGCCTGCGCAGCCACGACGTCGAGTTCGACGCCGACGACTCGGAGGAGCTGCTGGCCACCGCCGACGAGTCGCTGGACCGGTTGGGCCGGCTGGTGGCGAACCTGCTCGACATGAGCCGGTTGCAGGCCGGCGCGCTCGGCGTCGCCACGACCGCGATCGGGCTGGAGGACGCCGTACCCCGGGCGTTGGACGAGCTGGGCCCGGCGGCGGCCGAGGTGACCACGGACATCCCGGCGGACCTGCCGGCGGCGCTTGCCGATCCCGGCCTGCTGGAACGGGTGCTGGTCAACATCGTCGCCAACGCCCTGCGGCACAGCCCGCCCGGCCGGCCACCGACGATCACCGGCAGCGCGCACGCCGGTCAGGTCGAGGTGCGGGTGATCGACACCGGACCGGGCATCCCGGAGGACCGGTGGGAGCACGTGTTCCTGCCGTTCCAGCGCCTCGGTGACCGGGACAACCGGACCGGGGTGGGGCTGGGCCTGGCGCTGTCCCGGGGGCTCGCCGAGGCGATGGGTGGCAGCATCACCCCGGAGACCACGCCCGGCGGCGGTCTCACCATGGTGCTGCGGCTGCCCGCCGCCACCGAGTCGGAAGGGCCGCGGGAATGACGCGCATCCTGGTCGTCGACGACGAACCGCAGATCGTCCGCGCGCTGCGGATCAACCTGCGGGCCCGCGGCTACGACGTCGACGTGGCCGGCAGCGGCACCGCCGCGTTGAAGGCCGCCGCCGGCCACCCGCCGGACCTGGTGGTGCTCGACCTCGGCCTGCCCGACCTGGACGGCACCGAGGTCATCCGGGGGCTGCGCGGCTGGACCACCGTGCCGATCATCGTGCTCTCCGGCCGGGCCGGCAGCGAGGACAAGGTCGCCGCGCTGGACGCGGGCGCCGACGACTACGTCACCAAGCCGTTCGGGGTGGACGAGCTGCTCGCCCGGATCCGCGCGGTGACCCGACGGCTGGCACCCGCCACCCCCGGCGTTCCCGCGCTGCGCATCGGCCGGACCACCGTCGACCTGGCCGATCGCACCGTCACCCGGGACGACGGCACCGAGATCAAGCTGACCCCCACCCAGTGGGCGGTGCTGGAGAAACTGCTGCGCAACCCCGGCAAGCTGGTCAGCCAGCGGCAGCTCCTGCACGACGTGTGGGGGCCGGAGTACCAGCAGGAGACCACCTACCTCCGGCAGTACCTGGCCCAGCTCCGCCGCAAGCTGGAGGACGACCCGGCCCGGCCCCGCCACCTGATCACCGAGCCCGGCATGGGCTACCGCTACCGGCCCTGACGTTTGCGCCGGCCCGCACGGGGGACTCGGCGAGCCGGTCGGGCAGCGGGGGAGGGGCATGGCGGACAACCGGTTCGTAACGCCGCCGCCGGAGGGGTTCGGCCGCCGCCTGGACGAGCACGCCGTCGACGCCGGCGTGGCCGAGCCGGAACGGCCCGAAGGGCTGGTCGACAGCGGCGTCTACGTCGACGGTGTCCGGCGCGCGTCGCCGGTCGGTCTCGCCGACACGTTCCGCTGCCTGCAACAGCTCGACGGCGGCATGGCCTGGATCGGGCTGCGCCGGCCGAGCCGGGAGCAGATCGCCTCGCTGGCCGCCGAGTTCCAGCTCCCCGAGCTGGCCGTGGAGGACGCGATCAACGCGCACCAGCGACCGAAGCTGGAGCGGTACGGCGACACCCTCTTCGTGGTGCTGCGCGCCGCCCGGTACCTCGACGCGCGGGAGGCGGTGGAGTTCGCCGAGCTGCACCTCTTCCTCGGCCCCGGCTTCGTGATCACCGTCCGGCACGGCGGCACGCCCGACCTGGCAGCCGTCCGGCGGCGGCTGGAAGCGGACCCGACCGTCCTCGCGCTCGGTCCCGAGGCGGTCCTCTACGCCGTGCTCGACCGCGTGGTCGACGGCTACGCCCCGGTGGTCGCCGGCCTGGAGAACGACATCGACGAGATCGAGACCGAGGTGTTCGGCGGCGACCCGAACGCCAGCCGCCGCATCTACCAGCTCAGCCGCGAGGTGATCCAGTTCCAGCGGGCGGCGCGACCGCTGCTCAAGGTGGTCGAGGCGCTCTCCGACGGCTTCGACCGCTACGGCACGGACGAGGAGCTGCGCCGCCTGCTGCGCGACGTGGCCGACCATCTGACCCAGGTGGTGGAGCGGGTGGACGGGTTCCGGCACCTGCTCCAGAACATCCTCACCGTCAACGCGACGCTGGTCTCGCAGGCGCAGAACGAGGAGATGCGCAGCCTCACCGCGGCCAGCTTCGAGCAGAACGAGGAGGTCAAGCGCGTCTCCGCCTGGGCGGCGATCCTGTTCGCGCCCACCCTGATCGGCACCGTCTACGGCATGAACTTCACCCACATGCCGGAGCTGGGCTGGCGGTACGGCTACCTGTTCGCGGTCGCCCTGATGTTCGCCGTCTGCGCGGCGCTCTACCTGCTGTTCAAGCGCCGCGGCTGGCTGTGAGTCCGACCGGCCGGGCGGGGCGCGCGACCGTCCACAGCACCGCGGCGCCGAGCAGCGCGGCGGCGGGCGCGACCACCAGCCCGTACCGGACGCCGGCCGAGACGCCGGCGAGCGCCGAGCCGGCCGCGCTGCCCACCACGAAGGCGGTGCTCACCCAGGCGAACGCCTCGGCCACCGTGCCGGGCTCGGCGAGCCGCTCGGCGGTGAGGAAGACGGCGGTCAGCACCGGCGGCAGCGCCAGCCCGCTGACCGCGAGCAGGCCGGCCATCGGCACCGGGCCGGGCGCCAGCAGCAGCGGCAGGAAACCGACGGTGAGCGCGGCGGCCAGCAGCGGCAGCCGGCCGGGCCCGCCCGGCCGGACCCGGGTCCAGCACAGGCCGCCGACCAGCGCGCCGGTCGCCTGCGCGGCCAGCAGCCACCCGCTGAGCCGCCGGTCGCCGGCCGCCTCGGCGTAGCCGGTCACCGCCACCGCGATGCTGCCCACCGCCGCGCCGACGCCGACCACGCCGAGCATCATCACCGCGAAGCGGGGTACGCGCAGCGGCCCGGCCCAGTGCCGCACCGCGGCCACCCCGCGCCAGGACCGGGCGGCCGGACTCAGCGCGTACACCGCGGTGCCGGCGAGCTGCACCACGGCGGCGGCGAACAGCCCGGCGGACGGCCCACCGACGGTCACCGCGAGCAGCGTGACCAGCGGGCCCACCACGAAGATCACTTCCTGGACGGCGATGTCCAGCGTGTACGCGGTGGGCACCGTGCCCGGCGGCAGCAGCGCCGGCCAGAGCGTGCGCAGGCACGCCTCCAGCGGCGGGGTGCCGAGTCCGGCGACCGCCGCGCCGGTGACCGCGCCGGCCAGGTGCCCGCCGGTGAGCGCCACCGCGCCGAAGCCGAGCCCGGAGACGACCGCCGCCGCCCAGAGCACCGGCGGCTGCCGCCAGCGGTCCACCGCCCGGGCCAGCAGCGGGGTGCCCACCGCCATGCCGGCCGTGTACGCGGCGACCAGCAGGCCGGCGACGGCCAGGCTCAGCGACTGGCGGGCGAAGAGGAGCAGCGCCAGCGGGCCGCTGGCGGTGGGCAGCCGGCCGAGCTGGCTGCCCAGGAGGACGCGGGCGACCTGCGGGGCACGCAGCACCGCCCGGATGGAAACGTCGACGGACATGGGGCATCGCTCCCGGAGTGCGGATCGGGTGGAGGCGTCGGCGGTGCCGCACGCCTCAGGGAGCGAAGTCGGCCCGGTCGGGGTCGTCGCCGTAGAGCGGGAGGGCCGGTGTGATCCACTGCGCGAAGGCGGTCGCCGGGATCATCCGCCGACGTTAACCCATAGGGTGTCGGAATGGTTGACCGGCGGACCGACGTGCCGGCCCAGCGGGGGGCGCGCCGTCCGGGCGGCACGGAACGGGGACTGGCGGCCGGGTGCGCCCGGATCGTCGCGTCCCGGACGTTCGAGGTCGCGATCGTCGTGCTCATCATGGCCAACGGCGTCGTGCTGGGCATCGAGACGTACCCGCATCCGGATGCCACGGCGGCGGTGCTGCGCGGCATCGAGTGGGTGTTCCGGGTGGTCTTCGTCGTGGAGATCGCCGTCCGGGTGCTCGCGTACGGGCGCCGGCCGCAGGACTTCCTCCGGCACGGCTGGAACGTGTTCGACCTGCTGGTGACCGTCGCGATCTTCATCCCGTGGCTGCACGGCGACCCGGCCGTGCTGCGCTTCGTGCGGGTGGCCCGGGTGTTGCGGCTGGTCCGTTTCTCGCCCGGCCTGCGCACCATCGTGACCGCGCTGTGGCGCAGCCTGCCCGGCGTGGCGGCGTTCCTGGCGCTGGCCGGCGTCACGCTCTACGTCTACGGCATGGCCGGCTGGCTGATCTTCGGTGACCGCTACCCGGAGCAGTACGGCGACATCGGCCGCTCGCTGGTGACGCTCTTCGTGCTGCTCTCCCTGGAGACGCTGCCCGACCTGCTCGAACAGGGCCTGGCGGTGTCGCCGTGGACACTGCTCTACTACGTCAGCTTCGTGATGATCGCGGTCAACCTGCTGCTGAACATCCTCATCGCCGTCATCGTCAACTCGATGGAGGAGGCCCGCCGGCTGGAGATGACCGAGGGGCTGGCGCCGGACTACGACTCCGACGGCGACGGGGTGCCGGACGAGGTGGACCGGATCGCCATCAGCCAGCGCCTGGACGACCTGCGTACGGTCGTCGCCGAGCTGGAGCGGGAACTGCGGATCGACCGGGAGGACGCGCACCGGCGCTGAGCCCGCAGCAGGGCGGGTCGCGCCGCTGCGCCACGGTCGGACGGCTGCGTCGCTGTGCCACAGTGTGGAGTCGTGGACATGCTCACGGTACGCGGCCTGACCCGGCGGTTCGGACAGTTGACAGTGCTGGAGGACGTGTCCTTCGGCCTGGCCGCCGGCCGGCTGGCCGTGGTGGTCGGGCCGAACGGCAGTGGGAAGACCACGCTGCTGCGGTGCGTGGTGGGCGCGGACCGCCCCGACGCGGGCGAGGTGCTGCTGGACGGTCGGCGCTGCTACGAGACCGATGCCCGGACGCGCGCCCTGCTGGCCGCCGCGCTTGACGACATCGACTTCTTTCCGGACCTGTCCGTCGTCGAGCACCTCGAACTCGTCGCGTACGCCCATGGGGGGTCCGGTGCGACGGTGGCCGAGGTGATCGCCGAGCTGGGGCTGGAGCGCGCCCGCGACCAGTTGCCCTCGACGCTGTCCAGCGGGCAGCGGCGGCGGCTGGCATTGGCCTCGTGTTTCGTCCGCCCCCGCCGCCTGCTCGTGCTGGACGAGCCGGAGCAGCGCCTCGACGCCCGGGGCCGGGCGTGGCTGGCCGACCGGCTGCTGCGCGAGAAGCGGGCGGGCACGGCCGTGTTGATGGCGACGCACGACGCCGAGCTGGCGGCGGCGACCGCGGACGACCGGCTCGAGATCGGCGGCGGTGCGTGAGCACGGAACTCGGCGTCCGGCCGGGCAGCCCGCCCGACGCGCGCCGGCTCCGGGGCCGGCTGCGGCGGACCCGGCGACGCCACCGGGCGGTGTCGCTCGGTGACGTGCTCACCGACGCCTACGTCCTCGTGCTCTTCGCCGGCATGTACGGCTGGGCGCTGGTGAGCGAGGTACGCGACTACCTCGGGTCACCGTCGGGTCGGCAGGGTGGTCCGGGTGATCGGTACTGGCTCGGGGTCGCCGCCGCCCTGGCCGTCGCCGGGCTCGCCTGGCGGGGCCTGCGGGCGGTGGGCCCGCTGGTGGTGTCGCCGGCCGCGCAGTCCTGGGTGGTCAGCTCGCCGGTCGACCGGCGGGGCTGGCTGTTGCCCCGCTTCGTCGTGCTGCTGGTCGCGGCGGTCGCCGGTGGTAGCCTGGTCGGTCTGGCCGCGGCGGTGGCGACCGGCGCCGGCGGCGCGACCGACCTCGCCGGCTCGGCCGTGGCCGGGGCCGCCTACGGCACGCTGGCCGTGGTGTCGGCGGTCGTCGCCCAGGGCGGCCCGCGCCGGGCCGGCTGGGCGCGGATCCTCGACCGAGGGCTGTTCGGCGCCGCCGCCGTGGTGGCGGCGGCGCTGGTCGTGGGCCACCTGACCGGGTTCTCCGTGCCACCGCCGACGGCGTCCCTCGGCTGGGCGCTCGGGTTCGCGGCGGTGCCCCCGGTCGTGGTGGCCGTCCGCCGGGCGTACCGGGCGCTGCCGTCGGTGGACCGGGCGTCCCTGGTCAGTGGCGCCCAGGTGGCGGACGCGGCAGCCGGCGCCGCGCTGCTGCTCGACCCGTCGTTCCTCACCGGTCTGGTGGAGAGCCGCCGCTGGCGGTCGATCGGCGTGGTGTCGAGTCGCCGGTTCCGCCCGCTCGGCCGGTTCGGCGTGCTGGTGCAGGCCGAGCTGTGGCGTCCGGTCCGCCACCCCAGCGCGCTCGTGGTCTGGGTGGCCCTGCTGCTCACCCTGTACGCGGTCGCGGTGGCGCTGCCCACGCTGGCCGGCCCGGCGCAGGTGGTCCTCGGGTTCCTGGCGGTCGGCCGGTTGACCGGTGGCCTGCGTGCCGTCGGGCGTTCCGCCGGCCTGCGCCGCTCGCTGGGCGGCGGGGACACCGTGCTCAACCTGGCGCACCTGGTGGTGCCGGCGGTGTCCGTGGCGATCTGGTACGCGGTCTCCCTGCCGATGGTGCGCGCCGGCGTCGGCGTGCTCGACGGGGTGCTGGTGCTCGGCACCGTGGCCGCCGCCTACCGGGCCGCCACCCGGCCGCCGATGACGTACGGCGGTGTCGCCGTGGACACCCCCGTCGGAATGATCCCGGTCGATCTCGTTCGGCAGGTGGTCCGGGGACCGGACGTGGTCGGCGCGTTGGTCGTGGCGCAGCTTCTCTGGCCCTGACCTGGGCCGGCTCGCCATGACAGTTGTGTGAAAAAACGCGACTCGCGTTTCGGCGACGGGTCGGGCGGGGCACCGAACGAGACGTCAGCACATCGGAAGAACAGGACGGCTCCCGTGGAAGTTACCGGTTTCCTCACCGCGATCATCATCGGCCTCATCATCGGCGCGCTGGGCCGCCTGGTGGTGCCGGGCAAGCAGAACATCCCGATCTGGCTCACCCTGCTCATCGGTGTGGTCGCCGCGATCCTGGGCACCCTCGTGGCCGGCCTGTTCGGCGTGGACGACACCGCCGGCATCGACTGGATCGAGCTGCTGCTCCAGGTGCTCTTCGCCGCGGCCGGCGTGTACATCGCCGCCGGGGCGTACGGACGCCGCCGCCACTGACGTGAGAGGCGGGGCCCCTTGTTAACGCATTCTGCATAACAAGGGGCCCCGCCCAACAGCTACTCCCGCCAGCCGGTCAACTCGACACCCTTGGCGAGCTCCACCCGGAAGCCCAGCGTGATCTCCCCGCGGTCGCCCGGCGCCAGCGACAACCGCCAGGTCAGCTCCCCCAACTCGGTACGCTCCGCCGGTTGCGGCGCCACCGCCGTCTCGCGTACCACCACCGTCTCGTCGCGGGAGACCGGCAGTTGGTCGCGTACCTCGACCGTCGCCGGTCGCGGCGTGTGGTTGGCGACGGTGATCCGGTACTCCACCTCCCGCCGCCGGGTCGACCCGAGCGTCGCCTTCGTCTCGGTGCGCCGGTGCAGCTTCCGCTCCACCCGCAGCCGGTCGTCCACCCCGAGCGCCAGTTCGGTCTCCTCGCCCGGCGCCCACGTCGGCAGCCGGGTCGCCGCGACGAAGTCGGCGTCGTGGAACACCGACGCCGGGCCGGGGAGCAGCGTGTGCGCCGACGTGTTGCGTACCGTCGCCCGCAGGTGGGCCTCGGCGGCGCGGACCGGCACGGTCACGTGGTCCAGCCGGGCCGGCAGCTCCAGCACCGCGATGGTGGCCCGGTGCGCGCTGCCGTCGGCCGGCACCGCCAGTGGCCGGGCCGGCCGGTAGGTGGCCGCGCTGACCCCCTGCTCGACCTCCGCGACGCTCTCCCGCAGGCGCGGCTTGGGCGCCGCGGACCGGGCCGGCCCGCCGCCGGCCAGCGCCGCGCCGGGAGCCGGCGGCGCCGGCATGTCCGCCGACATCGCGCGCGGTATCGCCGGCCGGAACCGGTCGAGATACCAGGGCGAAAGCTCGGGTACGCCGGCAGTCGCCGCCGGCCGGGCGGTGGAGAGCCGCACCTCGCACTCCGGCCAGTCCTCCCCGGTGCTCTGGCTGACCAGCCCGAACCAGGTGACGGTCACGGTCTCGTCGAGCAGCCGCAGATCGTAGGAGGGCGTCCAGCGCGCGCCGTCCACCAGGTAGCTCAGTTCCAGCTCGACCTCGGCGTCGTCGGCCGTCACCGCGACGGTCACCTCCGCGGCCAGCCGGTCCGGCGCCCGCTTGTCCTGCGCGGCGGTCAGGTCGCGTTCGACCGCGGCCAGCTCCTCGGCCAGCTCGGTCCGCCGCCGGTGCAGTCCGCGACGTCGGGCCCGGGATTCGGCGAGCTGACCGGCGAGCGAGTCGGTGAAGGCCGCCACGTCGGCCGGCGCGGCGTCGCCGGCGGCCAGCGCCCGGGCGTACGTGCCGCCGGCGCGCTCGGCCAGCCGGGTGAGGAACTGCTCGCGCTGCTCCTCGATGCCGTCCGCGTCCTCGGTCCCGGCCAGCTCGTCGGCCAGGTCGCGGCGGCGCTGCTCCAGACCGGCCACCTGCGCGTCGGTGCTGCGGGCCTGCCGCCACGTGGTCACGTCGACGCCGAGCACGGTGGCCGCGCCCCGACCGCCGACCCGGACCGAGTCGCGTCGCAGGCCGAGCGGGAGTGGCGCGACGCGTACCCGATGGTCGCCGGCGGGCAGCCGGATGCTGCCGCGGCGGGTGACCCGGGCCCGGTCCGGATAGACGGTGACGCCGACGACGGGTGCCTCGATCTCTGCGGTGTCCACGGCGGCGAGGGTAGTTCAGTCGCGCCCGCGCCGTTCGGGGCCCGGTTTTCCGGCGGCGGCGGTGAACCGGGGCCGGGGTCGCCGCGTCATGGGGGGCGTCGATCGTCCGGCACCGGGCAAGGCGGGCCGGACCCGAGCGGAGGAGAGGAACGGTGCGATGGGGAAGAAGGACAAGAAGCACGACGGCGGCGAGAGCATCAAGATGAGCCGGCTGAAGTACGAGCAGCGTCGGCGGGAGGTGAGCGGGGGCCGGGCGTCGTCGAGCCCGTCCAGTTCCGACTCGGAGACGGCACGCATCCGCGACACCGCCGCGCAGAACGTCGGCGGGGTCCGGTTCCAGGCGCAGGACGACGGCCAGTCGGCCCAGTGGGGGCCGAGCCAGTCCGGTCCGAACACGGTCAGCTACGACCCCAACTACTCCTACTATCCGCAGTCCGGCACGCCCGGGTACACCGCGCAGGCGACGTTCGACCACGAGATGCACCACGAGGACGCGAACAACGTCTACCAGCACCCGGTTGACCGCGACCTCTACGCGGCCAACTTCCACCTGCCCGGCACCGACGCCAACGCCCCCGCGCTCGGACAGTCGTACGCCCGGCAGGCGGACACCATCGTGGCGAACTGGGACGAGGTGCGCTCGGCGTCCGCCCGTGACGCGGGCATCCAGAACACTCCCGGCTGGGCGGACTACGTCGACAGGCGGGTGGACTACGTCCAGGCGACGCCGCACCAGCACAACGAGAGCGTGGCCGCCGAGATGATCGGCACGCTGAACAGCGCCGGTCTCCAGGGGCCGGTGAACAACCAGGTCCGGGCGATCTACAACGAGGCGTCCCACCGGCGCGTGGCCGGCGGTGAGGTGGCCCGGATCGGTCCGGTCGAGTCGGCCACCTCCACCCGGACGTCGGCCTACACCAACACCGAGGCGAAGTCGAAGGGACCGGCGCCGACCAAGTAGCCGCCGCCGAATCGGAAAGGGACCACATGACCGAAGCAGTCGTCGACGTCGACCGCGCGCCGGAGCTGCCCCCGCCGCCCCCGCCCCCGCCGACCCGCCGGTCGCCGTTCATCGTGCACCTGGACGGCGACGAGTACGACGCCGCGCTGGCCGGGCTGGCCGTCTGGGTGGAGCACCTGCTGCTGCCGATCTACGGGCGGGAGGTGACCTCGCGGGCGCCCTGGTGCCCGCGCTGGTGGGCGCACGCCGAGGCGGTCGCCCTCCTGCACGGTCTCTGGTTGGCCTGGCAGGAGCTGACCGGGGCGGGGGGCGGGTTGTCCGGCCCGGCGTCCTGGCACCGCGACCACCTCAATCCGGTGATGTCGTCGTTGCGGGATCCGGCGGGCCCGTTCGCCGGGTGCAAGACCGGGGTCCACCGCGACAAGGAGAGTCCGGAGGTGGAGGACTACTTCGCCGGGTGAGGCAGCCGGCCGATGGGCGGGTCCGCGAACGTGGCGGATCCGCCCATCGACGTGTTTCCCGTCTTGGCAGCGGTGCCTTACTCCGCTACCTTCATGGGAACGCTCCCATGAACTTAGATACATCTATGTGATCAGGAGGAAACACGTCGTGGCTATCCTCTCCCCGCTGCGCCGCAGATCCGCGGCCCTCGGCGTGGCGGCCGTGGCGGCCGTCGCGGCCGCCGGCGTCAGCCTCACCATCGGCGAGGCGTCCGCCGGCACGGTGTCCGGCTCGCTCTACCGCGACCCGAGTTCGGCGGTCGTCCGCTGGGTCGCCACCAACCCCGGCGACTCGCGGGCCGCCGTCATCCGCGACAAGATCGCGAGTCAGCCGCAGGCCCGCTGGTTCGCCAACTTCAACCCGTCGACCATCCAGTCCGAGGTCTCCGGGTTCGTCGGCGCGGCCAACGCGGCACAGCAGATCCCGGTGCTCTCGGTCTACGAGATCACCAACCGGGACTGCGGCGGGGCCAGCGCGGGCGGCGCGCCCGACCTCAACCAGTACCAGACCTGGGTGTCCAACTTCGCCCGCGGACTGGGCAACCAGACCGTTCTGATCATCCTGGAGACCGACTCGCTGGCGCTCCAGACGTGCCTGAGCAGCGGCGAGCTCAGCGCCCGCAACCAGGCGATCTCCACCGCCACCCGGACCATCAAGTCGGCCAACCCCAACGCCAAGGTGTACCTCGACGGCGGTCACTCCACCTGGAACAGCGCCAACGAGACGGCCAACCGGCTCCGGAACGCCGGCGTGCAGTACGCCGACGGCTTCTTCACCAACGTGTCGAACTTCAACCCCACCTCGAGCGAGGCGAACTTCGGCCGGGCCGTCATCTCCGCCCTCAACGGCATGGGCATCTCCGGCAAGCGCCAGGTCATCGACACCAGCCGCAACGGCGGCGCCAGCGGGGACTGGTGCGGCGACGACAACACCGACCGGCGCATCGGGATGTACCCGACCACCGCCACCAACGACGCCAACATCGACGCGTACCTGTGGGTGAAGCCGCCGGGTGAGGCGGACGGCTGCCGCTACACGGCCGGTTCGTTCCAGCCCGACCTGGCCTTCAGTCTGGCCAACGGCGCCCCGAACCCGCCCACCACCACGCCGCCGACGACCGCGCCGCCCACCACGGCCCCGCCGACCACCGCGCCCCCGACCACCGCGCCGCCGACCACGCCGCCGCCGAACGGCAACGGCTGCTCCGCGTCGGTGTCGCTCAACCAGTGGGCCGGCGGCTTCACCGCGAGCGTGACGGTCACCGCCGGCTCGGCGGACCTCAACGGCTGGACCGTGACCATCACGCTGCCCGGCGGCGCCGCGACCACCGGCGTCTGGAGCGCCCAGGCCAGCGGCACCAGCGGCACCATCCGGTTCACCAACGTGAGCTACAACGGGCACGTCGGCGCCGGGCAGTCGACCAACTTCGGCTTCCAGGGCACCGGCACCGGCCCCGGTGCGACGGCCACCTGCGCGGCTGCCTGACCCGCGCGACGCCGGGGCCCGGTGCGGAGGACGACCCTCCGCGCCGGGCCCCGCCGGCCGTCCAGGTGAGGTGGCCCGCCTGCTCGTCGGGTGCCGCGCCGACCGCTGACACGTGCTTCCCGGCATCCGCACAACTACTTCTCCGAACCGTGCAACGTCCCGGGTGGGTGGCTCCGTTCTACCTCCGTCACGAGGAGGCAGTCGACGTGAGAGCCGAAGACGAGCAAGCGTTCCGCGAGTTCGTGACGTCGCAGATGGCGGCGCTGCGCAAGCTGGCGTACATGACCTGCGGGGACTGGCACGCGGCGGAGGACGCCGTGGCCAACGCCCTGGTCAAGCTCTACCCCCGCTGGCGGAAGCTGGACCGGCCCGATCTCTACGTCAAGACCATGGTCTACCGGGCCGCGGTCGACGAGACCCGCCGCCCCTGGCGGCGCGAGCGGTCGGCCGGCGACGCCGTGCCGGACGTCGCGCTGCGTGATCCGGCCGGAGCGACCGACGAGCGGATGCGCCTGCGCGCGGCGCTCGACGCCGTGCCGGCCCGGCAGCGGGCCGCGGTCGTGCTCCGGCACTACCTGGACCTGAGCCTGGAGGACACGGCCGGCGTCCTCGGCTGCACCGTGGGCACGGCCAAGAGCCAGGTCTCCCGTGGCCTGGCGAAGCTGCGCGAGTCACTCGGCGGCGAACGCATCGAACTCACCGGGAAGCCGATGGAGGAGTGGACAAATGCAGTTGCATGACCTGGTGGACGCCGTGACGGGCGACGAGCCGCCGATGCGCCGCACCGCCGACGACATCGTCGCGGCCGGGCGGCGGGCCGAGCGGCGGCGTCGGGCCGGGTTCGCGTCGGCCGGCGCGGCCGGTCTCGTCGTGGTCGCGGTCGCCGGCGCGTGCACGCTGCCGACCCTGGGCGCCGGGCGGGACACCGCCGGCTCGCTGGCCCCGGCCGGCGCGGCGGCGTCCCGGCCGGCCGGGGCCGTCTGGCCCACCGCCGCGCCGTTCACCTTCACCTTCCAGGGGTACGACGCCGGCACGCTGCACGTGCAGGACCCGATCGTCACATCGACCGCGTACCAGATCGCCTCCGTCTACTCCGACCGCCACACCTCGAACGACAAGCCCATGACGGCGGCGGAGGCCGAGGCGCTGGGCGACGCACCCGGGGACAGGAAGAAGGCAGCCGGAGGGAAACCGTCCCTGTGGGCGTACCTGACCGTCTACCGCCCGGGCGCCTTCGACCCCGCCGGGATCAGGAACGGCAGGACGGTCACCGTGGCCGGGCACCGGGCGGTGCAGGCGACGCTGCCTGTCGACCTGGATCCGAACAAGCCGATCGACGCGGGCAACAAACTGTTCGCCTGGGAGTACGCCGACAACGCGTGGGCGGCTGTCACGTCGATCTCCAGTGACCGGGCCACGCCGAGCTTCGCGGACCTGGGCGGTCTGGTCGACGGGCTGAAGCCCCACCGTCCGACGCCGGCCCTGGTGCCGTTCAGGGTTGGCTACCTGCCGGCCGGCTACCTGCCGTTGCAGACCGGCACGCACGCCATGCCCGGCCTCATCGGCATCGCCACCGCCCGCGCCGGTGACTACGGCGGCGCGACGTACATCCGGCCGGCCGCGCCCACCTCCGGGCTGACCGCGCCGTACGACGCGATCGAGGGCGGCATCAGGGACGGCTTCCACATCTTCGTGCTGCCGAGCACCAGTGCGAACCAGTCGCCGGAGCCCGGCACGACGAGGTGTCAGCAGGTGCCCAAACGGCGGGCGCGGGAAGCGGGCCTCGCGATCGGCGACTTCTGCAACGTCTGGAGCGCCGACGGCAGCGTCGTCCTCCAGGTCACTGCCACCGGCCTCGGCGACACGTTGCCCTGGACCGAGCTGGAGAAGATCGCCAAGGGGATCACGGTCGCCGACGTCGGGGACGAGTCGACCTGGACCCCCGCCGCGACCGCGCTGCGGCCGTGACGGTCGGCACCGAACCCTTCGGGGCGGTTCCCGTCCCCGGCGGAGAACGTCGGCGACGGGAGCCAGAAAATCTGGGCTGACGAGACTAGATATCCTCCAGGGTGTGGCATACTCTTCCTCGAGTCGAGAGAGAAGATCCGTCAAGACGTGGACGGGCCGTCCGGCCGTGAGGTCATGACGGACGGCGAAGTGCAGGTGGAGCCAGGGCTCTTTTCGGGGCTGCACCTGATGCTCGTCGCGCGTGTCGGGGCCATGAAGTCGCGTGGGCTCCGACACCGGCGGGCCGTACGACAGCACGAGTCGGAAGTAAGCAGAGGAAAGGGAGGGCCGTACACCGTTGGATCGCCCGCCCGCGGCCGTCACGTCAGGCCGGGCGGACACCGCAGTTTCCATCGAACGAGAGGTGGTCTCCGGTCACGCATACGCGATCCTCGCGCCCGAAGCCGTCCAGGACGGCTGGCGCGGACACGACAAGCCGACGTTCCTGTCGGCAGCAGGTGTTCTGACCCGTAACCCTGGGCCCCGGCGCACAAGCGCCGGGGCCCTCGACGTGGAGGTGACATGGGGCAGCAGCCCGACGACATGTTCGGCGATGAGAACTACCCGGCCTACACCATCGGCCAGGCCGCGGAGATGCTCGGTGCCACGCAGGACTTCCTGCGCCGCCTCGACGAGGCAAAACTGATCAACCCGCACCGCTCCGGCGGTGGGCACCGCCGCTACTCCCGCTACCAGCTGCGGCTGGCCGCCCGGGCCCGCGAGATGGTCGACCAGGGCACCGCCCTGGAGGCCGCCTGCCGGATCATCATCTTGGAGGACCAGCTCGAGGAAGCCCTTCGGCAGAACGGAAAGCGCTGACGGGACCGGCCGGCGGGTGGGGCGGGATTGCGGTCAGGAGGCCCGCAACCATCGGAAGGTCGCCCGGAACTGGTCGGTGAGGACTTCCGGCTGATCGAGAGCGGCCGACCGCCGCTGGCAGATGGGGTTCGTGTGCTCCGGTGTGGTCCTGGGCTGGGCGAACCGCGCTCCGGAGAGCGGGCAGAACGCTGGCCGCTCCCTGCCACCCCGGGCGGACACCAGGTCGCTAGACTAGGCCCTCGCGCCCTCGTAGCTCAGGGGATAGAGCATCGGTTTCCTAAGACGACGCTCTATCTAGGCCCTGACGCTGATGACCTGCGGGTTCCTGTTCAGTTCTTGGCGTTAGTCGGTCGCACACGTGCGTTGCTGTGCTCGCTTGTTCAAGATCAGCAGAACAGGCGTTATCCCTGCTCAGGCCGTGCTTCAGTTGGTCCGACTCAGCACTTGCCGGGACCCGGCGAACTTGCCGTGCCGCGTCAGCCTGCGGTGCCGCGAGAGCTTGGGCTAGCAGCGTGGGGAGTTTCGCTGCGCCTGCCGGGTGGTGATGACCGACCCCGAGAACTTCTCCTAGAGGGTATTGAGCGAGGTTGGGGTGGCCGGTCCGGTTCTGCACTGCGAGGCCGGTGCGGGCTGCGCTGTGAAGTATGGCGCGGAGCCGGGCGTGTTCGTCGCGAGGTGTGGAGGGACCAGCGCGCCGCAGCCCGCAGAAGTCGGCACGACTTTGGGTACGTGTTCACCCGCGCCGACACCCCTACGCCAGGTTCCCGCCCCAGCTGCACCGGCACGGCTGCAACGTCGCCGCGGCTTGGGTCCTCATCGCCACCCGGCGCACCGCCAGCGCACCCCGCAAGAAGATCCAGGACAAGGCCCGGAAGAACCGGCCATCCGGCCGACGGCGTCTACGGGGCAGTCACGGCTGATAGAGATCGAGTCCATCTACTAAAGTGGACTCATCGAGCGCCTGGGGGGATCGTCTTTGAACAGCCGGCCTGTGATCGACCAGCACTTGTTGGACCTGCACGCCCAGGTCGAGGACAACATCAAGAATGCGACCAGTGCGAATGGCTCGGACCTCGGGCGTCTCTTGCAGCTCGACCTGGACATCATGGCGTGGGAGCAGTGCATCCTTAATAGGCCGGAAGCTGCACAACTGACCGCCGCGCGACGAGAGTTAGGGTTTGCTATCTATGCTGCAAGCGGCGGCCTTTACCTGCACGCCTACGCGGGGCTGCGAGTATTCCTCGAACTTAGCTTCGCGTCCGTCTACTTCTCCGCCAACGAACTATTTAGGCGGCGGTGGGTGGCAGATCGGATCGACTTCTCATGGTCCAAGGCGCTGCATGAGGCCGACGGCGTTTTGGCCCAGTCATTCGTTCGTGAGTTCAACCAGGATGCAGCAAAAGATGCGCCACCATTCGCCACAAGTGCAGCGAACGCGTATCGCCACTGCTCCCAGTTTATCCATGGCAAGATGGCAGTAACTGCCTCTCTCCCTGGAACAATGACGTTCTCCTCAGAGGTCTTAACTGACTGGCTAAAGACAGCGATGGAAGCGGCTAGAGCCGTGCTTTTCCTTCTTTACGCCAGATACGGAGAAGAGTTACTTCAAGGGGAGACCTTTCACGTTCTCGCGCCGTCTATCGAGGCGTCCTTTGGGTATCTTAAAGAAGTTCGCAAACGCCTAGGTCTACCAGTCGAGATGGAGGCCCTCTGATGCCAGCAGAGCTGTTCTTTCGAACCGAAGATATCCGCACCGACGAGATCCTGGATTACCTTGTCGAGACGGAAATGGACCGCCATTTCATCGAAAGCCTGAAAGGACGATCGCCAGTTATCCTGCGCGGTAGTCGTGGGGTTGGAAAGTCTTTCCTATTCAAGACCGCGGAAGCCGAGCTGACCAACGACTTCAAGGATCGGCGCGTACTTCCTGTATATGTTACCTTCGCGCGGGCCACTCTGATAACTAGCCCAACTCCCGAACGCTTCCTCGCATGGATGACCTCCAAGATATGTAATCAAATAATTCGCGCGGCAACCAATCTCGGTCTGCACCTTCCCGGCGGGTCTGCAATATCTGCGCTTCGCGGTGACGTTAGCTCGACACCATCTGCGATGGAGAGAGTCGAACAGCTTTTCGAGAACGCATGGCGGGACGATTCAAAGTTCGAGGCAGCCGTCGACGTTCCGGGGCCGGAGATCCTTCGAGATGCGGTAGAGGACCTCTGCAGGGCTGCCTCCCTTCGCCGAGTTACGCTATTCATTGACGAGGCCGCCCATGTCTTCATACCGCAGCAACAGCGCCAGTTCTTTACGCTGATGCGCGATCTGCGCAGTCCGTATCTGTCAGTAAAGGCTGCGGTATACCCGGGCGCAACCGCATTTGGCGAGTCTTTCCAGTTGACCCACGATGCGACTCTCCTGAGCTTGGATCGAAACGTTGCCGCAGACGACTATGCATCGGCAATGAGGCAGCTCGTGATACGCCAAGATCCAGACATGACAGAACATCTAAAACGCTCCGGCGAGGCTTTCGATGCACTGTCATACTCGGCCACCGGAAACCCGAGAATTCTACTCAAGACGATTGCGCGCAGCTCGCCATTCAACGTTCGCCGAGTTCAGGGAACAATTCGGGAGTATTATCGAGAGGAGATTTGGGCTGAACATTCGAGCCTATCGGACCGGTACCCCGGGCACCGTGATCTCATCGACTGGGGTCGCCAGTTTATGGAAAGCTATGTTCTGCCCAACCTCTTCAAGCGCAACCAGGGGCGAGGCGGAGTTCACGGCGATACCTCTTCTTACTTGTGGATCCATCGAGATGCGCCCCAAGCTGTACGCGAAGCTCTTCGACTACTATGCTACAGCGGAATCCTGCAAGAGGGCGTATCTGGTATTCGGGCGACTCGTAGCGAGCTGGGGACCCGCTACATGGTAAACCTTGGGTGCCAGATTGCCTATGCCTCGGAGGCGGTGGCGTACGCAACCACCCTTCGACAGAGCCTGTCCGTGAAAAGGATGGTTGAATACGGAGCTAACCATCCGAGCTACAAATCGATCGACAATATCGCCGTCGAAACCGGTGAAAACTTCGATAACCAGGCCCTCGAGGCACGCTTGAAGACGTCTATCGACGCCTTAGACCTCACCGTCTTTCAGCAGCAGAAGCTTCAAGGTCTCGGCCTCGATACCATTGGCAAGGTCCTTGCGGCAAAGGAGGCCACCTTTCAACGCGCTCACTACGTAGGGCAGGTTCGGGCGAGACAGATACGTAACGCGGCCGTGGCTGCCGTCCTCGAATATCTCTCAGGTTAACGTGATCTTGCTGGGCCGCCAGGAGTCGGTCCCGTTAATCCCGGGCTACGATCGCCCCAGCCCCCGGCACCTTGACTTTGAAGCCAATGCGTCCTACCGGTGCGGCGGCCTTCGGGAATGACAGCGAAAACAACGTCGCGACATCGGTGGGGTCGACCCGCGACGGCAACTGCGACGGTTCGGCGCCGTTGCCTGTGTCAGCGGCGAAGGTCAGCAGGAACGCGCCGCGGGTTGGTGTGTGCAGATCCGTGGCGGCGGGGTAGCTGGCGGCGGCGCTGGCCACGGGCGAGCCGGACAGCGAGGAGACGTCGACCCCGCCGGAGATGATTTCCATAGCGAGGCGCTGCCGGGGGGAGCTGCCAGAGAACACGCCTCCCCGGTCGTCGCGGCGGGTCCGCTTGAGCACGGTGAGCTGCTCCGGCCGTCCGTCGACGATCCGGCGAGCCACGGCTCCCTTGGTCAGTTCAGGCACGACCACCACCCACTCCGTGAGCAGATCTCGCTCGATGATGTCGTCCATGAACGCCATCGTGGGAGCGAAAGAATAATTGGCGGTCCAGCTGAACTGCCGCAGAATCTGCCGCACCTCGTCGGCAGGGACTATGCCGTACCGGGCATGGTAGGGGTTGCCCTGCTCGTCGAAGAACTGGTCGGCCTTTCCGGCGGCGTCTAGGAGCGGGCCGACCGCAGCAAAATGGCTACGGTTAACCTGCGCCGACCGCGGAGGTTGTTGGAAGAAGTCCTTGACCTTGCCGCCTTCGCCGCTGAAGGTCAGTTCGGCGTTGTACATCTTGTTGGTCTGGGTAGGTTTGAGCCAGGGCAGGCTCTGGAAGACCATGGGGGGCACGTCGATGGGTCGCACCTTCGGCCGGCCATTGTCATCGGTTCCCTGGAAGGCGCGCAGTTCCTCACGGAAGTCCTCTTCGTCGCGCACGATCGCCTCGAACGCTCGGTATAGGTCGATGTGGGTGTTGCGGGGGCCGGGCACGTTTCGTCCGATGTACAGCCGAACGAGGTCCTTGTAGCCGGTCCGGTATCCGAACCAGCGGCCCATCTGCATCAAGGTGTCGGCGGTGGTGGTGCGACGTGTGTAGTAGGAGACGGTCAGACCCTCGACGGTAAACCCGCGGCTGAGCTTGGCGCCGCCGACGAGGATCTTCCAGACGTCGCCCCGCTGGAAGTCCAGGTCGTCCTGCTCGTAGTCGGCGTCCTTGTCACCGTTGACGACAATCACAGGTGACCGTCCTTGTGAGATACGGTCGACCGCAGTGCCGATGTGCTCGCGCAAGTCGTGGAAGCTCGTCGGGACGGGCTCGCCCGCCGCGCGGGCCTGGCACACGGGCAGGAAGTCGTCACGCCATAGGTCGTGCAGGCGGCGCATGCCGCGTGGGGTGCTGTAGCCGGCACGCCGCCAAACGTGGAGCAGGCGTTGCGCCAGCTCCTTGTGCTCGACCATGCGCACAGACTCGTGGACCAGCAAGGTGTGGTGACGGAACGCACCGGGTGTTGACAACGCCTGCTCGCGGTAGAGCTTGACCGCACCGGCGAGTACGTAGGCGTCGAGTGCCTGCTGGATGTCCGCGTCACGGGCGGCGTCGTCGTCGGGGGCGGCCCGCAGATCACGTACGAACGCCATCTCGTTGGAGTTCGCCACTGTGCGCAGGCTGTCCTCGGCGAGGTTCAGGTCATGGAAGTCCTTGCCCCCCATGTAGGCCCCGGGCGGTTCGAGGCTGACGATGAAATCCTTCGGGAAGATGTCCTCGGAGTCGTCTGGATCGACGAAGACGTTGGCGAACGGGGTTGCCGTGTAGCCGACGTACTGTGCGCGGTCGAGCAGTCCCAACAGTTCGGCGATCAGCTTGTTGATCGCGCTGCGGTCCCGCTGTTCGCGGACTGACTTCTTCGGGTTGACCGTGTTGACCGACGCCTGGTCGGCTTCGTCGTCGATGATCAGTGTCGGGATCTCGCCTAGGCGGGTGTGAATGCTGCGTAGGTCCGCGACGAGGCGTTGCAGCACCGTTTTGTTCTTTTTCACCACGGCGACGCGCACGTCCGAGCGGTACAGGTTGACCGGGTCGTGCAACGGCCTACGGTCGTCGGCCAGTTCGTTGCCACTGCGGAAGTCCAGTGCCGACAAACCCGCGAGCAGCTTCTTGTAGTCCCAGCGGGACGAGGTGAGCCGGCGGATCTCCGGGACGCCGACGTCGCGGGGGCGCACGCCGTGGCGGATGAAGCGGCCCTGCACCCAGTCGCGGTCGCGGTGGCCGGCGTAGTCGACGTCGGCGAGCAGGTCGGTGGCGTCGCGGTCGATGCCGCCGAGGATGTTTTCCTCCCCGACGAGCTCCATGTCGATGCGTCGCTGGGTTTGGCTGCGCAGGATCTCCACCGTGCCGGTCAGCACGATCACCAACCGGTATCCCGCATCGATCGCCTTGGCGATCACGCCGGTGAAGTTGGCGGTCTTGCCGCTCTGCACATGCCCGACGACGAGCCCTTTTGACTGGTAGGGCGTCGGGGAGATGGGGTCTGCTAGCCGTCGCACGATCTCCCGGGCGGTGCGGTCCACGTCGCGTACGGCCGTCGGGTCCGTCTTGCGTTCCAGCACGCCTCGGTAGGCATCCCAGTAGAACGACCGCTCGGCCGCCCGCTCGTCTGTGTACCAGGGGTCCCAGTCTGACGGGGCATCGGAGATGACGACCGCGCCGGTCAGCAACAGCGGGTAGCACTCGTTGATCCGTTTGACGGAATCCGCGTCGAGTCCCAACAGGTCCAGCACGAGAAGGCGCCGCTGCGGTGTGCCGGGAAGCGTCGGCAGGCCGTCCATGCCGGTCGCCCAATCTTCTTCCTTCACGGCGCTGTCCCAACGCGTCAGTTGGATGTGGAAAGCCAGCCGTGTCGGGTCGTTCGGGTCGTCGCAGGTCAGCAGATCGACGAGTTCGTCCTCGCCGAGCCGCATCCCAACCTTGCGTAGATGGTGGTTGACCTCGTCGAGCAACGGCTCGGGCGTGTGTCCGTCCATCGCGCGTAGCGCGCGGACTACGGCGGTACCGCGTGGATCACTCATGATTGACCGTTCTGGGCTTGCAGGAAGCTGTCGACGGGTTCGCCGGGCGATGCGGAGAGCCGGCCCGACACATCGACGCGGTAGGAGATGGCGCTGACGAGATCAGAGTGCGGGACCGCGGAGGCCAGGCGTTCGGGGGTCAGCGCGGGGAAATCCTCGTCGACCAGGTACGCCGCCGGTGCGGACCGTAGGAGAAAGCGTTCGCGGTAGAGGTCGGCGTCGTCGTCGCGCCACCCGAGCGCGGCCAGGTGCTCGGTGAAGCGGCCGGTGCGTTCGGACAGCTGCGAACGGACCTGTGCCACCAGAGTGGCGAGGCTGATGCCGTCCCCGCCACCTGCGCGGGTGAGTTGGATCGACACCAGCCACAGCGGGCGGCCCGGGTTCGGCCGTAGCTGCCCGGTGCCGGAGATGATATGCATCCGACGTTCCGAGGTGGTCGTCTTCACTTCGATGTCTACGTCTGGAAGAGCGAAGTCGTGCTGCTCGGCGAGCGGGCCGAGCCACCAGTCGAGTACGTCGCGCTCCGGAGTCGAGCGCAGGAGATGCCGTGCGAGGAGCAGTTCTCCGGTGAGCCCGAGTTGCTGTTCGGAGCTCAGGCGGCGGCGGGCGGCGATAATGGAGCGCAGATTGGTCAAGGCCGCGCCGGTGGCACTCGCGAAGCTGGCCCCGCCCCGCATGCCTTGCACTACCGAGATCACGAATCCGTACGCCTCGTACCGCAGGTCTCTGGCCGCCACTAGCAGCCGGTACCACTCCTCGCCGTCGACCTCCACGATGTCCACGTCGATGTGCTCCATGCCGCGGATGTCTGGCATCGGCCCCTTTGCCGGGGTCAGCAGTTCGTACGTTTCCGCGCGGGGATCGATACGTAGCTCGCAGCGTGGGGCCCGGGACAATAGGTGCACCGTCGCGACGGCGGCGCGGAAGTACGTCTCGAGCGATTCCGCCGTCAGGCGTTCGAGTGGGCGGTCATCGGTGGAAGTCATTCGTCCCCCTCTCCTGTCGCGCTTCCGCGACGCCGGTCGACCGCCCGTTGCTGCTCTTGCGCCGCGGCGAGCAGGATTGCCTGCCAGGCCGTCTCCAGCCGTCGTTCGCGGGGTCCGGCGTAACTGCCGCGCAGGTGGCTGCCCAGCAGCAGGTGCAGCAACGTCTTGACCACCTGAGCGTCGTCGTTAGCCAAGCCGACAGAGCCGCCCAGCGCCGTACGGTACCGGCTGTTGAGCCAGATGGTGCGCGAGCCGCGGTCGATCCGGAACACCTCGTCGGCAGCAAGGCCGCGCCACCGTATGTCGACCGGGTCTTCACCCGGCAGGTATGTGGCGTGGTCCTCGAACGCCTCGGCCACCTTCGCGGTCATTCCGCGCCCGGGCTCGACCACGTGAACTGGACGGGGGTTGCGCCGTCGGGCTTGCCTAGCGCCGGCACGGGCGGCGTCCAGGTAGTCCGCGAACTTGCCGCCCGATGCGGAGCGTGTGGTGTGCCAGCCGTCGGATAGCTCCGCGTCGAAGACCACCCCGGTCTTCTCGGGGTTGATGGTGATGTGCGGTTCGAGCACGGGGTCCAATTCGACCGCGATTCGCGCGAACGACAGGTCCCGTGACGGTGAGACCAGGTCGTTCCAGCCGCCGGCCTGCAGGAGCCGGTCGCGTCGGTAGACATACAGGCCCTGCGACTCCAGGGGACTGCGGCCTCCCAAAGTGAAGCCTATGTCGTCGCGCCCTTGCGCCGGCCAGATATGCATCGTGGCCCGAGCGCTGCCGTCGGCCAAGGGCACCCGTAGTTCCTGCGGGTACTCGGGGTGGCCACTGCGGTCGTAGCCAAACGGATCCAGCGTCTCGACGGTACGGGCGGCGCCGACGCCGAACTCGAGGCAGGTCTCCTCGACGACGTCGATGCGGACCTGAACCCGGGCCCCGGCGAGAATACGGTGCAGCACGAGCCCCAAGTGGTTGCGTAGGTCTTCCACGGTCCGTTCCAGCCAGTGCCGCTGCTCATCGGGATCGGGGGACTGCAGGAACGTCCGCACGTTGCGCCATTCGATGACCGTACCGGTGTCAATCGGAAAGCCGGGGTCGACGTCTTCCAGACGTGTCGACGCGTCGTCGGTCGAGAAGGACTGCACCATCGGACCGGAATCGAGCGAGGAACGTTCCAGGCCGCGGCCTACCGTCGGTGAGCCCCAGCGGCGGGACCACACCAGCAGCACGTCGGCCTGGCTCAGTGACGCCGCCTTCAGACCGATACCGAAGTGCCCTAGATCGCTCGCGCCGTACTCGCGCCGCCGTGCGTAGGTCATCGCGGCGTCAATGCGGTCGCCGTCCATCCCCTCGCCGTCGTCGATCACCATCAACCCGTGGGCGCGTTCGTCCCGCTGAACGATGCGGATGAGCACGTGCCGGGCCCCGGCGTCGACGCTGTTGTCGACGAGGTCGGCAACAGCCGTCGGCAATGAATGGTGGCGTCCGATCGCCGAAGTGATCGAGGGATCCGGCTCGACCCGACGCACCGTGACCGGTACCGGCACGGGGCGCGCCATCAGGCGTCCTCGAACCGGGACCGACTGGCACCGAGCGTGCGGCTGTTCTCCGTCACCGTACGGACGACGGATGTGTCGAATCCGTCGCGGCGTTCGGCGGTCACCTCCAGGGTGATCTCCAAGACCTCGGGCCCCGCGTCGCGCAGATGCGCGATGACTTCCCGCGAGACGGCTGCGAGAACGGTCTCGACATCGGCGTCCGGATCGACGTCGAACCGTCCCGTCCAGCGGACGTTCGCCCGCTGGCGTGGTTCCTCGGCAGTCGTACCCCTTGCCGGGTGCCGCGCGGTACCGGTCGGCCGGCTCGGCCTGCCGCCTTCGTCGTCGGCACCGCCGTTTTCCCGCGTGTGCCGCTGTCGGTCCTCCTCGTCGCGGCGCTGTTGCGTGGCGAGGTCCGGTCGGACGAGCAGCGTGTTGTCGGCGATGTCCGGGAAGTCGAGGTCGTGCAGTGGAACGGCCAGCCCGGCGAACACCCCGGTGCCCTCGTCGTAGCCGGTGGCGAGCGCGAAACCCTGCTGCTGCCACCCCGGGTCGTGGAGCACGTCGCGGAGGGCTTCGATGAGCACGCGTCGGTCGCGCATCCGCGGCAGGTAGGGATGGCGGGTGTAGAAGTCCCACAGTTCACCGACGGCGATGTGGCCCTGGTTCCACCGGGCCCGCAGCGGGCCTACAAGGTCGACATGCAGCGCGGCCGGCGCGACCTGGGTCCGTAGTGCGTCCTCGCGGACCAGCTTTGCCCCCGTCCGGACGGTTAGGCGCTTCTCCGTGCCGTCGCATTTGATCTGGCCGACCGTCAGCGGTTCCGCCGGTTCCCCTTGAACAGCGTGAAGTGCCCAGATCCATGTCGATGGGATCTGGTCGTCGATGGTGCGGCTGGTTTCCTCGGTACGGCGTTCGGCCTGCGCGGCGTTCTGTTGGGTCAGGTCCAGCACCCGCTTCTGATCCGTGATCGACCGCCAGGCGAGGTGATTGCGGACGGTCGATTCGAGGTCCCGCCACCGGGCGTCATCGGCCGCGAGAACCACCAAGGTGTTAGGCCGTAACCGCGGAGCCGTTCCCCGGTGCCGGAGCAAGTTGAGAACGAACCGGGCGGCGGAGCTGTCCTTGTCCTTGCCGTTGTGCCGGTGCTCCGGATGCAGCACGACGAGCCGGACGTTCTCGTCCTCGGCCACGTCACCGGTACTCTCCGGACCGACGATCACGGCCGTGAACTCCGGCGTCGAGCCTGTGACGGTGCGCCGCAGCCGGGCGAGCACCTCCGTGTGAACCCCGTCCAGCGCGATGTCCCGGGCCCGCTCGGCGGCGAGCCGGTTTAGGGAAGGCTGCGTGTCGTACCAGTAGCGGTCGCCGTCGCGGAAGAGATGGCTGGATTGGTTGACGAGGCCGTCCAGCGCCGATCCAAAGTTGCCAACCACGTCTCCGGGCATCGCGACCCCGAGCGCGATGCGCTTGCGGTCCACACCCTTCCGCGCGGCATCGAGGGTCGGCGCGGAATCGAGGAACAGCGTCCTCGCGACCCGCAGGGTCACCGAACGCTTCCCGAGCAACGGCCGTTCGACATCAATGCGCCGGGAAACGCAGTCCTCACCGTCGATGTCAGTCTGGATGATCTCGGCCCAGCGGGGGTCAACGTACTGCACGACCTCGCTGCGGGCTCCGGTGGCGTCCAGCGGCACGGACGCCGGCATGATCAGCGGAGACCTGTCGCCTCTCGTCCACAGTTGGTGGACCACGGTGCTCATCAGGCGAAGCACGCCACGGGTGCGCTGGAACCGGTCCAGCGGCGACCAATCCATGTAGAGGCGGTCGAGCAGCTCCGGGTGGATGGGGAAAGCGGCCCGGATCCGCTGCTCGTACGCGCTATCTGTCACCCCGCCTGGAAACTCCCCGGGATGCTGACGGTAATTCTCGACGAACCGCCGTGCGGTGGCATTGATCGCGCCTATCGCGGTGTTGTCCGGCTCGCGGAACAGTCGGCGTCGCACGATCTCGTAGGACTCGTCCCGGGAGGCCGGGGCCCACTGGTACGCGACGCGGCGCACGACGTTGTCCAGGCGCTGCAGGGCCTCCCTGCCGTAGGCGCCGCCAACCTCCAGTTCTGACGCCTCGGCAGATGCGTCGCCGCGCTCACCCGGCTCACGTCGCACATCGCTGGCCGGGACCGAGACCAACAGCAATGCGCCAGCCACCGCAGCCACAGCCTGGGTCAGGGACTGGGCGAAGGTGAACTGCGTCTCGAACGTCCCGGCAGGAAGATCGTCCCGACCGTGAAGCTGACGGGCGTACGCGACCCACTCGTCAACGAGGACGACGGCCGGTGCGTAGGCGGCGAGCAAGTCCCGCAACGCCGCCCCGGGGTTCGTGCCGGTGCGGTCCGCCTCGGCGACATGGGCGTACCCCCCCGACCCGCCTAACTGCCACGCCAGCTCCCCCCACAAGGTGCGCACTACCGTGCCGTCCGGTTTGGTGACCGGCTGGCCGGGCGCGATCTCGTTGCCGACCAAGGCCACCCGGCGAACGGTGAGGCGACCAGGATCGGAGGCCCCGAGATTGTCCTGCACCTCTTGCGGGTACTCGGACAACGCGCGGCCGGAAAACAGATGCCATACGGCGAGCATGGAATGCGTCTTGCCGCCGCCGAACGTGGTCTGGAGGTTGACCACCGGCTCAGCGTCGGCGTTACCGGCGACGCGGGCTACAGCGCGTCGCAACAGGTCACGAAGCCCTTCGGTGAGATAGGTCCGCCGGAAGAACTCCACTGGATCGGCGTACTCATCGGTCACCCCCGTCGGGTCGACGGCCACCCGGTAGAGATCAGCGGCAAATTCCGAGGCCGCGAATGTGCCGCTCTGCACATCGAGATGAGGTTCAAGCACCTCTCGCCACGACGGCAGGTCGGGATCGGCGGTGTCCGGGGTTCCAGCGGCACGCGCGGCGCGCCGGGTTTCCTGCTCGTATGCGCCGCGCTGGACGTTCAGCCGCATACCTTTGACCCGATCGGCCTCGGCGACGGCACCGACGGCGCGAAGCAGACGCTCCGTCGTGTCCAACGCCCGGTACGCGTCGTCAGGGAAGAAGGGCTCGCGGTGTGCCCACTTGTTACGCACCTCGCGTAGTTCATTCGCCAGGTTTCGTTCGGCCCGGGACAATGCCCGGTCGAACGGGAAGCCATGATCACCCAGTCGCTCCGTGATGACGCGAAGTTGGCACTGCGGATCTGTGGGCGCGTATTCCCGATCCGATCTGCCGTCCACCCCGTCCTTGATCGCCAGCAGCGCGGTCCAGTCCCGCCCGGCCGGGATCAGCGGCGCGAGAACCCGGGCGACAAACGGTTCAAGGGCCTGGGCGAGCAGGTCGAGGCCCTGACCAACTTGGTCACGGTTGCTGATAGCCACTGATTCCCCTCAGTAGATGCAGAGCAGACGGGATGCGCCTTGCACGTTCAGCCGGCGCTATTTAAATCGAGCGCGAGCTGCCCGACGGTGGCGGGCTTGGTCCGAGATACGGCGGAAAGATCCGCCCACGAAGTGCCGAGGGCGTTGAACAGCAGAGCGTCGTCCGGGTCTTTGTTCTGCGCAAGCTCATACAGCCGGTAAGCCAGCAGCTGGACGGCGTCCAGATCGATCCGGGAACTCGCTGCAGCCATCAAATGCGCGGCGTCATCGATCCCGACAGTGGCAAGCGACCGCGCGAGATGACAGGTGACCTCCCAAACCGAGATCCGGTCGTCCGTGGCCGGATTCCACTTGGACGGCAACGCCGCCGGTCTGGTTAGCGCGACCTTTCCTTCGTGGGAGGTCAAAACCCCGGCACGGGCCAGCCCGTCCACGGCGGTGTTGACCGCTCGGGCCAACACATCCGCCTCTCCAAACGGCTGGCGCGACCACCCGTACTGGGTATACCACTTCAGGCAGAACCGGCTGTCGGCGTCTAAGTCGCCATCCTGCTCGGCGAGCACCTCGTCGAGTGCCTGATTGATGAGCGCGAGCGCGGTGCGGACCGTCATGGGCGAGCCGTCGGACTCGACCACGCGGGCGTACCGGGTAAACACAGCCATCCCCGGTCCGATCGTCGCCTGCGCGAGGTCGACCGGGGCGATAGCCCCCTGCTGCATCTCGGTCAAAGCTCGGGGAAGTTCGGCCTTGAGTGAACTGAGGAAGCCGCGACGGTTGGTGGTAGACGCCGTTTCATGCCGAGGTCGCAATGCGAGGACAATCGAGGAAGCGAGGGCATTCTTCCCAGATGCCAGCATTCGGTTGCTCAATTCTGAACGGACCGGCCAAGTTGCTGTAATCGCCCACCCGGACCGGATCATTCCTTCAAGCAAGGTCGCCCATCCGGTTGAGAGGACACCCTCGCTCTCAAGTTCCGTCTGCTTGAATGCATAGTACACGGTTATCGGATAGTCGTCGGATGCGCCCGCTCGTGCTCGCGCGAAGACGTGTTCAAAGCCTGTCTCGAAATGCCGGGACGCCTCCTCTTCCCCGCTGTGGCGGTACGGATTGGCCACGAGCTCCTCCGCCTTCGGGACCAGTAGAGTGAAGAAGAGAGACGGGTGCACATCGCGTAAGGATCGACGCAGCCAGACGTAAAAGAAGTCGGACAAGTCCGAGTAGACGATATTCCCATAGTAGGGCGGATCGGTAGAAATAACCAAATTCGTATAGTCGCGCGTGGCGGCATCTGCTTGACTGGCTGTGCCAGGGGTCGCGTCGATCGCAGCGCTCCGGAGAGCGTCGGCCGTCCATTCGACAGCGCCGATCCAGCTTCCAGTGCCAGACGCGAATGGGTTCGGCTCAACGAAGTCCCATGTCATCGGAATCGCCTGGCGGGCAAATGTGTTGCGAGTGGACTCACGTTCGAGGAACCACGTAACTATGGTTGATCCGCGGTCTGCTAGTTTTGAAACTGCGAATGCCAGGTATGTTGCCACCGCGTCTGCGTACGCTGCAGCGCCCGCGCCGCCTCCCGCGAGCCTCTCGCCAGGCAGCGTGCCTGCTGACGCCGCGTCTTCCAGCACCCGTTCGCGTGCTTCAAGAACGAGGTCGCTAAATGTCATCATCGCTCTTAGCTGGCGGTTCGTGAAGAGGTCGGCGAAGGCGGTCATGCCGTAAGTCGGCGCCTTGATGTCACGAGGCATGTAGGCAAGCTGCTCCCTGGGCGCATCTTGCGGCCGGTCCGTCGCCGCTGCCCGCTCATGCGATTCGTCGGGAGATAGGTAGACTCTCTGCCGGTTTCCCTCCGCGACTACGGCCATGAGCTGAGCCCCCATGCGCCCGGCCCTGCCCTCAGTTCTTATGTACCCCAGGTCAACGGCCGTGCCGCACGCTACGCATATCGCGCCCGAACGCCCGACTGTTCCATTATTCGTGCTTGCTGGAGCTGCAGTCTTGTCGTGACAAACCTCGAATGCCACTCGGCGGCCTGCCGAACTTCCACTGTCCGGCACGATGTGGGGCAGCACAAATGCCTCTTTGCCCTTCTTCTTGCGAAGCCACCACGAGCGCACCAGCGGCATAGCGATTCCGCATGCAGGATTAGGGCAACCGACGCTTCTCGCCCAGAGCCAGGCCACGACGGTCGAGGTGGAACCATCCTGCAACTCCGCTCTCGGGTATAGATGTCCGATACGTTCCTCTGCACGTTTACGCATCCATGCCCCGTAGCGACGCACATCTTCAGCCAGGCCAGTTGTGCTCGGCCAATCGCCAAGGCGGGACTCACCCACACCTGGAAATGTCGGAGAGCGGCCGCCGAAGCGCTGCGGAATCTCAATAAGTGCCTTGTTGATTAGCACGGAAACGGGATTTAGATCGCTCGCGCACGCTTCCAAGCCCAGCCGCTGCGCCTCCAGCGGGATCGTGCCCCCGCCAGCGAAGGGATCGAGGATCGTAGGCGGCTTCCCCCCTGTAGATCGCAAGATCTCTTCGCGTACTTGCCGCAGCAGCCGGCGGTCGCCAGTGTTCTCCCAGACGACTAAGTCCCGGATCAGCCCGTGCAGACGGTCCCGCTCGGCCTTCTGCTGCTCCTCGGTAGGAAATCGATCGGGATGTGAAGACGGGTCATCGACCAGTTGAGCAAATAGCACGGCACGAGCCGCCGCGAGCGGACGCCTAGCCCACCAGAGGTGCAGCGTCGACGGGTGCCCATGCCGGATAGACTTTTCCCTCGCCGACTCGCGGTTGATGTCCTCCAGTGGGAGTGAGACCTCGATGAGCTTGCGGGTCGTCGACACCTCGTGGAGTCCTTCCGGGCCGGTTCTGCAGGTTCTGAGCCTCGGTCATCCTAGGCGAGGGCTCCGACACCATCTGCGATCAAGTCCATGCGGACAGACGTCGGAAGGGTGGTTCAGCCGAACGCCGGGGTCGGACTCGACCGACAGGTCTGTGCCGGACGCCGAGGACGGGCAGGTCCTGACCGCCCGATCGCTGGGCCTCCTCTTGATCCCGGACGCCCGGACATAGATGGCTCTTGCGCTGACGCGGCCGGCGCGAGATTCTGAGGGTGCCGAAGAACCTTGGCGGGTCGCAACGCGGGCGTCGTGCCCGCGTTCCCGCTGGGGACCAGGGCATTGGAGTTCGTCGTGGACGCCGTCCCTTACGGGACCGTGGGCGAAGGCTGCCCACCGGTCCCTCTTCCGTCCGCCGTCGCTGCGGACCTGTCCTCTTGCCTGTCCGAAGGGCGTCTCACCCTCGGCAGGATCCCGATCCAGCCTTCCGTATTCGACGTCGACGCGTTGCGCGCGGTCGAGCACGCCGTTCTGCGCCGGGGATCGGTCTTGATCTGCCCAGCGGATCCGCTCTCGCCTCTTCCTGCGCTGGTTCCCGCGGCTGCGCACATCGAAGCGATGATCCGTGACAGCCTTAGCACAGGGCGGGCCGGTCCCAGTCCGTTGCGTATCGGTGTGGTGGCCACCGATCCCCGGCTCCGCGGCTTCTACCGTGCCCTGGCCGTCAGCCCACGGCCGGGCGGCGCGGGGGAGCCGCTGCGGTCGACCGTCGCCGCCGCCACCGTCGGGCGGAACGGGCGGCTGAGCGTCATCGACCGCGACGACGGGCGCTGGTCGACGGTCTTCGTCGACTCCGTCGCCGCCGCCCGCGCACTGGATAGTCTCGATCTTCTGGTCGTCGATCTACCGGTCGGCGACGCCGACGCGGTCTGCGAGGCCGGTGTGCCGACCGTCGTGGTGGCCCGTGACCCTGCCGACCCGGCGGTGGTCCGCCTCGCACGTCGGATGCCGGCCTTCGGGTACGACTGGGTACTTAGCGACGGCTTCCGTGCCGACACCGCCCCGCCCGACGGCACCTTGTCGGCGGGCGATGGCGGGACACGCATCGGTGTGCGTCCCGTTGCATGTCCTGAGCTGTGCGCGGACGCCGGCCTGTTCTGGGCCGACATCTCCACACTGGCGCGGCTGGGACGCCGGTCGGCATACGTGTCGACGTTGCTCGCCCAGGCGTTCGGGCTGTTCCACGACTTGGTCGGTCTGGCGGTGCCGGTTTCGGCCCACGACCGGCTGGCCGGCGTGCCGCTGCGGGAACGCATCGGCGCGCTCGCCCGGGCCGCCCGCGTCGTCGCCGACAGGGAGCTGCGGGCCGACTGGCTACCGATGGTGGAGGTGGAGCTGGCGGGGATGCTGCTGGCGCTGAACGCTGCTGAGCGCGAACTCCCGACCCGTCGCGGAGCATCGCCGGCGACGAAGGCCCACGCACTGCTTGAGGTTGCCGCGGACGTCCTCGCCGCCGGCAAGGACGCGCTCCTGGTGGCTCGCACCGCTGCCCTCGCCCGCTTGTACACCGACTACCTGCGCGACAGCCTTCCCGCCGTCAGGGTCACGTCGCTCGGCGCGCTCGCCACCTGCCAGCCGGCCGATGTCGCGATCCTGCTCGGCGCCCCGCCGACCTGGGGACGGTGGGTCTACCGGTCGCGCGTCGCCCGGCAGTTCGTCGTCCTCGCCTACGCACCCGAGGCCCAGAACGGTAGTCTTCCGGCGCCTCACCGGTCACGGGGCGACGGACCTTTCGACGAGGTTGCCGTCGTGGCCGACGCCGTCCGGATGCAGAAGGCGGCCGGGCTACGCCTGTCGTTACCGAGACAACGGAGCAGGGCGTGGACGGCCGTGCGGGTGGGATCCTTTCCGGACGGCGCGACGGTGCATGAGGAGGCAGCGGAGCCGGGCCTGGACGACGTCGGCCTTATCGCCGCCCGCCCCCCGGAGGTGCCGCCCGGCCTGTGGGACGGCAACGGCTGGACCGCCCAGCTGGAACCGAGGGGCGCGACCGGTTCCGTCGACGAACAGGCGGACGCCGGTGGCACGGATGTGGTTGCTGGGCTGAGGGTGCTGTTCAACGACGGCAGTTGGGCCTGGTTGCGCGCCGACAGCCCGGTCTGGCGCTGGCGGTCGCACGCCCGCCGGACCGAGCCGGTGGACGCGGGCCGCATCGCCGTCGGAGACGAATTGGTGTTCATCGACGGTGACGCCCACAAGACGCTACTCGCGAAGATCTTGGAGGTCGCCGAAGACGTGCCGGAGCTGGCGGTGGCGGGTGCGTGGGTGTCCCACTGGCGCACCGCTCTGGCGCGGGCGTACGCCCGGTGCGGCTCCTACGCCACCCTGGCGCGCCAGCTCGCCGCTCACGGCTGCGCCGTGCAGGCACAGACCGTCCGGCTGTGGTGCATCGGTGTCACCCTCGGCCCGGACGACCCGGCCGACCTGCGGCGGCTTGGCTTGCTGCTGAACGACGATGCGCTGACCACCCGCCACGAGGCGGTTTGGCGCGCGATGCAGACGTTGCGCCACGCCCATGTCCGTCTGGGCAGGCGCCTGGCCGCGCTGACCCGGTCGTTGGGGCCCGCCGGCAGCCGCGGGGCTCTGCCGGCCGACGAGGTCCTCGACGCGACCAGCGGGTTGACCGCGGCCGATGTCGAGACGGCCGTCGTCGTCCTCACAGTCGCCCGGATCGAACCCGCTCCGGCGGTCCCCGCGCTCATGACCGGGCCCCGCCGCCCCGCCGACGAACCCGCCGACTCCTTTCACCTGAGCGACTCCGAGGAGATCCGATGACAGCTCCCGCCGCACCGGCCTACGTCCCGACCCGCGAACAGCAGGAGGCCGTCGCCGACCATCTGGTCGCGGCGGTAGTCGACGACGCCACCGGCGTCGCGGACGGCGACACCTGCGTCGGCGAGCCCCCGTCGGCAAGGTACTACCTGGCCAGCCTCGCACCAGGCGATCTGGACCTCGCCGTCAACGCCGTGCGGATGGGCAGGGCCACCCCCTCTTCGTTAGGTTTCGAGTTCGAGACCACGGGCGGGCGGGGCGTGAGCCTACGGGTGGGCGCCTCGGTCAGCTGCTACTACCGGCGGGTTCCGACCTTCGCCGAACAAGTCGCGTACCTCGGTTCCCGGTTGGGTACCGCGGACGCCTACCGGCTTGCGCCCGTGTTTCAGCGTGTTGACGTGGGCGTCGGCCCTCTCTCCGTGCACGTGGACGGCAGCCGTGCTTCGACCGACACCGTCGGGCGCGACGAGTTCGCCGCCCATTTCGCCCGGGTACGCGACACGGCGGTCCGTGACCCGCGCGTCGAGCGACGGGTCGGCGACGAACGGCGCGAGCGTGCCGTTCCTGCCGACGCTCTGACCGACGAGGCGGCGTTCGAGGCGTGGTTGGCACAGACCAACGTCGGCGAACCCGTCGCTCCTTCCTTCTCCGCACACGTGCACCTGGCCGCCCGGCCGGTCGACGGCCGTCTACGGGTCGTCGCGAGCCTGGCGAACCTGTCACAGGACCCCACCGTGGTCGTCCAGGGCCGCGGCCGCTCGGCGGGACAACGGCGGCACGACGAGTCCCGCGACCACTTCCTGTTCCGCGCGCAGCTAAAGGTTTCATCGAAGCCGGGTGTGTTGCGTCCGATCCTGATGGACCTCGGACCGGACGCCTACCGTTACCGGCGCGATCTTCCGGCCTACGCGACCAACTGTGGCGTCGAGGCCGTCCACACCGACGACGGAACGGTTACCGGACTGCGCAGCGTCTACGCCCCCGTCCACCAGACCTCCCGTGCCCGTCCCCGCGATCACCGGTCCGCCCGCTACGCCCTTTTGGAATCGGACCCGCTGCCGGCGCTGGACGCACTCGCCGCCGATCTGCGGGCGTATGCCACCGACGAGGCGTGGAGCGTCGACGGGTTGGAGCCGGAGCTGGCCGCCCGCAAGGAACTCGACCGCGCCGCGTTCGAAGGCGAGGTGGCCAGGTTCGAAGACGGGGTGCGGTGGCTGCGCCGCGACGCGCGGTTGCTGTTGGCGTTCCGGCTCACCAACAGGACGATGCAGCGGCTGGCCGAGAAATCCGGGCGGCGCAACTCCGGATGGCGGCTGTTCCAGGTGGTCTTCCTGGTCAGCCAACTGCCGGCGCTGGCCTGGCGAGAACACCCGCCGCAGGAGTTCACCCCCGGCCTGTGGGGCCGGTCGGACTCCGCCGATCCCACCGAAGCGGTCAGCGTGCTGTGGTACCCCACCGGCGGCGGCAAGACCGAGGCGTACCTCGGCCTGACGGTCTGCTGCCTGTTCTACGACCGCGCCCGCGGCAAGTCCAGCGGTACCAGCGCCTGGTGCCGGTTCCCGCTGCGCCTGCTGTCGCTGCAGCAGACCCAGCGCCAGCTCGACGTCGTCGCCACCGCCGACACCATCCGCGTCGAGGCAGCTGAGGCGCTCCGGCAGGTCGGCGGCGGCAGGGGCGCCCCCTTCCGGGTCGGCTTCTACGCCGGCGGCTCGAACACGCCCAACGCGCTCGACCCCGCACTGGTCGACCTGCTGCGCCGCGACGAGCAGCAGCGAAACCGCTACCGGCTCGTGGATACCTGCCCCTACTGCGGCGGCGACGAAGTGCGGGTCATGCCTCCGGACCCCGACAAGCTCACGCTAGAACACCAATGCGGCAGATGCCGCAAGGTCCTTCCCATCTACGTCACGGATCGGGAGATCTACCGCTACCTGCCGTCGGTGGTCGTCGGCACCCTCGACAAGCTCGCCGGCATCGGCCTGTCCGACCGCTTCGGCTCCCTGCTCGGCGACGTGGACTGCGTCTGCCCCACCCACGGGTACGGCCGTGGCGGCAAATGCCACGAACGCGGCACCAAACACCCGGTGCAGCCGCTGCCCGCCCCGCTGTACGACCCATCGCCCACGCTCGAAATCGTCGACGAACTCCACATGGTCGACGAGGAACTGGGCACCTTTAGCGGCCACTACGAGGGGTTGCTCGCCGCCGTGCAGCAGGCTCTGTCCGCCCGGTCACGCGCCGACCACCGGCCAGTCCGCATGAAGGTCATCGCCACCAGCGCCACCATCCGTGGCGAGGACCGTCAGTGCGAGCACCTGTTCGGGCTGCGCTCGGTGGTGGTACCGCTGCCCGGCCCGGAACTGGACCAGTCGTTCTACTGGAAGATCGCCCCCGATACCCCGCTGCGCCGGTTCGTCGGTGTCCTGCCCACCCGCACCACGGCGGAGATGACGCTCGTGCGGATCCTCACCGCCGCGCACACCGCCATCCGCAAGCTGCGGGCACGCCTCGACGTGCCCGCAGCGCTGACCGGGCTGCCGCCGGGAGACCTCGACACGCTCATCGACCTCTACCGCACCAGTCTCACCTACGTCACCAGCCTGGTCGACTTCGGCAAGATCCGCCGGTCGATGGACACCCAGGTCAACGAGCAGCTGCGTCAAGCCGGCTGGGACGAGCTGAAGATCGCAGAGATGAAGGGCGAGACGAAGTTCGACGAGGTCGCTGCGGCGCTTAAAGACCTCAGCAGCCGGGGCGGCGCGATCGAGTCCGTAGTGGCAACGAGCATGGTCAGCCACGGGGTGGACGTGGACCGGCTCAACCTCATGGTTTTCAACGGCATGCCCCGGGCGATGGCCGAGTACATCCAGGCCAGCTCCCGCGTCGGCCGGGCGCATCTCGGCATCGTTTTCATGATCTTCAACGCGGTACGGGAACGCGACCGGTCGCACTTCCGCTACCACGGCAAGTTCCACGAATACCTGGATCGTATGGTCGAGCCGGTGGCGATCAACCGGTGGAGCCGCTTCGCCGTACGCCGCACGCTTCCCGGTGTGCTCATGGGGCAAGTGCTCCAGGTGGCGAACCGGTCCTGGTGGGAGGCCGGCAAGGCGCCGACCCACCTGCATGAACTCGGCCGGATGAAAACTGCCATGCGCGCGCCGGCCGCCGGCGGCATCCCCGAGGCCCAACTGCCCGCACTGCTCGACGCGCTGCACCACGCCTACCTCGCCGACCGCCCCGAGGCGCTGGAACTCCTGGCGGACCTCGACGAACGCGTCCGGCTGGCGGTCGAATCGCTGCGGGCCGCCGGCGCGGCCAGCGCCGCGGCGGGCGGCGCCCGTTCCTACCGGGCGACCGCCGAGAACCTCGGTCTGGAATACCAGCCGATGACCAGCCTCCGCGACGTCGCCGAAGGAATCCCGTTCATCACCCTGTCGGATCGGAGCCGATGATGGCCTTCAACCCGCACGACCGCGAGATGTCCCGCGACCGTGGCCAGGTCCTGTTCCGCTACCGACCCGACCAGACCTTCGACCACGCGGGCGGCTTCATCGCCCAAGTCCGTCAGTACGCACCGGACGACACCTACGACGGCCCTGCCCTGGACCGCGAATATCTCGTCGGCCAGGCGATGCGACTGGTCCGACGGTGGCGGCTGGAGGGCAAGGCCGCAGGCGGTGACGAACGGGCACCCGAGTTCCCGTCCGACGCGCCCCTGGCCGCCAGCCACTACCAAATCGTCATCCCGGGCAAGGTGTTCTGCCGGGTCTGGCCCCGCGTCGTACGGTGCGCGAAAGCTGGCTGCGGGCGGGTCTGGGAGGCCCCCGAGCCCCGGCACGGCCAGGACTGGCCGCCACCCTGCCCCACCTGCGGCAACTTGGGCGGCAACCGGCAGCTGCAGTTCGTCCTCGCCCACCAGTGCGGCGAACTGCAGCCGCTCAAGCCTCCGGGCAAGTGCGGCCGCGGGCACACCGCCTTCCGCCTCAACGACCGGGTTAGCCGATTCAAGGACTTCCGCTGGGAGTGCCTCGACTGCGGGATGAGTCTCAACGTGCAGGGCTTCTGCCCGAACACCGCCGGTTGCACCTGGCCGAACAAGGCGATGGTGCCGCTGCTGCACACCGCCGGGTCCGCATACGTCCCCCAAGGGCTCAGCCTGGTCAACGTCATGACTCAGGACGCGGCGCTGAGCACCACCCGACCCGGCTACGTGGTGGCCACCTTGGCCCGTTGGCTCGGCGAGTGCAGCGAAGACGACTACGACCGGCTGATGTCGGCGTCCGCCGGTCCGGCGGTACCGCAGGAAATCCTCGACTCGATCGACGCCATGGAGCAGGCCGGTCTCACGGAGCAGGCCGAAGCCCTGCGTCGTCGGTTCGTCCCGGTGGACTTGGACCGACTCTCCGGCGCCGTGACCAAGATCCTCGGCTACGACCCGGTGCAGGACCCGCGTGGACCGGACCTGGCGGCGAGCCTGTCAACCTACCAGCGGGTGCTGCACCTGGACCGCCTGCTGCTCGACCGGCTCGCCGATCAGGCCAGAACACCGGCCCGCAAGGCCCTGTACGACACCTACCCCGCGGTGCTGCACCGGGCCGGATTCGACCCCACCCGTACCTGCCTGCTCGGCGACTTCCCCGTCACGTACCTCGCCGTCGGCTACTCCCGGGCCGGCTTCGGCCCCGCCGAAGCCGACCTTGTGCCCTACCGAGGTCGGGTCACCCGAGGAGCTCCTGCCACCACTCTCCTTTACGCGCACCCTTCCACCACCGAAGCGTTGCTCTTCGCCCTCGACCCGGACCGGGTGCGCCGATGGATGTACGCCAACCGACTGGCGGACCCTTCGGAGATCAGCAGCGCAACGGACCTGCGTCGGTGGTTTGCCACCCGGCTGGACCCCAGAACCGGGCAGGTTCCCGACTTCCCTGCCGACATCGATGAACGGCATCCCGACTGGCCGGTTCATCAACTGTTCAGCCTCCTGCACACCCTCGCCCATCAGACCCTGCGAGCCCTGGCCGTCGACTCCGGCTACTCGGAAACCTCTCTGTCGGAGCACCTGTTCCCGTACGAACTGGCCTTCGCCGTACATCCGAACGGTGGACGGGGCGAGTCCAGCATCGGCGCGCTACGTACGGTGCTCGAACAAAACCTCGACGCAGTCGTCAACCGGGCCGTCGACAACGACACATGCCTGTACGACCCCAACTGCATGACCGCAAACCGCGGAGCCGACCACGGCTGCCTGCTCCTACCTGAGACAGCCTGCCAGTGCTGGAACCGGCACCTCTCACGGTGGCACCTCTACGGCTCTCCCGAAGGAACCACCGTTGGATACTGGGACCCCGCCTTGGCCTCCGGATCGATCACCTGACTTCTGCCATGCACGGCGAGGCGGGTCATGGCCAAGTCATGACCCGCGGCAGCCGGCACCGGGCTGTTCCCCGGCCGCCCGATACGATCGCCGCGTCCGACTTCCCGGAGGGAGCCGCTGGAACGGACCGAGTGGCAGCGAACACAACGCTGCAGTCGACGCGCTGGCGGGTGCCTGTACGGCACCCGCCTGGGGGCGCTATTGTCCTGATCCATACCAGCATGATCGGGCTGGACGGGAGGAGCGCGCGTGCACACCGTCGTGGATCTCTTCTGCGGCTGCGGCGGTGGATCGATGGGCTTCCACCGAGCCGGATTCCGCACCGTCGGTGCTGTGGAGATCGATGAAGACGCGGCGACAGCATTCACCATGAATGTCGGAGTCACGCCCATTGTGAAGGATATCCGAGACGTTCGCGGCGAAGACATTCTCGCTCCAGCCGGCCTGCGCCGCGGCGACCTCACGCTTCTATTCGGGTGCCCGCCCTGTCAAAGCTTCACCGTGCTCCGTCGTGCCGCCAAGCCTCTGGATTACGACGAGCAACGTCGTGAACTGATATACGAGTACCTGCGACTCGTTGAGGAACTCAATCCCCGACATATAGCGTTCGAGAACGTTCCGGGTCTGGTCGAGGGGCGCTGGCGCCCCTACTACGATAATTTCGAAAAGATTTTGTCGGATCTCGGTTACCGGGTCGAGCAAAAAGTCGTCGACGCTGCGGAGTACGGAGTCCCTCAAAGGCGGCGCAGAGTCCTCGTCATCGGCAGCAGGGTAACGGAACCCGAACTTCCCCTCCCGACTCATAGTGCGACGGGCAACAACGAGACAGGTAGGAAAAGGCGACTGCCTTTCGTCACGGTACGGGACGCAATCAAGGATTGCCCGGTTCTGGCATCAGGAGAACAGGATCCGGCGGACGAGTTCCACAAGGCTCGCCGTCACAGCCAGCTGGCCCTGGAGCGCCTGGCTTGTATTCCGGAGGGCGGCGGTCGTCTCAATCTTCCCGAGCACCTTGTCCTCGCATGCCACAAAGACCACAAGGGCCACTACGACATCTACGGCAGGATGTGGTGGGATCGAGTCGCCCCCACTCTCACATCCGGTTGCACCAACGTTACGAGAGGACGGTTCGCCCACCCCGAGCAAGACCGGGCCATAACGCTGCGGGAGGCGATGCTTCTGCAGACCTTCGACGAGGGAGCCCGTCTCCACGGGGGCGTTGAGAAGATGGCTCTGCAGGTAGGCAATGCGGTTCCCAGCTTACTCGCGGAGCGTATAGGGGAGACGGTAAAAACGATGGAGTGCCGTTCGCGGCGCATCCGCCGGGCCGACGGAGATTTTAGGGCCGCGAGCCAGGTCGACGCGATCGGACGCACTCACCAACCGACTCGGCCATAACGCCCGGCTCCTCGTGGGACCAGAATCGAAGAACGGCCCAGCCGAGGCTGGAAAGGTGTGCGGAGGTCTCGGCATCCCGTCGACGATTTTCATCCAGTTTCTGGCGCCACCATTCCCTGTTAGCTTTCGGAGTCATGCCGTGCTCCGGACAGCCGTGCCAGAAACACCCGTCCACAAAGACGGCGATCCTGGCTCGCGGAAACGATATGTCCATCGTCCGACGCGGCATCCCGGGTACCCGCTCATGCACCCGGTACCGGAACCCTGCGGCGAACAACAGCCGCCGTAGCGCCATCTCGGGTGTTGTGTTCTTCCGCGGCAGCCGGCTCATCTGCTCGGAAACCCTGGAGGAAGACGCGGCCATGGGCGGCACAGGGGTGCCGTCCGAGTTGCGTCGGCTCATCTACAGGTACCGTTCTTCTGCGCACTATCGACACTGCAACGTACCGCTCTCCGTCCGGATTTGCCACGACTACCAGTCCAGGTGCCAGTAACCGTCGCGCTCCCAGCTGCATCACAACAGCCCGCTCATAGCGGGGCGAAAAGAAGTGCGGCGAGGGCGCCGGCCACGAGATACGGCCCGAAGGCTAGCCCATCGCGGCGAACCAGGCGGATGAGCGCGGCGGGCGCGGCGAGCAAGTACGGCAGGACCGCGCCAAAAGGAACCGCCTCCCAGCCGAGCGTGCCGAGGGCGGCGCCGAGTAGGGCGGCGAGCCGTACGTCGCCGAGTCCCATACCGCTGCAGGCGAGGAGTGCGAGCAGTAGGTATCCGCCGCCGAGCGCCGCGCTGGCGGCGGCAGCGATGACGAGCCGCCGCCCGTCAGCGGTCATGGCCGCCTCGGCAGCGAGGATGGCGAAGACCGCTGCCGCCGCGACGGCGATGACCAGAGTGGGCAGACGGCGCGCTGCGATGTCGACGGCCGCGAGCAGCGGCCCGCTGTAGAGGACGACCAACCACACCGCCAAGGTCGCGAGGCCGGATACCTCTGCGCATCGTAGGCGCAGACCGATACCGATCGAAGCGACCGCGAGGCTGACGCTGCCAAGCAGCCAACCGGGCACAGCCACGCACCGACAGGTGGCAAGCGTTGCCGACGTCCCGAAAGCGCGTCCTCTGCCGCTCCCATGGTGCCGCCAGATGGGCCGGTAGGCACCGCCAGCAGCCGCGTGGCACATGGCAGCACCGCGCCGACCAGCGCACCGGTGAGCCCGGCGCTGCCGAAGAAGAGTGCCGCGTCGAGGTGACCCACCACGACCGAGCC
The DNA here is from genome assembly GCF_044455765.1 of Micromonospora sp. NPDC051141. Classification (NCBI taxonomy): domain Bacteria; kingdom Bacillati; phylum Actinomycetota; class Actinomycetes; order Micromonosporales; family Micromonosporaceae; genus Micromonospora; species Micromonospora sp. NPDC051141. Next base: position 187,505 of record NZ_JBITFD010000005.1, read on the forward strand.
CTCGCGTCCTCGACGCTACTCAGGGGCGGGTGCGGTTGTTGGCCGAGGGCTGAGTGGTTTCGTCGCCGTAGGTATCGAGCCATTGTCCCAGGTCGGCCATGAACGACATGAGCACCGGCAGTAGCTCCTCACGGCTTCGGTCAGGGCGTAGCGGCTGCCCTCGGTGCTCGCGACGTGCCCGACGAGGCCGTGCTCCTGCAGCCGCCGCGGAGCCTCGTTCAGCGATTTTCAGCTGGGCGCAGGGCTGATGGTGTGCAGCAGATCGGTGAAGGTATCGGCAGCGATCGGCTGGGCGCAGCCGTCGCGGTAGGTGTCTGACCAGCGGCGCATCTCGCGTACGAACCACGAGAGGAGCGACAGGGAGGTGGGTGCCGGCGGCGGTCAGGGAGTAGGTTCCGCCCTCCGCGTCGTCGGTCGGGTGCACCAGGCCACCGTCGCGCAGGCGTCGCAGGGCGCCGTTGAGCGATTTCGAGCTCGGCGCCGGTCGGATCTCGCGCAGCAGCTCCGAGAATCGCATCGGCCTTTGGCCGAGTGCCGTGAGGATCTCCAGGGTCCACCGCTGGGCGCACAGCATGATCGCTTCGTGCACGAAGTGAAGTGAAGCGAAGTGAAGTGAAGTGAGGTTCGCCCGGATCGGCGAAGGGTTCCAATCGAGGCGCAGTTTTCTCCGGTTGCCTCGGTGCGCCGTACGGCGAGTGGCGGTTGACCGGCCCGGTGAGCTGGCGGGTGGAGTGAGTTCGGCGGGCGTGCGCGACCTGCGGGCCGCCGCACGCGTCGTGTTTCCTTTCCCTTCCTCAGTCGGCCTGCTCCTCCGAGGTTGACTGGTCGTGGCTGGGGTGTTGGTCGTCGTGGTCGGTGTCGGTGTAGGGCAGGTCGATGAGGCGGTGCCGGCCGGCGTGGCCGGGTAGTTGCCAGATCTGGTGGGCGGGGCTGGCGGCGAGGGCGGTGCGTAGTTCGGCGGTGGTGGTGGCGACGACGGTGGCCAGGCCGGTGCCGGCAATGCGGTGGTGCAGGTTCGCCTCCCTTCGTGCAGAGGGGAGGTGGAAGAGCACCGGCCACGCCCAGGTGCTCATCGTGTACAGCCGCTCGTACCTGATGACCTTGTCGATGAGGACCCGCAGGTTCTCACCGCTGGTGTCGTATTCGAGGAAGAACGGCACGGACCGTTCCCGCTCGATCCATATCCCGGCGCCGTCCGGGCGGGGGAAGCCGGTCGCTGTGGCGAGCATGATCTGCGGGTCCCCGCCCTTGCGGTAGAGGGTGTCGGGTTCGTGATAGGCCGATGCGGGCTGCCAGCGGGCCAGCTCTGTGTCGGGGTGGGTGCGGGCGTGGGCGGCGAGGTCGATGAAGACCTGGTTGCCGCCGAGCAGGTGCGGCAGGTCTGGCCGGGAGGTCAGCGATTGTTTGCGGCGACGGGCTTGGTCCCGGCGGCCTCGTGGGAGTCCGCGCTGGGCGTGGACGTGGTCGTAGCCGAGTTGGTCCAGGACGTAGTGGTAGGGGTAGGAGCCGCCGTCGGCCTTGTTGGGTCGGAATCGGTCCACTGCCCGCAGGGCGGTGAGGCGGCGCAGCCGGCGTTGGGTGAAGTCCAGGGATGGGAACAGGGCGGTGGCGATCTGGTCGGTGGTGAGCACGCCGTGGTCGTAGAGCCAGCCGAGGAGCCGGTCGTCGCGGGCGGTGATGCTGGCCTGCAGGCGCAGCAGCGGATCTGCGGTCGGTAGGTGTTTACGCATGGGCACAAACCCCTGGGGAGAGACCCGAGACTGGAGGGTCTGTCTGGAGCGGTCTCAGACTCCTGACAGCGGGGCTGACCTGGGCTGTGAGCGGCCGTGAGGGGTCAGGTTGGGGGTCAGGATCAAGACGGACGGTAGAACGGAGATCGGCACTGACTGCTGAAGCGCCGGGCACAACGGGTTCGACCAGACGGTGCAGTAAGGGTGGGCGTGAGTCGGGCCGGTGACGCTGGTGAGGTTCGGGGTGCGCGGTGATCATCGTTGTTGCTCCAAGGTTGCAGTGCGAGTGGGTGTGAGGTTGGTGCCCCCGGGCCGCAGCGGGCCGAAGCAACCGGAGGTCAGCGGTCGCTGTCCGGCAGCCTGGTCGAACACGCCAACCTGTCTGGTCTCGCGCGTGTGACGAGCTCTCGGTGGCACGGGCAGTCAGTCGCCTGCCCGACCGAAGTTGGTTACAGCGGCTGCGACCTGCGGTGTGAGAGCCGCAGGCATTGCCGTTCGGGTTCGAAGCGAACGGCAACCTCTGACAGTCCCCTGACAGTGACCGGTGGGCGCTTCGTTGGGTCGCCCCGGTCTGCTCCTCGACCGGCCCGGTCGGTCCGGTCGAGGAGCAGTGGTCGGTTGGTCAGGGGCGCGGCGGGTAGTGGTACCCGCCTTCGGCGATGGATTCCTCGTAGGGGCGCTCGGGATCGTAGATGGGGTGTGGGGCTCGGGGCCGTACCTCCTTGGAGGTCACGGTGTCGGGCGGCCAATGCTCGGGGGTGTAAGGAAGGTCGGTCAGGGCGAGATGGTGTGTCTCGCCGATCGGCTGCCAGACCGGCCCGGCCGGGTGGCCGTGCTCGGGGTTGCTGGTGACGACGGTGAGGTGCCGCGTGTTGCGGCCCTCGAGGTGGCGGCGCAGTTCCTGCTCGCGCTGCGGGTCGGTGGCATGGAACAGCAGGGTCGCCAGGCCGGTGTGTTCGGCCAGCCGCCGGTAGGTATGGACGCGGTCGGCGAGGTCGGTGGGGCGGATCTGGCCGGGGTCGGGCTGGTACCAGAACGCGTGGCGGTTGCGCTCGTGGATGTACTCGCCGTGCCAGGCGACATGCCGCGTTCCGGTGACGTATCGGCAGGTGCGCGGTGACCACCACATGCGGAGGTCACTTCCGGGCTCGGTGAGCGCGCGGGTCGCGAGGTCGACAAAGAAGTCGTTGGCCTCCAGTAGACCGGGCAGGTCGCGACTCTCGCGGAGCCGGTCGCGGGCCCGGTACACCTGCGCCGGCGTGACGTCGCGGTCTTCGGGGAGTGGAGTGAGTTGGGCGCCGATCGGGCCCAGGCACCACCAGGTGTCGGCGGTGGCTGCGGCGCCGGTGTTGACGAGGCGGTCGATCCAGCCGCGGCGGGCGAGGAGCGCCAGGCGTCGGGTGGCCGACGCCGTGGTGGTGGCGAAACCGAGTGCGGTGAGCTGCGCGGTGGTCAGGACACGGTGCTCGGCGAGCATCTCGACGGCCCACCAGTCGGGCAGGCGCAGGCGGTCACTCTCGGTCAGGAGTAGCTCCGCCGGGATCGGTCGGGTGGACGGGACAGTGAACTGGGGATGGTAGGTGGTCGTCATGACCGGTACCTCCGGAATGGCGCCATCCCCTCGAGGGGATGGCTGGGTGGATGACTTCCGTGCGGCCGCGTTGAGACGGCACAGCGGGCGGGTCACGCGTCCGCACAGCGACTGGGCTGCGGCGGGTAGACAGCGGGCCCCGGCTTCGCTGGCTTTGTCCCCGAGCGCCGCCCGGCCGGCCCGCGGGATCGGATCGACGGCTGAGGTTTGCACCGCCTGCATCCGAGCGCCCCGCAGCTCCGGTGCCGTCATTAAGAAATCGCCGTTTGTGTGCTCTCGCGAACGCCTGCCCCACTCACAACCGCTCACCGCCACTCACGCCGGACGTTTCGTCGTGCCGTTGAGGTGATCCGGCCCGGCATCTGTGACTGGGGAGTGCGACGGCGCCGCGAGGCGGGACTCCCGCGGTCACGGACCTACGCCGCTGCCGTCGACGTGGAGGTAGGCATACGGCGGCGGCTGGCGGCACGCAGGCTGGCCCGGCGTTCGGCTCGTGCCGCCAACGCCTGGGCGGCCTGCGGGGACGCCGCGCCGGTCAGCATGCCGTTGGCGAGGGCTTCGGCGAGGCGGGTGTCGATGCGGCACAGCCGCATGCGCAGGGCGTCGGTGCTGATGCCAATCCGGGCCGCTATGGGTTCCATGGCCCGCTGGCCCAGCCGCACGTCGATGTAGGGCTGTTCGTCTTCGGCGTCGAGGATCCCCAGGCGCGCCGCGCGGCGCACCAGCACGTCCGGATGCCCGTAGGGCACCCGCGGGGTCCGCGGTCCGGTGACGCGCTCCACATCCTCAACGGTGACGTACTCGCTGGCCTGCTGGCGCAACGCGTGTCCGGCGCGCCATCCGGCCCGGCACAACGATGCGTACGGCGCCCGGCGGCTCACGTCCACGTGGTTCCGTAGCGCCGCCAGGAAACCGGCGAGGATCTCCGCGCCGATGTCGTCGGGATCGCCGCGGTAGCCGTCGGACAGCCGTCTTGCGTAGCGCCGCAGCGCCGGCATCGCCATGCCGGCTGCGGCGATGACCCACTGCGGCCCGTCCAGGCGGGCGCGACGGATCAGCTCCCGCCACACCGCGTCGCGGGCGGTGTAGGCGCGCGGGTTCGCCAGTAGCCAGTCCCGTAGCGCCGGCAGTTCCAGGACGCCCGTCGGTAGGCCCACAGCCGGCCTGAACATGTCAAGGTCGATGGACACGGGCGCCGGGTCGCCGCTCAGCGCCGCGAACGCGACCTCGACGGCGTCCAGGGGCGCGGCGGGCCAGATTGTGTCGGACACACTCATGATCAACACTCCTTGGTCGGGAAGACCATCGAGCGCCACCGCCGTGTCGCGGCGACGCGGGGAGTACCGATTGCGCCACGACCGGCTCACAACCGCTCACAGCGCAGGTCAATGCCGGTATGCCGTAGCTGGACGCCTCGTCGCCGCGGCCGGCGCTGTCGCGCTCGAACCGGCGCGTTGACCAGTCTCCCGGCGACTGCGAATGTGCCCTGAGCAGGACTGTGAGTGGCGGGCAGGCTAGGTTGCACCCCTTTCGCGGTAGTCGACGGCCTGCGCTTCGGCGGCTCCTGCCGGCAGGTCGCCGGGGCGCTCACACGAACTCACGGCCGCTCACACGAACTCACGGCCGCTCCCGACGGCATTGTCGGATGCCAGCCAACGTGATCTCGGCTCCGGCGAAAGTGGTCGCGGGCCTGTGACGGACGCGATTCGTTGACCCTGCGCGCGCTCGAGTCGTCGCGTCGATGCTGCCCTGGAGCGTCTCGGGTCAGGCCACTGGCACGGCTATGGCTGGGCCGTGCCCGGTGCGACCGACTTGGCGTGGTCATCAACGCTCCGCCATCGAATCAGCACGGGACGGGCCGGGAGCCGGAACATGCAGGCCCTGACGCGGACCGCCCCGCCGCCCGGCCCACTAGCAGATCCCGAGCAGCCGTCCCCGCGATCTGGCCGGCAACGCTCGGCGGCCCCAGGCCGGTGTCCCGATGATGACCGGGAGTGGCCTCCGAGCGGCGTTGCAGGATCCGACGCCTTGTCCGGTGGCACCACGACGTGATGTCCGTGTCAACAACATGAGTCGATGCGTCGGACACGGTTTCACTGCCGGCGGTCACGGTGGTCGGGTCATCGGCCGAGCGTCGGCGGGTGTGTCTTCGTGGCCAGTGGCGCCGCGTCGCGATGACAGTGGCAGCGATGTGTGTCGCTGTCATCGGCCATAGTGATACCTCCGGCGGTCACGACGACGGTGCTGCCGCATGTCCGGGCCGGGGTCGTCGTGCAGGACATGCGCCGGCCGCGCCGCATCATGATGACATCGATTGGTCTCGTTGACATTCTGTCCGCTCAGGGCGCTGGCCAGCGTTTTGACACGGGCTGAGGGCGCTCGGCGTGGCTCGACCGGGCGAGGGTGGCAGCGCCGACGGCGGTGACGGCGGCGGGCCCCGCTCGGATTGGTCATGGCGGTCAAGCCGTGGGTCGCCCTGCGGCAAGCCTCAGGGAGGCGGTCAGGGTGAGCGCCATGACACCGACGCGTCCCTGCGCCGCGGACACCTCGACATCATCTGTGTCATCGACGATGACTGATGACACGATGGCGGCCGGGTGACCGCGCTTGCTGTTCGCGGCGTTCGGCCCTGGTTGCAGGCGTGCGGCGCAGCGGATCAGGCGGTGGGACGCGGACGGCAGGTCGGCCACGCCGCGCTGACTGGCCGCGTGTCGACGTGAAGCCCCAGCTTTCTCGACCCCCTGCGCGCCGCGGCTCGGCCATAGATGCCGTCGGCGACACCGCTGCGGCTGGCCCTGTGAGGCAGCTCGATCCGTGAGGTCAGAGACCAGGTGCCCCGATGCGGTGGTCCGGTGGATGCGCGAGCGACGCCCGCCAAGGTAAAGCCCTTGGACGGAGAGCCTTCCGGTCACCTCACGCCCCGCCCGCGCACAGGCAGCAGGCGAACCTTGAGCAGGCGAAGAACACCTGGGCGAGCGTTCGGACGGCCGCGTGAGCCCCTGTGAGCGGCGGTGAGTCGGGCAGGCGTTCGCCTGAGCACACAAAGACGGGTTTACCGGTGTCAGCGCACCACCGACGCGACCCGGAGCCGACATCGACATGTGCGAGCAATCAAGTAGGCACCGCTTCGGTCGTACCGTCCGGCGTGGCTGGATGTCGTCCGGGTCGAGCACCTCTTGGGCTGCTCCCGCGATCCGGTGGCTGGGCCGAGTCCGCCTCCAGACAAGCGGCCGACCGGTCGTGTGCGCCGCGCCTGAATTCGGTATTCCCGTACTCAGCGTTGAGGAGTTGACCATGAGAACGTCCAGACGCACTCGAATGGTGCCACCGCCGTCCCGGAAAGGAACGGCAGCCGGTGATGCGGAGCTCGCGTGGACGGCCGAGCGGATCCGCGCTCTCGGCGTCAGCACCGACCTGGCCACCGCCGCGTCGGTGCTCGGAATGTCCCGCTCCGCCGCCTACAAGCTGATTCGCCGTGACGCGTTCCCGGTGCCGCACTTCCGCGTCGGCGCCCACTACCGGATACCGACGGCGCCGCTGCTTGCCGCCCTGCACCTGCACGAACCGGGGACCACCCCGGAGCGCGCCGCCGGTGCCACGAGTGCCCCACCGTAGGCGCCTTTCGCGCGCTGGCGGGCGCCCATTCCGCCCCAGTTCTCACGCCGCGCCAACGCCCGCGGTTCTCTTTCAGCCCCGACCTTGCGCCGGGACCGTCGTACGACGGTCCCGGCGACTTGATCGTGTCCGCGGATCACGCGTGGATGTCGATCGACGAAACCGATGCGCCCACCTGATCGAGGAGCACCACCTGCCATGCCTGACGGAAGCATCTTCAAACGCTGCGGTTGCCGCCACCCGGAAACCGGCAAGCCCTTCGGAAACGACTGTCCCAAGCTGCGCCGCCCTAACCGCGCCTGGAGTTCCGAGCACGGGCACTGGACCTATCAACTCGAACTCCCGCCCACCGCCGACGGCGGGCGTCGGCAACTACGCCGCTCCGGTCTACCCACCCGGCGGGCCGCCGCCGACGAACTCGACCACGCCCGCGATCTGCTCGCCCTCGCCAAGGGTGACCGGCGCCGCCGCACCGAGATTGGCGACCTGCTCCAGAACGCCGCACGCGCCAAACGGCCCCTGCCCGAGGTCGACCGGATCCGCCAGCGGCTGCGCGGCGACGGCCCTCTCGCTGACGCCCCCACCGTCGCCGACTACCTCACCGGCTGGCTGACCCACCTCAGCGTGGACGGCAACACCCTGCACGGCTACGAGTCCATCGTGCGGGTGCACCTGATCCCGCACCTCGGCGAGGTCCCGCTGTACAAGCTGCGCACCAGCCACGTCCGTGCCATGTTCGCCGCGATCGAACGCCGCAACGACGACATCCGCGCCGCGAAGAGCAGCCCCGACCCGGCGGTGCGCAGGTCCGCGGCCGGGGTGCGGCCCACCGGCCCCACGACCCGGCAGCGCATCCGCGCCTGCCTGCGCAAGGCCATCAACGACGCCCTCGCCGACGAACTCATCGTCGGCTCCAACCCGGCCGCGTTGGTCAAAACCCCGGGTGACCGGCCGCTGCCGATCGTGTGGGAGGACGAACGCGTCCAGCGCTGGAAGGACACCGGCGCGGTGCCCGGACCGGTGATGGTGTGGACTGACGAGCAAGTCGCTGACTTCCTCGACCACGCCGCCCGGCACGCCCCCGACCTGCACCCTATGTGGCACTACATGGCCTACCGGGGGCCCCGCCGCGGTGAGGCCTGCGGACTGCGCGACAGCGAGGTCCGCCTGCACCGCCGGGAGACCACCATCAACAACCAGATCGCCACCCACGGCTACACCCCCGTGCAGAAACCCCCGAAGAGCAGGGCCGGAAACCGCGACGTCGCCCTCGACGCCGACACCGTCAAGGTCCTCACCGCCTACAAGGCCCGCCGCGCTCAGTGGCAACTCGCCGCCGGCCCGGCGTGGCCCGACACCGGACTGTTCTTTGTCCGCCCCGACGGGCAGCCGTGGCACCCCAACGCCGTCACCCAACGCTTCCGCCGACTCGTGCGCAAGGCCGGCCTACCGCCGATCCGGCTGCACGACCTGCGCCACAGCGCCGCCACCATCGCCCTCGACGCCGGCGTCGACATCAAGGTCCTCGCCGACCAACTCGGCCACTCCACCACGACGCTGACCCGCGACACCTACCAGAGCGTCACCAAACAACTGCACCAAGACGCCGCCGACGCCGTCGCCAAGAAGATCAATCAGAGGCGCCGCACCGCAGGGTGAGACCCGCCCTCACCGGATCGGCAGCGGACGACCGTGTGCGGCCCGATCGGTCCCGATCACCCGTGCGAAGCGCTCGCGACGTGGGCGGTGATGACCAGCGGCGGAGCTGACGAGGCAGTTTCGACGAGGGCCCGGACAACGACTACGCGGCCCGGCCGAGGTACTCGCAACGGGTGTCGAGGTGCTGGCCGAGCGGAAGCTGCGACTGGGTGCGCGCGTCCTGGGGAGCGGCCCGGGATCGGGCATCGGCCGCTCGTGGCCGCCGGCGCGTCGGTGCTGGCGGTGGAACTCGACGGCCGGCTGCGAGCGAACCTGACCGGCCACGACGTGGCCGTTGTCGAGGTGACGTCACCCCGAACAGAGTCGGCGCGCCGGTGCGCGCTCCTGGCAGACGGGGCAGGTCAGGGCCGCCCGCCAGGCGTTCCGGTGTCGGTGCTGGTGTGGCCGCGCTCGAGGATCAGCACGTAGGAGAACAGGCCAGGCTTCGCACCGTGCACGTGTTCTTGGGCGGAGAGGATCTCGCCTGTGGTGGGGTGGATGATGAGCTGCGTCTGGGAGTTGTCGGCTTTTACGGTGAAGCCGAGGCCAGTTCGTCCGGCGAGGTCGGTCTGCTCGCCTTGGTAGGCGATTGCCGGCACGTCTGCGAGGACGCCGAGTGTGGCGGCACGCTGTTTCTGGTTGAGGTATTGGCTGGTGGCGATGTCGATGACGCCCTGAACGAGGATGCGCGGGTATGCGGGCTCGCCGGCCAGTTCGCGTGGGGCCAGCGCAGCCGCAAGCTCGGCGATGTCGGTGGTCAGCGGTTCGGGAAGGTAGGGCTCGAGATCGCCGCTGGCGTATCGCGTCGTCTTGGTCGCGGCAGTGGCGAAGCGGCGGCGCTCGTCAGGTGTCGGGCGGTGGGCGAGGCCACGCCCGTCGGGGAGCCGGCGCGTCACCTCGCGCCCGGAGTCATCGGCGTCGCGGCGCCAGCGTTGCAGGTCCGAGCGGGTGATCACGTTGGTGGCACGGGTCCAGGACTGGATGTGCACGTAGGTGTAGGGCAGATTGACCGTGCGGTCGGCAGGGGCGGCCGTGATGGCGCCGGCGAGCAGGCGCAGGCGCTGCTGTGGGGTGAGGCCGGGTGCGGTCGCCACGAGTGCCGGGGATGCAGGCGCCGAAGGCGCCGCGAGGGTTGGTGCGGTCGACGTCGGGCCGGAGGGTCCGGGTTGGCAGCCCGTGAGGAGGAGACCGGCGACCAGGCCGGCCGACCAGCGGCGCGTGTCGGGGATAGTGCGAAGCAAGGTGTCTCGTGTCCTTCGGAGTTTGGTGCGGGTGTGCCTGGGCTGGTTGTCCTGGTGGGTGGTCAGGTGCGGGTGGTCTGGCTGGGGTCGGGCGGGGCGGACGTCGCGCTGCGTGTGGGATGACCGGGCGGGCCGGTAGCTGTGGTGTGCATGCGGTGCAGGGCGGCTGTCATGCGCGCGATGCCGGGGTGGTGGGGGTGGGCGCGGCGGTGATCGGAAATGGTCCGGGCGAGGAGTTGCCGTGCCGGTTCCTGGCGGCCGTGTTCGTGCAGGACGACGGCGAGGGTGGCCTGGGCGGCGAGCGTCGGTAGTGCGTAGGGTCCGTCGGCTTGGGTGTGGTGGCGGATGAGGTCGCTGTAGCAGTCGGCGGCGGCGGTGAGGTTCCCTGCGGCGCGGTGGGTGGCGGCCAGGACGCGTAGGGCGGCGCGGACGTCCGGGTTGGTGGGGTCGCGGAGCAGGTGGCGCAGGCTGCGGTGTCCCCACCGGGCCCAGGGCAGCGCGGCGGCCGGGTCGCCGCCGGTGAGGGTGAGGGCGGCCAGGAGCGCGGCGGCGCGGGCGGTCGCGGTCTCCAGGGCGAGCCTGCCGTTGGTGGGGTCGATGTGCAGGAGGCCGCTGTGCAGGACGTTGATGGCACGCTCGGGCGTGTTGTCGGCGGCGTGGCGCTGGGCCAGGTGCAGACGCTGGGCCATGGCCATCATCGGGCCGGTGACCTGCCGGGAGACGGCTCTCCAGGTGATGTGCAGGTCTGCGCTGGTCGCGCCGACGGTGACGCGTTGGATCGGGCCGAGCGCGTAGGAGGCGGCCTGGCTCGTCTTGCCAGCCGGGACGAGGTGTGGAGTGTGGTGCAGGACCACCGCGGCGACGGCTTCGCGGATCTCGTCGGCCGACACCGGTGTGCGCCCGCAGGACGGCGTACACAGATAGACCCTGTCATAGCCGGGCAGATGGATGAGGATCATGGATCGCCTGCAGGTGTGGCAGGCCAGGAGGTCGGGTGGCACGGGCGCGGCCGGCACGGCGCGGGCGCGCGAGACCCATTCCTCGACGGTCGCCGGTGACAGGCCGTGGCTGCGGGCGGCGTCCCGGGCCGCGTGGTGCAGGCCGTGGACGGCGGCGTGCTCGAGGGTCGCGGCGACGACCTCGGCGACAAAGGCGGGTGTCCACGCGGCGAGGACCGGGGTCCGCGTCGGCATCGGCGTTCCTTCCTGCTGTTGATGTCCGGGTCGTGGGGTGCGGGTAGCTCGGCTGGGCTGGTGCAGGCGTTCGCGGCCGAGGGCTGCGCATTCGGGCGGAGGGTGTGGCCGGCGACGACGGCGGGGGAGCGTCGTCGCCGGCCACGTCGGTCGCCGCTGCCGTCCCTCTACGGGCGGGCGACCGGCTCCGTGCGTCCCGACCCTCCCGCCGCTGGCGGGAGGTCGGTGGAAGCGGTGACCTGGGCGTCCGCACCTTGTCTAGCGTTGTGCATCGCACTGTGGGCGCGTCGGCGCTGTGACGGTCGCCGGTCTGGCGATGTTCACGGGCCAGGACCCGCGAGTCGGGTGAGGGTTGCGGCGCATCGGGGTGATGACTGGCCCGTCGGGCAGGGTGAGCGTGGGTCTCGGAAGGTAGCCGTGCCGCCGGTAGGCGTCCTGGCTGCCAGGAAGGGTTTCGGTCCACGAGGGCATGTCGATGCGGTCGAGGCGGCTCTCGTGGTGGGTGAGCATCGCCGTGCCGATACCGCGCCGCCCTGCGGTGGGAAGGACGGCGAGAACTGCTAGGTGGTGGTGGGGTTCGGTGGGTCGGGCCGGGGTGAGCATCTGGTCGAGGAGTTCGAATTGCCGCGTGTGCGGGCCGGCGGCGTCGGCCAGTCGGCTGCGGTAGTTCGGCGGTGGCGGGATGCTGCGGTAGCGGTGAAACCCCATCGCGGCGGCGCTCAGGTCGTCGGTGATCTGGATGTCGCCGAAGAACATGGCGTGTTCCACCCAGATGGCCGCCACGTCGGTGAGGATCCGCCGCCGGCAGGTCGAGTCGGGCACCAGCCACTGGGCGAGCGGCCCGGCATGCAGGGCGTCGGCGATCAGCGCGGCGACCAGGTCCTTGTCCGCCCACCGGGCGGCACGGATACGCGGAACGACGTGCATGAGGTGTCTCTCCAAGGGCGGCGGAAACGGGTGGGGTGGTGAGGGCTCACCGGTAGGCGGCGGTGGCGAGGTCACCGACGGCGGCGTCGACCGCGGCGATGATGTCGCGTACCTGCTGGTGGTGCTGCGCGGCGATGGTGCGTAGCTGCACGGTGAGGGCTGCGGTGTCGTCGGCGAGGTACAGGTGGTTGGTCAGGCCGAGGGTCGCGATCAGGCCGCCGAGGGCGGCGGTGTGGTTGTCGGGCTGGCTACGGCCGGTGGCGATGTAGTGCAGCCGGGCGCGGGCGACGACCGGCCACTTCAGGTCCGTGGGCAGGTAGCGGTTGGTGCGGGCGAGTCCGCCGAGGCGTCGGCGCACGTCGTGGCGCAGGATCCCGCCGGCCTGCAGGCCGGCGCGGGTACGGTCGTACAGGTCGGCGGCGAACCCGCGTAGCCACCCCCGCAGGGGTGGGGTCGGATGGGCGTAGCGGATGGAGGCCAAGGCGGTGTCGGCGATCAGGTCCCCGACCGGCCGGTCCAGGTGCAGCCGCAGCCGCTGCTCGCCGCCCGGCCCGGTGTCGTCGGTAGTGTCGAGGGCGATCCGACCGGCGAGGAACAGGTCGATCAGCACCGCACCGGCCAGGCCGAGGGCGAGGGTCTGGCGGTGGATGTGCGGCTGGCCGGTGTCGTCGTCGTGGCCCAGCAGGAACAACTCGTCCCGCAACGACAACTGCGGGATGGACGAGGTCATCTGGATTCCGTCCCCTACCGTGGCCCGCCGACGTGCTGCCGCAGGCGGGCGTGCACCCCGTCGTAGGCGGCTTGCGGCTGCGGAAGCAGCAGCTTGTCGACGGCGGCGAGGACCGTGTAGTTCGGGTCGCAGACGTTGCCGATCGGCGCCCGTCCGGCCTGCGACACCAACTGGTACGCGTCGAGCTGCTCCAGGCCGGTGAGCTCACCCACCCAGCCGACCATGTCGCGGTGCGCGATTCGGTACGCGTCTTCGAGGGGGCGGGCGCAGCCAACCGACATGATCGACCTGTCGGTCTCCAGGCGGGGCCACACCGTCGGGACGCCTTTGACGACCTCGATGGTCAGGGTGGTGGTCGTGGCGATCTCCACCCCAACGCCGCAGGCCTCACCCTCGCCCTGGCGAGCGTGGCCGTCGCCGAGGCCGAGCATCGCCCCGTGCACGTTCACCCCCAGGTACAGGGTGGTACCGGCGCGCAGCTCCGGGGTGTCGAGGTTCCCGCCATGGCTGTCGGGCACGATGGTCGAACGCGCCTCGAACCCGCCCGGCGCCACGCCGATGGTGCCAATCATCGGGTCCAGCGGCAGGTCGACCGTGTGGTCGCTGTCGGTGGCGTGGAAGCGGACCGTACCCGCCTGCTGGTCGATGTCGTACACCCACACCCGCTCATCGAGAGGCGGCTGCAGGGTCGCCGTGTGCGAGGTGGAGGTCAGTGCCCCGAAGTGCGGGAACGTCGAGGAGACTCCCCAGTCGCGGGCCGGAACGATCGAGGCGAAGTGGACGGCGAGGGTGTCGCCTGGCTCGGCGTCCTCGACGAAGAACGGCCCGGACACCGGGTTCAGGTAGGGCACGCGGCACACTTGCGACGGCAGGTCTGCCGGGCCGCGCACGAGCCCGCCGAAGCAGTCCTCGGTGTGCACCCGCAGTACGTCGCCGGAGCGGACGTGGGCCACCGGCATCCGGCCGCCGAAGGTGTAGGCCAGCTCGTCGCGAGCGGGCCGGTAGCTGATCGCATCCATGGTCGTCACACCCGCTCGACGTGGCGGGCCTGCGGCTGCGCCGGCGCAAGGCCCGACAGTGCGGGCCGGCGGCCGGTCAAGTACAGGCCGGCGAGCACGACCATGCCGAGGGCGAGCCAGGCCAGACCAAGACGCTGCGCGGCGATGTTCGCGTTGACCACCACGTACGCGAGGATCGCGAAGCCGATCCCGGGCATGACCAGGTGCGCCCACCAGTTGCGGCTGCGCTGGCGGATGAGGTGATGCACGACGACGGAGACGTGCAGGACCAGGAACGCGACCATCGCCCCGAAGTTAATCAGCGACGACAGCAGCGTGATCCCGTCCGCGCGGGTCGCCATGTACAGGCCCAGCGCGAGGGACACGGCACCAGTGAGCAGGGTCGCGTTGATCGGCACGTTGCGGCGGATCGACACCCTCGCCAGGAAGCCGGGAAGCTGCCGGTCCCGGGCCATCGCGTACAGCAGCCGGGACGTGGCGACCTGCGCGACCATCGAGTTCGGCAGGCCCCACGCGATCGCGGTCGCGACCGCGCACAACGTCGCAAGCCAACCTCCGCCAGCCACCTGCGCGGCGTCGTAGAAGGCGGTGCCGTTCGGATCCCCGTCACTGAGCAACGAGGCCGGCTCGGGGACGAGCATCGCGGCCAGCCACGTCTGCGCGATGAACAGCACACCGGCCAGGACGAGGACAGCGGCCATCGCCCGGCCAATCTGCCGAGAGCCACCCTTGGTTTCTTCGGCCAGCATGGAGATGCCGTCGAAACCGAGGAAGGACAGCACCGCGATCGACACTGCCCCGGCTACCAGGGACCAGGTGAACGTGTCGGCGTTGTAGAACGCCTCCCAGCTGAGCCGGCCCCTGCCCGAGGCGAGGGCCCAGCCGGCGATGGCGAGGAAGATCGCCAAAACGATCAGCTCGCCGACGAGCATCACCCGGGTCACCATCGCGGTCATGCGGATGCCGACCGAGTTGACGATCGTGTTGACCGCGACGAACCCGAGCAGCCACAGCCACACCGGTACGGCCGGCACGGTGGAGTGCATCGCCACCGACGCCACCAAATACAGCAGGCCCGGTACGAGGACGTAGTCGAGGAGGATCACCCAGCCGGCCAGGAACCCGACCGGCGCGCTGATGCCCCGGCCGGCGTAGTTGTAGACGCTGCCGGACATGGGGAACGCCTTGACCATCTGCGCGTACGAGAACGCGGTGAACACCAGCGCGACTACGCCGACCGTGTACGCCAGGGCCACCATCCCGCCGGAGCCGACGTAAACGCTGCCGAAGATCGCCATCGGCGCGATCGGGACCATGTAGACGAGGCCATAGGCGACCAGGTCTCGAAATCGAAGCCTCCGGGCCAGTTCCTGGCGATAGCCGTAGCGGGCTAGCTCATCTTGGTCATACATTGCGCAAGCCTTTCGGATTACAGTATTCAGAGGTTTGTGGATTCGGTGAGTTGTCAGTCCGCAACCTTCGTCGCCCATCGGCGACCGCTGCAGATCTTGAGCGCAACCCTCACGCATCCAGCTAATGCTGCTGCCGCCGCTACGGTCTCGACCGCCGGTCTGGTCCACGCCCGTAGGTGCGCTGTGGCGCGAGCGCTAAACGCTTGGTATGCACTCTGGCGACGGGCTGGCCGTTGGCGACTGAAACCGAGTAGCGACCGCAGCGGTGGAGAATTGACTCCCGGGCGAACCGACAGTTCCTGCCGCCCTTCACCTGCTCCAATCGAAGCTATCCCGCGTCGGCGGTGCCCCGATGGCCATCGGGGTAAGAGCGAGAGGACGGCGAGATATCGCCACCCCCTAGATAAAGAACGGCACCAGAAGTGACCGGGTCGGCGGATGCTTCACTTGCCCTCCTTCCGGATCCGTAAGCAACCCCACCACTCAACCGCCGGTTGCGACCTCAGGATTCACCTAGATAACGCAGCGTGAAAGCATGGGCGCCTATCTGCTTCGATAGGCGGGGTGGATGCCTAGTCGCGCTAGTCGTCGTCACACGTCGGGATTCCATCCGGAGCGGGCTGCGGCTAGCCTGCGAAGACGGGCGCGCCTTCCGAGCCAACGAGGACCGACATGAACGCTGACCAGGCACCTACGGATGCCATATCCCCTGCGGTGTGGGAACACCGCGAGATGCGCCTGGCCCTGGCAGCCCGCGATTTGAGGACGACCTACCAGCGGCTGCAGCGGGTCGGAGTTTCCCAGCGGAGAATCGCTCGCCTGACCGGGCAGACGGCGTCCGAGGTGTACGAGGTGCTCAAGGGCCGGCGGGTCATGGCACACGACGTCCTGGTCCGCATCGCCGACGGCCTCGGCATCCCCCGCGGCTACATGGGCGTGGCCTACGACGAGTCGACCGAGACCGCGCTCGACCTCGCCGCTGCCACATGCTCAACCTACGTCGACGAACGAGAGGAGGTGCGGCGCCTCCTCTCCCATGCCGCCAACGTCACGATGGGAACCGCTCCTGACGAGGTCGCCCGTTGGTGGCAGCCGGTCGATCGGCAGGTCGCCCCTGCCCCGGCTCGCGTTGGCACGTGGGACGTTGAGCAAATCGAGGCGCTCACAGCCACCATGCGCACCTTGGACTATCGCCATGGCGGTGGATCCTGTAGGGACGCCGTGGCAGCCCAGGTCCGATGGGCTCAGCAGCTTCTTACGGCCACATGCAACGACCAAACCCTGACGCGACTGCACCTAGCTCTAGCGGATCTTCACAATCTCGCTGGGTGGACCTCGTTCGACGTCGGAATGTACTCTGCTGCACGAAAGCACTTCGCTCGCGCCCTCGAACAGGCAAAGCATGCCGACGACCTCTCATTGGCAGCCAACATCCTATACCGAATGGGACGTCTTCATCTGCATCGCGGCATGCATCGTGAAGCCTTACGCTTCTTCCAGCTTGGTCAGATCGCCGCGCAAGACTCCGGATCCGAACTGACAGTCGCCATGCTCTGCGTCAACGAGGCGTGGGCATACGCATTACTCGACGATTCGCAGCAGATGCACCGGTCGATCGGTCGCGCCCAGGACGAATTCTCTCGGGCAAATCGGGAGAATGTGCCAGCTTGGGTCCAGTTCTTTGGTCAGGCGGATCTCAATGCTTCCATAGGTGTGACCTTGTCCGCCCTCCTGTCGCCCAGTGAAGCGGATCTCAACGGCAGCGTCTTCTACCTACAACAGGCGGTCGCGATGCGGGGACCGGGAATGGCCCGGAGCAAGATCTTCGAGCTGACAGCTCTTGCCGTTGCGTATCTGCGGGTCGGGGAGCGCGACCGGGGCCTTGACGCGGGTCGTGAGGCGGTAGCCAGCGCGGCAACGGTGAGGTCGGTCCGGACAATAGACAGAATGGAACCCCTCCGACGCCTCGCGCGAAGTCAGCATGGGGATTTACGTGATCTTGCGGACAAGGTCACCACCCTGCGGACCGCATCGTGACCAACTCATTCGGCGCTGGCGGTGCTTCCTCCGCCCTCGGCCGCGACATGGTCAGCACCGTCGTGCGAGCAATTTGTGGCCAGGTTGGCCTTGAGCCCTCCGGGGCGAGACTGATCAAGTTTACCAACAATGCGGTTCTGGATCTGCCCCACGAACCGGTTGTCGTCCGGATCGCTGGTTCGCGAACGGTTCGCGATCGGGTGTCGAAGGTCATAGCCGTTGCTTCGTGGCTGGCCGAGCATCGTATGCCCGCCGTGCAGCTGTTTCCGGGGGTCGGCCAGCCAGTCGAGGCATATGGGCATCTGGCAACCCTCTGGACTCGCGTTCCCGCGACGGGACGTGCACCGACCGGAGCAGATCTTGGGCGGATCCTGCGCCGCTACCACAGCCTTCCGCCACCGGAGACGCCGCTCCCACCGTGGCGACCGTTAGCTCCGATCCGACAGCGCATCGCTGAGACCGACGGCCTGCCACAGCACGACGTGGCGTTCCTCGAGACGAAGTGCGAGCAACTGGAAGAGGCGCTTGCTGGCCTTGTGTACGCACTTCCGCCCGGGCCAATCCACGGCGACAGCTTCCTTGGAAACCTCATCCCGGGGCCCGAGGGTGCAGTGATCTGCGACTTCGACTCTGCGGCCTACGGACCGCGTGAATGGGACCTGACGCCTGTAGCGGTCGGAGAGCTGCGCTTCCGCTACCCCGACAACCCGCAAGAGAAGTTGGCGACGACATACGGCTTCGACATCACCGGCTGGCCAGGCTTTCCCGTCTTTCGCGAACTCCGTGAACTTCAGCTAGTGACCAGCGTCCTTCCAGTGTTGCAAGGGAATCCATCTCTTACCGACCAGTGGCGGCATCGACTGAGGACCTTCCGCAACGGTGACCTCGACGCTGCCTGGACGCCGTACCGATGAGGAGGAGCTAACCCGGGGCGGCGTCCTTCCCCGGCGGACCCTCTGCTCGCGCTAGCCACCTGGCACCGCTGCCCAGACAGCTACTTGCCGCACGCGCAGGCTGTCACCTTCCGTATGACCTCTCCTGGTCCCCGCCCCAGCAGAGTCGAGCTGCGGGCGATGTCGCGAGCCGTCCAGCTTCGGGGGATCTCGACTCAGGCGGCAGGATGGCCGCCCGACCGCGGCGAGTCGGACGGCCGCGACATTCTCCCTTCTGGCCAGTCCACTCACCACACAGCGACTCCCTTGACATCAGATAGATCTCGATGGAACGCTATTCATGCGTGCATGAATAGCAGATCTTGTTAGAGCGGTAGGAGGCAGTTCGATGCCACACCCCCAGGCTGCGGCCACGCCTGACGCTGCAGACCGAGATTGCCGAACCTCCGAGCCGATCAGACTCGGTCTGATCGGATGCGGGCGGTGGGGCGCCAACGTCGCAGCGGCTGTTGAACGAAGCGTCGGAGCCCGGCTAACTGCCGTAGCAGACGTAAGCTCCGAGACTGCGATGAGGCTGGCTGCTCGTCTGGCGTCCGTGCCTGAGGTGCTGTCGCCACCGGACATGCTGAGTGAGACGCAGCTCGATGCGGTGCTGATCGTGACGGGCGCTGCGAGCCACTACGAACTCGCCATGGCGGCGATTCGCCAGGGCAAGCACGTGTTCGTCGAGAAGCCGCTGGCCATGACGACCACGGACTCGTTCACGCTGACCGAGGCTGCGGCGACAGCCGGCCTCATCCTCATGGTGGGCCACACCTTCCTCTATTCCGAGCACGTTATCGACGTCGAGCGTGCTCTCCGGGAGGGACAGGTCGGCGATCTGCGCTACGTCAGCCTGCAACGTCTGGCGTACGGAAGGTTCCGGGAGGACGCCAACGTCATCTGGAATCTCGGACCGCATGACGTCTCGATCCTGATTCGCTGGGCGGGACGTCCGCCGACAGCGGTGCGCTGCGTGGAGTACATGTTCACCCGGCCCACCATCTCCGACCTGGCCTTTCTCACGCTCGACTTCGGAGACTTCCTCGGCCATGTGCATCTCAGCTGCATCGACCCGGAAAAGGTCCGGCGAGCCACGGTCGCGGGCACAGCGGGTGGCATCGTCTACGACGACGTGGAAGGGGCCGTCCGGCTGCACGTCAACGGCAGCAGGGTGCAGCCGCGGACCCTGGCGGCCGGCGATCCTCGCCGTCCCCTCGACATCGAACTGAGCCACTTCGTCGACTGCATCCGCACTGGTGAGCGTCCGCAGACTGACGGCATCCACGGCGCGATGGTCGTGGCCGTCCTGGAAGCCGCTGCCGCTTCGGCTGCGCTCGGCGGCGATTGGATCGACCTCACCCTCGCACTGAGAAAGGTGTCGATCGGTGTCGATCCGGATCGGCCTTCCGGCGGTCCCTCCCTCGCCGCTGTGCAAAGGACGGCTCTCGTATGACCGACTTGCTCATGTCGGACCGGCTGATCACCCGTCGTGTCGACGCCGATCTCGTGGAAGCCATTCGTGGAGCATTCGGCGGCGTCCCGGCGGTGGTCGGCGCGATGCTGATGGGTTCGCGTTCTAGAGGCATCGCCCATGCCAGAAGCAACGTCGACATCCAAATAATCATCGGACGTCTCGACACCAGCGCCGCCGAGGGCATCGCGAATGCCCGCGACGAACTGGCCGCGCAGCTCGACATCCCGATCAGCGTCAACGTGCACACCCTGGCCGACGCGCATCCCTCGCTGGGGCGGTACGAGCTGTTCCAGCACAAGAACCGCGCGGAGCTGTTCATCTACCAGGCAAAATACACCAGCGTGAAACTGTTCGGACGAAACATCTTTGCCGAGTTCACTGACCCCGCCCCGTCGCGCACCCGCCGTGAGGCGATCCGGACCATCGCGTCCTTCTCCTACTTCCTGCGCAAATTCCTTTTTGATGTCTCGATAGCGCCCCACGGCGAGGCCGAGTTCGTGCGGACGCCGCTGATCAGCCTGGAATACATCGCGGCGTTCTACGGCTACCTCAGCCTGGGTTACCGCGACGGCCTCGACCATCTGACCGCGACCGGGCGGCTTACCGGCGAGGAGATCGAGTTCCTGGAAGAGTGCGCGACCCGCAAGGCCGCGTCGCGGCTCGAGGGGGTCAACGCGGCCTTCGCGTTGCGCGGCGCGACCTTCCTGGACGCAATCCACGGCCGCATGCTCGACGACTTCCGCCGCCGGGGCGTCAGCGACGTGCGGTGGGATGGGCAGGACTGCGCGGTCCGCTGGAACATCGAGCTGCCGCAGGCGGCAGCGATGAGCATCCTGTGGTTTGAGAACCAGGCACTGCTCGTGCAGCGCCGTCCCGACGACTACCTCTATCCCGGCCAATGGACCATCCCGGGCGGCTACCTCCAGGCCGGGGAGGATCCTCGCGACGGAGCGGCCCGCGAGGTGTGGGAGGAGACCGGTACCTACCTCGCCGTCAGCCGCCTGTTCGGCGGCCAGCCCGTCGTGAGTAGCCGGCTGGCCGCGTTCTCGTTCGAGGTGGAACTGCCGGAAAGCATCGCACCCCACCTGACCGAACACTCGAACTACCGGTTCGTCGACGTGGGCGAAGTGCTGTCGATGGATCTCACCCCCGAGGCCCGCCTGATCTTCGAGCGCCGGCTCAACAAGGCACACCGCTACTGAAAACGACCAACACAGAAAGTAAGGATGCCGCACATGGACACCACTGAGTACGACCACCTCGCCGTCGAGGCGACGGTCCGGGCACTCTGGGAGGAGCACGACATCTACCGGTTCGACCGCTCGGCGGCCGGCCCCGTGTTCAGCATCGACACACCTCCTCCGTACGTGTCGGCGTCCCACCTGCACGTGGGCCACGCAATGAGCTACTCGCAGCCCGACTTCGTGGTCCGGTACCGAAGGATGCAAGGCGACCGTGTCTTCTACCCGATGGGTTTCGACGACAACGGCCTTCCCACGGAGCGCTACGTCGAAAAGACCTACGGGGTCAAAGCCGTCGACATGCCGCGGTCGGAATTCGTGGCCCTGTGCCTGGCCGAAACCCGCAAGACGGCGGCCCGGTACGAGGATCTGTGGCGCCGGGTGGGCCTGTCGGTCGACTGGGATCTGCTCTACTCGACCATCGACAGGCGGTGTCAGCTCACCGCGCAGACCAGCTTCATCAAGCTCCACCAGGCGGGCCATCTGCGCCGGGTGGAAGATCCGATCATCTGGTGTACCGAGTGCCGGACCGCCTTGGCGCAAGCCGACGTCGAAGACCTCGAACGCACCGGGAAGATGTACGACATTGCTTTCGCGACGGCAGACGGTCGGGCGCTGGTTATCGCGACGACCCGCCCCGAGCTGCTGCCTGCCTGCGTGGCGCTGTACTTCCACCCGAACGACGAGCGATACCAGGATCTGCTCGGCACCCAGGCGACCGTGCCGCTGTTCGGCTATCAGGTTCCGATCAAGGCCGATGACTCCGTGGATCCCGCCTTCGGCACGGGGCTGATGATGGCCTGCACCTTCGGTGACGGCGAGGACGTCCTGAAGTGGCGACGCGACAGGCTCGACCTGCGGCTCGTCGTCACCCCTGACGGCCGGCTGTCAGAGCTCGCCGGGCAGTTCGCGGGTCTGCAACTGACCCAGGCGCGAGCGGCGATCGTGGCCCAACTCGCAGAGATCGGCGCGTTGGCTAAAACTCGCCCGCTCAAGCAGAACGTCGGGGTGCACGAGCGGTGTCTGACGCCGGTGGAGTACCAGATCCGGGCGCAGTGGTTCATCCGCGTGCGCGAGCACCAGGACACGTTCCTGGCCCGCGCCAAGGAGCTGACCTGGATACCTTCCCACATGCGGCGCCGCCTCGAAGACTGGATCGAGGGCCTGAAGTGGGACTGGAACATCAGCCGCCAGCGGCACTACGGTGTGCCGTTTCCCGTGTGGTTCTGCGACGACTGCGGACACTCGGTCACCGCCGAACTGGGTGCGCTGCCCGTCGACCCCCTCGCCGACGCGCCGCCGATGGATGCCTGCCCGGTCTGCGCTGGTCGCCTCAGCCCGGACCCCGACGTCATGGACACGTGGATGGCCTCCTCCTTGTCGCCGCAGATCAACGACGGTTGGGCGGTCAACGGGCTGAACAGTGACCCGCAGTTGGCTCCCATGAGTTTGCGTGTACAGGCGTTCGAAATCATCCGAACCTGGCTGTTCTACACGATCGTGCAGTCGCAGTACCACTTCGACCGGCTGCCCTGGCAGACTGTGATGATCTCCGGCTGGGGGCTGAACGAGCAGGGCAAGAAGATCGCCAAGCGGGACCTCGACCAGTCCACCACGCAGGACGGCTTCAACCGCTATGTCCCCGATCACGTCATCGAGCGGTACGGCGCCGACGCGCTGCGCATCTGGGCCACCAAGGCCCGGATCGGCACCGACCTGCGCTACAACGAGAAGGACGTCAAGACCGGCCGCAAGTTCGCCGTGAAGATGTGGAACGTTGCCCGGCTGATGACCATGTACGGGTTCGACCCGCAAGCCGCACCCGATCCCGCCGCGCTGTGCAACGACGTGGACCAGTGGATGCTGTCACACCTGGCGTCCACCGTCGACGAGACCACCGCGGCGATGGACCAGTACGACTTCATGCAGGGTTACCAGGCCGTGACACGCTTCTTCTGGTCGGTCTTCTGCGACCGGTACATCGAGATGGTCAAAGAGCGGTTCCTCAATCCCGGCAACCACACTGACGCCGAGCGGGCCAGCGCCCGCGCGGCGTTCGGTCTCGGGTTCCGCGCCCTCCTCGGCATGTTCGCGCCCTTCGCCCCGTTCATCACGGACTATCTCTACCAGCAGATGTTCCGGCCCCACGAGAACACCGTCAGCCTTCACCTCACGTCTTGGCCAGCACCGCAGCCACAGTGGCGGACCGACCGCAAGCTCATCGACGACATGTCCACGGTCCTCGACCAGATCCGCGTCCTCCGCAGCCGCCTCAAGCTCGGCAGCAACACCCGTA
Source organism: Micromonospora sp. NPDC051141 (assembly GCF_044455765.1). Lineage (NCBI taxonomy): Bacteria > Bacillati > Actinomycetota > Actinomycetes > Micromonosporales > Micromonosporaceae > Micromonospora > Micromonospora sp. NPDC051141. The sequence continues at coordinate 210,644 of NZ_JBITFD010000005.1, forward strand.
TCGCGAAGGTGGTGCTGCAGGGCGTCACCGACGACGGCCAGCGAACCGCCCGAGCACTGGCCGAACCGCTTCGCGTGGCTGCCCGCGCCGACGAAGCGGTCTTCAGCGAAGCGGACACAGACAGCGGCGTCGACGGCATCAAGGTCGCCATCATCGCCTGAGGTACCGCCCGGCTGGCTACACCATTGTCTGTATCACGGCGGCCAGCCGGGCTCAGCTCACCCCGACCCTTCGGACCCGTACACGTCAGCTACGGAGGAGCCGTCATGCCCACACGAGTACGCAGCTTTGCCCCGGGGCCGTCCATGCTCCCCGACGAGGTGCTGACCGAGTACCAGGCAAGCATCGAGCACTACGCCGACACCGGACTCGGCATCCTCGAACTGGGCCATCGCAGCGGACAGTTCGAGCAGCTCTACAACACCACGGTCGAGCGCCTGCGCGCGCTCATCGGCGTCCCGGCCGGGTACGAGCTGTTGCTCCTACACGGGGGCGCCCGATTTCAGTTCACGATGCTGCCCGCCAACCACCTCGGCCTTGACGCCGTCGCGGACTATCTGGTCACGGGACACTTCGCGGCAGCGGCAGCCACCGAGGCAACGGTCTACGGCTACGTCAACATCGCCGCCTCCACGCACGCAGACGGCTACCTGCGCCTGCCCTCGCCAGACGAAACGTCGCTCACGCCGACCGCTCGGTACGTGCACTACACGTCGAACAACACCGAGATGGGCACGCAGTTCAGGCAGCCGCCCAGCGCGCCGCCGGGCACGTGGCTCGCCTGTGACGCGTCCAGCGACCTGCTCACCCGCTCGTTCGACATCGCCACGCACGGCTTGATCTACGCCACCTCGCACAAGAACCTCGGCACTGCTGGGGTCGCATTCGTCGTGGTCCGAGCCGACCTTCTCGAACCAGTGCGCCAGCTCCCGCCCTTCCTCAGCTACTTCACCCACGCACAGGCGGGCTCGCGGTTCAACACCCCGCCGGTCACCGCGATATTCGTCCTGAACCTCATGGCCAACTGGACCAGCCGGCAAGGTGGAGTCGCGGCCATGGAGACCCTCAGCACCGCCAAGTCCCAGCTGCTCTATCGCACGATCGACGACAGCGACTTCTACACGGGCCTTGTCGACCGCGACAACCGGTCAAGGGTCAATGTCACGTTCGCGCTGCCGACCGCAGAACTGGAGGCTGAGTTTCAGGCCGAGGCCGCACGGCAGGGGCTCGTCGGACTGTGGGGATACCGCAAGGTCGGACACTTACGCGCTTCGCTGTTCAACGCGATCTCCCTGGACACGGTCGGCCAACTCGCCGAATTCATGGAGCAATTCGCCCGCGCCAAGCGGCGGCGGCTGCCCCGCCATCTGCGGGGCGGCGAAGCGCGGGTGCTGCGATGATCGCGTGGGGTGGCCGAGAGCCGAGCACTGTCCTGCTGGCGCCGCCGTCACCGCCCGGCGCGCCGCACCTTGGCGGCATCTATACGTGGGTGCTGCTCGACGCTGCCCGCCGAACTGCCCTGCACTTCGGCGGCGATTCCCACCTACCTCAGTCGTGGAACATGTCGAGCCGCCGCCTGGAACCGAAGTTCGGCCACGATCCGGAAGGGTTCGCACGCTATTGCGGGCTGGCTGTCAGCAGCGCCGTCGCCACGTTGGAGGGCTTCGGCATTGTGGTGTCACGCCAGACTGCGCTGCGGGACGACGACGTGTCCGTGCGAGCGCATGTCCGGGCCGTCATCGCCGAGCTCGCCGATAGCGACGTCCTCCGCTACCTTCCCGCCGAGGAGAAGTGGTGCCTGGTCTGCCGGATCGCCCTTCCGCCGAACGCCGGTGCCGAGCACTGTTTCACTTGCGGTGATCCGCTGCGTCTGCGAACCACGCGGGACTGGTTCCTCCCCATCAACCTTGATGAGGTGTTCCGTCGCGCCGCCGCCGTCGAATGGGTGCCCGACTACGGCATCCGCCGTCTGCGAAGCCTCACAAACGTCCATCCGCTGATCCGCGTCGGTCACCCTCGGCGGAGCCTTGGCGTCGCCTCGCCGCTGCATGACGGTGAGGTCCTCGATCCGCGGCTGGTCGGTGCTCTCGGGCCGAGCCTGTTGCGCCGTCTCGGCTTGGACGGTCCGATCGTGGCCGCAGCCGGATTCGACATCCAGCGCAAGTGGCTGCTGACGCTCTTGGCCGCCAACCACCCCGATGCGCTGCCAGCAATGATCGTTCAGCACGGGACGCTGCTGGACACAGCAGGACGTAAGCTCTCCCGCTACAACGGTGCCTCACTCGCCGACGCGCCGGTCGGCGTCGAGCCGTGCCTCGTCCGCGCCGCGCTGCTGTCCTCACCGCTCGGCAAGGATCTCCGCGTTGCCGCCCTGGCCACCGTGGGCGCGTCACGGCTGCGCGAGAAGGTGTTGAACAGCCTGCGGTACATCGGCCTACAGCAACCCCGTGCCGGCGGCATCGACTTGAACTCCGCGTGCGAGGAACTTCTCAGCGAGGTCGAGTCGCAGCTGAAAGCCTTCGACGTCCCGCGTGCGTATGTCAGCTTCCAGCGCGCGGTCCTCTTCATGTCCAGCACGGTCATCCCGATGATCCGACGCCAGGGGACGGCCTCGTATTCCGAGGTTTGCCGCCGCATCGGCTCGCTGCACGGCATCTTTTACGGCGACGACCCACGGCTGTCCGAGATAGCTGACGGTCTAAGGCTGCTCGACGCGGACTGCGGCACAACGCTCACGTGAGGGCGCTCGACCGCGCCTCATCGTGATCGTTCGCCTGACTCGGCCGCCGCTTGCTCGGCCAGGTAAACCACGCGGCAACGGCCAGCACCACAGCGGAGACGGCGAAAGGCGCTCCCAGCCCGTACAACTTCGCCACCGCGCCCCCGACCAGCGCCCCGAGGCCCGACCCGCCCAGACCCAAAATCCGGAAGGCCGCGACGACCCGGCCGATCAAGCCGTCCGGTGACAGCGCCTGCCGAGCCGAACCAACAGCGACCGACGCGAGGCTCGCCGCCGCGCCGTAGACCACGAACAGTGCGGCTGTCACCCAGACGTTGGCCACCAGCACCACCACCAGCCACACCGCCGCCTGGACAGCCATCGCGACAGCCTGCACCTTGCGGTACGCCGTACCCGCGATCAGGCGACGTGCGTTGGTCGCGGAGACGATCCCACCCACCGCCATCGCAGCCAGCAGCGCCCCATAGGCCGCATTCGGAATGTGGAGCGCCCGCTGGGCATAGAGCACGAACGTCCCCATCACCATGAAGTAGCCGAAGTTGAACACGCCCATCGCGACCGCGAGAACGCGAAGGTCCGGCGTTCTAATCAGGTGGTGCATGCCTTGACGGATCGATGCCCACAAGGGCTGACGGGTCGGCTGCTCCGACCGTAGATCGGGCAGCATCCGCACCAGCGCCGCCGAAGCCAGGAACGACACTGCGTCGATGGCGAACGGCAGGGCCCGCCCCAGCGAAAAAGTCAACGAGCCGAGAGGCGGGCCCACCAGAGACCTCCCGGTGGTGTCCAGCGCCCAGTATCGACCGTTAACCTTGCTCAGATCGTCCCCGTCCCGGCCGACGATCATCGGGATCACGGCCTGCGACGCGGCATCGAAGAAGCACTGAGCGACACCCACGGCGAAGACGACCGCGATCAGCAGCGGCATGCTTCCCCAGCCAAGAGCCAGCGCCGCGACCAATAGCCCGATCAGCGCCGCGCGCACCAAGTCGGCGATCATAAGCACCCTGCGGCGTGGCCATCTGTCCGCGAGTGCTCCAGCGGGCAGGCCCAGCGCCAGCCACGGCAAGTAGAAAGCCGCGCTGACCGCGGAGATTGCCAACGGATCGGGTGTGAGCGTCGAAGCCAGCAGCGGCGCGGCGGCGATGAACACTCCGTCGCCAGCGACGGAGACAGCCACCGCAGCCAGCAAAGGACGGACCTGACGCCGCCGGTCGGCGGCAGCAGCCGCCGACCGGTCCGAAGATGCTGGCTGTGCGCTCTCAGGCTGAGGGAAGGCCGAGTTCACCGTTGTTCACACCCTGCAAGAACGCCATCCACTCGTGCCGCGTGAAGATTAGGACAGGGCTGTCGTCAGACAGCTTCGAGTCCCGCACTCCCACCTCTTTCTCGACGACCGCGAACTCCACACAGCCCGTGTCGCCGCTCACGCTGCTCTTGCGCCACCTCACCCCTGCGAAACCCGCAGATGTCATCAACTGCCTCCCACTCCGGCAACGAGGGCGTCGAAGCGCTCGACCTCACCGTCGAGTACATTGAGGTATTCAACGGCATCATTGCCACGCAGGGCAACGGACTTCAGCCCTGTGAACGCCGTCTCGAAGCGGGCGACAGCAGCCTCCTCAGTGAAGTAGCAGTCACCCCCAGGCGACTCGATCCATACGGTGCGAGGACTGAGGCCGGAACGGAAGTCGAAGATCGTGAAGCCCTGGGCTGCCACAACGGTGTGCTGCGCGGCGATCGGAACGACCCCGAGGTCGATGCTGGGGTGGCTCACCAAGCCCATCAGATGCCGGATCTGACCTCGGGTTACCTTGACCGGGAATGCCCGGAACAGCAGAGCCCGAGCGTCCACCACGACCAAGAATCGAGGTGCGTCAGGCCCCTCCAGCGTCTGCTGTCGCGCCATGCGCACGTCAGCGATGTAGTCCGGGCTCCCAGCCCCGACGGCGACCGCCATCGCATGCGCGTAGGCTCGGGTCTGCAGCAGGCCCGGCACCACGACCGGCTGATATTGCCTGATCTCCCGCGTCGTCGACTCCAGCGCCGCGATCGCACCCTGTCGTCGCCCCCAGCCGCCGGCGCTGGTGATCCAGGACCCCTCGCCGTTCTCCTCCGCAGTTGCCGCCAGCAACTCGGCGCGGATGTCAGGGTCGACCTCGTAAAAACTGAGCAGCCTGCCTACATCGCGAACGGTGAAAGCCGTCGTCCCGGTCTCGATCCGGGAGACCTTCGACTGGGACCACTCGAGCGAGTCTGCGACACGCTCGCCGGACAGTCCAAGGTTCTCGCGTATCCGGCGCAGCTCGGCGCCCACTCGGTAGCGTTGAGGCGACCCGCGAGTTCCCATATGTCAGCGACTCCATGCGCACGTGCATAAGCCCCTCGGACAGTACAGCACCGGCGGCTTCCAGTACCACACTGGCGCGCTCCAAGATCACATGACGCTTGGGGCGGGGGCGACCGGGCGGATGCGATCGATCCTCTTGACATGCGCCTACATCGTCGGCGCGTGCATGCTCGTCGGGTGGGCCGGCAGGGCACATGGGGGTGGCGCCGGCGGCCGATTACTTACGGACTCGGGCCGAAGCCCGTCTGGCGAGGTGCTGGCCGAGCTTCGCCGTAAGCTGCAAACGTTCGCTCAGAGGCACCTCGGTGGACTTGGCACTGTTGAAGTCGTCGCCGACGTACCGCGGAACGATGTGCCAGTGCAGGTGGAAGATGTCCTGAGCGGGTGGCCCAAGGTTTAGCCGCACCGTTGTCCCGCTCGCGCCGAACGCCGCCTTCACCGCCTGTGTCGTGACCTGGAGCGCCGCCAGCATGGGGACCGCTTTCTCGGGAGGCACGTCAGCGATGCCGCCGAAGTGACCGGTCGAAACGAGCAGCGTGTGACCTCGGTTGTTCGGCCGCTGGTGAAGTGCTGGAAAGACAACGAACTCGTTGTTGACGGCGAGGCAGACGCCGGGATCAGTCACGCCAGCCGTCACCGAGCAGAACACGCACGACAGGTTCAAGATCGCATCTCCCAGACTCGAGCCACGCTTCACGGCCCATCCTTCCCGATGGCGGGGCGACCAACTCGCAGGTCGCGCGCAAATTGGCGCTGGCGAGCGAGGCCTTACCTAACGTCACCCGGTGACCATTGCATCCCGAGCCCGCGTTGCTGAGCGGCACGGCCCGGTGAAACTGTCAACGCCGCCTCAAACGGGACCACCGTGGTCCGGCTGAAACTGGACCACCTCGGTTTGGTTGATCTTTAGTCGTTGGTCTTGCTGGCCGCGGGGACTCGGCCGAGGTCGCGGTCTTTGAGTCGGTAGCTGTCGCCCTTCATCGAGATCACTTCGGCGTGGTGAACGAGGCGGTCGATCATGGCTGCGGCCACCACATCGTCGCCGAATACTTCGCCCCAGCGGCCGAAGGGCTTGTTGCTGGTGACGATCAGCGAGGCCCGTTCGTAGCGGTTCGAAACCAGTTGGAAGAACAGGTTCGCGGCTTCTGCTTCGAAGGGGATGTAGCCGACCTCATCGACGATCAGCAGCGGGATCCGGCCGAGCTTGACCAACTCGTCTTGCAGGCGGCCGGCGTGGTGGGCGTCAGCGAGGCGGGATACCCACTGCGCGGCGGTGGCGAACGCGACCCGGTGTCCGGCCTGGCAGGCCCGGATCCCGAGGCCGATGGACAGATGGGTCTTGCCGGTGCCGGGCAGGCCCAAGAAGACGACGTTCTCCTTCGACGCCACGAAGTCCAGGGTGCCCAAGTGGGCGATGGTCTCCCGCTTCAGCGAGCGTTGGTGCTCGAAGTCGAACTCCTCCAGGCTCTTGCGGGCCGGGAACCTCGCCGCCCTGATACGGCCCTCACCGCCGTGAGCCTCGCGGGCGGCGACCTCGCGTTGCAGGCAGGCGGCGAGGAACTCCTCATGCGTCCAGGACTCTGTCCGGGCCCGCTCCGCCAGGCGTTCGACGGAGGCAGCGAGGGACGGCGCCTTCAGTGCGCGGGTGAGGAACGCGATCTCCGAGGTGACGTTGCGGCTGGTCTTGGTGGCCATCAGGCGGCCACCTCAACATCCAGGCCGAACATGCGGTCGTAGTCGGCCAGCCGGCGGTGCTCTACCTCGGTCGTGACCGCCGGCGTCGGCGCCTGCCGGGCCGCTGTTCGCAGATCGGCGGCGGCCTGGCGGTGAGCGGGATCGGTGATGCTCTGATGCTTGGCCCAGCACCGGTCATGCCGGGCGACGAGGCGGTCCTCGCAGAACACCTGCACCCGGTCAGCGTCGGCGACGATGTCGACCCGTCGGCCCACCGCCGTCGGGTGCACCGAGTAGTCGTTGCCGTCCAGGCGCACGTAGTGATCCCGGGGCAGGCGGGTGCTCTGCCGCCAGCCCACCAGCGGCGCGACCGGCGGCAGGGACAGCATCGCCGCCCGGTCGGCGTCCCACCGGTCCACGGGCCGGCAGCCCAACATGCGGTGCCGGCGGTTGTTCGCCCGCACCAACCACTCGCCGAGTTGCGCGTTGAAATCCTGCGGCGAGGCGAACCGGCGGCCGGGCAGGAACGAGGTCTCCAGATAGCCGTTGGCCCGCTCGACCAGGCCCTTGGCCTCCGGATCCGCCGGCCGGCACTGGATCACCTTGATGCCGAGGGTGCCGCGGAAGGCGTTCATCGCCTCCGTCAGCTGCGGCTTACCGGCCCGCCACTGCCCGACCGCGGACTCGTTGTCCCAGACCAGATCCTTCGGCGTCCGGCCCCAGCCGGAGATCAGCGTCCAGTGCCCGCCCAGCAGGTCCGGCGACTGCCGCGACGGGATCATCACCGCCGACAGCCACCGCGAATACCCCGACACCATCACCAGCACCGGCGGCCGGCCGACCTGCCCGAAGCCCAACGACACGTCCGCCGGCGGGAACCACAGATCACACTGCGCCACCTCACCGGGCAAATACTCCGTCCGCTGAGCCGGGTCAGGGCGGCGGAACAACGGCCGCAACTGCTGCACCCGATCACAGAACACCGTCTTGCCGCGGGTCCACCCGACCCGCTCCATGATCACCGTCGAGGGCATGTCCGGGAACTCCGCCAACAACGCCCGAATCTGAGGCTCGACCGCATCCACGATCGAGCCCTTCGCCGCCCGCCGATACCGCGGCGGCTCATCACTGGCCAAGGCCTTCTTCACGGTGTTGCGAGACATCCTCAACCGCCGTGCGATGGCCTGGATCGCCATACCCTCCGACCGCCGCAGCCGCCGGATCTCCGCCCAGTCCTCCACGCTCAGCACCTCCCGATGCTTCAGGAGGTGGTCCCGATTCAGCCGGAACCACGTGGTCAGTTTTCAGGCGGAGCCGACAGAAACAGTCGCACGAGCTGAATGATCGTCCCGGAGCCGACTCACGGGGTCCGCTCCCGACAAGCCATGACCGGTCGGCGGGAAGAACGGGTCGGGGAGAGCGGCGTGAGGGTGGCGGATGTGCCCGTCGGTGCGCCAGGTGAGGGCTTGCTCGGGGCCAGCCTGGACCGGCACGTACGGCCAGTTCCAGCAGAGGAACACACCTCGGGGTGTGAAGGAGGACGACGTCGTGGGCGCCGGTGTCGAGGTAGGCCAACCACCACGGCTGGTCGGCGGTGTGCGTGGTGAGGTCCCTCGACGGGGCCTGCTCGTAGGTGGCGGCGGTGACGTCGTCAGCCTGGTACATGGTGGCGTAGGCGTCGAAGGCCGGCGGGCGCCTGCTGCTCGGCGTACCTCGCACCACCGGCGACCGGCACACCGCACTTCAGAACGCTGGCGCAGCCCTACACCGCCAACGGGAAGCGCCCCCACCCGTGTGTCGCCGACACCGTGGGCCTGCGGGCAGTAATCGCATTGCACGTGATCTTCCACTGGAGCAGGCTCGGACTACCCTCCACCGCCCAGACCACCCTCGCCCGAGCGGCCCAGGAAGCCATCTCCGGCCTGCCCGATTCGCAACCTGCCGCACCCCAGATAGGCACCTCACGAACGAGCGGGGAAGGCACCATGCCCGAAAAAATCATTACCAACAAGGCTCTCTGCTACGTCGTACGGGAAGGGCGTTTGCTCGTCTTCCGACACACCGACTTCAGCTACGAAGAGGTAGGCATCCAGGTGCCCGGCGGCAGCGTCCGCCCGGGTGAGGACCCGGCGGGCGCGGCGCTGCGTGAGGCTCGCGAAGAGACCGGACTGACGGGGTTCGCCGTCGTGCGCAAGCTGGGGGAGATCGAGTACGACATCAGCCCGCTCCGCTTCGAGATCCAACGTCGCCACGTCTTCGAGCTGGCGCTGCACGGGGCGACGCCCGAGCGGTGGGCGAGCCAGGAAGACCATGACGGCGAGCAGGAGCCCACCCGGTTCGAGTGCTTCTGGATACCGTTACGGGCCGCGCACGTCCTACAGTCCGGCCAGGGCGCGCTTGTGGGCCGGTTGTTCGACTGACCAGGCGAGCCTGATGAAGGGCGCAGATGGCTGTCGATTACCGGCTGACGATGGCGGGTGACATCCACTGGAGCAGGTGGCGGAGTTGGCCGTTCCGAAGCGGTCGAGACGTCCAAGTGTCCGGGGGCAGGATGCTCAGCGCCGACCCGAACGTCAGAGCCGGAAACCTACGTCGACGTCAGGTTTCTATATGCGCAAGGACACCCTGGCCGCCAAGGGTGAACCTCACATGCTGGCGGCTGTGGCCAGGATCCTCGCTAGCAGGGTCGAGGACGAGGCCCTGACCTCAACGGCGACGTGCTGATGCTGACCCGCGTCGCGTGCACCCTTCACGAGCACAACACCGACGGCTGGTACGACGCGCTTATGAATCGGGGCGGCGAGTGCGTGTTCTGGCTCGCCACCGTGCGAGGCGTCGTCTGCAGCAGCATTGCGCCTAGCTGCGGAGGAACTCGGTTCGGTTACGGTGAGTTGGCGCGATAGTGCAGACCGTTGGTCGAGGCGGTGGAGGTCGTTGAGATGGCTATTGAGTTCAGGTTGACCCCTGGTGGGCGACATTCCCTAGGACAACGTGGCTAATCTCGTGGCAGTGGACGTCGCGGAGGGGCCGAGGCCGAGCGGCACCAACCCGCGCTGTTCAGTGCCCGTCTCTACGACACCCGCGGGTACGCGCTGACCGTCTCCTCAGGGAGCCAGGGTTACTTCGATGCCGAGGCCGACGACGGTGCCCGCTGGGAGTGGGAGCCGGAGACATGCGTCGACATCGGCTTCTCCATGCAGGCAGACGGCCTGGTCGACAAGGGGATCCCGAACATGATGAAAGCCGCGGCCCGGGTGTTGGCCGCCCGGAACGAGGACGCGGCGCTGGTCCAGAACGGCAACTGGCTCCTGCTGACCCGCGTCGGGGGCGAACTCCGCAGACACCGGCCTACCTGGTGGAGCCACTACGGCGTAGACGACCTCATCACCCCGTGAGCCAGCCGAGCGCGGGTGACCCGCTGACGAACGACGCGACTTCGACCCGTCATCCGTGGGCGACGTCGACGTCGTCTTCCTCGACCCGACGGACCTGACTCGCGACAACGACGACCAGCCACCGCGCGGCTGATGGCGACCTGGCCGGATCCCCCATGGGAGGCGGTGCCCAGCCGGGGGGAGCGGGCAGCTCACATGATCTTCGATGATGTGAGCGGCGTGTGCTCTCCAGCGGATGCCAACCCGGGTGAACCGATGCCAACGCGGGCCACCGGTGGCCGGCCGCCGGTCGCAACCCGGGGTTCGTGTGCTCGGCGTGTGGTCCTGGGCTGGGCGAACAGGGGTCCGGGTGACGTGGGTGAACGCGGGCCACTCCCTGCCACCCCAGGTGAACCCCCAGGTCGCTAGACTAGGCCCTCGCGCCCTCGTAGCTCAGGGGATAGAGCATCGGTTTCCTAAACCGTGTGTCGCAGGTTCGAATCCTGCCGGGGGCACCAAGCTGCACAGCCGAAACGCCATCTGAGCTGGCAACACAGACGCCGTGCACGGACCGGTCGCCGACGGGAGCTGGTGCGCCAGTCGTGCTGGAGCCCGCCACCCCGCCGTGGAAAGAGCCGCAACAGGCGCCCGCACGCCCCTCTCACATCACCTGATCGACGCCGTAGACGGCCTGTGCGTGCGTGTACCCCTCGAACTCCAACTGCTTGATCAGGCCCGAACGGGAGAACGCCTGGGTGTCGAGGTAATTCTCCGCCGTCTTGGCGGCCTGTTTTCTGTAGTCGACCTTCAGGGAATCCACGGCCGTGGTTGCGATCTTCCTCGGGTAACCCTCGAACTCCAACTGCTTGATCAAGCCGGAGCGGGAGAACGCCTGAAATTCTAGGTAATTGGAGGCGGCCCTGATGGCGTTCTGCTGCTCTACGGACAGCTTCGGCTCGGCCGGCGTCGTGGTGGGGGCTTTCGTCTTCGGCTTCGGCGCTGCTGTGGTAGGTGCTGCGGTGGTGGGCGCTGCGGTGGTAGGTGCTGCTGCGCTGGTAATCTCCACCGCCGGCGCTGCGGGGCTTTCTGTTGGAACTGAGACTGCGGCGGTCTTCTCCGCGTTGGCGCTTCTTGCGGGCGGCGAGTCGTCACCGCCGACCGCCGCAGCGATGGTCACTCCGCCGCAGCAGAGCACCAAGACGGCGCCGACGGCCGCTCCAATGACGAGCTTCATGGGGCGCCTCTTCGGAGACTGCGGCGACTGCACAACTGGATGACCGGGGGGGCGGAGCGCTGTAGCTCACTGATGGAACCCTTCGGGAGACCGTGTGTGACGGCGTACACGGCGAGTCTGCTCAGCCCGCTCATCGAGAACCATCCCCGCTTCAGCCGATGATCTCCTCAGCCGTTGCTGGTGGAATGTCGGCCAACTGCCCGGACGTTCTGCTGCATTAGTTCGCCAGGGCGGGACATGTGGTTGCGAGGGCCTTGGGCACTTCGTCTCCGTAGGGGACGACAGCATCCACCACGCAGCGGACGCGCAAAGGGTTTCGTCTCGAAACTGAGCGGTGACGGGTACTGGTACGTCGGCTTCCGGTAGGCGACGACGGAGCGTTCGGGCGCGTGACGAATCGGGTAGCTGACACATGACATAAGAATCTGGCTCGGTTGGATATCCTGCCCGGGCGCCAATCAAGGTCCTGACCCAGCAAAAGAGTTGACCAGGACCTTGATGAATCTGCATCGCTCTCCGAAACTCTCAGTGACCCACGAAGCGCGGGAACGATTCCTGGGCGTCGAGGCAGGCATCGTCGGTCAGGCGGGAGCGACCAGCTCACCGTCATCGTCGCGTACGGTGATCGCTTCGACCGGGCACGACTCGGCGGCGTCGATCACCGTCTCGTCCGGTTCGACGGTCGCCGCGACCGGGGTGGCCGACCCGGCCTCCAGCCGGAAGTGGGCCGGCGCCATGCCGACGCAGCCGCCCGATCCGATGCAGCGACGTGCGTCGACGGCGATCCGCCAGCCGGCGCTCACCAGGCCACCGGCATTCGGGCCAGACCTCGGACGATCATGCCGGTCTTCCAGGTGAGTTCCGGCTCGGGGACGGCGATCCGCAGCTCGGGCAGCCGGGCGACGAGCGTGCCGATCCCGACCTGTAGCTCCATCCGGGCGAGCTGGGCCCCCAGGCAGTGGTGCACGCCGTGCCCGAAACCGAGGTGCGGATTGGTCTCCCGACCGAGATCGAGCCGATCGGGGTCGGCGAAGACGGTCTCGTCGCGGTTCGCCGACGAGATCGAGCCGATCACTGGTTCCCCGGCCCGCACCAGCACCCCACCGACCTCGATGTCCTCGGTGGCGTACCGGGCGAACGAGGAGGCCACCCCGAGCGGGACGTACCGCATCAACTCCTCGATCGCGGTCGGCACCCGGGCGGGGTCGGCCCGCAGCCAGGCCAGCTGCTCCGGGTGGGTGAGCAGGACGTACGCGAAGTTCGGCAGTTGGGTGACGGTGGTCTCGTGGCCGGCGGCGAGCAGCCCGGCGGCGAGCTGCACGATCTCCTGTTCGGTGAACCGGTCCTGGTCCTCGTCGCGCGCCCGCACCATCGCGCAGATCAGGTCGTCGGTGGGCGCCCGGCGGCGCTGCTGGACCAGCTCGCCGATGAACGCGTACAGGTTGTCGAGGTATTCCTGGATGCGCTCGGGCGACAGCGAGGTGGTCGACACGATCGCCTCCGACCAGACGTGGAACAGATGCCGGTCGGCGAAGGGCACCCCGAGCAGCTCACAGATCACCTGGATGGGCAGCGGGGTGGCGAAGTGCTCCACCAGGTCGGCCGGCGGCCCGCCCGCCACCATGGCATCGATGAGTTCGTCGGCGATCTGCCGGGTGCGGGGCCGGAGCTGCTCGACCCGGCGGGCGGTGAACGCCTTGGCGACCAGCCGCCGCAGCCGGGTGTGCTCCGGCGGATCCATCGACAGGATGCCGCCCTTGATCTGCCGCGGGGTGAGCCGCGGCTCGTCCCGGCCGACGCCGGCGGCCCGGCTGAACCTCGCGTCACCGAGGACGGTCCGCACGTCGGTGTGCCGGGTGGCGAGCCACCCCTCCTCGCCGAACGGCAGCCGCACCCGGACGAGCGGCTCGGTGCGCCGCAGCTCGGCGTAGCGCGGGTCGAGGTGGAGCCGGTCGGGCGGGCTGAACGGGTACGGCTGCGCGGTGACCTTGGCGACGTCCGGCATGGATCAACCCCCGAAGCGGCTCGGGTCGTCCCCCGGGCCAGCCAGGGGAGATCAGCTCATCGTGACGTATCGATTGCTGATCGTAGCGGAGCGCATGGGTCGGTGCCAGTGCGCTCGCGCGGCGCTCAGGCCAGCCGGTAGACCGACACGTGGGAGCGGGACTCCTCGGTGAACTCCGCGCCGGACCAGTCGGCGTGCCGGCTCTCCAGCGTGAAGCCGGCCAGCTCGCCCATCAGGTCCAGCTCGGACGGCCAGATGTAGCGGTGCGGGGTGCGGAACACCCGCGCCTCGCGGCCGTCACCGAAGTGGAAGTGGTGCGACACCACCCGCTGGCGCAGCACGTCGTAGGTGTCCAGGCCGATGTAGCCGGCCTCGGTGTGCCACACGGTCGCCCGCTGGCCCGGGGGCAGCTTGCGCAGCTCCGGCACCCACAGCTCGATCACGAACCGGCCGCCCGGCCCGAGGTGCCGCGCCGCGTTGCGGAAGCAGGCCACCTGCTGGTCCTGGTCGAGCAGGTTGGCGATGGTGTTGTAGACCAGGTAGACCAGGCTGAACTCGCCCGGCGCGGTCGCGCCGGCCATGTCGCCGACCACCACCGGGACGGTGGCGGCGTCGACCTTCGTCCGCAACCGCTCCACCATGGGTACGGAGAGTTCGATCCCGCTGACCGGCACGCCACGGGCGGCGAGTGGCACCGCCACCCGGCCGGTGCCGATGGCGAACTCCAGGGCCCGTCCGGTCCCGGCGAGCGCGGCGAGTCGGTCGACGGTCGGGCCGAGCACCTCCGGCGCGAACATCCCGGTGCCCGGCGTGTCGTAGCGTCGGGCGGCCTCGCCGTCCCAGATCTCGTCCTGGCGCATCGGCCCACCATCGGCGTCGACAACGCCGCGTGTCCAGCGCTTTCCGGTCGTCGTACGCGGCCTGCTTGTTACTCTCCGTCAATGGGTGGAGGCCCCGGGCGCTCAGGAACGCGTCAGGCCGCATCGGTACCCTGCTAGTCCCGACCAGCCCGCGACGACACATGAGGTATTCGTGAACGATCTTCGAGTGGTGGCGTTCGACCTCGACGACACCCTGGCGATTTCCAAGTCCCAGATCGATCGTCGGATGGCGGACCTGCTCGGTCACCTGCTCACCGAGGTGGACGTCCTGATCATCTCCGGTGGCCGGTTCGAGCAGTTCCAGTCGCAGGTGCTGGCCCACCTCGATCTCACCGAGGAGCAGCGCGACCGGCTGCACCTGATGCCGACCTGCGGCACCCGCTACTACCGCTGGTCGTCCGGCGACTGGCGGCTGGTCTACGCGGAGGATCTGAGCGAGGCGGACAAGGCCCGGGTGATCGCCGCGCTCACCGAGTCGGCGCAGGCGCTCGGGCTGTGGGAGACGAAGACGTGGGGTGACATCGTCGAGGACCGGGGCAGCCAGATCACGTTCTCCGCGCTCGGGCAGTCCGCCCCGCCGGCGGAGAAGTACGGCTGGGACCCGGACGGCAGCAAGAAGCAGCGGCTGCGCGACGCGGTCGCCGCGAAGCTGCCCGACCTGGAGGTCCGGGGCGGCGGCTCGACGTCGATCGACGTGACACGCCAGGGCGTGGACAAGGCGTACGGCATGCGGAAGCTGCTGGAGCACCTCGATCTGAAGATCGACAACGTGCTGTTCGTGGGGGACCGGCTGGACGTGGGCGGCAACGACTACCCGGTCAAGGCGATGGGCATCCGCAGCGTCGCGGTGACCCGCTGGGAGGAGACCGCGGACTACGTCGAGACGCTCGTCGACGACCTCGTGGCGCAGCGCGCCGACCGCGCCTGACCGCCGGTCGGGGCGGCCGGGCGCGGCGGCGTCGTCAGCGTGCGGCGCGGATCGCCTCGGCCAGCGTGGTCGGGGCGCGGCCGAGCAGCTTGGCGAGATCGTCGCCGACCTCCAGTTCACCCCGGGCGATACCGAGGTCGCTGTCGGCGAGCACGGCCGCGTACCCCTCGGGCGGGCCGGCGGCGACCAGCACCTCGGTGTAGCGGTCCACCGGCAGGTCGGTGTAGCCGACCGGCGCGCCGGTCTGCCGGGCCACCTCGGCGGCGAGGTCGGTGAGCGTGAACGGCGCGCCGCCCAGCTCGTACACCTGCTGGTCGTGACCGTCGGTGGTGAGCACCACGGCGGCGGCCTCGGCGTAGTCCGCGCGGGTGGCGGCGCTGACCCGCCCGTCGCCCGCCGCGCCCGCCACCCCGTGCTCCCGGTACGCGTCGAGCTGGTCGGTGTAGTTCTCCAGGTACCAGCTGTTGCGCAGGAGGACGTACGGCAGCCCGGAGTCGCGGATGAGCCGCTCGGTGTCCCGGTGCTCGCCGGCCAGCCGCATCTCGGCGGTGTCGGCGTGCGCGATGCTGGTGTAGACGACCAGCCCGACGCCGGCCTCCCGGGCGGCGGTGACCACGTTGGCGTGCTGCGGTCGACGTCGGCCGACCTCGCTGCCGGAGACGAACATCAGCTTCTCGGCCCCGGCGAGGGCGGCCCGGAGCGAGTCGGGGTCGTCGTAGTCGGCCGGCCGGGTGACGACGCCTCGGCCGGCGAGGTCGGCCAGCCGCTCGGGGTCGCGGCCGATCGCCACGATCTCCCCGGCCGGTACGCCGCGGTCGAGCAGCGCGGTGACGATGAGGCGGCCGAGCTGGCCGGTGGCCCCGGTGACGGCGATGGACATGCGCGCTCCCTGTGGTTGCGAGTTCAACTTCTTGGGTCAACCACCGCCCCGCCGCGATGCTTCCCGGTTCCGGAACCGGCGGGCTCTGGTGGGATCGACGGGGATGCGGTAGGAACGGCGAGAGAGCGCTCTCCGCTCTCCTTCCACCACCGAACAGGCAGGCAGATGCGATCATCCGACCCCTCCCGCCGCCGCTTCCTCGCGCTCACCGCCTCGGCGGCCTCGCTCACCGCCCTCGGTCTCCCGGCCGGCGCCGCCGTCGCGTCCCCGACCGCGCGGCCCGCCCACGAGCCCGACCTCGGCCCGAACGTCTTCGTCTACGACCCGAGCACCCCGACCGAGGAGATCCAGTCCACCCTGGACCGGATCTTCACCGCCCAGGAGCACAACGAGATGGGCGCTGACCGGTACGCCGTGCTGTTCAAGCCCGGCCGCTACGAGGTGGACGCCCGACTCGGCTACTACACCACCGTGGCCGGGCTCGGCGCCCACCCGGACGACGTGGAGATCCACGGCGCGGTCCGGGTGATCGGCCAGCCCGACCCGAACTCGCCCGCCGGCATCTCCGCGCTGACCAACTTCTGGCGCTCGGCCGAGAACCTCGCCGTCACCCCGACCGACTGGTCGAACCAGTGGGCCGTCTCCCAGGCGTCGCCGATGCGCCGGGTGCACGTCAAGGGCGTCCTCTGGCTGGAGCCCGGCAACGGCGGCTACTCCAGCGGCGGCTTCATCGCCGACTCCAAGGTGGACGGCATCACCATCAACGGCTCCCAGCAGCAGTGGCTCACCCGGGACAGCGAACTCGGCGGCGAGTGGACGAACGGCGTGTGGAACCAGGTCTTCTCCGGCGTGGTCGGCGCGCCCGCGCAGGGCTTCCCCGACCCGCCGTACACCACGCTGCCGACCAGCCCGGTGATCCGGGAGAAGCCGTACCTCTTCGTCGACGGCGCGGGCCGCTGGCGGGTGGCGGTGCCCCGCCTGCGCCGCGACACCGCGGGCACCACCTGGGGCGCCGGCGGTGCGCCGACGCCGTCGCTGCCGCTGACCGACTTCTTCATCGCCCGGCCCACCGACACCGCGACGCGGATCAACACCGAACTCGCCCGGGGCCGCCACCTGCTGCTCACCCCCGGCGTCTACCGCCTGGACCGGGCGCTGCGCGTCCGCCGGCCGAACACCGTCATGCTCGGCCTCGGCATGCCCAGCCTCGCGCCGGTCACCGGCGACGCGGCGCTGCGGATCGAGGACGTCGACGGGGTACGGATCGCCGGGGTGCTCGTCGACGCCGGGCCGGTCGAGTCGGAGGTGCTGGTCGAGGTCGGTGGGCGGCACAGTCACCGGGCGCACGCCGCCAACCCGATCTCGTTGCAGGACGTCTTCTTCCGCGTCGGCGGCCCGTCCGCCGGCCGGGCGGTGACCAGTCTGGTGGTGCACAGCCGGCACACGCTGATCGACAACATCTGGGCCTGGCGGGGTGACCACGGCCAGCCGGGCACCATCGGCTGGGACGTCAACACGGCCGCCACCGGGGTGGTCGTCAACGGCGACGACGTCACCGCGTACGGGCTCTTCGTCGAGCACTACCAGCGCTGGCAGACGATCTGGCACGGCGAGCGCGGCCGGACCGTGTTCTACCAGAGCGAGCTGCCCTACGACCCGCCGAGCCAGGCGGCCTGGCGCAGCCCGACCGGCGACGGCTGGGCCTCCTACCGGGTGGCTCCGCACGTCCGCACGCACGAGGCGTGGGGGTTGGGCGTCTACGCGTACTTCAACCAGGGCGTGGACATCCGCTGCGACCGGGCGATCGAGGCGCCGCGCCGGGCCGGCGTACGGTTCCACGACGCGATCACCGTGTTCCTGAACGGCAGCGGCGGGATCGAGCGCACGATCAACGAGGCCGGCACCCCGGTGGTCGGCTCGTACGGCACCAGCCCGGTGGTCAGCTACCCCTGACCAGAGGCCGAGGGCCCGGACCGCCCGGTCCGGTGACCGTGGCGCTCCGGGTCGCCCCCGGCGACGCTGACACCATGCGGGACCGGGCGGCCATCGGCTACGTGCTGGTGGCGTACACGATCAGTTGGGGTTGCTGGCTGCCGCTGGCGGCGACCGGCCGGGTGGTGCGGGTGGGCGGCGCGGCCACCCACCTGCCCGGCCTGGTCGGGCCGGCGCTCGCCGCCGCGGCGATGGCCGTGCTGTTGCGGCGTCGGGACGTCGGCGTCGGGCTCGGCCGGCGGGTCCTGCGCTGGCGGATCGGGGCCTGGTGGCTGGTCGCGGTCTCGCCGCTCGGCATGCTGCTGGCCGGCGCGCTGGTCGCCGCCCTGCGGGGCAACCCGCCCCGGCTCGCCGACCTGGCCCTGATCAACGGGTTCCCCGGCTGGGGCCTGGCCGGCGTGCTGCTCCTGCTGGTCGTGGTCAACGGCTTCGGGGAGGAGACCGGCTGGCGCGGTTTCCTCCAGCCCCGCCTCCAACGGCGCCACGCCCCGCTGACGGCGATCAGCCTGGTCACCGTGGTCTGGGTCGGCTGGCACGCGCCGCTGTTCGTGGTCCTGGCCAACTATCGGGGATTCTCCGCCGGCACCCTGGTCGGCTTCGCCATCGGGATCTTCTGCGGCGCGGTGGTGCTCGGCTGGCTCTGGAACCGCACCGGCAGCATCCCGGCCGTCGCCGTCTGGCACGCCCTCTACAACCTCGGCGCGGCCACCGTGGCGGCCAGCGGCACGATCGCCGCCGTGGTCACCAGCATCGTGATCACGCAGGCGGTGGTGCTCGTGGTGGCCGAACTCGCCGGCCGGGGCGGGGTGCTCACACCGGTGCCGGCGGCCCGCGACACCGACGACCAGCGGACCCGCCCCGGCGTGCCGATCGGCGGACCGGGTCAGGCGGCGAGCTGATCGACCCGGGAGAGGACCTGGTCGACCAGCCCGTACTCGCGGGCCTCCTCGGCGGTGAACCAGCGGTCCCGGTCCCAGTCGCGCTGGATCTCCTCCAGCGTGTGCCCGCTGTGCCGGGCGATCAGCTCCTGCATGGTGCGCTTCACGTGCAGCATGTTCTCGGCCTGGATGGTGATGTCGGCGACCGTGCCGCCGAACCCGCCGGAGGGCTGGTGCATCATGATCCGCGAGTGCGGCAGCGCGAACCGCTTGCCCGCCGTGCCGGCGCAGAGCAGGAACTGCCCCATCGAGCCGGCCATCCCGAGCGCCAGCGTCGCCACGTCGTTCTTCACCCACCGCATGGTGTCGTAGACGGCCATCCCCGCACTGACCGAGCCGCCCGGCGAGTTGATGTAGAGATAGATGTCCCGCTCCGCGTCCTCGGCCGCGAGCAGCAGGATCTGCGCGCAGATCTGGTTGGCCGAGTCGTCGGTGACCTCGGTGCCGAGGAAGATGATCCGTTCCTTGAGCAGCCGCTCGAAGACCCGGTCGCCGAAGACCGGCTGCCCCTCGTCCCGCATCCAGATGCCACTCATGACTGCCCACCTCCGTGACGCCGGTGGGCGGGGGACCGCCCGGCGAGCCGGCGGTCTCCAGCGTCCGCCGGGCGTACCCGCGCGGCCCAGGCTTTCTGCCCCGGGCAGACTCGCCCTCGGCAGAACCGGGTCGGCGCCGCCGGTCGGTGCGGGCCGCGCCCGGTCGTCCGTCGCGGCGACCTGCGCCGCGCCCGGTCGGCGTTCGTCCGGCCCGACCGGGGGCGCTACGCCGCGACCGGCCGCCGTCGGGCCGCGCGGGCCCGGCGCCGGGCCAGCGTCGGTGAGGTACGCGGGCGCGGGCGCGCGGCCGGCGTCGGGATCAGCCAGATCCGGGTGCCGGTGCCGAAGAGTTCCGACGCGTGGCCGAGCGGCGGGCCGACCGGCGTGGGGGAGCCGCCCATCGGGCGCAGCCCGCCGCCGAGCAGCGGGGTCGACCGGACGGGATGCGCGGTGTGCGGCGGCGTGACCGGCCGGGCCGGATGCGGCGCGTTCGGGCCGCCCGGGCGTCGGGTGGCGTGCAGGCGGGGCGGGCCGACCCGGAGCTGTGGGCCGCTGCGGGCCGCGGGCACCCGGTCGAGCCGGGCCAGTGGCACCCCGGGACCCACCGGCGTGGGGCGCTCCCGGCGCAGCTCGTCGCGCGCCTCCTCCAGCAGGTCGGCGAGGTGGATGCCGAGCGCCCGGCAGATCGCGGCCAGCACCTCGGAGGAGGCCTCCTTACGCCCGCGCTCGACCTCGGAGAGGTAGGGCAGGGAGACGCCGGCCGCCTGCGCCACCTCGCGCAACGTGCGGCCCTGACGCAGGCGGATCCGCCGTAGCACCCCGCCGATCACCCGTCGCAGCAACGACATGCCGGCCTCCTCGCGGTCGCCGTTCGCCGACGCTACCCATCATGCCCCGTCCCGGCGGCGTGGACCGGCCCGGTCGGCCCCCGTGGTACCGACCGGGCCGGTCGGTCAACGCCAGACGACCGCCCGGCTGTGGAAGCTCGGCGAGAGGAAGTCCGCCTGGCCGACGATCAGACCGGCGTCGTTGACATTGATCGCGATGCTGCCCACCGCCCCGTCCGGCAGCGGCAGCAGTTGGGAGCCCGCCGTCGGTGCGGGCCAGAGCATCGCCCGGCCGGCGGTGCCGTCGGTGCCGACCACCAGACCCGAGTCGTTCACGGCCTGTGCGCTGGGGGACGCCGAGCTGGTGGAGAGTCGGCGCATCGTCGTACCGTCCCAGAAGAAGGCGGCGAACGCGCCGTCCGCGGTCCAGCTGGTGCCGACCACCTGACCGAGATCGTTGATGCCGCTGGCGTCGCTGGTGGGACCGCCGAGGGTGCCGAGCGACCGGACGACCCCGTTGCGCCACACGAAGGCCTGGTTGACGAACGGCGGGTCGGTCCAGTCCCGGTAGCCGTAGGTGCCGGCGACCGTGCCCGCCTCGTTGACCGCGACGGCGCTGGCACCCGGCGGCGCGTCGATGGTGATCTCGGTGCTGCCGGTGCGGACGAACGCCCGCCGCCCGGCGAAGCTGTCGGTGACGTGATACACGCCGACCACCCGGTCTCCGGCGGTGTCGTACGCGATGGAGAAGATGCCACCGGTGAGGCCGAGGTCCTGGATCTTCCCGTCGACCCAGGCCACCGCGTGGCTGCTGCCGTCCGCGGCCTGGGCGGTGCCGACGATGCGGCCCCGCTCGTCGATCGCCTGGGCCTGACTGTTCAGCCCACCGAGCGTGCCCAGGTCCTCGGCCCGTCCGTCCACCCAGCGGACCGCGTGCCAGTAGCCGCTGGCCAGCTCCGCCGATCCGACCACCACCCCGGCCGCGTTGACGTCGTACGCGGTGCTGCCCCGGCCGGTCAGCGACGGCAGCACGACCGCGGTGCGCTTCGCCGTCGGCATCGACGTCGGCGACGCGGTCGGTGTCGGCGACGCGGTCGGGGACGGCGTCGGTCGCGCGGTGGGTGTCGGGGACGGGGACGGCGTTGGCCGCGCGGTGGGCGTCGGGGACGTGGTCGGACGGGGGGAGGCGGTCGGCGAGGGGACGACGGGCTTCGGCCGCGTGGGTCGGGCCGTCCCGGGCGGGCGGTCCCCGGGCCGGTCCGCCACCGCTGGTGAGGGGCCGGCCAGAGCCACCCCGACGACCACGGCCAGCGTGGTCAGTGCCGCATCTGTACGCATCCGACTCCCCCTCGTCACATTCGTCGGGTCGAGTCTCACCCGCTGGGGCGTCGACGGATGTGACGAGATCCTTACCGCTTGCGGCGTGGGGGCCGGTCCCACGGCCCGCCCGGCCGACTCCCGGCGTACCCGCTATCTTGAGGGCGTGCAGGCGACGGTGGCGGAGCGGGACCGACGGTGATCCATTTTCCCGCGCAACGGCGGGGGCCGCTGAGCGCACTGAGCCTGCGCCTGCTCGCCGCCCTCGGCCTGGTCTTCGCCACCGTCTTCGTGGTCTGGCTCGACCGCGACGGGTACCGCGACGTCAACGAGGACGGCCTGACGCTGCTCGACTGCTTCTACTACACGGTGGTTTCGCTCTCCACCACCGGGTACGGCGACATCACGCCGGCCAGTCCGTCGGCCCGCCTGATCAACGTCCTGTTCATCACCCCGGCCCGGGTGCTCTTCCTGATCATCCTGGTCGGCACCACCCTGGAAGTCCTGACCGAGCAGTACCGGACCGGCCGTCGCCTGTCGCGGTGGAGGAGATCCGTGAAGGACCACGTCATCATCTGCGGCTACGGCACCAAGGGCCGCAGCGCGGTCTCCGCGCTGCTGGAGAACGGGGCGGACAAGTCCAAGATCGTGGTGGTCGAGCGGAGCGGGCCGGCGCTGCGCCAGGCCACCTCGAACGGGCTGGTGACGATCGAGGGCTCGGCGACCCGTTCGTCGGTGCTGGAGGAGGCGCACGTCCGCACCGCCAAGGCGGTCATCATCGCGACCGACAGCGACGACGCCTCGGTGCTGGTGGCGTTGACCGTCCGGCAGCTCACCGCCGGTCAGGTCCGGATCATCGCGGCGGTCCGGGAGGCGGAGAACGCGCCGCTGCTCAAGCAGAGCGGCGCGCACCACGTGATCGTCTCGTCGGCCACCGCCGGGCGGCTGCTCGGCCTCTCCACCTCGGCCCCGCCCCTGATCGACGTGGTGGAGGACCTGCTCACCCCGGGTCAGGGCATGGCGTTGGCGATGCGCTCGGCCGAGCGCAGTGAGGTGGGCCGCTCGCCGCGTGAGCTGGAGTCGCTGGTCATCGCACTGGTCCGGCGCGGCAAGGTGGTCACGCTGAACGACCGCGCCGGCGCGGTGATCGAGACCGGCGACATGCTGGTCCACGTCCGCGACGACCGCCCGCAGGCGACCACCACGGCCTGAGCGCCGCCCCCGTCCCGGCGCCGGCCCGGTCAGCAGGCGTCCGGGCCCTCCGTGACCGCTTCGGTGCAGGTCGGGGCGCAGCCCTGGCTGGCCCGCCGGAGCAGGTCGTAGAGCAGGTCCCGCTCGTCGGGCGCCAGCGCGCCGAGCACCTCGTCCTCCGCGTCGGCGAGCGCGCACTCGGCCTCGCGGATCCGCTTGGCGCCCGCCCCGGTGAGGCTGACGACGTGCCGCCGGCGGTCGGTCGGGGAGCGGCGGCGCTCGACCAGGCCCGCCGACTCCAGGTCGTTGAGCAGCCCGACCACGTTGGTGCCGTCGATCTGGAGCGTGCCGGCCAGCCCCTGCTGGCTGATGTCGCCCGAGTCACGCAGCACGGTGAGCGCGACCAGGTGCCGGACGCGCAGGCCGAGCGGGGTCAGCACCGATTCCGAGCGCAGCCGCATCCGCCGGGCCAGGTGCTGGAGCAGCGGCCCGGAGCGGCGCTCGTCGGCGGGCTCGGCTGGCATGTGACCCAGTCTACGGCGAACAAGGAACATCGACCTGCTATAAATGGTTCGTGCTACACGAACGATCGATGGAGGAGTAAACGATGGCCCATCTGTTGCACATCGACTCGAGCATCACCGGTGAGCGGTCGGTCAGCCGTCGCCTCACCGCCCGCGCGGCCGACGCCTGGCGTGCCGCCCACCCCGGCGGCACGGTCACCTACCGGGACCTCGGCCAGGATCCGGTGCCGCACCTGGACACCGCCGGCGGTCTCGCCCGGGCGGTGCCGCCCGACCAGCACACCCCCGAGCAGCGCGCGTCCTGGCAGGTGACCGAGGACCTGGTGGGCGAGGTCCTGCGCGCCGACACGATCCTGCTCGGCCTCCCGCTCTACAACTTCGGTCCGCCCAGCAGCGTGAAGGCCTGGGTCGACCACCTGATCGCGCCCGGTCTCGCGCTCGATCCGGCCACCGGCGCCGGGCTGCTCGGCGGTCGCGAGTTCATCGTGTTCGGCACCCGGGGCGGCGGCTACGGCGCGGGCACCCCGCGCGCCGGCTGGGACCACGCCGAGCCCTGGCTGCCGCACGGCCTGTCGCGCACCGGCCTGGAGCCGCGGTTCATCTCGGCCGAGCTGACTCTGGCCCCGGTCAACCCGGCGATGGCCGAGTTGATCCCGCTGCACGAGGCGAGCCTCGCCGCCGCCGAGCGGGCGATCGACGAGCTGTGGGTGCCGGCGACCGTCTGACCGGTCCGGAAACCGCGAAAGGGCGGGCCGTCCCGGGGGACGGCCCGCCCTTTCCCGTGCGCGGATCAGGAGTTACATGATCGTCCAGGTGTCACCGCTGCCGAGCAACGCCGAGAGCTGCTGCTCCGGGGTCTGGTCGACGCTCGCCCGCGCGGACGCGACCTGCTCCTGCACCACGCTGTCGTAGGAGGGCCGGTCCACCGACCGGAACACCCCGAGCGGCGTGTTGCGCAGATCCAGCCCGGGCAGCCGGGACAGCGCGAACGCGTACGCCGGGTCGGCGACCGTGACGTCGTGCACCACGATCTGCTCCGCCGGGGTGGTCGCGGTCTCCCGCACCTCCAGCCCGAAGCCGCCCGGCGGGTGGACGACGCAGAACTGCCCGTCGGTGCCGAACGTGATCGGCTGCCCGTGCTCCAGCCGGATCAGGTAGTCGTCCCGGGTGGTCGGCTCCTTCAGCGGCTCGAACGCGCCGTCGTTGAAGATGTTGCAGTTCTGGTAGATCTCCACGAACGCCGAGCCCTTGTGCTCGGCGGCGGCCCGCAGCACCGACTGGAGGTGCTTGCGGTCCGAGTCGAGCGTGCGGGCCACGAACGTGGCCTCGGCGCCGAGCGCCAGCGACAGCGGATTGAACGGGGCGTCCGCGGAGCCGACAGGCGTCGACTTGGTGATCTTGCCGACCTCGGAGGTGGGCGAGTACTGGCCCTTGGTCAGCCCGTAGATCCGGTTGTTGAACAGCAGGATCTTCAGGTTGACGTTGCGGCGCAGCGCGTGGATCAGGTGGTTGCCGCCGATGGAGAGCGCGTCGCCGTCACCGGTGACCACCCAGACCGACAGGTCCGGCCGGGACACCGACAGGCCGGTGGCGATCGCCGGGGCGCGACCGTGGATCGAGTGCATGCCGTACGTGTTCATGTAGTACGGGAAGCGGGACGAACAGCCGATGCCCGAGACGAAGACGATGTTCTCCCGGGGGATGTTCAGCTCCGGCATGAAGCCCTGCACCGCTGCCAGGACGGCGTAGTCGCCGCAGCCGGGGCACCAACGCACCTCCTGGTCGGACTTGAAGTCCTTGGCGGTGAGCTTCAGGGCGACGGGCTCAGACATTCTTCAGGACCTCTTCCAGCATCGTCTCCAGCTCCGCGGCGGTGAACGGCAGGCCGCGGACCTGGTTGTAGCCGATCGCGTCGACCAGGTACTTCGCCCGGATCACGTGGGCGAGCTGGCCGAGGTTCATCTCGGGCACGACCACCCGGTCGTAGGAGCGCAGCACCTCGCCGAGGTTGGCCGGCATCGGGGCCAGGTGCCGCAGGTGCGCCTGGGCCACCGGCAGTCCACGCTGGCGTAGCCCCCGGCAGGCCGCGCCGATCGGGCCGTACGTCGAGCCCCAGCCCAGCACGAGCACCCGGGCGTCGCCGTCCGGGTCCTCGACCTCCACGTCGGGGACCGGGATGGTCTCGATCCGGGCCGCCCGGGTCCGCACCATGAAGTCGTGGTTCGTCGGGTCGTACGAGATGTCGCCGGTCTTGTCGGCCTTCTCCAGGCCGCCGATGCGGTGCTCCAGCCCCGGCGTGCCGGGCACCGCCCACGGGCGGGCCAGCGTCTGCGGGTCACGCAGGTAGGGCAGGAACGTGGTGCCGTCCTCGCCGTTGGGCCGGGTGGCGAACTCCACCCGCAGGTCGGGCAGGGACTCCACGTCCGGCAGCAGCCACGGCTCGGAGCCGTTGGCCACGTAGTTGTCGGAGAGCAGGATGACCGGGGTGCGGTAGGTCAGCGCGATCCGCGCCGCCTCCAGCGCGGCGTGGAAGCAGTCCGACGGCGACTTCGGCGCGATCACCGCGACCGGCGCCTCACCGTGCCGGCCGTACAGGGCCATGTTCAGGTCGGCCTGCTCGGTCTTGGTGGGCATGCCGGTGGACGGCCCGGCCCGCTGCACGTCGACGATGACAAGCGGCAGCTCCAGCGCCACCGCCAGGGAGATCGTCTCGCTCTTCAGCGCCACGCCCGGCCCGCTGGTGGTGGTGATGCCGAGCGAGCCGCCGTACGACGCGCCCAGCGCCGCGCCGACCGCGGCGATCTCGTCCTCGGCCTGCATGGTGACCACGCCGAACTTCTTGTGCTTGCTCAGCTCGTGCAGGATGTCCGAGGCCGGGGTGATCGGGTACGCGCCGAGGAACACCGGCAGCCCGGACCGCACCCCGGCGGCCACCAGGCCCAGCGACAGCGCCGCGTTGCCGGTGATGTTGCGGTACGTGCCGGGCGGCATCTTCGCCGGCTTGACCTCGTACCGGACGGAGAAGTCCTCGGTGGTCTCGCCGAAGTTCCAGCCGGCCCGGAACGCGGCCACGTTCGCCGCCACCAGCTCCGGCCGGCGGGCGAACTTGCGCTCCAGGAACCGCAGCGTCGACTCGTACGGCCGGGAGTACATCCAGCTCAGCAGCCCGAGCGCGAACATGTTCTTGGCCCGTTCGGCGTCCTTCTTGGACACCGTCAGCTCGGCCAGCGCGCCGATCGTCATCGAGGTGAGCGCGACCGGGTGCACCGCGTAGCCGTCGAGCGTGTCGTCGTCCAACGGGTTGGTCGCGTAGCCCACCTTGGCCAGGTTGCGACGGGTGAACTCGTCGGTGTTGACGATGATGTCCGCCCCGCGCGGCAGGTCGGCCAGGTTGGCCTTGAGCGCGGCCGGGTTCATCGCCACCAGCACGTTCGGCGCGTCGCCTGGGGTCAGGATGTCGTAGTCGGCGAAGTGCACCTGGAAGCTCGACACGCCCGGCAGCGTGCCGGCGGGCGCGCGGATCTCGGCCGGGAAGTTGGGCAACGTGGAGATGTCGTTGCCCAACTGTGCCGTCTCCGAGGTGAACCGGTCGCCGGTGAGCTGCATGCCGTCGCCGGAGTCGCCGGCGAACCGGATGACCACCCGGTCCAGTTGACGGATCTGCTTGGTCACGCCCGCACCTCGCTTCGCTGAGCGCCGTCGCCCTCGTCGACGCGGCCCGCTCCGTTTCTCACCGTCAGAGCCTACGTCGGACGGTTAGGGCCGCCTTGGTGGTGGTCCGACGGGTGAGACCCGAACCGGCTGCTGTATGCCCTGATTAGGGACGGTTAGTACCGCCGACCGTAATCCAGATCACCGCGCCGCGCGGCTCACCGCTCCGTGGTCGGCTCCGGCACGGTGATGTCGCTGCGGCGTCGCAGCGAGCGCGTGGCCAGCGTCAACGCGAAAACGACGAGCAACGCCGACATGATGATCAAGGCAATGGCGATCCCCCGGGCCGGGCCGTCGCCGGAATCGGACCGCTCGGACGCAGTCAGCACTCCCTGAGAACCCGTGGGCGCGGGCGCCCCGGCCACCGGCGTGGACTGCGCCGCCGCCGCGCTGATCCGGAAGCTCATCTGCACCTGTCGGTCCCGCCCGCTCCGCGGGTCCAACCGGCCGATCACCGCGCCGGCGAGCGGGGCCATGCGCTGGGCCTCCGCCGACGCGGTCACCGGCAGGCGCAGCGTCGCGGTCCGGCCGGCCGGCAGCGTGCCCAGCTCGCACCGGGTCCGGTCCGGGGCCACCGGGGCGCAGGCGTTCCCCATGTCGCTCACCGTCACCCCGGTCGGGAGGAGCACCTCCACCCGTCCGGCGGCGTCCACCTCGCCGGTGTTGCCCAGCCGTACGGTGAGCGTGCTCGGCGCGCCGCTGATGTCGAAGAGGACCTCGTCGGCGCGGAGCGAGATGCCGGGCACCGGCGGGCCGGGCGGAAACAGCACCGCGAAGCCCTCGTCGTCGTAGGCCGCCCCGGCGACGCCGGGCGCGACGGCGGTGACCTGGACCGATCCGCTCAGCGGCATGGTCCGCCAGGCGTCCCCGGCGACCCGGACCCGGATGGTGGCGCTGAACCGGGCGTCGGGCGCGACGGTCCACCCGCCGCAGCGGTGGTTGCCGCCCCCGGCGTCGACGCAACCCGGCGTGCCGCCGTCGACCAGCCCGGCCGGCAACGAGTAGCCGAGGCTGATCTGCTCCTCGCGTCCACCGGTGTTGGTCACGGTCACCCGCAGCGTGGCCACCGTGCTGTCGGCGTTCCAGTAGTCCGGCGTCAGCGCCAGGTCGCCGGTGCTGACCTGCACCCCCAACGGCCCGCCGGCGGCCTGGGTGGGCGGTGGCGGCGGGGGCTTGACGGGCGGTCCGACCGGCGGCGGGGCCGGTGCGGTGGTGGTGGCCGGCGCGGTGGTGGCGGGCGGGGCCGGCGCCGTGGTGGGCGGCGGGGCCGGCTCGGTGGTGACCGGCGGCGGGGGTGTGGTCGGCGGCGGGGCCTCCTCCGTCGGCGGCGCCGTGGTCGGGGCCGGCGCGGTGGTGGTCGCGTCCCCGGTCGGCGTCGGCTCGGTCGGGTCGCCGGGGTCGCCGCCCGGGTCGCCCGGCGCGCCCGGGTCGGCCGCCCGGACCACCCCGGCCGCGGCGGCGGGGGTGACCGCGGCCCATCCCGGCGCCACCACGGCGACCGCCGCGACCGCGGCGATCAGCGCGGGCGCGAACAGCGCGAGGGTACGGCGAGGCGTGACCCGGTGGGCAGGCCGGACGCGGGGGCGGGTCATCTGTCCTCCGGGGACGTGTCAACGAGGTCTCATTATTCGGGGACGGTTGCCCTCCGGCACTAGTCCCGCGAGGAAACAAATTCGTAACGTGTCCGAGACGTCTCGACGGGACCGGTACGCTCCGGATCGTGACCGGATACCTCGGCTCGTACGCCACGCTCGGTCTACTGCTGCTCGCCGCCGTGCTCTTCTTCCTGACGGCGTTCTCGGCGAACCGGATGTTACGTCCGGCCCGACCCGCGGAGCCATGGGGCAAGCGGACGACGTACGAGTGCGGTCTCGACCCGGTCGGCGGCGACTGGGCCCAGATGCAGATCCGCTACTACGTCTACGCGTACCTCTATGTCCTGTTCGCGGTGGAGGCGGTCTTCCTCTTCCCGTGGGCGCTGGTCTTCGACCGGCCCGGCTTCGGGGCGACCACGGTGGTGGAGATGGGCGTCTTCGTGGCGATCGTGGCGCTCGGCATCCTCTACGCCTGGCGGCGTGGCGTGCTGCGCTGGACCTGACCCCCTAGGCCAGCCCGCGCCGGGTCGCCGCCGGCGGCCGGTCCCCCCGGATCGACGCCACCATGTCCAGCACCCGACGGGTCGGGCGGATCTGGTGGGCGCGGAACACCCGGGCGCCGAGCCAGGCCGAGACCGCGGTGGCGGCGAGCGTCCCCTCCAGCCGTTCCGGCACCGGCAGGTCCAACGTCTCGCCGATGAAGTCCTTGTTCGACAGCGCCACCAGCAGTGGCCAACCGGTGCCGGTCAGCTCGGCCAGCCGCCGGGTGATCTCCAGCGAGTGCCGGGTGTTCTTGCCGAAGTCGTGCGCCGGGTCGATCAGGATGCCGTCCCGGCGTACCCCCAGCCCGACCGCGCGTTCCGCCAGCCCGGTGACGGTGTCGAGCACGTCGGTCACCACGTCGTCGAAGGCCGCCCGGTGCGGCCGGGTACGCGGGGCCAGCCCACCGGCGTGCGAGCAGACCAGCCCGGCGCCGGTCGCCGCGGCGACCCGGGCCAGCGCCGGGTCCGCCCCCGACCAGGTGTCGTTGAGCAGGTCCGCGCCGGCCGCGACCGCCTCCACCGCCACCTCCGCCCGCCAGGTGTCGATCGAGACGACCACGTCGGGAAAGGCGGCCCGGACCGCGGCGATGGTGTCCACCGTGCGGCGGATCTCCTCGGCCACGTCCACCTCGTCGCCGGGCCCGGCCTTCACCCCGCCGATGTCGATGATCTCCGCGCCCTCGGTCACCGCCCGCTCGACCGCCCGCAGCGCGCTGTCCCGGGCGAACGTGGCGCCCCGGTCGAAGAACGAGTCCGGGGTGCGGTTCACGATCGCCATCACCACCAGCTCACCCGGGGCGAAGGCCCGTCGGCCGAGCCGCAACATCCCGGTCATCCCCGCCTCCTCGTCCCGGTGCAACCGTCGCACCTTCGCATGCCCCCGTGGTGCCACCCGCCACCGCCCCGAGATCCTGGTATTTGACGGCCCCTTCCCGGGCACTTACGTGCCACGATCCTCGGGTTTCCTGGAATGTGGGAGATGGTGCTCATTTCCACTGACCGGGGAGCGCGGGTTTTGCCGACCGGAGGCCGTGGAGGGCTCGCCCGATCCCGGCCCGCATGCCACGATCTCTCCATGGGTGAGGTTCTGCTCCTCTTGGTCGTCGCGCTGACCGTCGCGGCAGTGGTGTTCGGAGTGACGGTGCTCGTCTCCGGGCGGGATCCGGGGCTGGTGCCGGCCGAGCCGGACGGCCGGGCCGTGCCGCTGCCGGGTGGCCGCCCGCTCGACGAGTCGGACGTGACCGGGGTCCGGTTCGACACCGCGCTGCGCGGCTACCGGATGGCCCAGGTCGACGTGGCGCTCCGGCGGGCCGCCTACGACATCGGCTACAAGTCCGAGCTGATCGGCGTGCTGGAGGCCGAGAACACCGCACTGCGGGAGGGGCGGACCGAAGAGGCCGACGCGTTGCGCCGGGCGCGCGAGGAGGCCGTCGTCGCCGGGGCCGGGACCGGTGGCGACGAGACGGCCCTCGACCCGTCGGGCGCCGGTCCGGTGACCATCGACCTGTCGACGCCTGCGCCGCCTACCGCTCCGCCGGCCGAGGCGGGCGTGGCGGAGGCGCCGGCCGCCGCCGCGGTCGAGGACACCACGTCCCCGGCCGGTGGGATCACCGCCGGGCCGGCCGGTGCGAGCGCGGACGACAGCGAGGTGGACGACCCGGCCCGCGGGCCGGTGGTCCGCTCGGAGCCGGCGTGACCGGCGCGGAGGGTTCCGCAGGCTTCGCCGAGGCGGCCCAGCCGGGTGCCGCCGAGGTCACCGCCACGGTGATCGTCGACGCGCCGGCGGAGCGCGTCTTCGCGGCGCTGACCGCGTGGGAACGGCAGTCGGACTGGATCCCGTTCACCAGGGTCCGGGTGGTCGAGGGCGACGGCGGCGAGGGCAGCCTGGTCGAGGCGGTCACCGCGGTCGGCCCGGCCGTGCTCCGCGACGAGATGCGGGTGGTGCGGGTCGACGCGCCGTACGAGGTCGGCGTGGTGCACTGCGGCAAGCTGCTGCGCGGCCCGGGCGTGCTGCGGTGCACCCCGATGGACCGGGAGCGCACCCAGGTGGTCTGGCACGAGTGGTTCCACCTGCCGGGCGGGACGGCGGGCCGGGTGGCCTGGCCGGTGCTCTGGCCCGGCTCGAAGTTCGGTCTGACCCAGGCGCTGAAGAGGTTCGCCCGGCTGGTCGAGCAGGGCCGTCTGCCCTGACCGTGGCGTGCGTCGGAGTCGGTGGGTCGCACTACCCTGTGCGGCGTGACTGACCTGGTGACCGGCCCGGACGGGCTGCCCCGTTGCGCCTGGGGGGCGAGCACCCCCGACTACGCCGCCTACCACGACGAGGAGTGGGGTCGGCCGCTGCGCGGCGACGACGCGCTCTACGAGCGGCTCACCCTGGAGGCGTTCCAGTCCGGCCTGTCCTGGCTGACCATCCTGCGCAAGCGGCCGGCGTTCCGGCTCGCCTTCGACGGGTTCCGGATCGAGTCGGTCGCCGGCTACGGCGAGGCCGAGGCGGCCCGGCTGCTGGCCGACGTCGGGATCGTCCGCAACCGGGCCAAGATCGAGGCGGCGATCGCCAACGCCCGGGCCGCGCTGGAGCTGCCCGACGGGCTCTCCGCGCTGCTCTGGTCGTTCGCGCCCCCGCCCCGACCGGCGCGCCCCGCCTCGTTCGACGACGTGCCGGCGCTCACCCCGGAGTCCACCGCGATGGCCAAGGCGCTCAAGAAGCGGGGCTTCCGCTTCGTCGGCCCGACCACCGCCTACGCGTTGATGCAGGCCACCGGAATGGTGGACGATCACCTCGCCGGATGCCACGCCGGTGGTGACCGGGCCGGGGTCTGACGACGCGGCGTGATGGGATTGGGGCATGACCGACACCGAGCCACGGACGAGCGGGACGACCGACGCCGACACCACGCCGGGCGCCTGGGCGGTGCTGCTGCCCGCCGAGCGCTACCAGGCCGAGCGGTTGGTGCACCACGACGTGCTGGAGCTGACCGGGTTGCCGGGGGCGGCCCGGCCGCGCCCGGGTGACCGGGTGGCGGTGCTGGTCGAGGAGCCGCTGCGGCTGGTGGCGCTCGGCCGGGTGACGCGGGCCGGCGCCGGGGGCCGGGAGGATCCGGACGACCCACAGTCCGACGCGGTGGCCGGCGCGCTCGTGGTGACGTACACCCGGCGGGCGCTCGACGAGCCGGTGCCGGTCGACGGCCCGGCCCCGGACGGCCCGGTCGTCGCGCTCGACCCGGCGCGCTGGCGGGCGCTGGCCGACCGGCTCGGTCCGCCGCCGGCCCGGCGCACCTGGCTGGTCAGCCTCGACCTGCCGATCGAGGCGGCCACGCGGGCCGAGGCGGTCCGGATCTTCTGGTCCTACGTGCAGGAGCTGGGCCCGCGTGAGTTGCCGGCGTTCGTCTCGCCGGCCGGCGACGAGCTGGCCATGCAGGCGTTCGTGCTCGGTGTCGAGGCCAACCAGGACCCGGAGGAGGACGACTGAGCCTCAGCGCCCCTCGAAGACCGGCTTCTGCTTGTTGACGAACGCCATCGTGGCGGCCCGGTGGTCGGCGGTGCCGCCGCAGATGGCCTGCGCCTGCGCCTCGGCGGCCAGCGCGTCGGCGAGCGTGCCGGCGTCGGCGATGGAGAGCTGACGCTTGATCGCCCCGTACGCGACGGTCGGGCCGGCGGCGAGCCGGACGGCCAGCTCCTGCGCGGCCGGGAGCACCTGCTCGTCGTCGTCCACCAACCGGGTGAGCAGGCCCAGCCGGCAGGCGTCCTCGGCGCCGACCGGCTCGGCGAGCATGAGCAGCTCGACCGCCTTGGCATGGCCGACCAGCCGGGGCAGCGTCCAGGAGGCCCCGGTGTCGGCGGCGAGCCCGACCCCGGCGAACGCCATCAGGAACCGCGTCTTCGGGCCGCCGATGCGGAAGTCGGCCAGGAACGCCAGCGAGGCGCCGGCCCCGGCGGCCATCCCGCGCACCGCGGCGACCACCGGCTTGGGCAGGTTGGCCAGCCGGGCGGCGATCGGGTTGTAGTGCGCCCGCACGGTGGCGAGCGGGTCGGCGTCCGCCGACTCCAGCGTCTGCACGTGCTCCCGCAGGTCCTGCCCGGCGCTGAACGAGCCGCCCGCGCCGGCCAGCACGACCGCCCGGCAGGAGCGGTCGGTCTCCAACTCGGCAAGCGTCTCCCGGAGCGCCTCCTTGAGCGCCACGTCGAGCGAGTTCATCGCCGTCGGGCGGTTCAGCGTCAGGGTGACGACGGCGTCGGTGCGGTCGACGAGCAGCGGCTCGGTCACGTTTCTAACGACCCTTCTGTCGGGCGAGGCGGTGGCTGGCGTCGAGGCACTGCTCGACGTACCGGTCGGCGGCCGGCCGGAGCCGGGCCGCGTGCCGGTCGAAGAACCCGGCCGCGCTGGTGCCCGGCCAGCGCTCGGGGAGCAGCGCCGGGGGCAACTGCGGGTCCCGGAACAGGAAGGTACGCCACGCGTGCACGAGCCGGAACCGGGCCGCGTACGCCTCCTCGTCGCTGCTGCGGACCGTGACGCCGGACAGCAGCGGCTTCTGTTCGGCGACGAAGCGCTCGTACGCCCGGCCGATCTCGACCAGGTCCCAGGCCCGGCGGACCACGCCCATGGCGCCGGGGGTGCCGGCGGCGTGCGCGGCGGTGAACCGTTCGAAGCGCACGCCCGCCTCGGCGAGCAGCAGGTCGACGTCCTCGCCGGGGCGGGTGGCCACCCAGGTGCAGTCGTCGAGCGTGCCGTAGCCGAGGAAGGTGAGGTTGGCGGCGAGCCGCTGCCGGTCCCGGCGGGAGGCGGGCGCGGTGAGGACGAGAAGATCGAACCGTCCGTCCCAACTGTGCCGACCGGTCCGGTAGATCCGGGAGGCCGCCTCGTCGAGTCGACGACCCGCTTTCGGGGTGATCGAATATCCGGGTCCGGATGCGAGCCGGAGTGGTTCCAGCCAGCCCTGACGGACCATCCGGGACACCGCGGTGCGTACCGCCGGTGGGGCGATCCCGAGCGGCGCCAGCAGCTTGACCAGGGCGGCGACCGGTGCACGGCCACCCCGGACGCGGAGGTGGTCGCCGTACAGGTCGAAGAGTGCCGACCGTGCCTGCATGACCGCACATTGTGACAGGCCTACCCAAGATAAGCTAGATGCTGTTACATCAATGCTGCTTCGGTTTGGGTCCGGCGGTGTTCATCAGGGAAAATCGTTGGTCGACGCCTCCGCGACTGTTGCGGGTGCGATGGCGAAGTGGCTGTGGGGCAACCCACCGACCCTGGCGTAGGTCTGAGGGGAGACAACATGGCGGCGATGAAGCCGCGGACGGGCGACGGTCCGCTGGAAGTCACCAAGGAGGGTCGGGGCATCGTCATGCGGGTCCCGCTGGAGGGTGGTGGCCGGCTCGTCGTCGAGATGACTCCCGACGAGGCCACCGCGCTGGGTGACGCGCTGAAGGCGGCCGCCGGCTGATTCGAGGAGTGGTCCGCGTGGTGTCCCACCGCGCGGACGGTTCGTCCTACCCTGAGCCACCGGCTTGCCCGGTGGCTCAGGGCCTTCCTCGGCCGGCAAGCGGCAAAGCGTCCCGCTTAGAGCGTTTTCGGAGGTACGGTCCAGCGTGCTGGCCATTCGTCTGGTGAGCGGGTCCACGCGACCCGACGCCCTCGTCCTGCCCATCCGTCCCGATGGGTCGGACGCCCCGCCGGCGCTGGTCCCCACCGCCGTCCCGCCCGGGGACGACGTCCGGGCCGAGGCGACCGCGCTGCTGCCCGCCGCCCGCCTCACCGGGGCCGCCGGCGAGATCCGCGAACACCTGCGTCCCGGCGGCGCCCCGAGCCGGCTCTGGCTGCTCGGCGTCGGCGACGGCGACGAGGCGGGCTGGCGCTCCGCCGGGGCCGCGCTGGCCCGCGCCGGCAAGGATGAGACGCAGATCACGATTTCGCTTCCCGACGGGTCCGAGTCGGCGCTGCGTGGCCTGGTCGAGGGGCTGCTGCTCGGCTCCTACCGGTTCCGGCTCACCGAGGCCGGCGCACGACCCGCCCTGGCCCGGGTGGACGTGCTGGTGGCCGACCCGGACGCGCTCGCCGACACGCTGACCGTGGCCCGGGTCACCGCCGAGATGACCCGGCTGGCCCGCGACCTGACCAACACCCCGTCCTCCACCAAGCACCCGGCGTGGTTCGCCGACCAGGTGGCCGGCGCCGCCGCCGACCGCCCCGACCTGCACCTGCGCGTGCGCGGCCCGGAGGAGCTGTCGGCCGAGGGCTTCGGCGGCATCCTGGCCGTCGGCGGCGGCTCCGTCCAGGGGCCGCGCCTGGTCGAGCTGGACTGGCGGCCGGCCGGCGCGCGTACCCACGTGGTGCTGGTGGGCAAGGGCATCACGTTCGACACCGGCGGCATCTCGATCAAGCCGGTGCCGGCCATGAAACTGATGCGCAAGGACATGGCCGGCGCCGCCGCCGTGGTCGCCGCCACGCTGGGCGCCGCCGCGCTGCGCCTGCCGGTCCGGATCACCACGCTGGCCCCGCTGGCCGAGAACATGGTCAGCGGCTCCGCGTTCCGCCCCGGCGACGTGATCCGGCACTACGGCGGGCTGACCAGCGAGAGCACCAACTCCGACGCCGAGGGACGGCTGGTGCTCGCCGACGCGATGGCGTACGCGGTCCGGGAGTTGAGGCCCGACCTGCTCGTCGACCTGGCCACCCTGACCGGGGCGAACGCGGTCGCCCTGGGCAAGCGGCACGCCGCGCTCTACGCCGAGAACGACGACCTGGCCACCGACCTGCTGGCCGCGATCGGCGCGGCCGGCGAGCGGGCCTGGCGGATGCCACTCGCCGACGACTACCTGGAATACCTGGCCAGCGACGTCGCCGACCTGCACAGCTCCCCGGCCCGGGGCGCCGGCTCGGTGGTGGCCGCGCTCTTCCTCCGCGAGTTCACCGGCGACCTGCGGGACCGCTGGGCGCACCTGGACATGTCCGCCCCGTCCTGGTCCGACGACGTGCACGGCGAGCTGACCAGGGGCGCCACCGGCTGGGGCGTACGCGGGTTGCTGCGCTGGCTGGCGACGCTGGGCTGAGCGGGCGGTCAGCTCTTCACGGCGGCGAGCAGCCCGTGGCCGACCGGCAGCAGCGCGGGCACCCAGTGCTCCGACTCGCGGATCGCCTTGATGGTCTCCCGCACCGTCACCGTCTCCATGTCCCGCGCGGCCGGGTCACCGATCCGGCCGGCGGCCAACGCGCCGTTGAGCGCGAGCACCCCGCCGGGGCGCAGCAGCCGCAGCGCCGCGTCCACGTACGCCGCGAAGCCGGGGCCCGGCGCGTCCGCGAAGACCAGGTCGTAGACGCCGTCCGCGAGACGCGGCAGCACGTCGAGCGCCCGACCGGTGATGATCCGGGTACGCCCCGACGGGAAGCCCGCCTCCTGGAACAGCCGCCGGGCGATGCGCTGGTATTCCACCTCCACGTCGATCGTGGTGAGCACGCCGTCGGGGCGCATGCCGCGCAGCA
The DNA here is from genome assembly GCF_044455765.1 of Micromonospora sp. NPDC051141. Lineage (NCBI taxonomy): Bacteria > Bacillati > Actinomycetota > Actinomycetes > Micromonosporales > Micromonosporaceae > Micromonospora > Micromonospora sp. NPDC051141. Next base: position 247,363 of record NZ_JBITFD010000005.1, read on the forward strand.
GCCACACGCCGCTGACCCCGGTGCCGGTGCCGATCTCCACCACCGCGCGGGCGTTACCGGCGGCGGCGAGCAGGCGCAGCGCGGCACCGGCGCCGGGCGTCACCGCCTCCACACCCACCTCGTGGGCGAGGGCGCGGGCCGTGCGCAGCACGATGTCCTCGGTGACGTACGACTCGGCGAACTGCAACGCCTGGGCCGTCGAACCGCCGGGACCGGCGACCGTGGCGATGGGGCACCTCCTGGGGGCGGGGCTGGTGCGAGGGGTCGGTTGGCACTGTGAGCGTAGAGGCGAGCCGGTACGCGCGCAGCCGCGAGTCGGCCCTCGGGCGATCACGGGCGGCAACCCCTGACTCCACCCGGGGCATCCGTGCAATCCTGGATGGGTCCCGCGCGTCTCGATCGTCCGGCTCCGCCGGCGTCGGCGCGGGGCGCGCGGGACGAATGTGGGAGGCACGGACGTGACCGACGGCTGGGACTGGCGCCGGCCCGGCGGCTCGGACGCACCGGCGGGAGGGCCGGTGCCCGGGCAGCCACCGCCGAGCGCCGGGGGTGGCACGACGTCGCCCTGGTGGTCCGACGCGCTGGCCGACCCGTGGCGGGACCCGTACGCGCCCGCGGCCGTGGTGGTCCCGGCCGCCGCGCCCAGCGGGGCGGGTGAGCCGGAGCCGGTCACCGACCCGGACGCGCCGACCCGGCCGGGGCTGCGTCAGGTGGTGTTGATCTCGCTGATCACCGCGCTGTTGGCCGGCTCACTGGGCAGCGCCCTGACGTACGCCTTCCTGGGCGGCGGCGCCGTGCCGACGCTGGGCGCGCAGGCCGGGCAGGCTCCGGCGCTCGCCCAGCGCAAGCCGGAGTCGCTGGCCGGGGTCGCCGAGCGGGTGCTGCCCAGCGTGGTCACCATCCGGGTGGCCAGCCTCGGCGGCACCAGCGAGGGCTCCGGCTTCGTGGTGAGCACGGACGGGCACATCGTCACCAACGACCACGTGGTCGCGGACGGCCCGGGCAGGGCCACCGTGGTGTTCAACGACGGCAGCACCGCCGCCGGCACCGTGGTCGGGCAGGACCCGGAGTCGGACATCGCGGTCATCAAGGTCACCCGCAGCGGGCTGACGCCGGTGCAGTTCGGCGACTCGGACGCGCTCGCGGTGGGGGATCCGGTGCTCGCCATGGGTTCGCCGCTGTCGCTTGCCAACACCGTCACCGCCGGCATCGTCAGCGCGTTGGACCGCACCATGCAGGCGGGCGAGCCGGGCGGACCGACCCGCTACTACGCGGCGATCCAGACCGACGCCGCGGTCAACCACGGCAACTCCGGCGGCCCGCTGGTGGACGGGGCGGGCCGGGTGGTCGGCGTGAACTCGACGATCAAGTCGCTGGTGGCCGACGGGCAGGAGGCCGGCAACATCGGGCTCGCCTTCGCCATCCCGATCAACCAGGCGAAGCGCGTCACCGAGGAGATCATCGGCACCGGCAAGGCCCGGCGTACGGTGATCGGCGCCTCGGTGGGCGGCACCGGCGCCACCGGCGGCGGGGTGCGGCTCAACGCCGTCGAGCCGGCCGGTCCGGCGGCGGCGGCCGGGATGCGTACCGGCGACGTGGTGCTCCGGCTGGACAAGCACCCGATGACCGACCCGACCGACCTGGTGGCGTTGGTGCGCAAGTACGCGCCGGGTTCGGTGGTGACGGTGGAGTACCGGCGCGGCTCGGCCCGGCAGAACACCTCGGTGACGCTCGCCGCGGACGCCAAGTGAGGACCGGTGACCCCCTCCCGCCGGGCCGCCTTCCGTGCGTAGTCTTGCCCTGACACGGACGAGGAGGCCGGAGTGTTCGAGAACCTGAACTGGTGGGAGATCGGCGCCCTGCTGCTCCTGGCACTGTTGATCTTCGGGGACCGGCTGCCCAACGTGATCAACGACGGCCTGCGGATGGTGCGCAACCTGCGGAACATGGCGCGGAACGCGACCGGAGACCTGAGCCGCGAGCTGGGGACCGACATCCAACTGGAGGACCTGCACCCGAAGGCGTTCATCCGCAAGCACCTGCTCAGCGAGGACGACGAGCAGGCGATCCGGAAGCCGCTCCAGAGCATGTACGACAACCTGCGCTCGGACGTCACCGGCGTGCACGACGAGCTGAAGGACGTGGCCAAGGCGGCGGACCTGCGCAACCCGACCCCCCGTCCCGCCGTCGCGACCCCGGCGTCTCCCACCCCGCCGTCACCCCGCCCCTCCTACGACGACGCCACCTGAGCCACGTGGCCCGGACGTGAGTCGCCCCCTCCCGGCGGACCGGAAGGGGGCGACGGGGGAGCGGCGGATCGAGGTCTAGCGGCCGGCGGGCTTGAGGCCGAGCGGCTTGCCGAGCAGGGACTCGCGGCGTACGGCGAGCCGGTCGGCCACCTCGAACATGGCCTTCGCGGCCGGCGCGTCCGGCTGGGTCAGCACGATCGGCTGGCCGGCGTCGCCGCCCTCGCGGACCCGGGTGTCCATCGGGATCTGCCCGAGCACCGGCACCTGCGCGCCGATGGTCCGGGTCAGCGACTCGGCCACCGCCGCGCCGCCGCCGGCGCCGAAGACCTCCATCCGGGAACCGTCCGGCAGTTCGAGCCAGGACATGTTCTCGATCACACCGACCACCCGCTGGTGGGTCTGCAACGCGATGGCGCCGGCCCGCTCGGCCACCTCGGCGGCGGCGGCCTGCGGCGTGGTGACCACCAGGATCTCCGCGTTCGGCAGCAACTGGGCCACCGAGATCGCGATGTCGCCCGTGCCCGGCGGCAGGTCGAGCAGGAGGACGTCCAGGTCACCCCAGTAGACGTCGGCGAGGAACTGCTGGAGCGCGCGGTGCAGCATCGGGCCGCGCCAGACCACCGCCGCGTTGCCGGGGGTGAACATGCCGATCGAGATGACCTTCACGCCGTGCGACTGCGGCGGCATGATCATGTCCTCGACCCGGGTCGGCGCGCCGTCGGCGCCGAGCATGCGGGGCACCGAGTGGCCGTAGATGTCGGCGTCCACCACACCGACCGACAGGCCCCGGGCGGCCAGCGCGGCAGCCAGGTTGACCGTGACGCTGGACTTGCCGACGCCGCCCTTGCCGCTGGCCACCGCGTAGACGCGGGTCCGCGAGCCGGGCTGGGCGAACGGGATCACCGGCTCGGCGGTGCCGCCGCCGCGCAGCTTCGACTGCAACTCCTGGCGCTGCTCCGGGCTCATCACCCCGAAGATGATCTCGACGCGGCTCACCCCGGGCACCGCCCCGACCGCGGCCGTGATGTCGGTACGCAGCTTGTCCTTCAGCGGGCAGCCGGCCACGGTGAGCAGCAGCTCCACCCGCACCACGCCGTCGTCGTCCCGCTCCGCGGAGCGGATCATGCCGAGTTCGGTGATCGGCCGGCGGATCTCCGGGTCGTTGACGGTGGCCAGCGCGGCCTGGATCGCGTCGGAGACGGTGCTGACGGGTGCTGACATGCCCGTAATGCTACGTCGGGCTCTGGTGGCGGGCGTCGTGGGCGTGGTCACCGTCGAGCTCGTCGCGGGGCTCGTCGAGCGGGCCGCCACCGGGCGGTCGCCGCATCCCCCGGTCCTGCTGTCCCCGGTCCTGCGGTCCCCGCTCGTGCTGCCGCCGTTCCAGCTTGCGCCGCCGCTCGGCCGCCTCGTCCAGCTCCTCGGCCAGCCGGGTCAGCTCGGAGCGCAGGAAGTCCCGGGTCGCCACGTCCCCCATCGCGATCCGCAGCGCGGCGATCTCCCGGGCCAGGTACTCCGTGTCGGCCTTCTGCATGGTGGCCCGCCGCCGGTCCTCGTCCAGCGAGACCCGGTCCCGGTCCGCCTGCCGGTTCTGCGCGAGCAGGATCAGCGGGGCGGCGTACGAGGCCTGGAGGGAGAGCACCAGCGTCAGGAACGTGAACGTGTACGGGTCGAACCGCAGGTGCGCCGGGGCGAGCGTGTTCCACAGGAACCAGGCGGCCAGGATCAGCGTCATGTAGACCAGGAAGTTGGCCGTGCCCATGCCCCGGGCGATGCCCTCGGCCCAACGGCCGAAGGAATCCGCGTCGATCCGGGGCAGGTGCAGGCCCCGGGGGGCGCGCGGCTGGTCGAGCCGCTCGCCGCGTCGCTGCTCACTCATCGTCCACGGTCCCGTCGTCGGTGGCGGACGGGGTCGGTGCCGCGTCCCGGTCCCGCCAGTCGCGCGGCAGGGAATGGTCCAGCACGTCGTCCACCGTGACGGCGCCGACCAGCCGGTTGCTCCGGTCCACCACCGGCATGCCCACCATGTCGTAGGTGGCCATCCGGCGGGTGATCTCGGTCAGCGGGGTGGACGTCCGCAGCGGGTCGATGTCGTTGACCACGATCCCGCCGAGCAGGTCGGCCGGAGGCTCGCGGAGCAACCGCTGGAAGTGCACCATACCCAGGTAACGCCCGGTCGGCGTGGTCAACGGCGCGCGGGTCACGAAGACCTGCGCCGCCACGGCGGGCGAGAGCTGCACCTCCCGGATCCGGGCCAGCGCCTCGGCGACGGTGGCGTCCGGTGGCAGGATCACCGGCTCGGAGGTCATCACGCTGCCGGCGGTGCCCGAGGCGTACCGCAGCAGTTGGCGCACCGGGTCGGCCTCGCCCGGCTCCATCAGGTCGAGCAGCACGTCCTGCTCCGGCGGGGGCAACTCGTTGAGCAGGTCGGCGGCGTCGTCCGGGTCCATCTCCTCCAGCACGTCGGCGGCCCGTTCCCGGTCCAGCGCGGCCAGGATCTCCACCTGGTCGCGCTCGGGCAGCTCGCTGAGCACGTCGGCGAGACGCTCGTCGTCGAGCGCGGCGGCCACCTCGTTGCGTCGGGCGTCGGGCAGGTCCTGGAGCGCGTTGGCCAGGTCGGCCGGGCGCATGTCCTCCAGCACGGCGAGCAGGTTGGCCGTACCCCGGTTGTCGCCCACGACGCCGAGGCCGCGGACCCGGTCCCACTCGACCTGGTGCAGGTGGCCGCGGCGGGTGAGCCGGCCGGTCTGCTCGCGGACGGCGACCCGGGTCAGCGCCCACTCGCCGCCCCGGCTGTGCTCCATGGCCACGTCCACCACCGAGCCGGCCTTCCCGCTTTCGAGCTGGACCCGCCGGTCGAGCAGTTCCTGGAGCACCAGCAGCTCGTTCGGTCGTTTCTCGAACCGGCGCAGGTTGAGCGTGCCGCTGCCGAGCACCACGGCGTCGGGGTCGATCGAGGTGATCCGGTTGATGGAGAGGAAGATGCGTCGCCGCATGGGCATCTCGGCGACCAGCCCCACCACCTCCGGCGGTCGTTGGGTCGGACGCATCCGGGCGACCGCGTCGCGGACGCGGCCGACCTGGTCGCCGTTCGGGTCGAAGACGGCGACTCCGGCGAGTCGAGCGATGTAGACCCGGTTCGGCGTGCTCACGGGGACCAGCCTAAGGGCCTACTCTCTAACAGCATGTCGACCTTGGCCTACGAGATCGTGGACGTCTTCACCGACCGCCCGTTCGCCGGTAACCCGCTGGCCGTGGTGTTCGGCGCGGAAGGGCTGGCCACCGAGCAGATGCAGTCGCTCGCGCTGGAGTTCAACCTGTCCGAGACGGTCTTCGTGCTGGCGCCCACCCAGGCCGGCGCCACCTACCGGGCCCGCATCTTCACCCCGACCGACGAGCTGCCGTTCGCCGGGCACCCGAGCGTGGGCGCCGCGGTGACCGCCGGCCGGCGCGGCCTCTTCGAGGTGGGCCGGGTCACCCAGGAATGCGGTGCCGGCGTGCTGCCGATCGAGGTGACCCCGACCGGCGCGACGCTGACCGGGGGCACTCCGACGCTCGGCCCGGAACTCGACCCGGAGCCGCTGCTGGAGATCGTCGGGCTCTCCGCGGCCGACCACGCCGGCCCGCCGCCGCGCGTCGCCGGGTGCGGCCTGGAGTTCCCCTACCTTCCGGTACGCCCCGACGCGGTGGCCCGGGCGCGACTGAACACGGCGGCGGCGGAGCGGTACGGCGTCGAGCACGTCAGCCTCTTCTCCTGGGACCCGGAGTCGCAAACCGCGCACGCCCGGGTCTTCGTGCCCGGGATCGGCGTCCCGGAGGACCCGGCCACCGGTTCGGCCGCGCTCGGGCTGGGCGTCTGGCTGGTCGCCAGCGGTCTGCTGCCAGGCGAGGGCCGGACGCCGTACGCGGTACGCCAGGGCATCGAGATCCACCGGCCCTCGTCGTTGGCCTGCACCGTGACCGCCGCCGGCGGGACCGCGGTCGGCGCGACCGTCTCCGGTCAGGTGGTGCCGGTGGCCCGCGGCGAGATCACCGTCCCGCCCTTCGTCGGCTGAGCGGCCCTTGGGGTCGGCTGAGCGGCCCTTCGTCGGCTGAGTGGCCCGTTGCCGGTTGAGCCGTATCAGGCGGGCCGTGTGCGGCGGGCGTCGGCGCTGTCGGCGCGCAGGGAAGGAGCAGTCCGGCGCCTACGAACTTGATGGCGTGAACGGTTCACCGCTCCCGTGAACCGGCATCGGTTGCTGGCGACCGGGTAGCAGGTGACCCATCGACGCCATCAAGTTGGTAGCGCCGTAGGCGAGGTCTCCCGCGCGAGCCCGACCGCTCCGAGGAACCCCTCCGGCGGTGGAATGCGGGAGGATGGGCGGGTGAGCGACGAGGTGGACGAGCGGGTGACCCCGCCGTTGGTGGACGAGGCGGTGAAGAAGGCCGCCGTCTGTTGGGTCGGCGTCGGCGACGGCCCGGCGTACGCGCTGTGGTGTCTGCCGCTGGACGGCGCGTTGCTGGTGGTGACCGGCCCCGGCGAGCAGGCGGCGCCCGGGCTGGCCGACACCGAGGCGGCCGAGGTGACGCTGCGCGGCGACCACGGCGGGCGGATCGTGAGCTGGCCGGCGCGGGTGGGTCGGCTCCGGCCGGGCACCGAGGAGTGGGACACCGTCGCGCCGCTGGTGGCGGCGAAGCGGCTCAACGCGTCCGGCTCGGCCACCGAGCTGGTGGCCCGGTGGGCGGCCGAGGGCTGCGCGCTCAACCGGCTCACGCCGGCCGGCACGGCGGTGAGCGGCGCCGACCTGCCGGACGGCCCGTCGACCGAACAGCCGCGCCCGGCGTCCGTGGTCCGAGCCGTCCGCAAGCCGTTCCGCCTGCACCGCGTCCGCCGCCGCTGACCCGCCGCGGCCCCGTCGCGGGCAGCGTGGGGCCGCCTGGGCCGCGTGGGCCGCCTGGGCCGGCGGTCAGTCCCGCAGCGGCGGCGGGTCGACCGGCACCGGGACCGGCGCGGCGCGGCGACCGGCCCGCGCGCCCCCGAGCACGACCACGGCGACGCCCACCAGCAGCAGCGCCAGCCCGGGCAGGGCCAGCGGTCGGGGTAGCTGACCCAGCCAGACCCAGCCGATCAGCGCCGCGCCGGGCGCCTCCAGCAGGATCAGCACGCTGACCGTGGTGGCGGAGACCCGGTGCAGCGCGTAGTTGAACATCGAGTGCCCGAGGAGTTGGGCGCCGGCCACCAGGCCGAGGACGGCCAGCCACGTCCCGCCGTCGTAGCCGTGCAGGCGTACGCCACCGACCAGGCAGACCACCAGCAGGATCAGCGCGCACACGCCGTAGCAGACGGTGGTGTAGCCGGTGGTGCTGACGCTGGCCCGGGCACGCTCACCGAGGGCGGTGTAGACGGCCGCGAACATGCCGCCGACCACGGCCAGCAGGTCGCCGGCGAACGCCCGGCCGGAGACGGCGACGTCGGCGCCGGTGGCGAGCGCCGCGCCGAGCACCGCCACCGCGATGCCGGCCCAGACCGCCGTCGGCAGCCGATGTCCCTGCCAGCGGGCGATCAGCCCCTGCCAGACCGGCTGCGTCGCGCCCAACGCGGTCGCCGCCGCGACCGAGGTGAGCTTCGCGCTCGGCATCCAGGTGGCGAAGTGGGCGGCCAACGCCACCCCGGAGAGCACGCAGTACAGCCCCTCCCGGCGGCCCGGCCCGACCAGGAGCGCCCGGAGTTCGGCCCCTCGGCGGGTCACCGCGACCGGCCCGAGCACCGCCACCGACAACATGTTGCGCCAGAACGCGACGGCCAGGGCCGGCGCGGCGGCGAACGCGACCAGCGGCGCGGACGACGAGACGGCGGCGACGGCCAGCGCGAGCGCGCCGACGGTCAGCGTGTCGAGCGGCGGGCGGTGTCCGGCGGTGTGCACGGCTCCGATCATGCGCGTTCCGGCGATCCCCGACGTTCGCAGGCGTCTTCCCGGACCGATCGGAGGCGTCTCCCCGGGCCGAACTGTCGCCGAACCGGCCACCGGAGGGGCCGCGGTGCACGACAGTGCGGGAGTGGAGGCAGAGCGGGACGACGCGGCGGAGCCGGGCACCGTGGTCACGCCGTCGGCCGAGTTCCCGCCGCTCGGCGTCGGGGAACGGGCCGCGCTCGGCCGGCTCGGCACCCGCTGGCACGGCCCCCGGGGGGCCGGCGACCTGCCCGTCGACCCGACGCTCGGCCGGCGCGGGCAGCCGCCCCGACCCACCCGGTTCGGGCGGTTGGCCCCGATCGACCTGTTCACCGTGGCGCAACCGGACGAACTGGTCGCCACCGGTCCGGCGTACCTGCCCGGCAGCCGGGCCGGCCGGGCGGTGGCCCGGGTACGCCGGACCCTGGTCGGCCCGCCGTTGGCCAGCAGCTCCGTGCTCTACGAGCGGATGCGCAAGCTGGTCGCGTTGCCGGTGCTCTCCTCGGACCTGCTCAGCTCCGTCGCGTACGGGCCGGAGGCGATGCTCGCCGTGCTGGTGCTGGCCGGTGGTGCCGCGCTCGGGCTGGCGTTGCCGCTGGCCGCGCTGCTGGCGGTGCTGATGGTCGCGGTCGGGCTCTCCTACCGGCAGACCATTCCGGCCTATCCACACGGCGCCGGGTCGTACCTCGTGGCCGGCGACAACCTGGGGCGTACGGCGGGGCTGGCCGCCGCGGCCGGGCTGATGCTCGACTACGTGCTGACCGTGTCGGTGTCGGTGGCCGCCGGCGTGCACGCGGTCACCTCGGCGTTGCCCGGGTTCACCAGGTGGACCGTGCCGCTCGGGGTGCTGGTGATCGCCGTGCTGCTCGCCGGCAACCTGCGTGGCGTACGCACCGCCGGCAATATCTTCGTGCTGCCCACGTACGCGTTCGTGGTGGTGGTCCTCGCGGTGCTGGCGGTCGGCTACGCGAAGGCCGCGGCGCGGGGTTTCGCGCCGGTGCCGCCACCGGCGGTGCCGGCCGCGGAAGGGCTGGGGCTGCTGCTGGTGCTTCGCGCGTTCTCCTCCGGCGCGGTGTCGATGACCGGCATCGAGGCGGTCTCCAACGCGGTGCCCGCGTTCCGCCCGACCGAGTGGCGCAACGCCCGCACCACGCTGGGCTGGATGGTCGCCATGCTGGTCACGCTCTTCGCCGGGCTGGTCGGGCTGATCCACCTGGACGGCCTGGTGCCCCGGGCGGACGAGACGCTGCTGTCCCAGCTCGGCCGCGTCACGTTCCCCACCGGCCCCGGGTACGCGATCCTCCAGGCCACCACCGCGCTGATCCTGCTGCTGGCCGCGAACACCGCGTTCAACGACTTCCCCCGGCTGCTGTTCTTCATGGCCCGGGACGGGCACGCGCCGCGCCGCTTCCTGCACATGGGTGACCGACTGGCGTTCAGCAACGGGCTGGTCGCGCTCGCGCTCGCCGCGGCGACCGTCCTCGTCGCCTTCGGTGGACACACCCAGACGCTGATCCCGCTCTACGCGGTCGGCGTCTTCCTCGCGTTCACGCTGTCGCAGACCGGGATGGTGGTGCACTGGCGACGCCGGCGCGGGCGGGGCTGGCGTCGCCGGCTCGCGGTGAACGCGGTCGGCGCGGCGCTCTCCGGGCTGGTGCTGCTGACCGCCGCGGTCGCCAAGTTCACCGAGGGCGCCTGGGTGGTGGTGGTCGCGGTGCCGCTGCTGGTGCTGCTGTTCCGCCGGATCCACCGGCACTACGCCACGCTGCACCGGGCGCTGGCGCTGCACCCGCCGCCGCCCGGGGCGCCGCCCGGCCCGGCCGGCTCCGCCGAGGGCGAGGAACTGCCCCAGCAGCTACGCCACCTGGTGATCGTGCCGGTGGCCCGGCTGAACCGGGCCTCGCTGCGCGCGCTGGCGTACGCGGCCTCGCTGGGCCGGCCGACGCTGGCCGTGCACATCGCGCCGGAGGAGGCCGAGGCGGACCGGTTCCGGGACCAGTGGCGGGCCTGGGGCGACCACCTGCGGCTGGAGACGATCGTGTCGCCGTACCGGTCGGTGATCGGGCCGCTGGCGCACTACCTGGAGGCGCTGCACGCCGCCGGCCCGGAGCTGACGCTCACCGTGATCGTGCCGGAGGTGGTGCTGCGCCGGCGCCGGCACCGGTTGCTGCACAGCCGCGCCGAGCAGCGGCTGCGCGCCGCGCTGCGGGCGCTGCCCGGCGTGGTGGTGACGAGCGTCCCGGTGCACGTGTCGCAGTGACGCCTCAGACGTCGTGGACCTCCAGCACGCGGGTGGTGGGGGCGGCGTCGCCCAGCTCCGCCCGGAGCGCGGCGCGCTCCGGGTCGACCAGGAACGCGTCGAGCCCGTCGCGGGCGGCGAACCGGATCACGTGCACCTCGGTTTCCCCGTCCCCGGTGCGCAACCGCCGCTCCAGCCCCCCGCCGTGCCGGTCGAGCAACGCCAGCACCGCGTCCTCGTAGCGTCGGCCGGCGTCGGCGTCGGCGCTCAGGTCGACCAACGCGACCAGCAGGACCTCGTTCCCCGTCGTCATGGCGTCGAGTGTCCCAGCCGGCCGACCGGCGCGGTGTCCCGCAGCGGCCCGGTCGACCGGCGCGGTGTCCCTCAGCCGGCGAGGCCGACGGCCTCGGCGCTGGCCGTCCAGAGCCGGGCCGCCAGCGCCGGGTCGGCCGCCCAGGGGCGCGGCCGGCGCGGCCTGCGGTCGGCGTAGTAGCCGCCGTCGATCAGCCGGGACGGGTCCTGGCCGGCGAGCCAGACCAGTGTCTCCGCGCCCTTCTCCGGGGTGCGGAACGGCAGCAGCCGCATGCCGAGCGCCACCACCCGGCTCTCGTTGCCGAACCGGGTGCTCACCACGCCGGGGTGGAACGCGTACGACCGCACCCGGGGCCAACGCCGCGCCGCCTCGGCGGTGAACAGGATGTTCGCCTGTTTGCTGGTGCCGTACGCCCGGAACGGCCGGTAGTGGCGCAGCGTGGCGTTGAGGTCGTCCGGGTCGAGCACGCCGCTGCGGTGCGCGTTGGAGGCGGTCACCACCATCCGGCGCACCCGGTCGGCCAGCAGGTTGCTGAGCAGGAACGGGGCGAGGTGGTTGGCCTGCATGCTCAGCTCGAACCCGTCGACAGTGGTGACCGGTTCGAGCACGATCGCGCCGGCGTTGTTGGCCAGCACGTCGATCCGGTCGTAGTTCGCGCGCAGCCGCTCGGCGAGCCCGCGTACGTCGTCGAGCACGGCGAAGTCGGAGCGGAACAGCTCCGGCTGCTCGCCGCTGGACTCGCGCACCCGCTCGCCGGCGGCGCGCAGCCGGGCCGGGTCCCGGCCGACCAGCACCACCTGGTCTCCACGGCGGGCCAGCTCGACGGCGGCGGCCAGCCCGATGCCCGAACTCGCGCCGGTCAGCACCACGATCCGACGCTCAGTGAGATCTTCCACAGGTCCATTCACCCCGGTCACGGCACGAGGTTACCGTGACGTAGCCCCGTCCTTTGGGATCGTTAAGTTCCGACTTCCACCGCCGCGTCGCGTGCTGCCGCCGGACGCTGATAGGAGCGCATCCATGACCGCTGTCGGTCGCCCCCGCCGGTCCTGCCTGGCGGTTCCCGGGTCCAGCGTCAAGATGCTCGGCAAGGCCCAGGGCCTCCCCGCCGACCAGGTCTTCCTGGATCTGGAGGACGCGGTCGCCCCGCTGGCCAAGCCGGACGCGCGCAAGAACATCGTCGCCGCGCTGAACGAGGGGGACTGGGCCGGCAAGACCCGCGTGGTCCGGGTGAACGACCTGACCACGCCGTGGACCTACCGGGACGTCATCGAGGTGGTCGAGGGCGCCGGGGCGAACCTGGACTGCATCATGCTGCCGAAGGCGCAGAACGCCGAGCAGGTGCACTGGCTGGATCTGCTGCTCACGCAGATCGAGAAGACGCTCGGCCTGGAGGTCGGCCGGATCGGCATCGAGGCGCAGATCGAGAACGCCGCCGGGCTGGTCAACGTGGACGCCATCGCCGCCGCCTCGCCCCGGGTCGAGACGATCATCTTCGGCCCGGCCGACTTCATGGCCTCGATCAACATGAAGTCGCTGGTGGTCGGCGCGCTGATTCCGGACTACCCGGGCGATCCCTACCACTACATCCTGATGCGCATCCTGATGGCCGCCCGGATGCACGACAAGCAGGCCATCGACGGCCCGTTCCTCCAGATCCGCGACACCGACGCGTTCCGCGAGGTGGCGAAGCGCTCGGCCGCGCTGGGCTTCGACGGCAAGTGGGTGCTGCACCCGGGCCAGATCGACGCCGCGAACGAGGTCTACTCGCCGGCGCAGGCCGACTACGACCACGCCGAGCTGATCCTCGACGCGTACGACTACTACACGTCCGAGGCGGGCGGGAAGCTGGGCGCGGTGATGCTCGGCGACGAGATGATCGACGAGGCGTCCCGCAAGATGGCGTTGGTGATCTCGGCCAAGGGCCGGGCCGCCGGGATGACGCGTACCTCCTCGTTCACCCCGCCCTCGGCGTGACCGCGCGCCGGGCCGCCCCGCGCGGGGCGGCCCGATCGCGTCAGTAGTTGGTGGAGCTGTCCGAGTTGATGGCGATCGCGATCATCACGATGTAGAAGATGATGCCGGCGACCAGCAGGGCGGTGAGGATCCAGCCGACGATGATGGCCGCCTTCGCCATCCCCTCGCCCTGCTCGCCGGTCTCCCGGATCTGGCGCTGGGCCACGTGCCCCATGATCGCGCCGATCGGCGCGGTGATGCACGAGGTGAAGCCGACCAGCGAGAGCACCAGCGCCACGATGGCCAGCGTGTTCGTCCGGCTCGCCGGCGGCGCGTAGCCGGCGTACGCGCCGGGCGGCGGGTACGCGCCCGGCTGCGGGTAGCCGGCCGGCGGGTAGCCGGGCGCCGCGTACGGGTCGCCGGGCGGGGGCGCGTAGGGCGACTTCCCGACCGCGTACGGGTCCTCGGGCGCGTAGGGGTCGACCGGCGGGCTCGACTGCGGCCCGGCCGAGGGGTCGTGCCAGCCACCGGGCGGCGGGGGATAGCTCATCTGATCATCTCCAGGTACGTGGTCCGGGTCAGGGTAGCCACCAACGGAAAACCCGGAGCACCCCCTTTCCGGGTGCCGCATTGCCCGGAAGGTCCACAGCGGGCAGGATCCTCGACATGGCACTTGACGCGCGTGGGGGTCGGTCGCGACGGGACACGAGCCGGCCGGGGTCGGCGCGCCGCCCGCGCGCCGGGGAGCCGGCGGGCGCCGCCGACCAGGAACGGGCCGCGCCGCTCCCGGAGCCGGCCACCATGCGGCTGGACGGCCGGGTCGCGCTGGTGACCGGCGCGGGCAGCGCGGACGGCATCGGGTACGCGACCGCGCGCCGGCTGGCCGACCTGGGCGCCCGGGTGGCGATCGTGTCGACCACCCGGCGGATCCACGACCGCGCGGAGGAACTGGGCGTCACCGGTTTCGTCGCCGACCTCACCGACGAGTCGGAGGTGGGCGCGCTCGCCGACGCGGTGGCCGAGCAGCTCGGCGACGTCGAGGTGCTGGTCAACAACGCGGGCCTGGCCAGCCGGGCCAGCCCCGAGGTGCTGCGGCCGGTGGCCCAGTTGACCTACGACGAGTGGCGCGGCGAGATCGACCGCAACCTGACCACCGCGTTCCTGTGCAGCCGCGCGTTCATCAACGGGATGTCGGAACGCGGTTGGGGGCGGATCGTCAACCTGGCCGCCACCGCCGGACCGGTCAACGCGCTGCCCACCGAGGCGGGCTACGCGGCGGCCAAGGCCGGCGTGGTGGGGCTGACCCGGGCGTTGGCGATGGAGATGATCGCCGACGGGGTGACCGTGAACGCGGTGGCACCGGGCATCATCCACACCGCCGCGTCCACCATGGTCGAGATCAAGCAGGGGCTCGGCACGCCGGTGGGCCGGCCCGGCCTGCCGGACGAGGTGGCCGCCGCGATCGCGTTCCTCTGCTCACCGGCCGCGTCGTACATCACCGGGCAGATGCTGGTGGTCGACGGCGGCAACAGCGTCCGGGAGGCGCAGTTCCGCTGACGCGTCAGTAGCCGTTGTTGTCGGCGTTGGCCCAGATCGCCAGCCCGATCCAGCCGCAGCAGACCAGCAGGCCGAGCGCGGTGAAGACGTAGCTGAGGATCAGCCCCCAGGTGGCGAGCTGGTCGCCCTCCTCGCCGGTCTGCCGGATCTGCCGCTTGGCCAGGTGGCCGCAGACGATGCCGGCGGGCGCGAAGACGAACGCGAAGACCAGCGACAGGATGGCGAGCACGTTGGGGCCGCCGCGCGGGCGCGGACCCTCGCCGGGCGGGCCGTACTGGCCGTATGGCGGCTGCGGGGCGTACGGCGGCTGCTGTCCCCACTGCGGCTGGTGCCCGTACGGCGGTTGTGGCCCGTGCGGCTGGCCGCGGTCCGGCGGCTCGTACGGCGACGGTGGCTGCTCGTCGGTCACGCCGGCCCCCTCGGATCCGCAGGTCAACCGCCCTTTCTCTTGCGGACGCTACCCGCAGCGGTGAACCTTTTCACAGCGGTTGTGTGGACTGGTCACCTTGGCGCGGCCGGTTGCGGGGCCGATACTGACCGAGCGTTCAGTTACCCATGAGTAATGCGCCGACCCCGGAGGCTGAGATGGCCCGACTCGCCCAGACGCCCGGCCTGACCGATGTGCAGCGGTCGATCCTGGAAACGGTCCGGGAGTTCGCCGACAAGGAGATCATTCCGCACGCCCAGCGGCTGGAGCACGCCGACGAGTACCCGACCGACATCCTCGACGGGATGCGCGAGATGGGGCTGTTCGGCCTCACCATCGACGAGGAGTACGGCGGCCTCGGCGAGTCGCTGCTGACCTACGCGCTGGTGGTTGAGGAGCTGTCCCGGGGCTGGATGTCGATCTCCGGCATCGTCAACACGCACTTCATCGTGGCGTACCTGGTCTCGCAGCACGGCTCGGCCGACCAGAAGGCCCGCCTGCTGCCGAAGATGGCGACCGGCGAGGTGCGCGGCGCGTTCTCCATGTCGGAGCCGGAGTGCGGCTCGGACGTCTCGGCGATCAAGTCGAAGGCGGTCCGCGACGGCGACACCTTCGTGCTCAACGGCCAGAAGATGTGGCTGACCAACGGCGCGTACTCCTCGGTGGTGGCCACCCTGGTCAAGACCGACACCGGGGCCGACTCGGTCTACGGCAACATGAGCACGTTCCTGCTGGAGAAGGAGCCCGGCTTCGGCGAGACCGCGCCCGGCCTGACCATCCCCGGCAAGATCGACAAGATGGGTTACAAGGGCGTCGAGACCACCGAGATGGTGCTCGACGGCGTCGCCGTCCCCGCCTCCGCCGTGCTCGGCGGCGAGGATCAGGTCGGCCGCGGCTTCTACCAGATGATGGACGGCATCGAGGTGGGCCGGGTCAACGTGGCGGCCCGCGCCTGCGGCATCTCGATCCGCGCGTTCGAGCTGGCCGTCGCGTACGCCCAGCAGCGCAGGACGTTCGGCCAGCCGCTCGCCCGGCACCAGGCGATCGCGTTCAAGCTCGCCGAGATGGGCACCAAGATCGAGGCCGCGCACGCGCTCATGGTCAACGCGGCCCGGCTCAAGGACGCCGGCCAGCGCAACGACGTCGAGGCCGGCATGGCCAAGCTGCTCGCCTCGGAGTACTGCGCCGAGGTGGTCCAGGAGGCGTTCCGGATCCACGGCGGCTACGGCTACTCCAAGGAGTACGAGATCGAGCGCCTGATGCGGGAGGCCCCGTTCCTGCTGATCGGCGAGGGCACCTCGGAGATCCAGAAGACCATCATCTCCCGCGGCCTGCTCAAGCAGTACAAGCTTTAAGGAGGGCCCCTCTCAACGCTTCGGCGGGCGCGCGACGGGGTCGGCGGCAAGGTGTCGGCGGGCGTGCTCGACGAGCGCGGCCGGGTCGTCCGCGTAGAACCGGATCTCCCGGACCGGGGTGCTCGGCCCGCCCGGCAGCGGCACCGACAGCGGTTCCCGCAGCACCAGGTCGATCGCCGTCTGACTGCCGACGCCGAGGTTGAGCACCGTCGGGTCGTCCTCGTCGTACCGGACCGCGCGGCTGGACGGCAGCGACCGGCGGCGGACCGCCACGGCCGCGACGGCGGCCCACGGGATCGTGACGTCGAGCGAGACGCCGTTGCGCACCCGCAGGCCGTCGCCGTCGACCACGTGCGGGTGGATCCGGAGGCTGGCCATCAGCCCGAACATCCACAGCAGACCCCAGACGCCGAGCCCGACGGCGGCGTGCCGGATCGTCGGCGAGTCGACGGTGTGCCGCAGGATCACGTCCAGGATCGGGATCTCGATCGCGGACATGACGATGAAGGCCACCAGGATCGTCTGGACGCCGCCCACGTAGGCGAACGTCGTCGCGCCGGGCGCCACCGGGTAGGGGCGGCGCAGCACCCACCGGGTCAGGCTGCGCCACATGCCCCACTCGTACGCCACCACGCGTCGGACCAGCCTCATCGTCGCCTCCCTTTTTCCAATACAGTTGCAAGGTAAAGGCGTCCCGGTCGTCGTGTCAATGCAGTTGCATTGTGAAAACATGGAGAGATGCCGAAGCGGGTGGACCACCGGGAGCGCCGGGCGCTGATCGCGGACGCGTTGATGCGGGTCGCGGCCGAGCAGGGGCTGGAGGGGGTCAGCCTGCGGCACGTGGCCGCCGCGGCCCAGGTCAGCGCCGGGATGGTGCAGCACTACTTCCGTACCCGGGACGAGATGATGGTCTTCGCGCTCGCCGTGGTGAGCGAGCGCAACGAGACCCGGATCCGTCGGGCGGTCGAGGCGCTCGGCGCGACGCCGCCACCCCGGGCACTGCTCCGGGCCATGCTGACCGAGCTGCTGCCGCTGGACGAGGAACGGCGGGCGGACGGCCGGGTGGCCCTGGCCTTCCTCGCCTACACGGCCGTCCGGCCCGCCGTGGCCGCCGCGCTGCACGACGACACTGCGGCGTTGCGGGCCTTCGTCGCGGACCAGATCGCCAGGTCACCGCTGGCCACGGCCGGCCGGGTGGACCCGGAACCGGCCGCCGTCGGCCTGCTCGCCGTGCTGGAGGGGCTCGGCATCCACGTGCTCGGCGGCCACTATTCGCCGGAGACCGCGCTGGTCGCGCTGGACGCCCAGCTCGACCTGATCTTCGGCCGCGAGCTGCCTGTCGAAACGGTCAGCCGCGCCGGCTCAGGCCGGCCGCGGCCCGCTCCACGATGAGGCACCTGTCCTCGACGTAGTCGATGCCGGCCGCCTCGGCGATCCGGCGCGCCTCGGCGGAGACGATCCCGAGCTGCAACCAGACCGCCGGCGCGCCGATCCCCACCGCCTGCCGGACCACCTCGACCGCGTCCCGCGCCGGGCGGAACACGTCCACCAGATCGACCGGGTGCGGGATGTCGGCAAGCGTCGGGTACGCCTTCTCGCCGAACAGCTCGTCGACGGTCGGGTTCACCGGGATGATCCGCCACCCGTGCCGCTGCATCTCCAGCGGCACGCGGTGCGCGGCCTTGCCCGGATCACGGGAGGCCCCGACGACGGCGATCACGGCGGAGTCGGCGAGAAGCTGCTGGGCGGACCGCATGCACCGAGACTAACCCGCCCGCCCGGTCACAGCAGGGCGAGCTGTTCGGCGGCCGGTGTCGGTGGCGCGGTGTCGGGCAGCCGCCGGTTGTCGCCGACCTCGCCGCGGTGCAGCCCGTGCCGGCGGGCCGCGATCCGGACCCGCGCGGTCACCTCCCGCTGGTACGCCTGCGGCGCGTACGCCCCGGCCTGGTAGAGCTGGCGGTAGCGGGGCACCAGGTGGGGGAACTCGCGGGCCAGCCAGCGTGCGTACCACTCCCGGGCGCCGGGGCGCAGGTGCAGGGGCAGCGGCGTCACGTCGACCGCCCCGGCGGCGGCGATCGCCGCGACGGTGGCGTCGATCGACTCCTCGTCGTCGCTGAGGCCGGGCAGGACCGGGGCCATCAGCACGCCGACCGGGAAGCCGGCGTCGGTGAGCCGGCGGACCGCGTCCAGGCGGCGGCGCGGGCTCGGTGTGCCCGGCTCGGCCAGGCGCCAGAGCGTCTCGTCCACGAAACCCACCGAGTAGGACAACCCGACCCGGGTGACGTCGGCGGCCTGGCGCAACAGGGGCAGGTCGCGCAGCAGCAGGGTGCCCTTGGTCAGGATGGAGAACGGGTTGGCGAAGTCGCGCAGCGCCGTCAGGATCGGCGGCATGAGGCGGTAGCGCCCCTCGGCCCGCTGGTAGCAGTCCACGTTGGTGCCCATGGCGATGTGCGCGCCCCGCCAACGTGGAGCGGCCAGCTCGCGCCGGACCAGCTCGCCGGCGTTGACCTTGACGATCACCTTGCGGTCGAAGTCGGCCCCGGCGTCCAGGTCGAGGTAGGTGTGGGTGTTGCGGGCGAAGCAGTTGTGGCTGACCACCCCGTTGGCGACGAAGTCGCCGGTGCCGGTGGTGATGTCCCACAGCGGCAGCTCCAGCCCGAGGTCCTCGATGGACGTCACCTGGAGCCGCGCCGCGCACTTGAGCGCCGTGCCCTCGATCGAGCGGCGGTCGGTGACCGCCGGATCGGTCAGGTGGAAGAAACGCAGCCGCTCCGGCAGGCCGCCGGTCAGCCGGATCTGGAGGCCCCCGTTACGGTTGCCGGCATCGTCGAGCGCCCACCGGAAGTCGAGCCGGTCGAGCGCCTCGGCCGTGTGGCGCCGGCTCTCGTCGTCGGTGACGCCGATCCGGAACACGCCGCGGCGGCAACTGCCGGCGGCGTCGAACATGCCGGCCAGGAAGCCGTGCCGCCAGTCGTCGGTCGGCTCGACGGGTGGCCGGACCAGCGCGGCGACGACCTCGGCCCGGACCGGCCCCGCCGTGCGCAGGGTGGTCAACCGGCGGGCCGGTCGCCCGGACGTCCGCTCGACGTCGATCCCGGCGTCGGCGAGGAACCGCTCGGCCCGCTCCAGCGCCTCCGCCTCGACGGTGCGCAGCCGGAAGCGGAGGCGCGGGCCGTCGGCCTCCGCCTCGTGCCGTGGCAGCCGGCGTCGGTCGGCGTCGCGGACCAGCGCGTGCAGGTAACCCCGGTGGTAGTCGGTGGAACGCTTCGGCGGAACGGCGAACCGGCCGGTGCCGAGCAGGCGGTTGCGGGTGGTCAGGTGCGGGCGCCGCCCGCCGCCGCGCATGCCGCCGGTGACGTGCTTCCAGCCGCGTTCGGTGAGGAAGCGGTGGTCGCCGCTGGCCACCAGCGTGGTGCCGTCGGCCAGGGTGACCCGGTAGGCCCGCTTCACCGTCGACCAGGCGTCGAGCACGGTGGTGACGACGTAGTGCCGGTAGGCGCCGCGCCGCTGGGTGCCGTAGATCCGGTCGCCGGGCGTCAGCTCGCTGATCGGCCGGGTGCGCCCGTCCGCCATCAGGATCGGCGTGTCGCCGGCCAGACAGTAGGTGCAGGCGTGGGAACAGCCACGGTAGGGGTTGACCGTCCACTCGAACGGCACGCGCGACTGACCGGGCACCCGGTTGATGATCGACTTGGCCTGCACCTCGTAGAACGTCATGCCGGCGAAGTCGGGGGTGTCGAACGTGCGGACGACCGCGTGGGGCAGCGCCAGCGGCAGGGGTGGAGCCGCCGGCGCTGCCCGGTCAGGAGCCCCCTCGTCCGGGGGAGCGGAGAGGTTGTCCCAGCGCATGGCGTTCATTCGAACACGTGTACGAACCAAGCGCAAGTGACGCGCCGGACACCGGGCACCGACGCGGCCGGCGCGGGTGCAGGATGGACGCATGGAGACGTCGACCTTCGTGTACGACGGCGACTGCGCGTTCTGCACCCGCTGCGCGCAGTTCATCGAACGTCGTATCCCCACCGGGGCCCGGGTGGTCCCGTGGCAGTTCGCCGACCTGGCGGCGCTGGGCCTGACCGAGGCCGAGTGCGAGGAGGCGGTGCAGTGGGTGGGCGCCGACGGCTCCCGGGCCGCCGGGCCGGACGCCATCGCGCGGCTGCTCGGCGACAGCGGGCCGCTCTGGCGCGTCGCCGGGGGTGCGCTGCGGCTGCCGCCGGTACGCGCCGCGGCCTGGCCCGCGTACCGCTGGGTGGCCCGCAACCGGCACCGGCTGCCCGGCGGCACCGCCGCGTGCGCCCTGCCCCAGGAGACCCGCGAGCGCCTCTACGGCCCGACCCGCCGCCCCGACCCCACCCCCTGACCCCCCACCCCCACCCCCACCCACCCAACCCCACCGTGGGGGTGATCAAGGAGTTTGCGTCGGCGTCGATCTCTGCGGAGACGCAAACTCCTTGATCACCGTGGCGGGCGGTGCGGACGCCGCGGGAGGCGGGGAGGACGGTGGGGAGGACGGTGAGGAGGACGGTGGGGGTGGGGTGGGACGGCGTAGGCGGCGGGCGAACGCCACCGGGCGGACCTTCTCCAGCGGCAGGAACGCGGCCATCGCCACCAGGTGCGGCGCGAACGAGATGGTGATGGTCGCGACGGTCACCAGGTGGAACGAGTAGAAGAAGCCCACCATGGCCGTCCGCCACCGCGCGGGCAGCACGAACACCAGCGGGCTGAGCAGCTCGAACGCCAGGATGCCGAACTGGGCCACGATCAGCAGGTGCGGCACCTGCGCGATCAGGTCGGCCAGGTCGGTGCCGCGGCGGATGATCGCCCGGGCCAGCACCGAGCCGGTAGCCCAGTCGAGGCCGCCGAAGCGGAACTTCGCCCAGGCGGCCAGGAAGTAGGTGCAGATGACCGCGATCTGGGTGACCCGCAGCGCCCAGCCGCCCGCCTCGGTACGGGTCGGGTCGCCGTGCCGGGCCCGGCCGGCGGTGGGCAGCGCGGCCAGCGCCACCAGGAGCCCGAACCGGTCGTGGTCGACCTTGCCGTAGCTCATCGCCACGATCATCCACTCGAAGTAGAGCGCGAAGACCGTCCAGCCGAGCAGCCGCGGCGCGCGACCGGTCGCGGCCAGCAGCGCGGACACCAGCAGCACCCAGAAGACCACGCCGACCAGGGCGGGGGTGGGGGTAGGCAGCGGGAGCAGCCGGCCGACGAGCAGCGGCTGGTAGAGGTCGCCGGGCACGTCGACGCGGGTGCGCACCCAGGGGGTGAAGACGACCAGGTCGGCGGCGACGAAGAGGTAGACGAGCGTGCGGAACGCGGCGACCCGGCCGCGCGGCACCGCCTCGGTGAGCCAGCCGGTCATCCGGCGGCGTCCCAGCGTACGGCCGTGCGGTCGGTCCACTCGCCGGTCGGGCGTCCGCCCCGGATGTCGTGCAGGCGGACCACGATGCGCACCTCCACCAGCGCCGGCGCGTCGGGATGCCGTTCCGCGTACGCCTCGGCGACGGTGCGCAACAGGCTGGGATCGGCGGCGTACCGGTCCTGCTGGCCCTCGATCTCGGCGCGGCGGATGCCGGTGGCGTCCTGGCCGAGCGGGACCACGGCGCCGGTCTCGTCGACGCCCTCGACCCGGGTGTCGGGGGCCGGCGCGTCCGGCGGGTCGGAGGTGGAATACATCCGGAACGGCCCGAACGGGAAGTCGTCGTCCGTGCCGTGCACGGTGCCGAGCAGGAGCAGCGCCATCCCGAGCAGGGTGACGCCGAGCCGGACGGCGCGCCCGCGCACGGTCAAGGTCTCCATCAGGTCGTGACGATACGGGAGTGAACCGTCCGGAACTGTCCCTCAGTCGGCCATTTCCCACTGCCCGTCCCGCCGGTCACCCCGGTACGCGAAACGCCGCCGGCCGGTCCCGCGAACGGGCCCGGCCGGCGGCGGAAGACGCGCCGTGCTCAGTGCTTGTGCTCGGCCAGCTTCTTGCGGACGTCGTCCATGTCCAGCTGCTCGACCTGCTCGATGAGGTTCTCCAGCGCCGACTCGGGCAGCGCGCCCGGCTGGGCGAACACGATGACACCGTCGCGGATCGCCATCACGGTCGGGATGGAGCTGATGTTGAACTTGGCCCCCAGCTCCTGCTGCGCCTCGGTGTCGACCTTGCCGAAGACGATCTCCGGGTGCTTCTCCGAGGAGCGCTCGTAGACAGGGGCGAAGCGCTTGCACGGAGTGCACCAGTCCGCCCAGAAGTCGAGCAGGACGATGCCGTCCCGGCTGGTCACCTCGTCGAAGTTGGCCGTGGTCAGCTCAACCGTTGCCATGTGCTCTCTCCGATCACCGCGGATTGCCGTACGTCCGGTGGAACCAGGGTCGGTCCGTGAGAATTCCCGTGACCTGCGCGACGAAACGCCTACCGCTCCGGACGTGTTCTCCAGCACATCGAACCTTATCTGTTCGCAAGATCGTGCGGCTTGCAAGTGCAGGACGCATTTGCGTGACGGGACGTGATGGGAGCGTTTCCAGGGAGATCACGCTGTGTTGCCGCTGCGAATCGGTAATTTCCGTGCTGACAAGCGGCGATCCGGCCTGCGGAGATCGCTTACGGGGAGGCGGCCAGTAACTCTGAGTATTGTTACGAAAAGATAAATGTGACGCCGGTCTCTGTCGGACCCTGGTCCCGTACGGCAGAATCTTTCACATCAGAGCGTGGGCGGCGGGTGCCGGGGAGGGCCCCGCCGCTCATTGCGTCTCCCCCCGGATGGCGCCCCGGTGTGACATTTCCACCGCGCGAGCGCCCCGCCCCTTGCCTTAACCAGCGGTAAGGCATGCTGTGCCGAACTCCATCGCCGCCCGTCGAAGGGACCAGGATGCAGTTCGGCCGCTACTACGAGGAGTTCGAGGTCGGCGCGGTCTACCGGCACTGGCCGGGCAAGACCGTCACCGAGTACGACGACCACCTCTTCTGCCTGCTCACCATGAACCACCACCCGCTCCACCTGGACGCGCACTACGCCGAGTCCGCCTCCCAGTTCAAGCGCAACGTGGTGGTCGGCAACTACGTCTACTCGCTGCTGCTGGGCATGTCCGTGCCGGACGTGAGCGGCAAGGCGATCGCCAACCTGGAGATCGAGTCCCTGCGACACGTGGCCCCGACGTTCCACGGCGACACCATCTACGGCGAGACCACGGTGCTGGACAAGCGCGAGTCGGCCTCGAAGCCGGACCGCGGCGTGGTCGCGGTGGAGACCCGCGGCTACAACCAGGACGGCACGCTGGTCTGCGTCTTCCGCCGCAAGGTCATGGTTCCGAAACAGGAGTACGCGGTCGCTGCCGTGCCGGAGGGCGTCGACCCGGAGCGCCCGAGCTTCCCCGAGCCGCGCTGAGGTCGGGCACCCCGCCGACCGGGTCCCGGTCCCGTTCCCCCGGGACGGGACCCGGACCGGCCTCCGGGGCATATGCTCTGGCTGGAGGTCCCCATGAGCCACTCCGTCGCCGGAGAGCCGCCCTCTGCCGGTCGCCGCGCCGCACCGCTCACCACCGCCGCCTACTCCGCTGCGGAGTGGGACCTGCTGACCGACCTGCCCGGCCGGGTCCTCGTCGCCGCCGCGTCGCCCGGCCCCGGCCGCCCGCCACGGGGGATCGCCGCCGGGCTGGCCGGCCTGGACGCGGTGGCCGCCGGCCGCGCCTTCGACAGTGATCTGATCCGCGCGGTGGTCACCGCCATCTACGCGCGTCACGACGGGGCCGCCGTCCGGGCCGAGCGCCTCACCGACCTGGTCGACCTGCTCGCCGCCGCCCGGGCCGCAGTGCGCGTGCTGCGCCGCCGGGCCGATCCGGCCGACTCCGCCGCGTACCGACAGTGGGTGGAATCGGTGGCCGCCCGGGTGTGCCGGGCCGACGGGACGGCGCCCGGCCCCGCCGACCGGCGTTTCCTGGACCGGTTGGGCGGCGCGCTCGACCTGCGCTGACGGCGCGCGCCGCCGGGTGCGTACGCTCGGCAACCGTGACCGACGACCAGCTCGACGTGGGGGTGGGGCCGTGGACCGGTGACCCGCCGGACGACCCGCGACTCGACCCGGAGCTGCTCGCCGCCGGCGACCGGCGCAACGTGGTGGACCGCTACCGCTACTGGCGGCGCGAGGCCGTGGTGGCCGACCTGGACCGGCGGCGGCACGACTTCCACGTGGCGATCGAGAACTGGCAGCACGACTTCAACATCGGCACGGTCGTGCGCAACGCCAACGCGTTCCTCGCCGCCGAGGTGCACATCGTCGGGCACCGGCGGTGGAACCGTCGGGGCGCCATGGTGACCGATCGCTACCAGCACGTCCGGCACCACCCGACGATCGAGGGGTTCGTCGCGTGGGCGGCCGGCGAGCGGCTGCCGGTGGTCGGCATCGACAACCTGCCCGGCTCCCGGCCGCTGGAGACCGCCGTCCTGCCCCGCCGCTGCGTGCTGCTCTTCGGCCAGGAGGGGCCGGGGCTGTCACCGGTGGCCCGGACGGCCTGCGACGCGTTGTTCTCGATCGCCCAGTACGGCTCCACCCGCTCGATCAACGCGGGGGTGGCCAGCGGCATCGCCATGCACGCCTGGGTCCGGTCGTACGCCGGCCCGCCGCCCGGCTGACGGATCGCGGGTGTGTCGCCGGGCGAAAATCCCACGTTCGTCGGCCCGCCCCGCTTGACGGCCCGCCGCCCCGGCGGGACGGTGAAGGCGTGACTGTCGTGGTGAGTTGTCCGAGATGTGCGGGCCCGGTACGCGAGCCGGACCTGATGCACGGCGAGTACCGGTGCCTGCGCTGCGGGCCGGTCCCGCCCCTGCACGTGCCGGAACACATCGGCGCCGAGATCATGGCGAGCGTGGTCGAGCGGGTGGCCGCCGACGGCGACACGCCCGACCGGCCCGGCGTACCGCTCTGGTGCCCGTGGCCGCTCCCACCGGGTTGGACGCTGACCGGCGTGGCCTGGGCGGGCGACGACCGGGCCGGCATCCGGGCCACGGTGGTCGCCTGCGCCGGTCCGGCGCCGCTCGACGGTGGACCGGCCGACCTCATCTTCGTCGCCGAGGAGCCCGGTGTGGGTCTGGGTTCCCGCTTCGCGGGACTGCCCGGTCCCGATCCCGGCCCCCAGGTCGAGGAGGCGCTCACCGATCCCGGCCCTGGTCATCCGGAGCGTGTGCCGCACGCGAAGATCCGGGTGGCCGGCCATCCGACTCCACTGTGGCTCGTCCGGTCCGAAACGGATCGAAGCGCGTACGCCGGTGAGGCTCGGGGAATGTGGCTCCATGCGATAGCCTGGCCGGCGAGCGCGGGTCACCTCCTCGCGGAAGAAGTCGTCCTGTGCGACCTCACCGAGTGGACACCGCCCGAGCTCGTGTACGGCGCACCGTCCCCGTACCTGCACGGGCAGGCCTGACCGGCCGGCACCGGCGAGTCGGGGAACGGACGCAGATATTCACGGTACGACACCATGCTGATACTCTGGGTGCCGCTGCGGTACTTGGACCCGGCTCCGCGCGAGAGGATGGCCCGCTATGGTCAAGAAGGTCCTCACCTGGGCCGGCATCGCATTCTTGATCTTCTTCGTCGCCTACCGACCCAACTCGGCGGCCGACGTGTTCAAGTCTCTCGGTGGCGGCATCATGGACATCGCGCAGGGCTTCGGTGATTTCTTCACCAACCTGGTCGCCTAGCCGGCCATGGGAAGCCCTTCCGGTCCCCCCTTCGACCCGGACGATCCCGACCGGGCACGCCGGGAGCACGACACCGAACCGATCCCCCGGATCGACCCGGACGACGGTCCCGGCTACGGCGCCGGTCCCGGCTACGGGGCCGGCCCCTCCCTCTCGGGCGACGCCGCGTTCGGCGACGGACCGGGTTTCGCCGGTGAGGGCCGCTCCGGTCGCGCCTGGGCGCGTGACCCGGAGGGCTATCCGGAGCAGCCGATCTCCGAGGAGGAGTTGGCCGGTCTCCGGGTCGACGCCTCGGGCATGGCTCCGCGTCGGGTGCTGCCCCTGGAGGACGAGCCCAGCTCGCTGGTCGCGCGCTACCTCTTCCCCACCGAGCGCTACCGGGGCGAGTGGAAGCGGCACTGGATCCACCTCAGCACACCGATCATCGTCGGCATCGCGGCCACGTTCGTGCTCGGTTACCTCTCCGGCTTCCTCGCCGGGCGGGACGTCGGCGCGCTGACCACCATCGCGGTGCTGCTCTGGTTCGCGGTGATGGGCTGGGTGGCCTGGCGGGTCGCCGACTGGTGGTACGACCGCTTCATCCTGACCAACAAGCGGGTGATGGTGGTCAACGGCATCATCACCCGCCGGGTCGCGATGATGCCGCTGGTCCGGGTCACCGACATGAAGTACGAACAGACCCCGACCGGCCGGGCTCTCAACTACGGCACGTTCGTGCTGGAGTCGGCGGGTCAGGAGCAGGCGCTCCGCGAGGTCAAGAACCTGCCCAACCCGAACGAACTCTACCTGCGCGTGGTGGAGGAGATGTACGAGCCGCAGGCCGTCGAGGCGCGGTTGGGCAAGGAGGCCGACGAGGCCAAGGCCGACGACGGCGCCTGAAACTTTTCGTCCGAACATCTCAGGGACTGCGCACCTTTCGCCGTCGACCCGACCCGCTCGGTCGTGGGAGCCTGCCAGGCAGGACGGGGGCGCGGAGGTGGGCGTGACGAGCAGGGATCCGCTGGAGGAGGAGTTCCGCGAGTTCGTCGCGGCCCGGTCCGGCGCCCTGCTGCGTACCGCCTATCTGCTGGCCGGTGACTGGGCGACCGCCGAGGACCTGCTCCAGACCGCGCTGACCAAGACCTACCTGGCCTGGAAGCGGCTCGGCGGGATCGACGCCATCGAGCCGTACGCCCGCCGGGTCCTGGTCAACACGTCGACCAGTTGGTGGCGTCGCCGCTGGCACGGGGAACGGCCGACGGAGGTGCTGCCCGAGCGGGCCGGCGTCGACGAGATCGAACACCAGCTCGACCGGGACGCGCTCTGGCGGCACCTCCAGGCGTTGCCCGCCCGCCAGCGGGCCGTGCTGGTGCTCCGCTTCTACGAGGACATGTCGGAGGCGCAGACGGCCGCCCTGCTGGAGATCTCCCCGGGCACGGTCAAGAGTCAGACCTCCCGGGCGTTGAACACGCTGCGCCGCCGCCTCGGCGCGGAGGCGGCCCTGGGCCTTCCGGGCGAGCCGGCTCCCGCACCCGGTCCGGCCGCCACCCCACCCCGCGTCCTGCCGGCCCCGGCCGGTCCGCGGGTGGGGCGCGCGGCGGCGGCCCGGCAGCCCGTCGTGCCGCCGACGTCCCGCCTCCCGGCTGGTTCGGCCCGGCCGCCGGCCGCCGCCCGACCCGCTCGTCGTCCGGCCGGGTCCGCGCCGTCATCCGTCGAGCCGTCGACGCCGCGACTTCCGGCCGGGTCCGCGCGGCAGCCCGCCGCCCCGCCGCCCGCACCGACCACGCCGCCGGCGGCGACCGGGCCGGCCCCGGTCCGCCCCGCCGCCCCGATCCCGGCGGAGACCCGATGAGCGGCGTCCGGCCCTCCGGTGACAACCGAACCAGCAGCCCGGAGCGTCCACTCCCCGTGGGGGAGGCCGAGCTGGAACGGGCGCTGCGGGAGACGTTCTCCCGCCGGGTCGACACGCCCGCGCCGCGCCGCGCCGACCCGGCGGGGGAGGTGCTGCGCCGGGCCCGCCGCACCGGACGCCGCCGGACGCTCACCGGCCTCGCCCTGGCCGGCGTCGCGACGGTGCTGGTCACCACCGGCATGGTGCAGCTCAGCGGGCCGGGCGGGCGCGGCGGCACGCCGACCGTGGTGCTCGGCGACCCGCCCGGGCTCTCCCTCTCCCCGCTGCCCAGCGAGCCGACGCCGGTGTACCGGCCGGGGCCGGTCCGCGCCGAACTCGACCTGCTCCTCGGTGACCAGCTCGACACCAGCGGCGGCCAGCGCCGGGAGCTGACCGGCGTGGACGGCGTCGAACGGGCGCAGCGGATCCACGACGGGGAGGGCTGGCTGCTCACCTCGGCCGCCACCGCCGCCGGCCGTACCCTCTGGTGGGTGGCGGCCGACGGGGGCACGCCGCAGGTGATGCTCGCCGCCGCGGACGCGGTCGCGGTCTCCGCGGACGGCCGGCAGGTGGCCTGGCGGGACGGCCCGGACGTGGTCGCCGCCAGCGTGGTCGCCGGCCAGCTCATCGCGCCCAGCCGGGTGAGCGCGCCGACCGGTGTCGTGCCGGTCGGCTTCACCGGCGACGACGTGCTGATCGCCCAGCCCGGCCAGGGTGGCATGAGCGTCTGGCGGCGGGCGATGGGCGGCGCGCCGGGCCCCGTGAACCCGAACGTCCGCGTCGTCTACGGCACCCGTCCGGACGGCCGGCTCGTCGCCCTGGTCACCACCGGGCCGACGCGGCGGCCCTGCGTGGCACTGCTCGACCCGGGGCGCGGTCTCACCCCGACCCGGAGCGGCTGCGTCGCCGAGCTGGCCGCCGACGGGCTCGGCGCCGTCTCGCCGGACGGGCGGTGGCTGCTGGTGAACGGCACCGGGCGTACCGCCCTGCTGGTCGACCTGGCCGACCCGGCCGCCGCGCCGGCGGCCCACCCGGCCGGCCCGAAGCTGGTCGGCCCGGTGGCCTGGACCCGGGCCGGTGTCGCGTTGCACGTGGACGCCGCCGGCGGGCTGGTCCGGGTCCGGCCGGAACGGGTGCTGGCCGGCGAACGCCCGACCCCGTCCACGATCGACGGGATGGCGCCGGGGCAACGGCCGGTGGTGGTGGCCGACACCCCCGCGCTGCCCGACGGGGCGTAGCGTCGGGCCGGTGAGCGTTCCCGCCCGCATCGACCTGCACACCCACTCCACCGCCAGCGACGGCACGCTCGGCCCGGCCGAAGTGGTCCGGGCCGCCGCCGACGCCGGGCTCGACGTGGTGGCCCTGACCGACCACGACACCACGGCCGGCTGGGCGTCGGCCGTCGCCGCACTGCCGCCCGGCCTCACCCTGGTCCGTGGCGCGGAACTCTCCTGCCGCTGGTCCGGCACCGAGCCGGCCCTCCCGCTGCACCTGCTCGCGTACCTCTTCGACCCGGCCGAACCGGAGCTGGCCGCCGAACTGGCCCGGGTCCGGCGGGCCCGCGAGGAACGCGGCGAGCGGATCGTCCGGCTGCTCCAGGCCGACGGCATCCCGGTGAGCTGGTCGGAGATCCTGGCCGGAGCGGCCGGCGGAACGGTCGGCCGGCCGCACATCGCGCAGGCGCTGATCCGGGCCGGACTGGTCGCCACCACCACCGAGGCGTTCGGCAGGGACTGGCTGGGGGAGCGGTACCGCCTGCCCAAGGACGACATCGACGTGTTCCGGGCGGTCGCGCTGGTCCGGGCCGCCGGCGGGGTGCCCGTCTTCGCCCACCCGAGGGCCAGCCGGCGCGGCCGGATCGTGCCCGACGAGCTGATCGCGGCATTGGCGGCGGCCGGACTGGCCGGCCTGGAGGCCGACCACGAGGACCACAGCCCGGCCGAACGGGAGCACGTCCGCCGGCTCGCCGCCGAGCTGGGGCTGCTGGTCACCGGCGCGTCGGACTTCCACGGCACGCACAAGACGGTCCGGCTCGGCGCGTACACCACCGCCCCCGAGGCGTACGAGCGGATCGTCGCGCTGGCCCGGGGGGTGACCCCGGTCGCTTCAGGCTGAAGCGTTCCGGCGGCACGGCTACCGTGTCCGCGTGGATCTCAAGCTCTTCGGCGAGGTCTTCGTGACCCTGCTGGTGATCGTCGACCCGCCCGGAATGATGCCCATCTTCCTCGCGCTCACCGGGCCGCTGCCCGCCCGCGACCGGAACCGGGCCGCCTGGCAGGCCGTGGCGCTGGCGCTCGGGGTCATCGTGATCTTCGCGGTGGCGGGGCAGACGATCCTGGCCTACCTGCACGTCGACCTGCCCGCGTTGCAGGCCGCCGGCGGGCTGCTGCTGGTGCTCGTCGCGTTGGAGTTGCTGACCGGCAAGGCGGACGACCCGAGCCAGCAGGTCACCTCCAACATCGCGTTGGTGCCGCTGGGCACCCCGCTGCTGGCCGGGCCGGGCGCGATCGTGGCCACCATGCTGTTCGTGCAGCAGGCCGGCGGGGTCACCGACTACGTCGCCATCGCGCTCGCCATCGTCGCGGTGATGGTCGCGGTCTGGGTGGTGCTGCGCTTCTCCGGCGGGATCGTCAAGGTGCTCCGCCCGGGTGGCATCGAGGTGCTCACCCGGATCGCCGGCCTGCTGCTGGCCGCCATCGCGGTGCAGCTCATCGCGGACGCGATCGCCGCATTCGTGACCGAGTACGTCAACAACGCCTGAGCCTGTCGTCCGGTGTCGGACCTGGGTGGCAGGATCGCAGGGGTGCGACGACCATCATCGACCGGCCGCCCCGCTTCGAGCAGCCGACCCACCGGCGGCCGGGCGCCCCGGCCCCGCGCCGAGCAGGCCGAGCAGCTCGGCTTCGAGGGCATGCCGGAACGGCTCTTCGTCTGCACCCCCAGCAAGCTCGGCGCCTACGCCGACTGCCCCCGGCGTTACCGCTACGCGTACGTGGACCGGCCCGCCCCGCCGAAGGGGCCGCCGTGGGCGCACAACTCGCTCGGCGCCAGCGTCCACACCGCGCTCAAGAACTGGTATGCGTTGGCCCCCGACCGCCGCCGCCCCGAGGTGCTCGGCACGCTACTCAAGGGCACCTGGGTGCGCGAGGGGTACCGCGACGACGAGCAGGAGCGCGACGCGTTCCGGCGGGCGCTGACCTGGCTGGAGTCCTACGTGGCGGGTCTCGACCCGGCCGACGAGCCGGTCGGGGTGGAGCGGGTGGTGGCGGTGAAGACCGCGGTGCTCGCCTTCAACGGCCGCACCGACCGGATCGACTCCCGCCCCGGCCCCGACGGGCGGCCCGAGCTGGTCATCGTCGACTACAAGACCGGCCGCACCGGGCTCGACGCCGACGACGCGCGCGGCTCGCAGGCGCTCGCGCTCTACGCGTACGCGGCCGAGCGGGTGTTCCGGCGGCCCTGCCGCCGGGTCGAGCTGCACCACCTGCCCACCGGCACGGTCGCCGCGCACGAGCACACCCCCGAGTCGCTGGACCGGCAGCTCACCCGCGCGGAGGACACCGCCCGCGACATCATGGCCGCCGAGCGGGCGGTCGCCGACGGGGCCGACCCCGACGAGGCGTTCCCCACCGAGGCGGGGCCGCGTTGCGGCTGGTGCGACTACCGGCGCACCTGCCCGACCGGCGCGCAGGTCCCCGGCAAGGAGCCGTGGTCCGCCGTCGACCGTCCCGCGCAGCCCACCGCCGACGCCGGCTGACCCCGGCACCCGCTGGCGCAGCCCTTCAACGGCACCCGCGCTGTCGCCGCTGCCGGCTCCTCATCGGCACCCGCGCTGTCGCCGCTGCCGGCCCCTTATCGGCACCCGCGCTGTCGCCGCTGCCGGCCGCCGCAGTCGACGGCTCCGGCCGCCGCGCTCCCGGCCGCCGCAGCCGCCGGCTCAGGCCGCCGCGAGGCGGGCGGCGCGTTCCTTGGCAGCCTGCTGCAACGGCCCCTCCCGATAGCGCCGCGGCACCGCCGCCAGCGCCAGCCGCAGCGCCCGTACGCCCACCTCCGCCGACAGCGCGGTGGTGGGCAGGCCCAGCCCGCCGTAGAGCCGCAGCGCCCAGGGTGGCAGCAGACCCAACGCGGTGCCGGCCACCCCGAAGTACGCCCAGCGCGGCGGGCCGAGGTTCAGGCCGAGCCGCGCCGGCAGGCTGAGCTTCCAGGGGATCGGCGGAGCGGTCAGGAACAGCGCGGTCTCGGCCGCCTCGCGGGTCATCCGCAGCTCCGGGCGTACGTCCCGGTAGTAGGCCTCGATCTCGGCGGCGGTGCCCGGCACTCCCGCCGGGTCCAGGCCCACCAGGGCCGCGGCCCGGCGTTGCTCGGTGTAGTAGCCGTCCACCTCGTCGTCGGTCAGCGCCAGCCCGGCCCGGCGGGCGGTGCTCACGAACGACTCGACCTCGGTGACGTGCACCCACCGCAGCAGGTCCGGCTCGTCGACGCGGAACTCCTCGCCGGTGACCGGGTCGGTGGCGCGCATCCGGGCGTGCAGCATCCGCAGCCGACGGCCGGCCGCCTCCGCCTCGGCGGTGGTGCCGTAGATCGTCGTCGCCACGTAGGTCGAGGTCCGGACCAGCCGGCCCCACGCGTCGGCGCGGTAGTTGCTGTTCTGCGCGACGCCCGCCATCGCGCGTGGGTGCAACGCCTGCAGGTAGAGCGAGCGCAGGCCGGCGACGATCAGGATCGGTTCCTCGTGCACCTTCCACGTGACCGATCCCGGACCGAACAGGCCGAGGTCGTCGGTGTCCACCGATCAAGAGTGCCACGCCGGCCGGACCGGCTCGGTCGGGCCGGCTCAGTCGTCGGCGGAACGATGGGACTGGCAGGCCGGGGCGCCGCCGCGTGAACCGGCGCGGCGACCCGTACGTGTGAGCAGGTGTGCGGCGGCGCAGCGTCGTACGCTGACCGCGCGAATCCGTCCACTCGCCGGAGGTGTCGGTGTTCAGGGAAATCAACGGCCTCCCGGGCCACGTTCTGGTCATCCACGCCGTGGTGGTGCTGGTGCCGCTGCTGGCCGTGCTCACCGTCGCGTACGGCGTACTGCCCCGCTGGCGCCCCCGACTGGACTGGGCGGTGGCGGCGCTGGCCGTGGTCACCCCGATCGTGGCCTGGGTGGCGACCGAGTCGGGCGAGGAGTTGGAGGAGGCGCTGCGATCGCGGGGCTACCCACCCGAGGGCCTTCAGAAGATCCACGAACACGCCGAGTACGGCGAGACGCTGCTCTGGTTCACGCTCGGCCTGGCCGTGGCGGCGCTCCTGCTGCTGCTGTCCACCGCGGGCCTCGCCCGGACCCGGAACCTGCCCCGCTGGCTGCCGCTGGCGCTCACCGCCGTGGCCGCCGTGCTCGCCGTGTTCGCGCTGGTCTACGTCTACCTCACCGGTGACAGCGGCGCCAAGATGGTGTGGGACGGCATCGTCTGACGGCTGCGGCTGCGGCTGCGGCTGCCTGCCGCCGCCAGTTACCGTGCGTGACTTCCGGCGAAGGGGCTATCAAGTGTGAAGCGATATACCTCAAAGTCATATTTATGACTCTGGGGTATATCGCTTCCTGCACTTCAGTGTCGCCGGCCCCGACACGCCGGCCGTCGCTTCAGCGTGAGCGACGGTCGCCCCGACGCTAGAACAGCAACCGCGAGCAGAGCAGGCACATCAGCAGCACCAGCACCACGCCGACGACCGCGCCGATGCCGTAGGTGAGCTGTTGGGCGCGCTGCTCCGAGCGGTCCATGGCGGCCATGTCCTGCGGCGGGAGCTGCCGGGGCGGTGGCGTCCGTACGTGCACCGGCGGTCGCCAGCCGGGGGGCGGCGGCATGCTCGGCGGCGGCCCGGAGTACCCGGTGGTTGCCGGCCCGCCGGCGTTGGGCGGCCCGCCGGCGTTGGGCGGCCCGCCGGCGTTGGACGGCCCGCCGGTTGCCGGCCCACTCTCATACCCGCCGGTTGCCGGCCCACCCACATACCCGCCGGTTGCCGGCCCACCCGCATGCCCGCCGGTTGCCGGATCGATGGCGGCTCCGGGCGTGCCGGGCCACTCGCTGCCGGTCGCGGTCCAGCCGCCGGTCGGCGCGGCCGGGTCCGGCCTGGCCCAGGGACTCTCCGCCGCACCCGTACGCGACCACGGGCTGGCGGCCCCCTCGACCACGCCGGCCTCACCGGCCGAGGTCTCGACCCCGTGCGTCCTGGTGGTGTGCGGCTCGTCGGTCTGCGGTCCGGCCCTGGGCGGCTCGGGGGCCTGCGGTGTGATCCCGTGGGGTTCGGCCGTGTGCGATTCGGCATCGGTGCCGGGTGGAACGTCCGCGCCCGTTCTCCCGGGGCGATCGACATCGGCCGGGTCGGCGTCGACGGTGGGACCCGTCTCCGAGAGCGTTTCGGGGCTCACCCCGGCTGGCGGATGGTCAGCGGGCTGGTCGTCGGGCGGTGTCCCGTCCGGGGCGGCTGGCTGCTCGGGGCGTCGCCAGGTCTCGTCGTCGGTGCTGCCACCACTCGGCGTCGTCACGCCGACCGACGCTACCAACGCCACGGCCGACCGGCCGCCCGACGCGGCGAAGCCCAACCCACCCACCCCACACCCACACCTCACACCCCCGTCCAGCCCGCTGATTCACGGAAAGCGTGGCTATCGGGCGCGTAATGACCCCTCTTTCCGTGAATGTGCGAGCGGGGTTACCGAGGGGCGTGACGGCTCGCCCGGCGGCGGTATTGTTGCTGCTCGTGACCGAACCCGGCATCCGCGTCCCGCGCGGCGACGACGACCGCGTGGTTGACCTCAGCGACGATCTCGTGGTGCTGCCCGAGCAGACCACCGACGACACCGACCACGGTTGGGGCGAGCGGCCCGGCGGCGATGACGACTGGCTGCTCGCTGAGCGTCCTCCGCACTGGGGCTGACCCACGCCGAACCAGCACCGCCCAACTCCCCGCCGAACCAGCACCGCCCAACTCCCCGCCGAACCAGCACCGGCCAACTCCCCGCCGGTCGGGCACCGGCCGACTCCCGCCGGGCGGCACGGGCTGGCGGGGGCGGTGGTCAGGTGGTGGTCAGCTACGGACCACCACGGCGAAGCGGCTGCCCTCGGGCAGTCCGACCGCGCGCCGGGCCTGCTCGGGCGGGAGAGCCAGGTAGAGCGCGGACGAGCCGTCGACCGCCCCGCCGGCCCCCACCACGTCGAGCACCAGCGCGCGGGGGGCGAGCAGCGTGGGGTCCGGTGAACCGCCGGCGGGCACCACCAGCAGGTCGACCCGGGCGCCCGGACGCAACACCGCGAGCGCGGCCGGTTCGCCCAGCCGGATCGGGACGCCCACCGACCCCTCGGGCAGCGGCTGAGGGCCGGCGGACGGTGCGTCGGCGGACGGTGCGTCGGCGGACGCGGTGACGCCGGTACCCGCGGACGACCCGGACGGACCTGGCCCGGCCGGAGCCGACCCGGACGGACCTGACCCGGAGGGAGCCGACCCGGGCGGAGCTGATCCGGAGGGAGCCGATCCGGGCGGCGGTGACCCGGGTGGACAGCCGGCCGGCGTCCGGAGCACCGCCGCGGCCAGCCCCAGCAGCACCGCGACCAGCGTCACCCGCACCAGCGTGCGGCGTCGGGGCAGCCCGCGCCAACGCACCGGTCGCAACGTCGCCTCCTGACCCGTCACCACTGCCTCCCACCGCCGGCCGACCGTTCCGCCAGCAGGCTAGGCGCGCCCGGTGCCGCCGCGTCGCCCCGTCGCCGGCGCCTGTGGACAACCCGGCCGTCCTGTGGACAACCGGCCACGGCGGGCACGGAAGTGGCCGCCCCCGCACGGGAACGGCCACTTCGGGTCAGCGCGCGATCAGGAGGAAGTGGCCGCCCCCGCACGGGAAACGGCCACTTCGGGTCAGCGCGCGATCAGGAGGAGCTGGAGGCCGCCGGCGCCTTGCTGGCCGACGAGCCGGAGCCCGAGCCGGACGAGCCCGAGCCGGACGAGCCGGACCCCGAGCCGGACGAGCCGGAGCCCGATGCGGACCCGGAGGACGAGGACGAGCCCGAGGACGAACCGGACGACGGCGAGTCGGACGAGGACGAGTCGGACTTCCCCGGCTTGCTCGCGGGGCTCGACGCGCTGTCGGAACCGGACGAACGGGAATCCGTCCGGTAGAAGCCGGAGCCCTTGAACACGATGCCGACCGAGTTGAAGAGCTTGCGCAGCCGCCCCTCACACGCCGGGCACTCGGTCAGCGGCTCGTCCGAGAAGGACTGCACCGCCTCGAGCTGGTGGCCGCACGCGGTGCAGGCGTACTGGTACGTGGGCACGTTCTCCTCCGGATCTCTGGCACGGCCGGTCTGGCACTCGTGGTCTTCGAGTGCCAATGGTGCGTCATCGCACCCGGATTCGTCCAGCGGAAGCGCCCGGTCCCACACCCGGCACCGCCACCAGCCCGTCCCCGGGCGTGATCACGCAGTGCACCGGCCGGTCGTGCGGATCGGCGGGCACGGTCGTGACCAGCTCGCCGTCGTGCAGCAGCGCCACCGTCGGCACGGTGGCGGGCACCCGGGCCAGCGCGCGGTCGTACGAGCCGCCGCCCCGGCCCAGCCGGACGCCCCGGCGGTCCACCGCCAACGCGGGCATCACCACCAGGTCCGCGCCGGCCACGGCGGTCCGGCCCCACGGTGGCCCGGTGGGCTCGCGCAGCCCTCGGCCGGCGGCGCGCAGCGACTCCCGCCCGGTGTAGGCGGCCCAGTCCAGGTCCAGGTCGTCCCGGAGCACCGGCAGCAGCAGCGCCGCCCCGGGCGGCAGCGCGGCCCGCAGCACCTCCGGCAGATCGTCCCCGCCGGGCTCCGAGGCGACCGGCACGTACGCGGTCATCCGGGCCGGGCGCAGCCGGCGTACCAGGGCGGTCAGCTCGGCCTGGACGGACGCCGCCGCCTCGGCGCGACGCGGCGCGGACAGCGACCGGCGGGCGGCGAGCAGCGCGACGCGCAGTTCCCGCTTCGCCTCGTGCACCTCATCCGAAAAATCCGGCACGCAACACTCCTGACGCAACGCTTGCCTACCGGTCGCTCTGTGTCAGCATCGCACCAAGGGGCGCGGAACTTCCGGGGGGAAGGCTTTTGACGCTACGCGGGCGGTTGACGGTGGCCTTCCTCGTGGTGGTCCTCGGCCCCGTCCTGCTCGGCGCGTTCTTCGTCGGCGCCACCCTCAGCGCGGTCGACCGCAGCCGCGCCACCGAGCGGCTGGGCCTGGCCGCGGCCGGCGTGCGTACCTCGGTCGACGCGCTCTGCCAGCAACTGCGCGCGGCGGCCGACGCGGTCGCGCTG
The DNA here is from genome assembly GCF_044455765.1 of Micromonospora sp. NPDC051141. NCBI lineage: Bacteria > Bacillati > Actinomycetota > Actinomycetes > Micromonosporales > Micromonosporaceae > Micromonospora > Micromonospora sp. NPDC051141. The sequence continues at coordinate 284,255 of NZ_JBITFD010000005.1, forward strand.
GCGGCCGACCCGGTCGCCCGGTCGCGCGCCGCCGACCAGGTGGTCGGCCGAGGGCTGGCCACCGCCGTCGTGATCGCCGACGCCGCCGGCCGGACCACCTACGCCACCGCCGGTGGGCCGGCCGGTCCGTGGCAGGACTGCGCCGGCGCGCCCACCGGCCGGGTGGGGGCGCTCGCCGTCCAGGTCCGGCTCCGCGACCCGGCCGGCGCCGACCTGGGCGCGGTCGCCGCCGCGCAGCCCGTCGACCCGGCCTTCGTGGCGCGGCTCGCGGCCGTGACCGGCGTCGACGTCACCCTCCTCGACGGCCCCGGGCGGATCACCCACACGACCGAGGACCCGGGGGTACGCGCAGCGGTGCTGGCCGCCGCCGGCCAGGCGGTCGGGGAGCGGGTGGCCGGCACCGGCGACGGGCGGTACGTGCGTCGGGTCGGGCCGAACCCGGGGCAGCCGCTGCCGTTGGTGCTCTCGGTGCCGGCCCGGCGTCCACCCGTCCTGTTCGGCGCGCTGGCCGCGGCGGTGGCGCTGGCCGCGCTGCTGGCCGTGCTGGCCGCCTGGCGACTGGCCCGGGTGACGACCCGGCCCCTGGTCGAGCTGGCCGGTGCGGTGGACCGGGTGGCGCACGGCGACCTGACCGCGCGGGTGCCGGTCCGCAGCCGCGACGAGATCGGACGGCTGGCCGCCGCGTTCAACCGGATGATGCGGGAGACCGGCAGCTACGTGGCGGCGCTGACCAGCAGCCGGGACCAGCTCCGCAACCACCTCGTCGTGCTCGGCGACACGCTGGCCAGCACGCACGACCTGCAACGTATCCTGCGGGTGATCCTGGACAGCGCGATCGCCGGGACCGGCGCGCGGGCCGGCGCGGTGCTGCTGCTCGACGGTCACGGCGTGCTGGTCGGCCAGTGCGTCGAGGGGCTGGCCGGGCGCTGGCCGACCGACGACCCGGCGGACCCGGCGACGCTGCGGGTGCCGGTCGGCACCGGCGTGGTCGGCGCGGTGGCCGCCACCGGTGAGCCGGTGCGGGGCCGCTGGAGCGCGCCGGACCCGCCGACCGGGGAACCGACCTGCGAGACGTACGTGGCGGTGCCGTTCGCCGCCCCCGACCCGCGCGGCCCGGAGCGTCCCGGCCACCCGCCGGTGGACGGCGACCCGGCCGCGCCGCCCAGCGCGGCGCTCGGCGTGCTGGCCCTCTACGACCGGCTCGGTGGGCACGAGTTCGACGACGACGACGTGGCCACGCTGCGCACCTTCGCCGGCCACGCGGCGGTGGCGGTGGAGAACGTCCGGGTGCACGAGGAGGCGCAGCGGCTCTCCCTCACCGATCCGCTGACCGGGCTGTGGAACTACCGCTACCTGCGCGAGTCGATCCGGCGGGAGGTGGAACGGGCGAACCGGTTCGGCCGGATGCTCAGCGTGCTCGCGCTCGACCTGGACCGCTTCAAGCACGTCAACGACACCTGGGGGCACGCCGCCGGGGACGCCGTGCTGGTCGAGTTCGCCCGCCGGGTACGCGGCGTGATCCGCGAGGTGGACCTGGCGTTCCGACACGGCGGCGAGGAGTTCGTGGTACTGCTGCCGGAGACCGACGCCCGGGGCGCCACGATCGTCGCCGAGCGGCTCGGGGCGGTGGTGCGGGACCAGCCGGTGCCAATCGACGGTCACGGCGACGAGCCGCTGCGGGTGCCGGTGACGGTCTCCATCGGCATCGCCGTCTACCCGGACCACGCCGCCGGCGGCCAGCAGGTGCTCGACGCGGCCGACGACGCGCTCTACGCGGCCAAGGCGGCCGGGCGGGACGGCTACCGGATGGCCCCCGTAGCTGTCGGAGATCCGGCTCGCACCCAGGAGATTCCGGTGGTGGCCGCCACCGTCAGCCCGCCCGACGGGCTGCCCCGGGCCGGCGCGGCGGACCCGGCGGGCGCCGCGCAGGGCGGCGCGTCTTCCGGTCCTCACCCGCCGCGGCAGAGCCGTGGCCGATAGTCTCGCGGCATGTCGGAGCACTCAGCGAACCCCTCAGCGACCCCCGGTCGCTCCCGTGCGGTCAAGGCCGTCATCCCGGCGGCCGGCCTGGCCACCCGGTTCCTGCCGGCCACCAAGGCGGTCCCGAAGGAGCTGTTGCCGGTCGTCGACCGGCCGGTTCTCCAGTACATCGTCGAGGAGGCCACCCAGGCCGGCATCACCGACGTGCTGCTGATCACCGGGCGGGGCAAGACCTCGATGGTCGACCACTTCGACCGGCGACCCGACCTGGAGGAGCGGCTCGCCAAGAAGCCGGAGCTGCTGGCCGCCGTCAAGCGCACCGAGGAACTGGCCGCCGTCTACACGGTCCGCCAGCCGGAGCAGCTCGGCCTGGGCCACGCCGTCGGGTTCGCCGAGTCGCACGTCGGCGACGACGCCTTCGCGGTGCTGCTCGGCGACGAGTTCGTCAAGCCCGCCGAGCCGCTGCTGCCGGCCATGCTGGAACTCCAGGCCCGCACCGGCGGCGTGGTGCTCGCGTTCTTCGAGGTCGACCCGGCCGAGACCAGCCGCTACGGCATCGCCTCGGTCGAGCCGGCCGAATCGGAGTACGCCGACATCGCCGAGGTCGTCAGGGTCACCGGCATGGTGGAGAAGCCCAGCCCGGAGGACGCGCCCAGCAACCTGGCCGTCCTCGGCCGGTACGTGCTGCCGGGGCGGATCTTCGACGCGATCCGGCGGACGAAGCCGGGCAGCGGCGGCGAGATCCAGCTCACCGACGCGATGGAGCTGCTGCGTACCGAGGGGGTGCCGGTGCACGCCATCGTCTACCGGGGCACCCGCTACGACACCGGCATGCCGCTGGGCTACCTCCAGACCGTGGTGCAGATCGCCGCCGAGCGGGAGGACATCGGCACCGAGTTCCGCAAGTGGCTCGCGGAGTTCGTCAACAACGGCGACGAGACCGTCACCGACGCGGTCCTCAACGGCCTGCGTAACGCGTCCGGCGGTGCCGATACATGACCGCGACGGCCGACGCCGAGGCGGCCGCGAACGAGTTGACGCCGCTCGCCGACTACCTGGGCAGCGTGCTGCGCAGGTTACGCGCGCTGCCTCCGCTCGACCTCGACCTGACCCAGGCGTACGGCAACGTGCTCGCCGAGGACGTGGTCGCCCCGCACTCGTTCCCCGCCTTCGACCAGGCGGCGGTGGACGGGTACGCCGCGCGCTGGGAGGACATCTCTGGAGGGAGCCGGGGGCCGGGCTACGTCCCGGCCCCCTCCGGTATCCGCGGCGGGCGCAGCATCCGGCTCAACGTGGTCGGTGACCTGGGCGCGGCGAGCTGGCGGCCGGTCCGGCTCACCCCCGGCGCCTGCTTCTCGGTGGCGGCCGGCGCGCCGCTGCCGGTGGGCGCCGACGTGGTGGTGCCGGTGGAGTGGACCGACCAGGGCATGGCCGCCGTGGAGATCTTCCGCGCGCCCAAGCGCGGGTACGGCCTGCGCCGCGCCGGTGAGGAACTCGTCGCCGGCACGCTGCTCGCCCGCGCCGGCGCGTACGTCTCACCGGCCCTGGTCGCGGTGTTCGCCGCCACCGGCATCGGGCACGTGGTGGTGCGCCCCAGCCCCCGGGTGGTCATCGTGGCCACCGGTGACGAACTCGTCGACGTGGGACGGGGCAGCCAGCCCGGTCAGGTGGTGGACACCAACTCGCACGCGTTGACCGCGGCGGCGGCCGAGGCGGGCGGGCTCGCGTACCGGGTCGGGATCTGCGACGACGACCCGGAGGCGCTGCGCGGCCTGCTGGAGGACCAGACGCTGCGGGCCGACCTGATCATCACCACCGGCGGCACCGGCACCGGGCCGGGCGACATGGTCCGCCGCATCCTGTCCCGCCGCGACGGCGGCCGGGCCGGGCCGGTGGCCTTCACAGAGGTGGCCCTCTATCCCGGCACGGCGCTCGGGTTCGGTACGGTCGGCGCCGAGGAGGTGCCGGTGGTGTGTCTTCCCGGTGAGCCCGGCGCGGCGCTGATCGGTTTCGAGGTGCTGGCCCGCCCGGCCATCCAACTGCTGGCCGGCGCCGAGCCGGTGTTCCGGCCGAGCGTGCGCGCGCACCTGCTGGAGACCGTCTCCTCGCCGGGCGGGCTGCGCGAGTTCCGTCCCGCGCACGTGGCCGAGCGGCGCGGTGGCGGCTACACCGTGCAGCCGCTGGCCGGTGGGCCGTACACGCTCTCCGGCCTGGCCGAGGCGAACGGCCTGCTGGTGCTCGGCGAGCGGGTCACCACCGCCGCCGCCGGCTCCACCGTGGACGTGCTCCTGCTGGACCGACGCCGGTGAGGTTCCGGCGGGCGCCGGGGTGGCCGGCGGTGCTGGTGGACGGTCCGGTGGTGCTGCGGCCGTACCGGCGTTCCGACGCGGCGACCTGGTCGGCGATCCGGCGCGCGAACCGGGAGTGGCTGGCCCCGTGGGAGTCGCACGTGCCCGGCGGCTGGGACGCGACGAACTCGCCAGCCGCGTTCCGTCTGGTCCACGCCGACCAGCGGAGGTCGGCGCGGACCGGGGACGGCATGCCGTTCGCGGTCTGCCTGCGCGAGGACGGGCAGGAGCGGCTGGTCGGCCACCTCAACGTGGGCAGCATCGTGCGCCGGGCGTTCTGCTCCGGGTACGTGGGCTACTGGGTGGACTCGCGGGTGGCCGGACGGGGTGTGATCCCGACCGCTGTCGCGCTCGCCGTGGACCACGCGTTCGGCCCCGGTGGCCTGCACCGGATCGAGGTGAACATCCGGCCGGAGAACGCCCCGTCCCGGCGGGTGGTGGAGAAGCTCGGCTTCCGCGAGGAGGCCTACCACGTGCGGTACATGCACATCGACGGCGCCTGGCGGGACCACATCGGATACGCGATGACCGGCGAGGAAGTGGCCGCCGAGGGCGGTCTGCTGGCGCGGTGGCACCGCGTACGTGACAGCCGGCGCTGAGCCGTTCCGGCCGTGACGCCCGGCGCGGCGCACGGTGAAGCGGGTCGGCGGCCCGTAACCTCAAGTAACTGCAAGCTGTGGCAAGCGCTGCTGGTCCGCACGATGTGCGCCGTTAACGAGAGTCGACGGAAGAAGTTGCGGCCGTGTGGCGCTCGCCCCGAACTTGGTGACGGGAGGGGTGAGGGTGCCGACGTCGGTGCTCCTCGCCGTCCTCGCCGCCGCCGGTCTGCTCGCTCTCGCTCCGGCGCTGGTCCGCCGGTACGACGCCACCGAGCGGCTGGTGGCGGAGCGGGCGCAGTCGACGGCACGGGTGCTTCAGCGCCAGCGTCGTCGACGCACCGTGCCCGGACGCCAGCCGGTGCACCCGCCCCGCACCCTTGTCGTCACCTTGAGTGAGGATTCCGACACGGGTGGTCTGGCTCGTCCGGTCTCCGCGCCTCCCGTCCGGCGGCGCTCCGGCCGGCTCCGGCCCGTCTCGGCGGTCCCCGCGCAGTCCCGCCGACGGCACCCGCCCCGCCGACGGCACACCCCGGCCGTCTACCGCCGACGCCGGGTGCTCGCCGCACTGCTGCTGCTCAACCTGGTCGAACTGGTCGGCGTGATGCTGGTCGGGCCCGGGTTCTGGATCAGCGTCTCGGTCACCGGCGCGCTGCTCGTCGCGTACGTCGTACACCTGCGGCACCGGGCCCTCGCCGAACGCCGGCGGCGGCGCGCGGACGCCCGGGAAGCCGCCTGGCTCGCCGCCCGCCAGGCCGAGGTGCGCCGCGAACAGGCCCGGCGCGCGGCGGCCCGGCGGGAGGCGCAGCGCCGGCTGGCCGCCCAGCGGGAGGCGGTCCGGCGTACCGCGATGGGCCTGGACCGGCCGGCGGACCTGCCACCGGCCGCGAGCGGCGGCTCGGTGTCCTACCGGCGGGCGGGTGGCCTGCGTGGTCGCCCCTACCAGTCCGGCCGGGGCGCCTGACCGCGCCCGTCGTCGGGTGCTCGCCCGCAGGGGACGCTGGGTCGATCTTGGAGTTGTGGTGCCAAGGTTTGCCCCTTTCAAGGCTTATCGGAAGTGCCACAATTCCAAGATCGACGGGACGGGGTCGGGTGGGGCCTCGGGGCGGGCGGGGTGGTTCGCGTGTGAGGGGCGTGACCTGTTAGCCTTGTGCCGGCCCGCCCGGTGCAAGCCGGGTGGGACCGACGCTGGTTCGCCAGCGGAGGGGCTGTGGCGCAGACTGGTAGCGCACCTCGTTCGCATCGAGGGGGTCAGGGGTTCAAATCCCCTCAGCTCCACCAAGAAGCAGCAGGTCAAGGGCGGGTTCTCGGATGACGGGGAACCCGCCCTTGCCCGTTTGACCGTCGGACAGAGCCCCAGACCGTGGCACGGGGCAGCAGAACTTAAACCGAACGGCTGAGTTCGATGGCGGCGGGGCCCCGAACGCGAGTTGCAAAGCGGCCGAGTGCCACCACGACCCGCTGTAGTGCCCGGCGGTTGCCCTTATGCCGCTGGGTGATCGACCCCACCGAGGAGCGCCTCGGCAGGGTCGGTCAGATCGTAAAAACTACCTTCACAGGATGTTCAGCAGCCGCTCCGCGATCGCTCGCGCGACACCGGAGACTAGGCTGCCCAGCACCGTCAACAGCACAGTGCTCTTCGATCGCGCGGCAACGTTCCGATTCGGGGTCTTCTGATCACTCTCAGTACGCTCGGACATGACTCGACGGTGGCGCTACCGGCTCGGTGCCCGTAAGTCATCTCGCCAAGACGGGCATCGAGTTCGATAAACTGCGACCTCACAGGCGTTGCCCGGCGCCCGTCAACGGGCAGCGGGCACCCGGGCGGGCATATGGCAGTCGATAAGGATGATCAGGTGAATGATCCCAGGCATCCCGAACGCGATCTGTTCACGGAGCTCGAATCCCTGGAGGCAGACGCACAGAACGCGCGCCCGCAGTCGTACTCTCGCCGGCAGCTGGACCGGGCAGACGGAAATCCCTTCCCGGACCTCAGCAAACGGGTCGGCGAGTGGCTCCGGCTCCGCCGTCCACCCCGGAACGACAAGCAACTCTGGACGGTTATCCGTATCTGGTCGGAATGGGCCGGTACCCCGCCGGACTGGGACCGCTGGAAACGCTTTCTCGACGACGTTCGCCGCGGCTCCACCGAGTCATCCGCGCCGCCCGAACCCGGATCCCGTGGATCGGGTCGCGCTGTGTGGAACGTGTCGGCGCGAAATCCCCGCTTCGTCGGACGGGATGACATCCTGCAGGACCTGCGGGCGAAATTGCAGACTGGTGGACGGGTACTCGTTCAGGCCATGGCCGGCATGGGCGGCGTCGGCAAAACCCAGATCGCGAGGGAGTATGCTCACCGCTTCGCGGATTTCTACTCGACCGTGTGGTGGATCCGGGCCGAACGCGACAGCCTCATCGGGGAGCAGTTCGCCGAACTGGCTGTCGCGCTGGAGTTGGTCGAGCCCGGGAGTCGAAGGGGCGCCGACATCGGCGCGGCCGTGCGGCTCGTTATGCAGCACCTACGCACCGCGAACGACTGGCTATTGATCTTCGACAACGTGATAAGCGCCGACCAGATCGAAGGGTGGCTGCCCGGCGGCCGGGGGCACGTTCTGATCACCTCTCGCAACCCGGCTATCCGGGAGGTCGCCGATGTCATCGACGTCAGCCTTATGCAAGGTCATCAGTCGACCGAGGTGCTCGCCTCGTACCATCCGGCGCTGGGTCGGAATGACCGACTGGCTATGGCCGCCGCGCTAGGCAACCTTCCGCTGGCCCTTGCACAGGCGGCCACATTTCTACGACGAACCGGCATGTCGGCCTCCGAGTATCTCGATGAGCTCGCCAGTCAGCCGGCACGAATCCTCGACCAGGGCCTGGCACCCGGTTACGCCGACTCTTTCGCACGAGCGGTGCTGTTGACGGTCAGGAGGCTCGTGGAGGAGAACCCGGCGGCCCTCGGCATGCTCCGGACCCTTGCCTTCCTCAGCCCGGAGCCCGTGCCCTTCACCTTGCTGCAAGAGGCCGCCTCGGTGGTGCCCGCGCAGGGCGTGCCGCCGGATCTCGACGCGGTACGGCGAGCCACGGTTGCCAAGCCGGACCTACTGAACACTGTGGCGCAGATGGTCGAGCACGGCCTCGTTGAACGAGTCGACCGATGTGTCCAGGTGCACCGGCTGGTCCAGGACGTGCTCCGTAGCCAGCTCACACACGCCGAGATCTTCACCTACCAACGGTTCGCGGAGGCGCTCGTGGTTGCGGCGCGGCCCGGTGATCCGAGCGATCCGGTCACCTGGCGAGACTGGGCCACGCTGTTCCCGCACATTCTCATCGTGCTTGACCACCCAGAGCCGGCGCCGCCGCTGCTCGATCTGGCCTGTGATGCGGGCTGGTTCGTGCTCATCCGACGGGACATGCGCACCGCACCTGCACTGTTGGAAGACTGGTTCCTGCGGTGGACGGAAGAACTCGGCCGCAACGATCCGCACACCGTCTCCGCAGCGCACATGCTGGCGCTGGCCCACCGGGACTATGGGCGGCATAATCTCGCTCGGGCCCTGGACCAGGAGAACTACCGGTTGCAGCGGGAGTGGCGTGGGCCGGATCACCCTAACACGCTGCACTCGGCAGCCAGCCTGGCCTCCGATCTGAGCGCACTTCGTAACTTCGAGGCCGCCCGCCAGCTCAACGAGGACACCTACCGCCGGCGGCGACAGGTTCTCGGAGAAGACCATCCCGACACGCTGGCATCGATGAGCAACCTCGCCGTGGTGCTCCATCGAATGGGCGAGTACAGCGCCGCCCGCGACATGAACCGGGACGTGCTCCAGCGACGGCGCGCGGTTCTTGGCGAGCGCCATCCCGATACCCTGACCTCGATAAGTAACCTCGCTGTCGACCTGCGGCGACTCGGCGAGACGCACGCCGCGTTGGAGTTGAATGACGAGACGGTGCGGCTACGGAAGGAGGTGCTCGGGCTGGACCATCCTGACACCCTGGTCTCCGAGTCCAACCGGGCCGACCTTCTGCGGGATCTGGGCCGTCAGGACGAGGCGCTGGCGGTCTATCGTTCGGTTCTGGAGAGGCGGATTCGGGTGTTGGGTGAGGACCATCAGGATGCCGCGGAAACCGCGCGCGCATTGCGTGGCGAACCGGTCGTTGTCTCGAACGAAACGCCGCTGGACAACGCTCCTGCAGGCGGAGCCGAATTCGTACCGTCCGTGATTGACACCGGTGTCGCGGCCGTGGCTTCCCTGTCGTTGAGTGATCTGCGCAGTCTGCATCCGGCCACAATGGAGTCGACGGTCGCTCAGCTCTTGAAGCGCCTCCAGGGACCGAGTGTCAGCGGGTACTCAGGAGGCGGGGGCGGACTGAGCGATGGATCCGCTCCAATCATCCAGTCCTACGCCAACATCCTCCATTCGGCCGAGCTGGGCAGACCGTTGGGTAGCCACTCGCTGACCCGCACCTCATTCAACCGTCTCGCCCGCGGACACTGCGACCGGAGGGTCATTGACGAACTCTCCTCAGGTATGACAAGCCATCGGATGCTGCTCCTGGTGGCTGTCCTCCTCCGCGCCAAAGGTTGGCCCTCATCTGCGGAGACGGATGCGGCCGTGGCGCTCATCGATGAAGCACGTCAGTCGGCGCCTCGCTCCGCAGACCGGGTGATCACGAGTCCACAGGTCGGGGCCTGGCTGGTGCACGTCCTTCGGCACACCGACGGCAGGTGGGAGGACGACCTGCCTAGCTGGGTCGTCTTGGGGCACCTCCAGGCCGTCGCAGCGGTCGCCGGCATCGTCACACACCGCATTTTCGATGTTCACGTTCCGGTCTGGGAGGGCATGGCTGCGTTGCCGACTCTCGGTGTAGCGAGTTTCGGTGACAGCGCGACCGGCCTGGCCCGGGTGCGACGGTCTGGCTTGACCGTCACCGTGACGTTTGACGGATGCACCGTCACCGTGCCTCCGTACCCGAAGGTAGACGGGCCAGGCTGGACGGCGATCCGCAACATCAACGAGCGAGTGATCCTCGATCCCCTCGACCGATATCTCCAGCGTCAGCAGAGCCGCGCAAATCCCGTCGTTCTCGCGGACGCCGACATGTGGGCCCGCCTGCTCGACGAATCCGTCTCGATCATCAGGGCTTATGACGCCGACGAAGCTGAGGCGTTCCAGTCCTTCGTGCGCTGCCTCGTTCCCCTGCCCCCAGCGCCTCTGCTCCGTCCGGCCAGCTCCAGCTCGTCCGCAGCCCACGGATACATAGCCATGTCGCCACCCGACGACCCGGTCTCGTTCGCCGGAACGCTTCTCCACGAGCTGCAGCATCTGAAGTTTGGCGCATTGCACAACCTAGTGCCGCTCTTCGAACACCACGACAACCCCCGCTACTATGCGCCGTGGCGCGACGATCCGCGACCGCTCGGCGGCCTGCTGAACGGCACGTATGCGTTCACGGCGGTGGCCCGTTTCTGGCACAACCGCCACCAACAACCCTCCCTTCCGCATCGGGACCGGACCCGAGCCGCCTTCGAATGCGGCCTTTGGCAGCACCAGGTCGCCCGAGCGTTGAGTCAGATCCGCACTGACCCGCATCTCACCACCTACGGACACGACGTCGTGACGGCGCTGACCGGCGTCCTCGACGCCATGAGGCATGAGGCGTCCGACGAGATCGCCGACACGGTCAGCATGGCGACCGCAGACCACTGGGCCGGTTGGCGGGCGCATCATCTCCAGGCGCCCGGCGACTTGGTGCACCAACTCGCGGAGCGCTGGACGATGTCGCGAAACGACGCGGGAACTTTGCGATACGAACCGCAGCTGCGCCAACGAATCGACGTTCCCGCGCTGGACGCCCGAGCGGTCCTGATGCGCTGGCGGCTCGCTCGACCGGAGCGGTTCCACCTGCTCTACCAGACCCCGTCCGGCGCGGGCGATGCGACGCCGGACGCGACGGTTGGCGACGTTCACCTGGTGGCAGGTGACATGGAGCAGGCGCAGCACGCGTATCTACGTGCCGTCGACCGAGCAGACGACCGGCAACTCATCGCGCTGGTCGGACTCGGTTTGGCCCTTCGTGCACAGGGCGAGCGCCCAGCGGCTGATGCGCTCCTTACGTTCCCGGAGCTCGTCGGGCAGGTCGCCGAGGCGATACGAACGGCAGCCGGGGTCGTACCTCCTATCCCGGAATTCGCGGGATGGCTCTCCACAGTGGTTGATGCCGCCCCGTGGCCTTTACCAACTGGCTGAAGTGACGGAAACGCCACGGTCGCGGTAGACGGGGACCGCACGGTGCTAATTAGTACTGCAACAGCAGTAGGCGAATCGTCTTCGGCTCGTGTTCGTTGGTCTGGCTGTGACGGACGTTGATGTCGATCAGTGGAATGGCGAGTTGGACCGGTTGCATGCGCGGATCGGGCCTCGGTCTCGCCGATCGGAGCCGCGGCGGCGGGCGCGGCAGTACCTGTGCGAGCTGGTCTCGGGTCTGGGCCGTAAGAACGGCTGGACCCTGGCTGAGCAGGCCGGTGATGGGTCGCCGGACGGGATGGCTCCCACATCATCACTGTCAGGGTTTCAAATCCCCTCAGCTCCACCCAGTTCAGAGGCCGTCTTTCGCTCGTCGGAGGCGGCCTTATCTGCCGCCTCCGACGAGCCACTACCTCGCCGGTCGTCCGCGGCGTCAGTCGAACAGCCGGTCGAGCGTTTCCTGTTCGAGATCGCGCCAGCGCTGGCAGTCCTTCAGCGCCTTGGCGATCTCCTTCTCGTCGAGGTGGTGGGCGCCCTCCTCGCGGATGCACGCCACGCTGAACGGGCCGCCGACCGACGGCGAGGTCTGCGCCAGCGCCTCCAGCACCCGAACCATACTCGACGGTGCGCGTGGTCATCCGAATGTGGGACAGCAGTGCGCCGGCCTGCTGGGCCATGGGTGCTCCCCGATGGCGTGGAAGCCCACGTCCTCGTAGCGCCCGACGAGGCCGTTGGGGTTGATCTCCACGACCCACGGCCCGCCCTGGCTGTAGCCGGCCGCGAGCAGGTACGTCGACACCCGCCGCCGCTGCCCTCGCCGGGCACGTCCGGGATGTAGTTCTCGTAGTGCTTCTTGAACACGGGCAGGACGCGCTCCTGCAACTCGTCGCCGATGTCGGGTGCTTCGAGGATGGCGGTGGCCGAGTCCTGGAGGAGGGGATGCAGATCGTGAGTACTCCCCGCGCGCCGCTGCCGCCCCAGGCGGCGCAGGATCCCAGCGGGTGCAGCTTCTGGGCGGGGAAGCTCAGACCGCGATCGCTCTCGGTGATCTGGGAGTCCGCACCGATCACCACCCCGTCGCTGCAGACAACGGCGAGCACGACGGTCATAAGGTACCCCTGAGCAGGGGGTACGGGGTTGGGCGCGAGGTACCCGGCAGCCCGTCCGCCTACACCCCCCCGACAGGTGTCGGGCATGGTCGCCGTGTGCTCGACGATCATGATCGCCTGTTTCCCGTCAGTCGGGGCCGGCCTTTTCAACTGCCGGAAATCCTGCCTGCCCAGACCGGGAAACTCGTTCGATGAGACGAAAGCGATCATGCCCGTCGGTGCGATGAACGACGACTTCCACCATGCTGTCGTCGTTTAATCGCAAGGTGAAGGCCGGGTCGAGGTCGCACAGAAGGGCGAGGCTCTCCCGCTCGTCACCGGTGGCGTCGACCAGGCGACCGTCGGCCGTCCAACCTGCGTCGGTCGTGGTGATCAGGACGACTGCCTCGAAACAACCGAGCATCGTGGTGGCATTCGCCCACCAATCCAGCCAGCACCGACTCTCGATGCTCTCCACGCCACCGATGTACCTGGGCTGACACCGGTTGTCGAAGCCGGGCGATGGTTCCTCGCCGCTCATGTGTAGTGCCGCCACAGGGGTGCCGTCACCTCATGCGTCCGGAACTCCTGGTCGATGTAGTGGGCGAGGTCGTGGCCGTAGACGATGGTGTCGGTGAGCCGGTGGATGGACAACACCGGATGGCCGGAGGAGCCACGGCCCGCCGGCAGATAGCGATGGGCGTAGACGGGAATCATCCGGGGAACCTGGGAGAGGTGCCGCCTCGCTTTGGCCTCGCGCGCGACGAGGTCTTGTGGGCGCCTTCCCCATCCGGGTGGCCACTCGCCCTTGAGGATCTCGTCGAGGGCGGTGGTGAGCGGCCAGTCGAGCTGCTCCTTCAAGGCATCGGAACTAGGCTGACGCCAATTCGGCCAGCCCCACCCCTCGCTCTCGGGATCATCGACGCAGCCGGGCGTCCGGACCGGCAACCCGGCGCCGAGGAAAGCGCGATGGTCGTCGGCGAACTCGAAGCCGAAATTCCTCTCGATGCAGTCGAACTCGGCATCGGTGAGCCCTGGCTGAATGTCCATCACATTCAGCGCGGCCAGCCGACGAGCGGCCTCGACGCCCAACGCGACACCGGCATCCGTCACCGGCGGAGCGTAGCGGGCAGGTCAGGTGCTACGGAATGTGCGGCGGCAGGTGTCCGGAGGCGCCGAGCGTGCGGAGGAAAGTGCCGCGAGGCGTCGTGGTGGCGGTCAAAGGCTGGTTTCCTCGTCGGAGACGGGCCTCTTCGACGGTGAGGTGAGCCAGGAGAGGGGTTGGCCGGCCAGTGCCGCGTCGGCGAGTTGCTTTGCGGAGGCGGTGGTGAGCGCGGCACGGCTGCTGTCGATCCACCGTTGGACGTTGTCGACGCCCTGGTGGCGGTATTCAACGGCTTGGACGAGGCATTCGAGTTTGTCGGCGTCCCGGGCGACGACGGCTTCGAGGGTTTCACCGGCTTCGTACTCGGCCACGGCCGCAGTAATGGCGTCGGTGACGCCGGGTGGGCAGCCGGCTACCTGATCTGCGGTGACCGCGGTATTGGGCGCGGCGCTGAGGTAACGCTTGGCGATGTGTGGGATATCCGTGATGCGCGTTTCCTGGGTGTCGTGCAGGACGCAGAGCATCGTGGTCCGCGCGGGATCGGCCCCCTCCATGGCGGCGAGGATCATGCCGATCAGGGCGGTGCGGTGGGAGTGTTCGGCGATCGACTCAGGGTGCTTGACCCCGGCGAACCACCAGCCGGTACGAGCGGCGCGTTTCAGGACGCCGGCCTCGAAGATGAATCTCATCGCTGCGGCGTGCTGGTCCTCGCTCATCTGCCCGTCCCTTTGCCGGTGATGCCCTCGGTACGCAGGCTGTAGACGACAGAGGTTAGTTCCCTGCGGGACTGCGCGGAGATCTGGTCGCTGTCGAGGACGGCACCGGCACGGTTGGCGAGCGCTTGTCCTGTGGCAGGGTGGTCGTGGACGAGCCCGCGTCTGGCAGCGAGCAGAGCCCACAGGTTGTGGATGTTGAGATCGATGAACGGGTGGTCAGCTTCGAGGCGCTCGACGAGGTGCCGCAGGAGACGGGCACCGCGCCAATCGTCGATGGTGGCGGGCATGAAGGAGTCGTTGGGTTGGCGATAGGGGATCTCGCCGACCCAGTACGCGGAGTAGTTGAGGGCCGCGCGCTGGCAGGCGTCATCGGGATGTGCGCGGGCGATGAAGTCTCGTAGTGGCTCGACATCTCCCTGGTTGGCCATAGAGGTGACGATGGAGCGGGCGTCCGGCCACAGCGGCGACCATGTGTGGAAGGCACGCGCCCCGGGGGACTTGCGGGTGGTGCTCCGGGTGAGCCATGCGGCGGATGAGCCCGTGGGATCCATACCGGCGAGGAAGCATGCCTGCCGGTGCAGCAGCACGTCGGGTTGGCGCTGAGCTGAGGCGCGTTCGGCCAGGACGTGCAGGGCCGTGAAGAAGACGCGCTGGTCCGCTGTCCGCAGAGTTGGACCTGTGGCGACTGGGCCTCGTCGACGGTGGGAAGACGGCAGGCTTCCGATGAAGGTGGGGGTCTGGCCGAGAACGGCCCAGAGGATGAGGTCGGTCAGCCGGTGGGTGAGCACCATGCAGCCGAGGGGTTGCTCGGCAAGGTCTGCCCGCTCGATCTTCGGATTGAGCAGGGCGGCGAGAACGGCGTCGGCGTCGACGGCGTCTCCCACGGCGTCGAGCAGCACCGGATTCGCGCCGAGGCTACCGAGCCGCTGCCGGATTCTGGCGGCCTGGCCGAACGGGACGGCGAGGAACGGTCTCCGTCCTGACTCCCAACTCTGAACGGTCGCGCGGTCGACGCCAAGCTCCACGGCGAGCTGCTCCTGAGTCAGGGGGATGGACTCCCGAATCAGCTTCAACAGGTAGCCGGTTACGTCGCCACGAGCCGAGGTGGATCGTCCGAGTGATGCCATCGCCGTCCCTACAGTGACCGGCAGTCGACGTTTCCCCGTCGTGGACAGCGATGCCGGCTGACTGCTGACCAGCTCATTCGTACTGCGGGTGAGTCCTACGCGCGTCGCCGCGATCGTAGCGTCACGGTTACTGAATGTGCCAGGCCTGATCCTGTACGTGCGGGCGGGCCCTGCCAGCGGGAGGTGGGGATGAGCGAGGACGCTCCAGCCGAGAGCCGAGGCGAGCGGATCGAAGCAGCGGAACGCGAGGCCGCGCGGCAACGGATCCTCGCGCAGGCGGAAGCGGATCGGATACCGGCCGAGGAGACCACCCGGGCCGTGCCGGATCGGCGGTGGCGCCGTGGACAGCGGTGAGCTGTTGCCGGTCGGGCGGCGGGTGGCGTACTGGCGCGGACGACGGAAGCTGTCGCAGCAGGTGTTGGCCGATCGGCTGGGCAAGTCGAAGAGCTGGGTCGACAAGGTCGAGCGCGGCGTTCGGTCGCTGGACAAGGTGTCGACGCTCCAGGACATCGCTGCCGTGCTGCGCATCGACACGGCGGTGCTGCTCGGTCGGGACAGCCGGCCGGTCGAGGTGGCCGAGCGCGCCGAGGGCGTCGAGCGGATCCGGGCGGCGCTGTCGGCGTACGAGATCGCCCTGCAACGGCCGGCTTCCCGCCGCCCGGTGGTGCCGGCGGACCGGATGGCGCGGGAGGTCGCGCATGCCTGGAGCACCTTCCAGCGCGCCCGCTACCCGATGGTGGTCGACCTGCTGCCGCAGGTGGTGGCCGACGCGCAGCGCACCCACGTCCAGGATCCCGGCGGGGGCCGGGTCCCGCTGGTGGAGGCGTACCGCGTGACGGCCGCGTTGCTGGTGAAGCTCGGCGCTCCCGACGTGGCGTGGTTGGCGGTGGACCGGGCGATGAGCGCCGCCACCGGCGACCGGGTCCTGGTGGCGGCCTCCGCCGTGCAGCTCGGCCAGGTGTTGCGCGCGTCGTCGCGGGTTCGGACGGCGAAGGCGGTGATGCTGGCTGCCGCGTACCGGATCGTTCCGCCGGTGGTCGAGTTCGGCGACGCGGCGGAGCTGTCGCTGTGCGGGACTCTGCTGGCGCAGGGTGCCTTGGCCGCTGCCCGCGACGGGGACGACCGCGCCGCCGTCGAACTGGTCGACGAGGCCGCAGAGATGGCGGTGCGGGTGGGGGACGGCCACGACCACCACCGGACCGGGTTCGGGCCGACGGCGGTCGAGCTTGCCCGCATCGCGGTGGCGGCGGAACGCGGTGACGCGGCGGACGCCGTGGCCCGGCACGAGCAGGTGATCACGCGGGACGGGTGGCGGTGGCTGACCGCCGAGCATCGGGCCGCGTACCTGATGGATGTCGCCCGTGCGTACCTGCAAGCGGGTGACCCGGTCGGTGCCGGCCGGCTCGTGGTGGAGGCCGACCGAGTCGCGCCGGCCGAGATCCGTCACCGGCCGGACGGGCGGGACATCCTCGCCCGCGTCGCCCGTGATCCGCGCGCCCCGGCGATGCTCGTCCACCTCGCCGCCGCGCTCGGAGTGGGCTGACCCTGACCGCGCCGTTTCTGTCACTGGCCCGGGTCCGCAACCGGCTGATTGTCGCGCCCGGTGGATGCTCCGCGTTCCCCGCAGGCTTATTGACGTCGGACGAGCCTCCACCCGATCCGTCCGTGGCCGGTTCGTGTCAATGGTGCAGGTGCGCCTGCACCATTGACACCAATGGTCGGCGGAAATTCAAGGCGAGTGGTGAGCGGCGCGGTCGCCGTAGACAGTCGGGATGCCGATCCCGCGTCATCCCGCTGCCTGCGGCAACCGCACCACATCATTTATCGATTTGTCCGACCAGACGACGCGTGGCGCTGCCGTGGTGGCTTCCGCGCGTCATTCGCCGGTTCGGATCAGGTCTTGTCCCGCTGCTCCCCACCGACAATCGCCGTGCAGCAGCCGGGGTTCGCCCAACCCTGCGCGGTAAGGTTCCAGACGATCGTCGTGTTCTCCGGGAAGTCGTAGTTGCAGGTCTTGGAGGTGCCCGCGCCGTTGCTGTTCACGCACTGGCCGCTGCGGCTGCCCACCTGCCAGAAGGCGATCGCGGCCCGCCCGTCGCTCTCGTCGTCCCACACGGTGAACTTGTCGCCGTAGCTGGTGAAGGTAGCGTGCGCGATCCGGTTCGGCCAGAATCCGTAGATGGTGTCGCCGGAGTCGGCGAGTGCGGGGGTCGCGGATGCGGCAACAAGTGCCACCACAGCAGTGGCGGTGAATCCGATCCTTCGGGCTAGCTTCATGACGAACTCCGTTCCCGGGCGCCGCATTCGGCGCCTTCATGGTTCGTTGAACACGACATCCGGGGAATCGGCACACCCGCCGCCCCCCAGCGATCTCCGAGTGAGCATAGTCCACTGTGTCTACCCCCGCCGGGGAACGTCGATGGGTGATCGTCCGGTGACGCGGAGACCGCGATAGGAGCGCTCCCAAATGTAGCTGTCGGTAAAACCGCTAGAGTGCATGACAATCGTTGCTCTGGCCCTATTCAGGCTGACTTATCGGGTGTCACCCGGCATGACAGGTTCACACTCCCGCGCAGTTCTAAGGCACACCGTGGTCCTTTTCGGACTTCGGCCCGGGTCGGCCATACCGCCCACCGCCACGGGTGACCGCTCTTGAGTCGGATAGCCGCTTGTCCGATCGCTTGAGGCCCCCGGTTCCCGGCACCAGACTTGATCGGGTTTTCACGAATCGACAGGGGGCGCTGATGCGGGAAGGCATGTCCGACTACGAGGCTCGGGCCTGGTCCAGCCTGCTGGAGAGCGAGCGGAAGCGCCGCGACGGCGTGCGGGCGCGCATGGTCGGCCAGGTCGCGTCGCTCACCAGGCGTGCCGGCGAACAGATCAAGAAGATCCCCGGCGGAAGCCGGACCATGCAACTCGGCGACGAGACCATCATGAAGGCGCTGGAGGGTGGCTTCAAGGCGATCTTCCTGCCGGCCCTGCGTTCGGCGTCGCTGACCAAGCGGGCCGAGCGGTTGCGCCGTGACCACCCGGATCTGGCCGAGGGCTCGCCGTTCGGCTCGCTCGACCTCAAGGACCTCGACAAGGGTCGGCCGGCGATGACGATCCCGTTCGTCGGGGTGATCGAATCCGGCCTCGCCTCCGTCGCGGTCACCGGCGCCACGGTCAGCACCACCGTCAGCGGCGGCACGACGGCGGGTGTCGCGGTCGCCGCGGTGGCGTCGGACGTGGTGATCTCGCTGGCGCTGCTCGGCCGGGCGGTGGCGGAGGTGGCGGTCCACTACGGCTACGACCCACGGGACCCCGAGGAGGAGTTGTTCCTGATGGGGGTCCTGAACTACAGCATGGCGTCGTCGTCCGCGAGCAAGACGGCAGCGCTCGCGAGCCTGTCGCGCCTCACCCAGCAGATGATGCGCCGCGCCACGTGGAGCCAGTTGGGGCGGGACCCTCTCGTCCGGGTCATCCAGCAGATCTTCAAGCTGCTCGGGCTGCGGCTGGTCCGGACGCGGCTGGCGAACGTCGTGCCGATCGCCGGCGCGCTCGTCGCCGCCGGGCTCAGCTTCGCCATGCTCCAGTCGGCCATCGAGGACGCGACCCGGCTCTACCGCGCCCGCTACCTGGCGGAGAAGCACGACCTGTCGTGGGAGGAGTGGGTCACGAAGCCGACGTCGGCGGCGGACGCGACGGAGCCCGCCCCGCAGGCGGACGCGACGGTGGTCGAGGTCGACGAGCTGCTCGACGACGTCACGTCCGTCGAGACGGGTGACTCGTCCGTCGAGCGGGGCGACTCGTCCGCCGGGGCGGAGGCCGGCGACGTCCGGACCGCCCCGGACGACCGGCTGAACGGTCCCCGCGCCTGACGGGTGGCGGCGTCGGCGGGATTCGTGACCGACGTCAGGTGGAGTCGGCCAGGACCGCGTCGACCGCGCGCCGGCCGACGGCGTACATCGTGGGGTTTGTCGTGCGGTAGTAGGTGAGCGCGCTGACGAAGAGCAGCGCCCAGCCCTTGCCGCGTGCCCACGTCGCGTCGTCGAAGCCGGCGGCCTCGCGGAACACCGGGCGGGAGTCGGCGTCGAGCAGCGTCCACGCCGGCAGGGCGTCGCAGGCCGGGTCGCCGACGCCGGCCGCGCCGAAGTCGATCAGGCCGCAGAGCCGGCCGTCCCGGACGAGGACGTTGCCGGCGAGCAGGTCGCCATGGGCCCACACCGGCGGGCCGGCCCAGGCGGGTGCGGCCAGCGCCGCCTCCCAGGCGGCGAGTACGGCGTCGACGTCGACCAGGCCGTGGGCCGCCTCGGCCCACTCCCGCAGGTACGCGTCGCGCTGCCGCAGCGGCCCGCTCCGGTAGCCGGTGCGGGCGCCGGTGGGGTCGGCTTGCCGCAGGCCGGTGACCAGCGTGCCCAGGTCGGCGGCGAAGCGCCGGTGGTCGGTGGTGGCGTCGCTCGGGTGCTCGCCGTCGATCCAGCGGTGCACCGCCCACGGCCACGGGTAGCCCTCGGCCGGCCGGCCCACGGCGCACGGCTCGGGCACCGCCACCGACAGGCGCGGCGCGAGCACGGGCAGCCAGGTGTGTTCGAACTCGACCTGCTTCACGGCGGTCTCGATGCGGGGCAGCCGGACTGTCAGGTCGTCGCCGAGCCGGTAGATCGCGTTGTCGGTGCCGCCGGAGCGGACCGGAGTGACGGGTCGACCGGCCCACTGCGGGAACTGCCTCGCGACCAGCCGCTCGACCAGGGCGGGGTCGGTGTGCACCTCGTGCTCGTGCATGCGCGTCACCGGCGGACGGTAGCCCTCGGCCGGTCCGCCTGTCGCGGGGTTTACCCGACCCGGCATCCATTGGCGGGTGGTGGGCGGTGGACGTGGACACCGCCGGGAACCGCATCCGCATGGGAATCCCGGCGGACCGATGACTTTCCGGGCCGACGGCTGTCGACCGGAGCATGACCACGCACACGCTCCAGACACCCGACGTCGACCTCGTCTACGACGTGCACGCCCCGAGCACCACCACCGGCGGGCACCGACCGCTGTTCATGATCGGCCAGCCGATGTGCGCCGACGGCTTCACGGCGCTGGCCTCGTACTTCCGGGACCGGACCGTGATCACCTACGACCCGCGCGGGCTCGGCCGCAGCGTGCGCCGGGACGGCCGCACCGACTCCGTGCCCGAGACCCAGGCCGGCGACGTACGGGCCGTCGTCGACGCGCTCGGCACGGGCCCGGTCGACATGTTCGCCAGCAGCGGCGGCGCGGTGACCGCGCTCGCCCTCGTCGCGGCGTACCCGGACACGGTGGGCACGCTTGTGGCGCACGAGCCGCCACTCGTCACGCTGCTGCCCGACGCGGACGCCGCCGCGCGGGCCACCGCGGCCTGCCAGGAGGCGTACCGGAAGAACGGCTGGGGTGCCGGCATGGCCGCGTTCGTGGCCATGACGTCGTGGCGCGGCGAGTTCACCGACGACTACTTCGCCCGGCCCCTGCCCGACCCGGCGGCGTTCGGGATGCCGGTCGAGGACGACGGCTCCCGGGACGACCCGCTGCTCTCCGACCGGTCCGTGGCGGTCACCAGTTACCGGCCCGACGTCGACGCGCTCCGCGTGGCGCCGACCCGGCTGGTCATCGCGGTGGGCGAGGAGTCGGCGGCCACGTTCACCGGCCGCACGTCGGTGGCGACGGCCGAGCTGCTCGGCGGGCGGCCGGCGGTCTTCCCGAGCCACCACGGCGGTTTCGTCGGTGGGGAGGGCGGCTACGCCGGCCAGCCGGAGGCGTTCGCCCGCCGGCTGCGCGAGATCCTCGACGGCCGGGGCTGACTCAGGCCCGGCGCACCTCGGTGACCATGACCGGGTAGGGACCGGCCGGCGTGTCGGGGCCAGCCTGGTCCGCCGGGACCACGTTCTCCATCACCAGCCGCAGCGTCGCCGGGTCGGCGGCGTCCAGCGTGATCCGCCACCCCCACCCGCCGGCGTACTCGGCGGCCAGTTCGACCGCCGACGCCCTGCCCGTCGCGCCGGTGAGCGTCATCGCGGTGGGCTGCTGGTGCCACGAGTCGCCCCACCAGGCGGCCAGCGAACCCGGCTGCTCCCCGGCGGCGATCACGAGCAGGCCGTCCTGCGGGCCGTCGTCCGGATGCGTCCACGCGTACGCCACGGTGGTCAGGTGGCCGCCGGCAGCGGTCGTCACGGTCAGCGTGGCCGGCGACTCGGTGAACGGATCGGCGGGCAACATCCGGAAACCGTTGGTGCCGGCCCAGGAGCCGGTGGCGTCAGCGATGATCACCGGCCCAGCATAGGGGCGCGGAAGCCGTCCCCCGCGCCCCTGCGGCCGGCCGCGGCGACCGGATCGGCCGGCACCGCGGGGCACCCCCGGCAGCAGCCGTCAGTCGTCGCAGCCCACCCCGTCGCCGTCCCGGTCCAGGTCGTAGATGTCGCTGCCGACGACCCGGACCGGGCCGTCGACGTACGCGGGACCGTTGCCGCTGCCGCCGGAGCAGTCCACGTCGCTCGCGACCGGCACGCAGGCCCCGCTGTAGTTCGGGTCGCACCTGCGCGCCGGCTTCGTGCCGACGGCGACCACCTGCGTCACCGGCTGCTTGCTGACCACGGACCGGATGAGCTTCCGGGCGGTCTGCACCCCGTCGGTGACCGTCACCCGGTAGGTCAGCGTGCGCACCCCGTTGACGCCGCGCGTGCGTACCTTCTTCGTGCCCTGCGGCAGGGTGGCGTCCCTGACGGTCCGGGTGGGGTAGGCGATCTTCGCGGTCGCGGTGACGGTCGTGGTCCGGACCTGGGGCGACGGCGGCGCGCTCGGGCTCGGGCTCGCCTCGGTCGGCGACGCGGCGGGGGACGGGACGGAGGTCGTCGGCGCGGCGACCGCCGCCGCCTCGACACCGGTCGACGTGGACGTGGCCGGCGCCGCCTTCTTCCCGGCCGGAGCCGAGGGGGAGTCGGGGCCGGCGCCGATCGCCACGCCGCCGCAGCAGCAGAGCACCAGCACGCCCGAGGCCACGACCGCGACCTTCGCGCCGCTGGAGAGCCGGCGCCACCAGGACTGTCTCGGAGCGGGAAACGCCGGGCGGGGACCCGGGACCTGCGGTGATGGGTTCGTCACGCACCACAGTCTGCTTGCGTACGCAACGATTGCCAGCGGTCAATCGGCGCGCTCCACATCGACGCTGCGGCAGCGTCCGGCGACGACGAGTCGCGGGATTCGGACAAGCGGTGGCTCCGGGGGCGCCCGTCGACCCGGCCTCCCGACCGGCAGACCGACGACGGCCGGCCGATCGGACCGCCGCGACACCGCCATAGATCTTGGTACGGGACCGCCCTCGCCAGGGCCGATCCGTACCAAGATCTCGGTGGGGCGGGAACGGACTACGCCGGTGGCAGCAGTTGCACCTTGCCGTAGGCGGTCGTTCGCCATCCGTCGAGCCTGGCGGCCGGCGAGTGGCACACGCACATGAACAGACCCGAACGGCTCGGCGGCACCGACCGAACGGCCCCGGGGGCCGGCCCTCGACGGACCGGCCCCCGGGCGGGGTCACGCGCCGGTCAGGGCTTCCAGGACCCGGCGGTACGCAGGTGGTGCTCGTACTCGACGACGCCGTTGCGGTCCTTGACGTCGAAGATGAGCTGACCGCTGCGCTTGGAGCCGGCCGGCAGGTTGTTGCCGGAGGTCATCAGCTTGCCGCAGCCGGAGAACGCGCCGGCGATGCCGCTCTCCTCGGTGCCGTCCGCGCCCTTCCAGGTGAAGAAGAACGGGTTGATAGAGCCGGTGCCCTTGGTGACCTCGGCGGACACGTCGGCGATCAGGAACGTGCCGTTCTTCGGGGCGGACGCGTACTCCCGGCAGGCGGTGTCCTTGGTCCGGAAGTTGCCGACGACGATCTCCACAGTGCCCTCGTCGTCGTTGACGATCAGCTTGTCGCCGGCGGGCATGTTGAACGTCTCGTCGTCGGTGGTGCCCGGCTGGGGCGTGGTGACGGACGGGTCACCGGTGGGCGGCGGCGGATCGATCGGGTTGCTGTAGCTGATGTCCGGGGTGGGCAGCGTGTCGATCGCCTCCTTGGTCTTCTTCGCGCCGGTGTAGAGCGCGAAGACGCCACCGCCGCAGCAGAGCAGCAGCAGGACCGCCACCACGATGCCGACGGTGAGCCAGACGTTCCGGCCGGACTTCTTCGCCGGCGGCCCGAACGGCTGCCCCGGTGGCGGCGGGTACGGGCCGGTCGCCTTGTACGCCTCACCGCCCGGCGGCGGATACTGCCCACCCGGTGGCGGGTACGGCGTGCCCGACGCGGGCGGATACGGCGGCTGCGCCCCGCCCGGCGGCGGGTATCCCCCCGACGGCGGATAGCCACCTGCCTGCGGGTAACCCTCCGCCTGCGGATAGCCACCTGCCTGCGGGTAACCCTCCGCCTGCGGGTAGCCGCCTGCCTGCGGGTAGCCACCCGCCTGCGGGTACCCCCCACCCGGCGGGTACGGCGCGCCCGACGTCGGAGGCGCCGGCGGGAACGCCTCGGTGGACGGTGGCGGCGGGAACGCCTGGGTCGACGGCGCCGTCGGATATGCCTGGGTCGGCGGTGCCGGCGGGATCGCCTGGGTCGGCGGGGCCGGCGGGAACGCCTCGGTCGGCGGTGCCGGCGGGATCGCTTCGGTCGGCGGCTGGGGCGCGCCGGAGGTCGGCCGGGACGGGAACGCCTCGGTGGCCGGGGCCGGCGGGATTGCCTGGGTCGGCGGGGCCGGCGGCTGGGGCGGCCCGGAGACCGGCGACTGGGGCGCGCCCGAGATGGGGGCCGTCGGCGCGTCCGAGGTCGGCGGCGCCCAGGGGCTGCCGGACACCGGCGGCATCGGCGCGGTGGGGAACGCCTGCGTCGGCGGTTCCTGCGGCTGCTGGTCCGGGTCCTCTGACCCGGACGGAGGCTGAGGGTGGCTCACCGTACTCCTTGGGCACCTTCGGGAGGAGATTTCAGTCGGGACGACGGTACAAGCCGGCGACAACGCCGCCATCCGGCCCTCACCGACGTACCAGGACGGCGGCGGTACGGATCAGGTCGTCGTCCACCGCGAACCGTCCGGTGATCGACGACGGCGGATCGGGCACCGGGGCGGCGGCGAGCCGGGCCGGCGCGATCTCGGCGCGGAACGTGCCCGCGTCGGGGTCGAGCGTGAGCCGGGCGTCCGGGAAGCCCAACCAGGTGCCGACGAGCGGGTACCAGACCTTGTAGACGGTCTCCTTGGCGCTGAACAGCACGGTCGGCCAGGGGAGCCCGGACGGCAGCCGGACCAGGTCCGCCTCCTCGTCGGGGCGGCACACCTTCCGGCGTACCCCCGGGGTGAGCGGGCGGTGCTGTTCGGCGTCGATGCCGACCGCGCGGACGTCGGTGGCGCGGGCGACGGCGGCGGCGCAGTAGCCCTCGGTGTGGGTGATCGCCCCGACGACGCCGGCCGGCCAGACCGGGGCGCGGTCCGGGCCGGTGGGCAGCGGCGTGACCGGCAGGCCGAGCGTGGCGAGGGCCCGGCGGGCGCACGTCCGGCCGGCGGTGAAGTCGCGCCGGCGGCGGGGCACCGCGCGGTCGCCCAGGCCGGCCCGCTCGGCCGGCAGCAGCGTGCCGGACCAGTCGGCCGGACCGGCCACCGCCACCGCCACGGTGGGCGGCAACAAGTCACGCACGTGCGTCAGTGGGTGACGGGGACACGCGGTGACCGTACCGTAACGGCGGAGCGCAGTGTGGCGCTGAAGGAACGTTGTGGGGGGAGGCAGCGTCATCGACATCGATGGAAGGAGTGGCCGATGGCCCCCTGTGTGGAGGCGTCGGAACCACGGTCCGGCGAGCACATCCCCGTGACGCCCGACTGGACCTGCGGCTCGTGCGGCGAAGACTGGCCCTGTGCCACCAAACGCCGGAACCTGCTGATCGAGTACCAGGTGGACCGGGCGTCGCTGAGCGTCTATCTCGGTTCCTGCCTGGCGGCCGCCACGCACGACCTGCGTGCCGCGCCGGTCACCGCGTTGCAGGACCGGTTCATCGGCTGGGTGCCGCGCGGTCCGCGTACGGTCTGAGTATCACGCTTCCGGTGGCCGCCGCGTCGGGTTCGCGGCGGCCACCGGTCGCGGTCTCAGTGGCGGCGGGGCCGCCGGTGGCGGTTTCAGTGGCGGCGGGGCCGCCGGTGGCGGTTTCAGTGGCGGCGGGGCCGCCGGGTGAGGGCGAAGCCGACCACGCCGGCCACGGCGGCGAGCACCCCGCCCGCGCTGGTCCACACCCAGCGTGAGCCGGCTTCGGGGAGCCAGCCGGTCAGGTCGGTCTTCTCCTCGGCGGCCGGCTCCGGCGTCGGCTCGGCGGTCAGCACCGTCCCGGCCCGCGTGTTCGGCACCAGTGGCGCCGCCAGTTCACCGTCGTCGCCGGACGCGCCGCCGGAGTCGGTCGCGCCGGCCAGCAGGTCCACCTCGACCGGCAGGCCCAGGTCGGGTTCGGGCAGGTCGGTGACGGAGAGCCGGACGTAGTAGGTGCCGGGTAGCGGGTCGCCGGACCACGGCTCGGCCCACGGCCGCACCCGGCGCAGCGTGCAGCCGAGCGTCACGCCGGTCGCCGCCGCGTCCACGGTGGGGGTCTGCGCGCCGGCCGTGCACGCCTGCCGGCGGCGCAGCCCGTCGAACACGTCGACCGTCCAGGTGGACGGGCCGGTGCGCGGCTTGCCGAAGGTGACCGTGACGCCGACCTCGTGCACCTGCCCGGCCTCGGCCCGGAACGACCAGTACAGGTGGTCGCCGGTCGAGGCGCCGACCCGTACCGGCTGGCCGGCGGTGATGGTCGTGGCGGTGAGGAACGAGGTGCCGGCCTTGGTCACGGTGGTCGCGCCCGGGGACGGGCTCGGCGCGGCGAGGGCGGCGCCGGGCGCGAGCGTGAGGCCGGCGGCGGCGGTCGCCGCGGCGACGCGGATGAGGGTACGCATCCTCAGTTCTCCCTCCAGGTGGCGACCCACCAGCGGGTGAGCAGCCCGGCGACCAGGCCGGTGACGAGGCCGGCCAGGGTGAGCAGGAGCAGCAGGGCCCAGCCGCGGCCCAGGTCCGGCCCGTCCGGGGCGGGGGAGGCGGCGACCACGTCCACGGTCAACTCCACCGGCATGCCCGGTTCGGCGCGGGTGCCGGCGCGGGCCGCGAACGAGTTGCTGACCACCAGGCAGACGGTCCGGGCCGCCGCCGTCGCGCTCGGGGTCGGCGTCGGGCCCGCCGCGTCCTCCTCCTCGGCGGCCGACCAGCGCAGGCCGGCCGAGACCACGTCGGTACGCCCGCTGCCGGCGTCGACGCCGCGGACCAGTTCCCGCCCGTCCGGCGCGGTGGCCCGCAGCAGCACGCCGTAGTCCGGGTTCACCGGCCGGTCCAGCCCGATGCTGACCGAGGCGCGCAGCTCCTGCCCGGCGCGCACCGGCACCCGGTACCAGCGGTGCTCGGAGAACGCCTCCCGGTCGGTGTAGACGCCGGGCGCGAGCAGCGGCGCGTCCGCGCAGGCCGCCGCGCCGCCGACCACCGCCGGGGCGACCGTGTACGTGTCGCGGGCCCGGTCGACCAACTGCTTGATCCGGCCGGTCAGCTCGTCGGCGCTCTGCGCCGCGGTGTAGGTGCCGCCGGTGGCGCCGGCGATGCAGAGCAACTGCCGGCGTACCTTCTCGTCGGGGGCGAGGCCGAGCGTGTCGACCACCAGCCGGGTGCCCTGCGCGGCCAGCTCGCGGGCCACCTCGCACGGGTCGGGCGGGGCACAGGTGTCCTCGCCGTCGGTGATCAGCACGATCCGGCGGGCGGTGCTGCCGGTGCCCAGGTCCTGCGCGGCGGAGCGCAGCGCCAGCCCGACCGGGGTGAAACCGGTGGGGCGCAGCCCGGCGACGGCGGCCTTGGCCGCGGTCCGGTCCACCGGGCCGACCGGCACGATCTGCTGGGTGTCCCGGCAGCCCTGCTTCTTGTCCTTGCCCCGGTAGGTGGCGCCGAGCACCCGGATGCCGAGCTGCGTCTCGTCGGGCAGGCCGTCGACCACCTCGTTGAACGCCTGCTGGGCGACGCTGATCCGACTGCGCCCGTCGATGTCGCGGGCCCGCATCGAGCCGCTGACGTCGAGCACCAGCTCGACCTTGGGTGGTTCGGCGGCGGGTTCGGTGGTCTCGTCGTCGGCCCCGGCGGGGCTCGGACCGATCAGCGCGATCGCCGCCAGCAGTCCCCACAGGACGGCCGTCGATCGTCTCTTGTTGATCACCGGGCGAGTGTAGTGAGATCCACAATGGAAGATCATCCGGGTGGTGGGGTGCGACCCGGTCGCCGATGGTGCCGAACTCGTTATGTTCTCGGGAGATGACCCACCGTTAGCTGCCCGATGTAAACCTTTCGGGGGGTGGCGCGTTGGTCGGAAATCTGACTGAGCTGCACCCGTTGTGCGGTCGGCGCAGTGTGGTTAAGCTCTGTCTTGCGCGCCCCAATCGCCCGCTTCCCCCGTGGCAGGCGATCGGGGCGCGCTTTTTTCTGCCCCGACCCGCCAAGCAGATCGGCGGCGCGGACGCAAGCACATTTCGGCCCGGTGGAGAGGTCTCCACCGGGCCGTCGTGCGTTCACGCTCGCGGATCAGATCCAGCTGCCGTCCAGCCACATCCGGGCGGACCAGTCCGCGTACGGCAGCAGCTTCCCCACGAAGATCGGATAGAAGTAGCCGAAACAGAGCGCCACCAGCAGCACGTAGGCGCCCGCGATGATGCCGCCGACCAGACGGCGGTCGTTGGTCTGCTCCTCGCTCGGCGGCGCGGCCGTGCCGGTGACCGGCGCGGGGGTGACGATCGCGCCCAGCACGTAGACCACGGCGAGCACCAGGAACGGCACCGCCGGCGCGGCGTAGAACGAGAACATCGTCCGGCCGTCGAGCGCGAACCAGAACCAGGGCAGCAGCCCGGCCGCCGCGCTCAGCAGGATCGCCCCGGCCCGCCAGTCCCGCCGGGCCAGGCCCAGCCAGACCGTCGCGGCCAGCGCCGGCAGGAACGACCACCAGAGCAGCGGGGTGCCCAGCAGCAGCACCTCGGAGGCGCAGCTCGCCGCGCCGCAGTTGCCGTCACCGGACCACGCGAACGCCACCGGCCGGCCCAGCAGCAGCCACTGCCACGGCCAGGACTGGTACTTGTGCGGGTCGTCGAGTTGGGTGTGGAAGCCGTACGCGGCCTTGTGGTATTCCCACAGGTTGATCAGCGCGCCGAACACGGGCGTGTCGCTCAGCCCCTCGACGTTCGGGTAGCGGCTGGCCAGACGGTAGTAACCCTCGTCGCTCAGCAGCCAACCCGACCAGGTGGCCACGTAGGTCACCACCATCAGCACGCCGGCCGCGAGCAGCCAGGGCAACTCGTCGAGGACGGCGTCCCGCCACGGGCGGCGGACCCCGGCCGACCGGCGGACCCCGACCTCCCAGAGCAGCACCAGCAGCGCGAACGCCGGCACGAAGTAGATCCCGCTCCACTTCACCGAGCAGGCGCAGCCGAGCAGCACGCCGGCGAGCAGCCGCCACCACGGCCAGTTGCGCCAGCCCGACGCCGGCCGGCCGGCGCGCCCCGGCACGGTCGGGTCGAGGCCCGCCGCCAGCGCCCGGGACCAGCGTCGCCGCCGGGCGTCCCGGTCGAGCACCAGCGCGCCGAACGCGGCCAGCACGAACAACAGCAGGAAGATGTCGAGGATCGCGGTGCGGGACAGCACCAGGTGGAAACCGTCGAGCGCGAGCAGCAGACCCGCCGCGCAGCCGAGCGTGGTGGAGCGGAACATCCGCCGGCCGATGCGCACCAGCAGCAGCACCGACAGCGTGCCGCAGACCGCCGCGCCGAACCGCCAGCCGAACTCCGGGGCGGTGGTCATCAGGTGCCCCGGCACCGAGATGTTGGTCTCGGCGTCCTGGTAGCCGAAGGCCCACTCGCCGAGCCCGATCAGCCACTTGCCCAGCGGCGGGTGGACCACGTACGACGGGCCGTTGTCCTTGTAGTTCCACTCGACGCCCCGGTCGATGAGCCCGTACGCGTCCTTGGCGTAGTAGGTCTCGTCGAAGATCTTGCCGGAGGGGTGGCCGAGCCCGACGAAGCGCAGGATCGCGGCGATCGCCACCACGACGGCGGTGGCCAGCCACGCCTGCCCCCGGCCCAGATGGTCGTCGACCGTGGCGAGCCGACGCCGGACCGCGGCCGGGATGCCACCCCCGCCGTCGTCGTCCGGTGAGCCGGCGGCCCGGTCGGTGGTGGAGGGCTCCTGTGCTGTCGAGGCACTCGTCACCCGGCGATCGTAGGCTGCGAGGGTGCCCGGTGGCGTCCGTCGTCTCCGAAATTGGTACGACCATCGATGAGGGAGCGCACGCCGTGGGGGAAATGTCCGAGGTAGGGCGGTTGGTGCTGCTCGGCGCGCCGCTGGGCAACCCGGCCGACGCGTCCACCCGGTTCCGCGAGGTGCTCGCCACCGCCGACGTGGTCGCCGCCGAGGACACCCGGCGGCTCACCCGGCTGGCCCGTGACCTCGACATCACCGTGCCCGGCCGGATCGTCTCCTACTTCGAGGGCAACGAGGAACGGCGTACCCCGGAACTCGCCGAGGTGCTCACCGCCGGCTACACCGTCGCGCTGGTCACCGACGGCGGCATGCCGAGCGTCTCCGACCCCGGCTACCGGCTGGTGCGGGCCGCGCTGGAGGCCGGCGTCCCGGTCACCGCCGCCCCCGGCCCGAGCGCGGTCACCACCGCGCTGGCGCTGTCCGGGCTGCCCTGCGACCGGTTCTGCTTCGAGGGCTTCCTGCCCCGCACCCCCGGCGCCCGCCGTTCCCGGCTGCGCGCGCTGGCCGGCGAGGAACGCACGCTCGTGCTCTTCGAGGCGACCCACCGGATCGCCGGGGCGCTTGCCGACCTGGCCGAGGCGTTCGGCCCGGACCGGCCCGCCGCGCTCTGCCGCGAGCTGACCAAGACGTACGAGGAAGTGGTCCGCCGGCCCTTGGGCGAGCTGGCCGAGTGGGCCGCCGCGGGCGACGTACGCGGCGAGATCACGCTGGTGGTGGCCGGTGCGCCGGCGACCCCGGCGGTCCGCCCCGACGACGACGCGCTGCGCGCTGCGGTGGCCGAGCGCGAGGCGGCCGGGGCGTCCCGGCGGGACGCGATCACCGAGGTCGCGACCGCGTACGGGCTGCGCCGCCGTGACGTCTACGCGGTCGTGCACCGCTGAGGCTGCACCTGGTTGGGCGGGGCCCCCTCCTCACACCTCACCAGGCGGCGGCGAGGAAGCCGATCAGGATCAGCAGCGGGCCGGCTGCGGCCAGGCCGACCGCCCAGCGCCGCTGTCGCGGGTCCGCCAGTCGGGTCGCGCCGGTCCATCGGGCGATCCCGGCGGCGCAGCCCGCCACCAGGGCCAGCCCGAGCAGCCAGCGCAGGTGCCGCCCGACGCCGGAGTCGGCGTACGCGGTGGCGCCGCCCGGCCCGGTCATCCGGGCCGGCAACGTGTTGCCGGTGGCGGTGTGTCCGGCGGGCACGCCGCTGACCCGTACGCCCTGCGCCTGGAAGCGGTCGCCGTCGGCCTGGAAGATGCCCCGGCAGCGCTGCGTGAGCCCGCCGCCCGCGCACTCGGTGATCATCACGGTGCCGCCCGTCGAGTGTCCCACCGCCAGCCAGAACGGGCCGGCGCTCACCCAGGCGAAGAACGCGGCGAGCAGACTCAGCGTCACCAGCACGGCGAGCCCGACGGGCGGGTCCGGCGGGTGGACCGGGCGGGTCGGCTCCCGCCGGGCGCGGATCCGGACGGTCCGGCGGCGCGGCTCGTCGCGTAGCGGCGTGCCGTCCCAGTGCACCTCCTCGATCGGCGCCCAGCCGGTGGCCTCGTCGCCGGCCGGGGCGGACCGCCGCTGCCAGCGCGGCTGTCGCACCGGCACCCGGCGCGGCACGGCGTCCACCGGCGCCCCGGTGGTCGGCTCCACCTCCACCGTCGGATCCACCGGGTCCACCCGGGGCTGCGGGGCGACCGGCGTGCCGCGCGGCGCGGCCCGGGCGGACGCGGACGGCTCGGGTGCCGCTGGTCTGCTGGTCACGCCGTTCATTCCACACCTGCGAGGCGGGCTCGCCGGGCAGCTCAGGCCGCGTGTCGGCGACAAATCGGGCGTACGTCGGGCCGGGCCGCCCTATTGGTTCGCGGGGCGCCCACGGCAATCACTAGTCTTGACGCTCATGAGTCACGTTCTCGCCGCGGTCGCCTGGCCCTACGCCAACGGCCCGCGCCACATCGGCCACGTATCCGGATTCGGCGTTCCCTCCGACGTCTTCGCCCGGTACATGCGGATGGCCGGTCACGACGTGCTCATGGTCTCCGGCACCGACGAGCACGGCACCCCGATCCAGGTGCAGGCCGACGCCGAGGGGGTCACCGCGCGTGAGCTGGCCGACCGCTACAACCGGGTGATCGCCGAGGACCTGCGGGCGCTCGGCCTGTCGTACGACCTGTTCACCCGCACCACCACCCGCAACCACTACGCGGTGGTGCAGGAGCTGTTCACCGGGCTGCACCGCAACGGCTACATCGTCCCGGAGGTCACCACCGGGGCGATCTCCCCGTCCACCGGCCGCACCCTGCCGGACCGCTACATCGAGGGCACCTGCCCGATCTGCGGCTACGACAGCGCCCGCGGCGACCAGTGCGACAACTGCGGCAACCAGCTCGACCCGATCGACCTGATCAATCCCAAGTCGAAGATCAACGGCGAGACGCCGGAGTTCGTGGAGACCGAGCACTTCTTCCTCGACCTGCCCGCCCTCGCCGACGCGCTGCGGCAGTGGCTGGACACCCGGGAGGGCTGGCGGCCCAACGTGCTGCGGTTCTCCCGGAACCTGCTCGACGACCTCCAGCCCCGGGCCATCACCCGGGACCTGGAATGGGGCGTGCCGATCCCGCTCGACGGCTGGCAGGGCCGCAACGACAAGCGGATCTACGTCTGGTTCGACGCGGTGATCGGCTACCTGTCCGCGTCCATCGAGTGGGCCCGCCGCACCGGCGACCCGGAGGCGTGGCGGAAGTGGTGGTCGGCCGACGCCGAGGGGAAGGACGCGCTCGGCTACTACTTCATGGGCAAGGACAACATCGTCTTCCACTCGGTGATCTGGCCGGCGCTGCTCGGCGGCTACTCCGGCGAGGGCGCCCGCGACGGCGAGCCCGGCCGGCTGGGCCGGCTCAACCTGCCCACCGAGGTCGTCTCCAGCGAATACCTGACCATGGAGGGGCGGAAGTTCTCCTCCTCCCGCAAGGTCGTCATCTACGTCCGGGACTTCCTGGAGCGCTACGACGCCGACGCGCTGCGCTACTTCATCGCGGTCGCCGGCCCGGAGAGCAACGACACGGACTTCACCTGGGCCGAGTTCCTCCGCCGCAACAACGACGAGCTGGTCGCCGGCTGGGGCAACCTGGTCAACCGGTCCGTGTCGATGGCGGCGAAGAACTTCGGCGCGATCCCGCCGGTCGACCCGGCCGGGCTCACCGACGCCGACCGGGCGCTGCTCGACGTCGCGCGGGCCGGCTTCGCCACCGTCGGCGACCTGATCGCCCGGCACCGGCAGAAGCAGGCCATCGGCGAGGCCATGAAGGTGGTCGCCGAGGCCAACAAGTATCTGTCCGAGCAGGCGCCGTGGAAGCTCAAGGGCGACGACGACAAGCCGCGGATGGGCACCATCCTGCACGTCGCGCTCCAGGTGGTCAGCGACGCCAACACGCTGCTCACCCCGTTCCTGCCGCACTCCGCCCAGCAGATCCACGAGCTGCTCGGCGGCACCGGCACGCACGCGCCGATGCCGGTGATCGAGGAGGTCGACGACCTCGACGGCGGCCCGGCGTACCCGGTGCTGACCGGCGACTACACGGTCGGGGCGCGCTGGGAGTCCGTACCCCTGGAGGTGGGTCGGCCGCTCGCGGCGCCCAAGCCGGTGTTCCGCAAGCTCGACCCGTCCATCGTCGACGAGGAACTGGCCCGCCTCGCCGGCTGACCACCGACGCGACAGCGGCCCCGGGGAGATCCCCGGGGCCGCCTGTCGTCCGGGTCAGGCCCGGGCCATGCTCGGCTTGCCGATGAACTCCATGATCGCCTTGTTGACCTCGGTCGGGTGCGTCCACGGTGTGCCGTGCGGGGCGCCCTTGAGCGTGACCAGCTTGGCGTCGGACAGCATGTTCACCAGTCGCTGACCCGTCTTCGGGTACGGCAACACGTTGTCCTTGTCGCCCTGGATGATCAGCACCGGCACCTTGATGTTCGGCAGGTCGCCGCGGAAGTCGGTCTGCCAGGCGTCCACCGAGTCGTGGGTGCCCTTCGCGGACGCCTGCGCGCCGATCTGCCAGTGCGCGTGGTACGCCTCGTCGCTGACCAGCTTGCCCTTGTTCTCACTGGCGTTGAAGAACGCGTCGCAGAACTGCGTCAGATAGGCGAACCGGTCCTGGATGATCGCCTGCTGGAACCCGTCGAACATGCTCTTCTCGACGCCTTCCGGATTGTCCGGCGTCTTCAGCAGGAACGGCGCCAACGGGGCCATCACCACCGCCCGTGACACCCGGTCCGAGCCGTACGCGCCCAGGTAGCGGGTCACCTCGCCGGTGCCCATCGAGTGCCCGACCAGGATCGCGTCCCGCAGGTCCAGCTCGGTCATCAGCACGTCCAGGTCGGCGGCGAACGTGTCGTAGTCGTAGCCGAACGCCGG
This sequence comes from Micromonospora sp. NPDC051141, assembly GCF_044455765.1. Lineage (NCBI taxonomy): Bacteria > Bacillati > Actinomycetota > Actinomycetes > Micromonosporales > Micromonosporaceae > Micromonospora > Micromonospora sp. NPDC051141. The sequence goes on from NZ_JBITFD010000005.1 coordinate 318,166, forward strand.
CTGCGCGGAACTGCCGAACCCGCGCCGGTCGTACGTGATCACCCGGTATCCGGCGGCGAGCAGCGGACCGCTCATCTTCTCCCAGGTGGCCCCGTTGAACGGGAAACCGTGGATCAGCACGATCGGCTGACCGGAACCGTGATCCTCGTAGTACAGGTCGATGGGTGCGGAGTTCTCCGTACCGACGGTGACGAAAGGCATGTCGGAATTCCCCCTCGCGTGGGTCTCGGACGCCCACGCCTTCCCGACCTGCGGCCGGCTATGCGTCGCGGCGCGGGTACGGCAGGTCCACCACCCGGTCCTCGGTCAGCTCGCCACCCGGCGCCCACACCTCGTAGACGCCCCGTTCGTGACACTGCGCCCCGGTCACCGCCACCGCGTCCGGATCCGGGCGGCGCAGCCGCAACCGCAGCCAGCCCGCCTCCTCCCGCAGCACCAGACAGGGCACCCCGCGCCACCCGGCCGTCCGCAGCCGCCGGGCCGCCGCGTCCACCGGATAGCGGGCCGCCCGGGTCATCGCCAGCACCCGGAACCCGCCGGGCTGATCGGCCACCGCCTCGTACTCGGCCCCGGCGTACGCGCCGACCAACCGGGTCGAGCGCGGCGCGTCGCCGGTCGGCACGTACTCCTGGTCGGCGGCGAGGCCGGGCACCGCGGCGAGCAGGTGCCGCCACTGCGGACCGGCCAGCCGCAGCCAGCCGCGTTGCTCCGCCTGATAGGTGTAGAGCACCACCTCCACCCCCTCCGCCGGGTAGGCGAGCAGCGTGGCGTTGGCCGGCACCGGCAGGTCGGCGAAGTCCCGGGTGACGAACTCCGGGACGAGCTGCCCGTCGCTCGGCACGAACCCGGTACCCAGCACCGGCGGCCCGATCCGGTCCCGGGGCGGCAGGGCGGTCAGCCCGCGGTGCGCCGGGCCGACCGGGACGTCGTAGTCGGCCGGGTCGGCGGCCCGCCACCGCAACGCGTACGCCACGTCGCCGCCCTCGGAGTCGCCGCGCAGCACCGCCAGCCCCGCCGGCGTCCGCAGGTGCGCCACGTCGTGCTCCCGGTAGCAGAAGCCGTGCGGCAACCAGCCCCGCACGTAACCGGCGAGCTGCCGGGCGGAGAGCACCTTCACCATCCGGGTGCCCGGCCGGATCACCGCCGACGCCCGCACCGCGGCCAGCGTCGGGTCGTCCGCCGCCGCCGGCCGCTGGCTGAGCTGGTGCACGTACGCCCAGCCCCGGTCCCGGTGCACCGGCATCAGCAGCGGCGAGTCGGGCTCCTCGGTCGGCTCGGCCGCCCCGTGCACCGCGTCCACCTCGGTCGCGTGCACGAACTTCCGCCAGGGCAGGCCGCCACCCGGCCGGGGACACCACTCGAAGCCGGGCACCTCGTCGGCGCTGAACAGCTCGTACGCCGCGCCCCGGGCGAGCTCCTCGGCCGGGTGCACGCGCCCGTCGTACGCCACGCGCAGCCCGGTCCGCTCGGAGGCGGCGCCGCCGGTACGGTCCGTGACGGTCATTTCCGGGACGCTAGGCCGGCCAGATGTGGGGCGTGTGAACGGCCGGTGGCGGTCCGGGAACGCGGCCCGGCGCTGGTGTGTGATGCTGGCCGCGATGACCGAGCAGACCGAGACCCGCAAGCAGCGCGCCGCCCGCCGGGCCGGCGAGTTCCCACCCGCCCCCGAGCCGCTGCCGGTGCCCGTGCCGGACAGCCACACCCACCTCGACATCACCGTCGGCGAGTACGGCGCACCCCCCGGCGGTGGCTCCTTCCCGGGCGGCGGCGGTGGCTCCTCCCCGGGCGGCGCGGGCGACGGCGACCCGGTCGCCGCCGCGCTCGCGGTCGCCGCCGACGCCGGCGTGGACCGGCTCGTCCAGGTCGGCGTGGACATCGCGTCGTCCGAGTGGAGCGCCGACGTCGCCGACCGGTACGCCGCGGTGCTGGCCACCGTGGCGCTGCACCCCAACGAGGCGCCCCGCCTCGCCGACCTGGACGAGGCGCTGCGCCGGATCGAGGCGCTCGCCGGGCGGGACCGGGTCCGGGGGATCGGCGAGACCGGGATGGACTTCTTCCGCACCGGCGAGGCGGGCCGGGCCGCGCAGGAGGAGAGCTTCCGGGCGCACATCGCCATCGCCAAGCGCCACCGCAAGGCGCTCGTCATCCACGACCGCGACGCGCACGCCGACGTGCTGCGCATCCTCGACGACGAGGGCGCCCCGGACACCGTGGTGATGCACTGCTTCTCCGGCGACGCCGACTTCGCCCGCGCGTGCGTGCGCCGGGGCCACCTGCTCAGCTTCGCCGGCACGGTCACGTTCGGCAGCGCCGCCGCGCTGCGCGAGGCCGCCGCCGTCACCCCGCCGGAGCAGATGCTGGTGGAGACCGACGCGCCGTACCTGACCCCGATGCCGTACCGGGGCCGGCCGAACGCGTCGTACCTGATTCCGCTGACGGTCCGGTTCCTGGCCGACACCACCGGCGCCGACCTGGACGAACTCTGCGCCGCCATCTCCACCACCGGTGAGCGCGCGTTCGGCCCGTGGTGAAAGGATGCCCGGCGTGACCGGACTCCTCGGCCCGGCGGAGATCCGGGAACTCGCCGCGCGGCTCGGCGTCACGCCGACCAAGAAGCTCGGCCAGAACTTCGTGCACGACCCGAACACGGTACGCCGGATCGTCACCACCGCCGGGCTGGCCCCGGACGACGTGGCGCTGGAGGTCGGCCCCGGGCTCGGCTCGCTCACCCTGGCGCTGTTGCCGGTCGCCGCGCACGTGCACGCCGTGGAACTCGACCCGGCGCTCGCCGCCGCGCTGCCCGGCACCGCCGCCCGGTTCGCCGGCCCGGACGCCGCCCGGCTCACCGTGCACCCCGCCGACGCGCTGCGGGTCACCGCCGCCGACCTGGGCGACCCGGCCCCCACCGCGCTGGTGGCGAACCTGCCCTACAACGTGGCCGTGCCGGTGGTGCTGCACCTGCTCGCCGAGCTGCCCACGCTGCGGCACGGCCTGGTGATGGTGCAGAAGGAGGTCGCCGACCGGCTCGTCGCCGGCCCCGGCTCCAAGGTGTACGGCATCCCCTCGGTCAAACTCGCCTGGTACGCCCGCGCCCGCGCCGCCGGCAAGGTCCCGCCGAACGTGTTCTGGCCGGTGCCCAACGTCGACTCCGGCCTGGTCGCGTTCACCCGCCGCGAGCCGCCCCGGCCCGACGTACCCCGCAGGGCGGTCTTCGCGGTGGTCGACGCCGCGTTCGCCCAGCGCCGCAAGACGTTGCGCGCCGCGCTGGCCGGCTGGGCCGGCGGCGCGGACCGGGCCGCCGCCGCGCTCACCGCCGCCGGCGTGGACCAGGGCGCCCGCGGCGAGTCGCTCACCGTCGAGCAGTTCGCCGCCATCGCCGCGTCGGCCCCGGACGGCTCCGCCGGGGCCCAGTAGGCTGGCGCCGTTGCCCGACCCCGCCGAGGAGCTGACCGTGCAGAAGCCGTTCGACACCCGCCTGCGCCCACGGGAGCTGTTCCGGTGACCGAGGCCTGGCGACCGGAGGACGAGGACGGGCAGCGGCGCGGCTCCAGCGGCCCGGTCAAGGTGCGGGTGCCCGCCAAGGTCAATCTGCACCTCGGGGTGGGACCGCTGCGGCGGGACGGCTACCACGAGTTGAACACCGTCTACCACGCGATCTCCATCTACGACGAGCTGACCGCCCGCCGCGGCGACACGCTCGCACTCACCATGGAGGGCGAGGGCGCCGGCGAGCTGGCCCTGGACGACACCAACCTGGTGCTGCGCGCCGCGCACGCCCTCGCCGGCTACGCCGGGGTCGCCCCGCACGCCCGGCTGCACCTGCGCAAGTCCATCCCGCTCGCCGGCGGGCTGGCCGGCGGCAGCGCCGACGCCGCCGCCGCGCTTGTCGCCTGCGACGCGCTCTGGGGCACCGGCCTGTCCCGCGACGAACTGGCCGGCATCGCCGCCGACCTCGGCTCCGACGTGCCGTTCCTGATCCACGGCGGCACCGCGCTCGGCACCGGCCGGGGCGAGGCGGTCAGCCCGGTGCTGGCGCGCCCCACCTCCTGGCACTGGGTGGTGGCCGTCGCCGACGGCGGCCTCTCCACCCCGGCCGCCTACCGCGAACTGGACCGGCTGCGCGACACCGGGGCCGCCGGCACGCCGCTGGGCAGCACCGACGCGCTGCTCGGCGCGCTGCGCCAGCGGGACCCGCGGGTGCTCGCCGCCACGCTCGGCAACGACCTCCAGGACGCCGCGCTCGCCATGCGCCCGGCGCTGGCCGGGACGCTCAAGGCCGGCGAGGCCGCCGGCGCGCTCGCCGGCATCGTCTCCGGCTCCGGGCCCACCTGCGTGTTCCTCGCCGCCGACACCGCCGACGCGGAGCGGATCGCCGACGAGCTGACCGCCGCCGGAGTGTGCCGGGAGGCGCGGGTCGCGCACGGGCCCGTGCACGGCGCCCGCATCGTCTGACGCCCCGTACCCTTGACTCAGGCGTCCCGGACCCCGGGGCGCCTGAGTCGTGTGAAAGGTGAGCCAGTGGCCAACATCGTCAACCTGGACCGGGTGTCCAAGGGGTACGGCGCCGCCGGGCCGCTGCTCACCGACGTCTCGCTCGGCCTCGACGACGCCGACCGGATCGGCGTGGTCGGCCTCAACGGCGCCGGCAAGTCGACGCTGCTACGGATGCTCACCCGCACCGAGGAACCCGACGACGGCCGGGTCACCCACCGCCGCGACCTGCGGGTCTCCTGGCTGCCGCAACGCCTCGACCTGGCCGCAGACCTCACCGTCCGGGACGTCGTGCTCGGCACCGCGTGGCTCGGCGAGAGCATGGGCGCCGAGCACGAGTGGGCCGGCGACGCCGGCGTCCGGGCCATCCTCGACGGCCTCGGCATGCCCCACCTCGGCCTCGACGCCGCGGTCGGCACCATGTCCGGCGGGGAACGCCGCCGGGTCGCGCTCGCCGCGCTGCTGGTCCGCGACGCCGACCTGCTCGTCCTCGACGAGCCCACCAACCACCTCGACGTCGGTGGCGTCGACTGGCTGGCCCGGCACCTGGTCACCCGCAAGGGCGCGCTGGTCGTGGTCACCCACGACCGCTGGTTCCTCGACGCCGTCTGCACCACCACCTGGGAGGTCGCCGACCGGACCGTCCGGGCGTACGAGGGCGGCTTCGCCGCGTGGACGCTGGCCCGCGTCGAACGGCAGCGGATCGCCGCCGCCACCGAGGCCCGCCGGCAGAACCTGCTCCGCAAGGAGATCGCCTGGCTGCGGCGGGGGCCGCCGGCGCGCACCTCGAAGCCCAAGTTCCGCATCGACGCCGCGAACGCGCTCATCGCCGACGTGCCGGAACCGCGCGACACCATGTCGCTGCAACGGCTCGCCACCGCCCGGCTCGGCAAGCAGGTGTACGACCTGGAGCACGTCACCCTGCACGCCGGCCCGAAGGAGATCCTGCGCGACACCACCTGGCAGGTCGGCCCCGGTGACCGGATCGCGATCCTCGGCCGCAACGGCGCCGGCAAGACCACGCTGCTGCGGCTGCTCGCCGGCGTGACAGGCGCCGACGGCGGGCGCTTCGCCGCCGGGCAGACCGTGCGGCCGGCGTTCCTCTCCCAGGAACTCGCCGAACTCCCCGGCCACCTGCGTGTGCTGGAAGCCGTCGAGGAGGTGGCCCGCCGGGTGCAGTTCGGCGACCGGGAGATCAGCGCGTCCCAGCTCGCCGAGATCTTCGGCTTCGACGACCGGCGGCTCTGGACGCCGGTGAGCGACCTGTCCGGCGGCGAGCGCCGCCGCCTCCAGATGCTGCGCCTGCTCGCCGGCGAGCCCAACGTGCTGCTGCTCGACGAGCCCACCAACGACCTGGACACCGACACGCTCGCCGCGCTGGAGGACCTGCTCGACTCCTGGCCCGGCACCATCGTGGTGGCCAGCCACGACCGCTACCTGATCGAGCGGGTCACCGACGTCGCGTACGGCATGTTCGGCGACGGGCGGCTCGTGCACCTGCCCGGCGGCGTCGACGAGTACCTGGCCCGGGCCGCCGCGGCCGGTGGCCCGGCGCCCGCCGACCTCACCCCGGGCACGGCCGCGCCGGCCCGCGACGGCATGTCCGCCGCCGAGGTACGCACCGCGAAGAAGGAACTCAACCGGCTGGAACGGCAGATCGCCAAGCTCGAACAGAAGGAGGCGGGCCTGCACGAGCAACTCGCCGCCAACGCCACCGACTACGCCCGCGTCGCCGAGCTGGACGCCCAGCTCAAGGAGGTCCGGGCCGAGCGGGATCGCACCGAGGAGACCTGGTTGGCGCTGGCCGAGGAGCTGCCCGGCGGCTGAGGCGTGGGGGGTGTGCGGCGTCACTGACCGCCGTACGGGACAATCACCGAGGAACCCTCATCCGAACGGTCTTGGAGACGCTGAGATGGCCCACACCCCCGTCAACCACCCCGCGCGGCCGATCTACCGGGCGATCGGCGGGCTCGTTGGTCTGTACTTCGTCGTCTTCGGCGGCCTCGGCATCATCGCCAGCGCCGGCAACGACTTCTTCGCCCAGGACGACACGAAGGTGCTCGGCCAGGGCACCAACATGGGCTTCTCGCTGCTGTCGATCCTGATCGGCGTGGTGATCCTGGTCGGCACCGCGATCGGCCGCAACCTCGACGTGGCGGTCAACCAGTGGCTGGCGTACACGCTCATGGTCATCGGGCTGGCCGCGCTGGCGTTCCTCCAGACGGACGCCAACATCCTCAACTTCTCGATCATGACGGTGATCGTGGTCCTGACGCTGTCGCTGGTCCTGCTGGTGGCCGGCATGTACGGCAAGGTCGGCACCGACGACGAGCACGAGGCCTGGCAGAAGGCCCGCCTGGTGCTCTGACCCCGAGCCACCCCGAAGGCCCGGCGTCCGCGCCGGGCCTTCGGCGTTTCCCGGTACGGAAGCGGACGCCCCGGGGGACAATTGCCCCGAATCAGTCTCCACGGCTGGAGGGCACCATGGCGCACTTCCCGGTGAACCATCCCGCGCGACCGCTCTACCGGCTGCTGTCCGGGCTGATCGGCCTCTACATCCTGGCCTTCGGCGTCTGGGGCGTGTTCCAGACCTGGGGCGACGGGCTGTTCGGCCGGGACAGCAACTGGGCGCTCGGGCTGCGCACCAACCTGGCCTTCTCGCTGGTCTCGGTGGTCTTCGGCGCGGTCCTGATCATCGGCGCGTCCCGAAGGAACAACCTCGGGCACTACATGAACCTCACCGCCGGCGCGGTCTTCCTGGTCACCGGCATCCTGATGATGGCCGTGCTCCAGACCTCGGCGAACTTCCTGAACTTCTCGATGTCCACAGTCATCGTGTCGCTGCTGTTCGGGCTGATCCTGCTCGCCACCGGGCTCTACGACAAGGTCGGGCCGCCCGAGCACGCCGAGGAGGAGCGCCGCCGCCGCTACCACCCGCTCGCCGAGGGCAATCGCTAACCCTGGATCGGCCCCGGTTTCGACTCCAGGTGCGACAGGCCGTTCCAGGCCAGGTTCACCAGGTGCGCCGCCACCGTCTCCTTGCGCGGCCGGCGCACCTCCAGCCACCAGCGCCCGGTCAACGCCACCATGCCCACCAGCGCCTGCGAGTAGAGTTCCGCCAGCTTCGGGTCGTACCCCCGGCTGGAGAACTCCGCGCCGAGGATGTGCTCCACCTGGTGCGCGACGTCGTTCATCACGCTGCTGAAGTTGCCCGTCGCCGACATCAGCGGCGACTCCCGGACCAGCACCCGGAACCCGCTGGTCTCCTCCTCGATGTAGGTCAGCAGCGTCAACGCGGCCTGCTCCAGCAACTCGCGCGGATGGCCCGCGGTCAACGCCGTGGTGATCCGGTCCAGCAGTGAGCGGACCTCCCGGTCCACCACCACCGCGTAGAGCCCCTCCTTGCCGCCGAAGTGCTCGTAGACCACCGGCTTGGAGACCTTGGCCCGCGACGCCACCTCCTCGATCGAGGTGGCGTCGAACCCGCGCTCGGCGAAGATCTGCCGGGCGATCGAGATCAACTGCTCGCGCCGCTGCGCCGCGGACATCCGCACCCGGGGCTTGGTCGCCGGGACGGCCCGCCGGCGAACGCGGTCGCTGCCGGGAACGTCGGTCACCCACCCCATCCTGCCAGGCGTGGTCCGCGCCGGCCGACCGGCGACCACTTGTCGTACGCCTGTTCTAAGTTGGCTTGGTGACCGATCCGCTCGCTGCCGAGGCGCGCCGGCTGCGTGTCGAGGAACAGCTCTCCGTCGCCGAGATCCGGGCCCGGCTGGGCATCGGCCGGGATCGGGCGTCCGCGCTGCTGCGCGGCGTGCCACCGCCGGAGTGGACCCGTCGTCCCCGCGCCCGGGACGACGACCGGGCCGAGGCGCTGCGGCTGCGCGCCGCCGGACGCTCGGTCAACCAGATCGCGGAGCAGCTCGGCGTCGCCAAGTCGACCGCCTACCAGTGGGTGCGGCACCTGCCGCTGGACCCGGATGCGGCGGTGGCCGAGCGGCGGCGCGCGCATTCGAAGGTGATGACCGACGCTCGCTGGGGCGCCTATCGGGAGGCGCGGGACGCGGCGCAGGCGGCCGAGCAGGCCCGGGCTGCCGGTGCGGTGGGTGTCCTCAGCGAGCGGGACCTGCTGGTGCTGGGTGCGGCGATCTACTGGTGCGAGGGGGCCAAGTCGAAACCGTGGCGCAGGGCCGTAACGGTGCAGTTCGTCAACAGCGACCCAGGGCTGCTGGCGTTGTTCCTGCGATTTCTTGAGGTGTGCGGCATCGGGCGCAGCGTACCGACCTACCGGGTCAGCATTCACGAGTCGGCCGACGCCGAGGACGCCGTCCGCTGGTGGGCGGAGCGTCTCCGGCTGCCGGTCGACCGGTTCCGCCGGACGGTGCTCAAGCGACACAAGCCCACCACGGTGCGCCGGAACACCGGCGACACCTACCACGGCTGCTTGGTGATCACGGTGCCGCGCGGCCGTGCGCTCTACTGGCGGATCGAAGGTATGATCTCCGAGCTGTTTCGGATCGCGGACGAAGTTCAAGCCGAGAGAGGCGACCCGTAGGTCTTGACATGGCATTGGGGTGTGGGGTAACGGCAACCCGCAGGCCTTTGGAGCCTTGAGCTCCTGGTTCGAATCCAGGCACCCCAGCTCAACCGCCGGATCGTCCGAGACGGACGGCGTTTGTGCGGCCGGATGTGAATTGCGGCGAGCTGCGTGGTTAGCATGACCGCGAGACTGTCGCCGTCCCGACGGGAGCCACGTCGTGTCCCAGCCCCACCTCCGCACCGTTGTCGTGCTCGCCGCCGGTGAGGGCAAGCGGATGAAGTCGTCCCTGCCCAAGGTGCTGCACCCCCTGCTCGGCCGTACCCTGCTCGGTCACGTCCTGGCCGCGGCCGGGCCGCTCGGCGCGGACCGCACCGTGGTGGTGGTCGGCCACGGCGCCGACCAGGTGCGGGCGCACCTGACCGAGGTGGCCCCGGCCGCCACGCCGGTGCTCCAGGAGCGCCAGCTCGGCACCGGGCACGCGGTCCGCATCGCGCTGGATGCGGTGCCGGACGCGGCCGGCACCGTCGTGGTGATCAACGGCGACGTGCCGCTGCTGCGGCCGGAGACCGTCGCGGCCCTGGTCGAGGCGCACGAGGACGCCGTCGCCGCGGCGACCGTGCTGGCCGCCGAGGTGCCGGACCCGACCGGCCTGGGCCGGATCGTGCGGGACACGGACGGGCGGTTGGCGCAGATCGTCGAGGAGCGCGACGCCACGCCGCAGCAGCGTGCGCTGCGGGAGATCAACGCGGGCATCTACGCGTTCGACGCGGTCCGGCTCCGGGAGGCGCTGGGCAAGCTCTCCACCGACAACGACCAGGGCGAGGAGTACCTCACCGACGTCTTCGCGCTGCTCCGGGACGCGGGCGAGCCGGTGGCGGTGCACCGGGCGGCCGACCACGTGGAGACGCTGGGCTGCAACGACCGGGTGGAGTTGGCCGGGCTGCGCCGGCTGCTGCGCGACCGGGTCAACGAGGGCTGGATGCGTACCGGCGTGAGCCTCCTCGACCCGCACACCACCTGGATCGACGTGACGGTGACGCTGGAGCGGGACGCGGTGGTCGACCAGAACACCCAGTTGCGGGGTGCCACCACGGTCGGCGCGGGCGCGTCGGTCGGCCCGGACACCACGCTCGTCGACACCACGGTGGGCGAGGGCGCGAGCGTGGTGCGCAGCCACGCGGTGGGCGCCGAGGTGGGCCCGCAGGCCAGCGTCGGCCCGTACGCGTATCTGCGGCCGGAGTCGCGGCTGGCCCGCAGGGCGAAGGTCGGCACGTTCGTGGAGACCAAGAAGGCGACGATCGGTGAGGGCTCGAAGGTGCCCCACCTGTCGTACGTGGGGGACGCCACGATCGGCGATCACAGCAACATCGGCGCCGCCACGGTGTTCGTCAACTACGACGGGGTGCACAAGCACCACACCACGATCGGCAGTCACGCGCGTACCGGGGCGGACAACATGTTCGTGGCCCCGGTCCGGGTGGGCGACGGCGCGTACACCGCGGCCGGTTCGGTGATCACCGGTGACGTGCCGCCGGGCGCGATGGCGGTGGCGCGCGGCCAGCAGCGCAACGTGGAGGGCTGGGTGCTGCGCAAGCGGGCCGGCACGGCGGCGGCGGACGCGGCCCGGCAGGCCCGCGACGGCGAGGCGGGGCCGGGCGGGGCCGCAAGCGAAGGTGACTGAATCCACGGGGACCGCCGGGCGGTGGGTGGACCGGTGAACCCGGGGGATACTGCAACCGAACAGTTCCCGGCCGCGCCGGGCACCACCGACATACGGGAGCAGACGGGCCCATGGGCAGCATCGTCGCCGAGAACCGCAAGAGCCTGATGCTCTTCTCCGGGAGGGGTTTTCCGGAGCTGGCCAAGGAGATCGGTGAGGTGCTCGGCGTCGCGCCGACGCCCGCCGACGCCTACGAGTTCGCCAACGGTGAGATCTTCGTACGGTTCAAGGACTCGGTCCGCGGTTCGGACGCCTTCGTGGTGCAGTCCGTGACGCACGGGGTGAACACGTGGGTCATGGAGACCCTGATCATGGTGGACGCGCTGAAGCGCGGTTCGGCCAAGCGGATCACCGTGGTGTTGCCGTTCTACCCCTACTCGCGGCAGGACAAGAAGCACCGGGGCCGGGAGCCGATCTCGGCGCGGCTGGTGGCCGACCTGCTGAAGACCGCGGGCGCGAACCGGATCCTGACCGTGGATCTGCACACCGCGCAGATCCAGGGCTTCTTCGACGGCCCGGTGGACCACCTGTTCGCGATGGACGTGCTCGCCGAGTACGTGGAGCACAAGTACGCGGGCCGGCCGATGACGGTGGTGGCGCCGGATTCGGGCCGGGTACGGGTCGCGGAGCGCTGGACGGACCGGCTGGGTGGTTGCCCGCTGGCGTTCATCCACAAGACCCGGGACCCGTTGAAGCCGAACCAGGTGGTGGCGAACCGCGTGGTGGGTGAGGTCGAGGGCCGGGTGTGCCTGATCGTGGACGACATGATCGACACCGGCGGCACGATCTCCAAGGCGGCGGACATCCTGAAGGAGTCCGGGGCGGCGGAGATCGTGGTCGCGTCGACGCACGCGCTGCTGTCGGACCCGGCGACGGAGCGGCTGAAGAACAGCCCGATCAGCGAGGTCGTGGTGACGAACACGCTGCCGTTGCCACCGGAGAAGCAGCTCGACAAGCTGACCGTGCTGTCGATCGCCCCGCTGCTGGCGCGGGCGATCCGCGAGGTCTTCGACGACGGTTCGGTGACCACCCTGTTCGGTGGCCTGAGCTGACCGTGGGGTCCGGTCGCCGGTGTCCTCCGGCGGCCGGGCCGTTGCGCTGCGGACCGGACGGTGTGGTGATAGTGGGGGACTGCCGGCGGGCGCGGAATTGGCTCGGGTAGACTAATCCGGTTGCCACGGCGAGGGTGCCCGGCGGGCTGCTGAAAAGCACCGCACGGAGGCGCCGTCATCGACGCGGTGCTCCGGGCGGTCGTTCATGACCTTGAGCCCCAGCGAGCCCCTCGCCCAGCACCGCCAGACGACAAGCCGCCGCAGCGAAGTATCAGGAGTTTCCCCGTGTCCGAGGTAAAGATCAGCGCCGAGCCCCGTACCGAGTTCGGCAAGGGTGGTGCCCGTCGTACCCGCCGGGCCGGCAAGGTGCCCGCCGTGCTGTACGGCCACGGCGAGAAGCCCAAGCACATCGCGCTTCCGGCGCGGGAGTTCGCCGCCGCGATCCGTAAGGGCGGCGCGAACCAGCTCTTCGCGATCGAGGTCAGCGACGGCACCCAGGTGCTGGCGCTGCCGAAGGCGATCCAGCGCGACCCGATCAAGGACTCCTTCGAGCACGTGGACCTGCTGCTGGTCCGCCGGGGCGAGAAGGTCACCGTCGAGGTCCCGGTCCAGCTGACCGGTGAGGCCGCGAAGGACACCCTGATCGTGCACGACCACGACACGCTCTCGGTGACCGCCGACGCCACCAAGGTGCCGGACCACCTGGAGGCGTCGATCGAGGGCGCCGAGCCGGGCACCACGATCACCGCCGCCGACGTCGAGCTGCCGTCCGGCGTCGAGCTGGCCACCGACGAGGAGACCGCTGTCGCCTCGGTGACCGCCGCCCCGACCGCCGAGCAGCTCGAGGCCACCCTCCCCGAGGTCGAGGAGGCCACCGAGGAGGCCGACGCCGAGGCCGGCGAGGAGACCGCCGAGTCGCCGGAGGGCGCTCCGGCCGCCGAGGGCGAGGAGACCCCGGCCGAGGCGAAGACCGAGGCCTGATCGGTCCGCAGGCTGTGCGACAGGCGTCCCCGGGGTCCGGGGGCGCCTGTCGGCGTATCGGGGCGGCTGGTCGGGGAAGCGAGTGGGAAGGGGCGTCGGGGTGACGGACGAGGCGGGGCCGTGGCTGGTGGTCGGCCTGGGCAACCCCGGTCGGGAGTACGCGGCCAACCGGCACAACGTCGGGTTCATGGTGGCCGACCTGCTGGCGGCGCGGGTGGGCGCGAGGTTCGGGCGGCACAAGCGGGCGATGGCCGAGGCGGCCGAGGGGCGGTTGGGGTTCGGCGGCCCGAAGCTGGTGCTGCTGAAGCCGCTCACCTACATGAACCTCTCCGGTGGTCCGGTGGCCGGGCTGGCGCAGTTCCACAAGATCCCCCCGGCGCGGGTGATCGCGGTGCACGACGAGCTGGACATCGGCTACGGGCAGGTGCGGGTGAAGTGCGGCGGCGGCGAGGGCGGCCACAACGGGCTGCGGTCGATGTCGAAGTCGCTGGGCACGAAGGACTACGTCCGGGTGCGGTTCGGCATCGGGCGGCCACCGGGCCGGCAGGACCCGGCGGACTACGTACTCTCGGATTTTTCCGCCGCGGAGCGCAAGGAGTTGGAGTTCCTGGTCGACCGCGCGGCGGACGTGGTGGAGTCGGTGGTCACCAAGGGTGTGGAGCCGACGCAGAACCTGTACCACGGGGCTTGAACCGGCTCCCGGAGTGCCGGCCGGTAGTCTGCGCCTCGCGACGTGAGCGGGGCCGGCGACGGGAGCGGTGACACCATGGGCAGTCCTCCGATGATCGACGGCGCGTTCGCCCGCTGGTTGGCGTCGCGGGCCGGGCAGGCGTTGACGGACCTGCGCGCGGAGTTGGGTTTCGCGGACGCCGGGGCGCTGACGTCGGCCGGCGACAAGGTCGCGCACGACCTGATCCGGACCGAGTTGGCCCGGTGGCGCCCGGCGGACGCGGTGTTGTCGGAGGAGGACGAGGGCTCGCGGCTGGCCTGGACGGCCGAGGTGAGCCGGGAGGCGATGTCCCGGCTGACCGCTGACCGGGTGTGGATCATCGACCCGCTGGACGGCACCCGGGAGTACGCGGAGGAGGGGCGCGCGGACTGGGCGGTGCACGTCGCGCTCTGGTCGCGGCACGCGCCCACGCCGCACGGTCTGGTGGCGGGCGCGGTGGGTCTGCCGGCGCAGCACCGCGTGCTGGGCACGGACCACCCGCCGGCGTACCCGCCGATGACGGTGGAGGCGGCCACGGCCGGCGACGTAAGGACCGTCCGATTGGCGGTCAGTCGTAGCCGTCCGCCGGTTTTCCTGACCGATCTGGCAGCGGATGTCGGCGCTCATCTGGTTCCGATGGGCTCGGCGGGTGCGAAGATCGCCGCGGTGGTGACCGGCGAGGTCGACGCGTACATCCATGCCGGCGGCCAGTACGAGTGGGACTCGGCCGCTCCGGTCGCTGTGGCGACGGCCACCGGACTGCACGCTTCCCGGATCGACGGTTCTGCGCTGAAATACAACGAGGCCGACCCGCGCCTACCCGATCTGCTGGTCTGCCGCAAGGATCTCGCGAGTCGGTTGCTTGCGGCGTTGCAGCGTCATTCCGGGTAACCTGAGCGTTCTTCTTCACGACTCCGACCGGAAAGGTCTGGAATCCGATGTACGGATCCGAGCGAATCGAGTTCGTGTCATGACGTCCCCCGCCGCGTACCAGGTGTCGCACCTCGACGCGCTCGAGGCGGAGAGCATCTTCGTGATGCGTGAGGTGGTCGCCGAGATGGAGCGGCCGGTGTTGCTGTTCTCCGGTGGCAAGGACTCGATTGTGATGCTCCGGTTGGCGCAGAAGGCGTTCGCGCCGGCCAACATTCCGTTCCCGGTGATGCATGTGGACACCGGGCACAATTTTCCCGAGGTGCTCGACTACCGTGACCAGCGGGTCGCCGAGTTGGGTCTGCACCTGATCGTGGCCAGTGTGCCGGAGGCGTTGACCAGGGGCATGGTCCGCGAGTCGGCGGATGGTATGCGTAACCGCATCCAGACGCCGGTGTTGCTCGACGCGGTGGAGAAGCACCGCTTCGACGCGTTGTTCGGCGGCGCCCGGCGGGACGAGGAGAAGGCCCGGGCGAAGGAGCGGGTGTTCAGCTTCCGTGACGAGTTCGGTCAGTGGGATCCGAAGAACCAGCGTCCGGAGCTGTGGTCGCTGTACAACGGTCGGCATCACCCGGGTGAGTCGATCCGGGTGTTCCCGCTGTCGAACTGGACGGAGCTGGACGTCTGGCACTACATCGCCCGGGAGCGGATCCCGTTGCCGGCGATCTACTTCGCGCACGAGCGTGAGGTGATCGAGCGCGACGGCATGTTCTACGCGGTCAACGAGTTCTTCCGGGCTCGGGCTGGTGAGCAGCCGTTCAAGGCTCAGGTGCGGTACCGGACCGTGGGTGACGCCTCCTGCACCGCGGCGGTGCGTTCGGACGCGGACACGGTGGAGAAGGTGATCGAGGAAGTGGCCGCCACCCGGATCACCGAGCGCGGCGCGACCCGCGGTGACGACCGGGTCAGCGAGGCCGCCATGGAGGACCGTAAGCGAGAGGGCTACTTCTGATGAGTGTCGACACCTGGGCGCCGGCTGACGGTGAGACCGCCGCACGGCCGATGGATCTGCTGCGCTTCGCCACCGCCGGCAGCGTCGACGACGGTAAGTCGACGTTGATCGGTCGGTTGTTGTACGACACGAAGTCGCTGTTCAGTGATCAGCTCGCCGCGGTCGAGGCGGTCAGCGCGGCGCGCGGTGACGAGTACACCAATCTGGCGTTGCTCACCGATGGTCTGCGCGCCGAGCGGGAGCAGGGCATCACGATTGATGTGGCGTACCGCTACTTCGCGACGCCGCGGCGCAAGTTCATCATCGCTGACACGCCGGGGCACACCCAGTACACCCGGAACATGGTCACCGGCGCGTCGACGGCGGACCTGGCGTTGATCCTGGTGGACGCGCGCAAGGGGCTGGTGGAGCAGTCCCGTCGGCATGCGTTTCTCTGCTCGTTGCTGCGGGTGCCGCACCTGGTGTTGTGTGTCAACAAGATGGACCTGGTCGACTGGTCGCAGGAGGTCTTCGAGCGGATCGCCGACGAGTTCACCGCGTTCGCGGCGAAGCTCGACGCGCCGGATCTGACCGTGGTGCCGATCTCCGCGCTGCGCGGTGACAACATCGTCACCCGTTCGGAGAACATGCCCTGGTACGAGGGCCCGTCGCTGCTGCACCACCTGGAACACGTGCACATCGCCTCGGACCGCAACCTGGTCGACGTGCGGTTCCCGGTGCAGTACGTGATCCGGCCGCAGTCGACCACCGTCACCGACTACCGGGGTTACGCCGGGCAGGTGGCCTCCGGCGTGCTCAAGCCGGGCGACGAGGTGATGGTGCTGCCGTCCGGCTTCACCAGCCGTATCGCCGCGGTGGAAACCGCAGACGGCCCGGTCGAGGAGGCGTTCCCCCCGATGTCGGTGACGGTCCGCCTGACCGACGAGATCGACATCTCCCGCGGTGACCTGATCTGCCGGCCGAACAACGCCCCCATGGTCGCCCAGGACATCGAAGCGATGATCTGCTGGATGGACGAGACCCGCCCCTTGCAGGTCGGCGGCCGATACGCGATCAAACACACCACCCGCTCCGCCCGCACGATCGTGCGGGACCTGCACTACCGGCTGGACGTCAACTCGTTGCACCGGGACGAGACGGCGACCGAGCTCAAGCTCAACGAGATCGGCCGCGTCCGGCTGCGCACCACGGTGCCGTTGCTCGCCGACGAGTACCGCCGCAACCGCACCACCGGCGGCTTCGTCATCATCGACGAAGCCACCAACCGCACCGTCGGCGCCGGCATGATCGTCGAAGCCGCCTGACGACCGCACTCCCCCAGCGCTCGCCGCGCAGATTCACGGAAAGAGTGGCCATCCATGCTCGGATAGCCACTCTTTCCGTGAATCAGGGGCGCGCGGGCGTCGGGGCGCGCGTGCGTCGGGGCGCGCGGGCGTCGGGGGGCGCGGGGGTGCGGGCGTCGGGGGGGCGCGGGCGGGGGTGCGGCGGGCGTCAGGGGAGGCGGGTGACGCCGGGGGCGGGGAGGGCGGTCAGGGTGTGGGGGGCGGTGAAGCCGCGGTCGGCGTACGCGGTGGTGACGGCGGCGGCCACCTTCTCGGCGGCGTCCGCGTCGACCAGGGCGAGCACACAGCCGCCGAACCCGCCGCCGGTCATCCGCGCGCCGTACGCGCCGGCCGCGAGCGCCGCCTCGACCGCGGTGTCGATCTCCGGAACGGTGATCTCGAAGTCGTCGCGCATCGAGGCGTGCGAGGCGGTCAGCAGCGGACCGGTCTCCCGGACCCGGTCGGCGCGCAGCAACGCGACGGTGTCGAGCACCCGCTGGTTCTCGGTGACCACGTGCCGGACCCGACGCCGCGTCTCGTCGTCGTCGAGGCGGGCCAGCGCCGCGTCGAGACCGTCGGTGGGCACGTCACGCAGCGCGGTCACGCCGAGCGTCGCGGCGGCCCGTTCGCAGCTCCTGCGCCGGGCCGCGTACTCGCCGTCGGCGTGCCGGTGCGGCGCGCGGGAGTCGATCACCAGCACGGCCAGCCCGGCCGCGTCCAGGTCGAACGGGATCTGCTCGACCTCCTCGGTGCGGCAGTCGAGGAAGAGCGCGTGACCGGCCCGGCCCCGGACGACCACGGACTGGTCCATGATCCCGGTGGGCGCGCCGACGTACTCGTTCTCGGCGCGTTGGGCGAGCCGGGGCCAGCGGTCGGCGGGCAGGTCGAGCCCACCGAGGTCGACCAGCGCGGCCAGCACCGCCGCCTCGATGGCGGCCGACGAGGAGAGGCCGGAGCCGACCGGCACGTCGGAGGCGATGGCGAGCCGCGCGCCGGGGACGTCGAGGCCGGCGGCCCGCAGCGCCCACACCACGCCGGCCACGTAGGCGGCCCAGCCGTCGACCCGGCCGGGCTCGTCGGCCTCCGCGGCGCCGAACTCGACCGGGGCGTCGTCCAGCTCCGACCAGACCGTCCAGCGCGCGTCCGGGCCGGGCGCCGCGGCGACCACGGTACGCAGCGGCAGCGCGAAGGGCAGCACGAAGCCGTCGTTGTAGTCGGTGTGCTCGCCGATCAGGTTGACCCGTCCGGGAGCCGCCCAGTGGCCGGCCGGCTCGGCGGCGTACCGCTGCCGGAAGCCTTCGGTGGCGCGGGCCGCGACGTCGCCGCTCATGAGGTCTGCCCGGTGCGGTGGTCGCGGTAGAACGCCCAGGCGTCGCCGACCATGTCGTGCAGGGTCGGCTTCTCCGGCACCCAGCCCAGCTCGTCGCGGGCCAGCGCGGACGACGCGACCAACTCGGCGGGGTCTCCCTCGCGGCGGGGCGCCACCTCGACCGGCACCGGGTGGCCGGTGACCTCGCGGACCACGTCGACGACCTGGCGGTTGGTGAAGCCGTTGCCGTTGCCCAGGTTGTAGATCCGGTGCCGGCCCGGCGTGGCGGCGTCCAGCGCGAGCAGGTGGGCGCGGGCGAGGTCCTCGACGTGGATGTAGTCGCGGACGCAGGTGCCGTCGGCGGTGGGGTAGTCGTCGCCGAAGAGTTGGAGCTTCTCGCGCCGGCCGGCGGCCACGTCGAGCGCGATCGGGATGAGGTGCGTCTCCGGGTCGTGCCGTTCGCCGATCGCCGTCCCGTCGCGCAGGTACGCCCCGGCGACGTTGAAGTAGCGCAGCGAGACGGCGCCCAGCTCGTGCGCGACCGCCTCGGAGGTGAGCACCATGTCGACGGCCAGCTTGGTCGCCCCGTACGTGTTGGTGGGCGCCTTGACGGCGGTCTCCGGGATGGGTAGCTCGGTGGGGTTGCCGTAGACCGCGGCGGTCGAGGAGAAGACCATCCGGGGCACCCGGGCGGCGCGGACGGCGTCGATCAGGGCGATCGAGCCGACGGTGTTGGTGTGCCAGTAGAGCTCGGGGCGGATCATCGACTCGCCGGCGGCGATCAGGGCGGCGAAGTGCAGCACGCCGTCGAACCCGGCGTCGGGGGTGAGCACCCGGGCGGCCTCGTGCACCGGCAGGTCGACGTGGGTGGCGTCGGGGGCGAGCGCCTCGCGGTGGCCGGTGCGCAGGTCGTCCAACACGGTCACCTGGTGGCCGTGGTCGATCAGCATCCGGGTCACCACGCTGCCGATGTAGCCGGCGCCGCCGGTGACGAGCAGTTTCACGTCCGGTCCTCCTGCCTCGGGCCGCGTCCGTGACGGCCGTCGTTGATCACCCTACGGCTGACGACTGTGTCGGCGCTGTCAAGTGAGTCCCGCTGCTATTCCACCACGATCCATCAGGATTGAACAGATCCGCACATCGGGGCGGGTTCGCGCCGGTCGCTGTCTACCATGCTTGTCATGCGGGAAGCGGGTGGTCCCGGGCCCCGGCGGCGACCGTCGGGGCGGCCCCGACGCGAATCCGGCCCGCTGGCCCGGGCCGTGGCCCGGCTCGTGGTGCGGGCCGCGGACGGCGCCACCCGGGTGGTGACCCACCTGCTCGGGGCGAGCCCCACCGCCGGGCGGGAACGGATCAGCGAGGCCGACCTGCGCGACCTCGTCGCCGCCAACACGCTGCTCGACCCGGACGAACGCCGGATCATCGACGAGGTGCTGGTGGCCGGCGCGCGGCTGGTCCGCGAGGTGATGGTGCCCCGCACCGAGGTGGTCTTCCTCGCCGCCGGCCTGCCGGTGGCCGAGGCGCAGCGGCTGGTCCGGGCCGACCCGCACACCCGCTACCCGGTGGTGGACGGCACGCACGACGACGTCGTCGGTCTGGTGCACCTGCGGGACGTGCTGCTGTGCCCGGAGCCGGCCGGCCGGGTCGCGGTCGGCGCGCTGACCCGCGAGGTGAAGCGGCTGCCGGGCAGCAAACGGGTGCTGGCGGCGCTCACCGAGATGCGTCGGGAGGGGCACCACCTGGCCGTCGTGGTCGACGAGTACGGCGGCACCGCCGGCATCGTCACCTGCGAGGACCTGGTGGAGGAGTTGGTCGGGGAGATCCGCGACGGCAGCCACGGCCCGCCCGACCCGGGGCCCGCCGGCCTGCCCGCCGTGGTCGACGGCCGGCTCAACCTGGCCGACTTCGCCGAACGCACCGGGGTGCCGCTGCCCGCCGGCCCGTACGAGACGGTCGGCGGGTACGTGATGGCCGCGCTGGGCCGCCTGCCGGTGGTCGGCGACGAGGTGCCGGTGCGGGACGACCCGGCCGACGGGTCGGATGCCGCCGATCCGGAGGGCTGGCTGCTGCGGGTGCTGGCGCTCGACGGCCGGCGGGTGTCCCGCCTGGCGGTCTCGGTACGCCGGCTGCCCGAGCCCCGGCGCGAGGTCAGCGGCCCGCGCCCGTCCGTACCTGCCCGACCCGCCGGCCCGTCATGACGGACCCGGGGGCTTGCTGACAGAATTGCCGCCATGTCCGACGTACCCGCCCGCCCGCGCGTCTTCTCCGGCATCCAGCCGACGGCCGACTCGTTCCATCTCGGGAACTACCTGGGCGCGCTGCGGCACTGGGTGGCGCTCCAGGACAGCCACGACGCGTTCTACTGCGTCGTCGACCTGCACGCGATCACCGCGGGGCACGACCCCCAGGTGCTCACGCGGCGCACCCGGGTGGCCGCCGCGCAGCTCCTCGCGCTCGGCATCGACCCGGAACGCAGCACCCTGTTCGTCCAGTCGCAGCTACCCGAGCACCCGCAGCTGGCCTGGGTGCTCGGCTGCATCACCGGGTTCGGCGAGGCCGGCCGGATGACCCAGTTCAAGGACAAGGCGCAAAAGCAGGGCAGCGACCGGGCCAGCGTCGGCCTGTTCACCTACCCGATCCTCCAGGCCGCCGACATCCTGCTCTACCAGGCGCACGCGGTGCCGGTCGGCGAGGACCAGCGGCAGCACCTGGAGCTCTCCCGTGACCTGGCGCAGCGGTTCAACTCGCTGTTCGGCCCCACCTTCCGGGTGCCGGTGCCGCACATCGTGAAGGACACCGCCAAGATCGTCGATCTCCAGGACCCGACCGCCAAGATGTCGAAGTCGTTCTCCGCCCCGGCCGGCATCATCGACCTGCTGGAGGACCCGGCCCGCTCGGCCAAGAAGATCCGCTCGGCGGTCACCGACACCGGCCGCGAGATCGTCTTCGACGCGGAGGGGAAGCCGGGCATCTCCAACCTGCTCACCATCTACTCCGCGCTCTCCGGCCGCGGCATCGACGACCTGGTCGCCGCGTACGACGGCCGGGGCTACGGCGATCTCAAGAAGGACCTCGCCGAGGTGGTGCGGGAGTTCGTCACCCCGATCCAGGAGCGCACCAACGGCTATCTGGACGACCCGGCCCAGCTCGACAAGCTGCTCGCGCGGGGCGCGGAGAAGGCCCGGGCGGTGGCGGTCGACACGCTGCGCACCGCGTACGAACGGGTGGGGTTCCTTCCCCCGGTGCGGTCCGCGTAGCGGCGGGCGGGGAACGGTGACGGTGAGCGGAGGGATGGCGCGCAACGTGGCGGGCAGTGACGCAGCGCCGGGCGGCGGGGACACGATCCAGATCGGGATCGCGGTCGACGTGCCCGAGCCGTGGGGCGGGCTGCTCACCCGCCGCCGGGTCTCCGCCGGCGACCCGCAGGCCGTCCCGGCGCACGTCACCCTGCTCGGGCCCACCGAGATCCCGGTACGCGCGCTGCCGGCGGTCGAGGCGCACCTGAGCCGGGTGGCCGCCACGCACCTGCCGTTCACGCTGCACCTGCGCGGCACCGGCACGTTCCGCCCGGTCACCCAGGTGGTATTCGTGACGGTGGCGGCCGGGATCAGCGAGTGCGAGCTGCTCGCCGCCGCCATCAACTCGGCTCCGGAGCTGCACCGCGAGGCCCGCTTCCCGTACCACCCGCACGTCACCGTGGCCCAGGACGTGCCGCCCGAGGTGCTCGACAAGGCGTACGAGGATCTGGCCGACTTCTCCGCGCTGTTCGAGGTGGAGGCGTTCACGCTCTTCTCGCACAGCGGGGCGACCCGGTGGCAGCCCCGTCGCGACTTCCGGCTCGGCGGCCCGCGCTGAACATCCGGCCGGCCGGGCCGCCTCCGCCGAGGGCGACGATCGGCGAGGATGGCGGGGTGAACGTCTTCGGCCGGATCGAGGAAGCGGTCGGGCGTCGGATCGACGCGGTCCGCGGTCGCTCGTCCGCCTTCGACCATGTCTGGCTGGCCGGGACGCTCTACGCCGACCTGCTCGCCGGGCGGCTCGCCGCCGCCATCGCCTACTACGGCTTCTTCGCCGTGTTCGCGCTCGCCCTGGTCGCGTACTGGATCTTCGGCGCGGTGCTGCGGGACAACGAGGACGTCAGCCGCGCGGCGGCCGAGTTCCTCCGGGAGAACCTGCCCTTTGTCGACCCGGCGCAGATCGCCGAGAGCAGCAACACCGTCGGCGTGGTCGGTCTGATCATCCTGGTCTTCACCGGGATCGGCTGGGTGGAGGCGATCCGCTCGTCGCAGCGCCTGATGTACGGCTTGAACCAGCAGCCCGGCAACCTGGTGGTGCGCCACCTGGTCGACCTGGGCGTGCTGGTCGCGGTCTTCGTGCTGCTCTTCGTCTCGGTCGCCGCCGTCGACGCGCTGGAGTCGCTGCTGCGCTTCCTGCTGCGCAGCACCGGCTCGGTCGGCCTGACCACGGTCAGCGCGGTGCTGAGCGTGCTGGTCAACGCCGTGCTCGCCGCCGCGCTGCTGTTGGCCGTGCCCCGGCTGCGGATGAGCCGCCGCCGGTTGCGCCCGGCGGTGCTGACCGTCGCGATCGGGATCACGCTGCTCAACACCGTGGGGCGCTACTACGTGGTGCGCACCGAGCGGAATCCGGCGTACACGGTGGTGGCCACCGCCGTGGGCCTGCTGCTCTACCTCTACCTGCTCAACCAGATGGTGCTCTTCGGCGCGGCGCTCGCCGCCACCAGCCGGTACGGCCGGGTGGTCGACCTGGCCGAGGGCGGTGCGCGGGAGGTGGACGTGGAGGCCGACGTGCTGGACGAGGAGACCGATCCGGGCACCCCGGGCGGCGGGGGATGAGCCCGCGGATCCGGGTGGACGCGGAGTCGGCGACACCCCCGTACGAGCAGGTGCGCGCCCAACTCGCGAGCGCCGTCGGCGACGGACGGCTGCCGGTGGGCACCCGGCTCCCCGCGGTCCGGCAGCTCGCCGCCGACCTGGGGCTGGCGGTGAACACGGTGGCGCGGGCCTACCGCGAGTTGGAGGCCGCCGGGCTGGTGCAGACCCGAGGCCGGCACGGCACGGTGGTGGCGCCCGGGCGCGACGACGCCACCGACCGGCTGCACCGGGCCGCGGCCGACTACGCCGCCGAGGCGCGTCGCCTGGGGGTGCCGCCGGAGCGGGCGGTCGCCCTGGTCCGGGCGGCGCTGGACGCCGGCACGCGTGGCTGAGCACGGTCGCCTGAGCGGGGAGACTCGTCAGATTGCGGTCCCCGGGCCGGCGCGGAACGACGATGATGGGCCGGTGGGCGCACTCGTGACACTGGACCTGCCGGACGACTCGCCGATGCTCGGCCTGCCCTGGATCATCACGTTCGGTCCGCTGGCCGCCGACGACGAGTGGGAGCCCGTGGTCTGCGGCCCGTACGAACGGCCGCACGCGCTGGCGCTGGCCGAGGCGGTGGTGGCCGAGGAGCAGTTGATGGCGGTCGTGGAGCCGTTGCTGCCGGCGCTGACGCCGGAGGAGATCCGCGGTGAGATCGCCGCCGCGCAGATCGCCGCGGAGGACGAGGCGGCCGAGGCCGACCAGGCGGATCTCTACGGCGACTTCGAGGACGTCATCGACGACGAGTTGGAGTTGGCCGCCGAGCGCCAGCCGGCGCCGCAACCGGCGGAGCCGCCGGGCGCCGACGAGGTCCGCGCCGGCTTCGCCCGGATCGCCGCGCTGCTCACCGCCAAGGGCGGCTGACCACCGGCGCGGCGGCCCGAACGGACGCCGGCCCCCGGGAGCGGACTCCCGGGGGCCGATGTCACCTCACCCCCCACCACAAGGGGTCGGCAGCCCAGCCGCCCGTCGGCGCGGAGCACAACGGACGACCAGGTCATTGGCGGGTTACCCGGCTCAGCGCCGTTCGAACCACGCAGCCGCGTCCACCGGCAGGACGTGCCCGTCGCCCCGCTCGGTGAGATCGGCGCTGGCGACGAGCGGCCGGCCGAAGCCGGCGACCGTCACGTCCGCGCCGCTGAGGTTGACCACGCAGGTCAGCTCCGTGTCCCCGGCGGCCCGCCGGAACGCCAGCACGCCGGGTTCGGTCTCCAGCCAGGTGATGCCGCCGAGGTCGGCCAGCGCCGGGTGGGTGCCCCGGATCCGCAGCGCCGCCCGGTACAGCTCCAGCGTCGAGCCGGGCACGCCGGTCTGGGCGGCCACCGAGAGGGCCCGCCAGGTCGCCGGCGCCGGCAGCCAGCTCAGTTCGCTGCCGTCCGGCCCGAAGCCGTACGGGGCCAGCTCGCCGCTCCACGGGATCGGCACCCGGCAGCCGTCCCGGCTCTCCCCGGTGCGCAGGAACGACGGGTCCTGGCGCAGCTCGTCGGGGAGGTCCAGCACCTCCGGCAGGCCCAGTTCCTCGCCCTGGTAGACGTAGGCGCAGCCGGGCAGCGCGAACATCAGCAGCGCGGCGGCCCGGGCGCGGCGCAGGCCGACCTCGCCGTCGCCGTACCGGGTGACGTGGCGCTGCTTGTCGTGGTTGGAGAGCACCCAGGTGGTCGGCGCGCCGACGATTGTCGACTCGGCAAGCGCGGTGTCGATCACCTTGCGGAACGAGTCGGCCGACCAGGTGGCTTCCAGGAAGTCGAAGCTGAACGCCTGGTGCAGCTCGTCCGGGCCGATGTAGCGGGCCAGCCGCTGCGGCGTCTCGGCCCACGCCTCGGCGACCGCCATCCGGCCGCCCGGGTAGCTGTCCAGGATCGGCCGCCAGGCGCGGTAGATGTCGTGCACCTCGTCCTGGTCGAAGTAGGGCAGCCGGCCCTTGCCGAGCAGGTCCGACTGGCGCTGCCCGGTGGTCATCGTGCTGAAGCCGACGTCCGGCAGGCCCTCGGCCTTGATCATGCCGTGCGCCACGTCGATCCGGAAGCCGTCGACGCCGCGGTCCAGCCAGAAGCGCAGGACGTCCTCGAACTCGGCGCGCACCTCGGGGTGACGCCAGTTCAGGTCGGGCTGGGCCGGGTCGAACAGGTGCAGGTACCACTGGCCGTCGACCACCCGGGTCCAGGCCGGGCCGCCGAAGATGCTCTCCCAGTCGTTCGGGGGCAGCTCGCCCTGCTCGCCCTTGCCGTCGGCGAACAGGTAGCGCTCGCGCTCCGGGGAACCCGGGCCGGCGGCGAGCGCCGCGGCGAACCAGGGGTGCGCGCTGGAGGTGTGGTTCGGCACCAGGTCGACGATGATCCGCAGGCCCAGGGCGTGCGCGTCGGTGATCATCTCGTCGAAGTCGGTGAGGTTGCCGAAGAGCGGGTCGACGTCGCGGTAGTCGGCCACGTCGTAGCCGGCGTCGACCTGCGGGGAGGTGTAGAACGGGGTCAGCCAGAGCGCGTCCACGCCCAGCTCGCGCAGGTAGGGCAGGCGCCCCCGGATGCCCTGGAGGTCACCGACGCCGTCGGAGTTCGCGTCCGCGAAGCTGCGGACGTAGACCTGGTAGACGACCGCGGACCGCCACCAGTCGTCGTCGGTGGCCGGTGGCGTGGGGGTGGGGGCGGAGGTCATCGGTGGCGATCCCGTTCTGTGGCGGCGCAGGGGTGTCTGTGCAGAATGCCGCGTCGGCGCTGCAAGAGTCAAGCATTCCTTGCGCAAGAAATGACGCCGATCACCCGCTCCACCAGTGCGGTTACCGTTCGCACCTCTCCCAGATCCCGAGACGGCCCGCGCCGGGCCCGGGTCAGGCGGGGACGGGAAGGGTGGGGGCGGGGCGTTGGCGCTTGGGTGCGGGGGCGGGCCGGGCGACCGCGGTGGAGCCGCGTACCACCAACTCCGGGCGGAACAGGTACTCGGAGTTCGGGGACGGGTGCCCGTTGATCTCGTCGACCAGGGCGCGTACGGCGGCCACCGCCATGGCCGCGACCGGCTGGCGCACCGTGGTCAGCGGCGGATCGGTGAAGGCCATCAGCGGCGAGTCGTCGTAGCCGACCACCGAGACGTCCTCGGGGACGGAGCGACCGCGTTGCCGGGCCGCCCGGATCGCGCCGAGCGCCATCAGGTCCGAGCCGCAGACCAGGCCGGTCACCCCGCGCTCGATGAGCCGGCCGGCGGCGGCCTCGCCACCCTCCACGCCGAACAGGGACAGCTCGGTCAGCTCGGTCAGGTCCTCGTCGGAGATGTCGGTGAGGCGCCGCATCGCGGCCTTGTAGCCGGCGACCTTGCGCTGCACCGGGACGAACCGGTCCGGGCCGGTGATCAGGCCGATCCGCCGGTGCCCGAGCGCGACCAGGTGGGCGACCGCGAGTTCGGCGGACTCCCGGTCGTCGCAGGAGACGAACGGCGCGGGGATGCCCGGCGCGTACCCGTTGATCATGACGATCGGCAGCGGCCGGGCGAGCAGCGTGCGGTACCGGTCGTGGTCGGCGGCGGTGTCGGCGTGCAGGCCGGAGACGAAGACGATGCCGGAGACCTGCCGGTCCAGCAGCATCTCGACGTACTCGTCCTCGCGGACGCCGCCGGGGGTCTGGGTGCACAGCACCGGCGTGTAGCCGGTGGGCGCCAGCGCGGACTCGATGATCTGGGCGAACGCCGGGAAGATCGGGTTGTCCAGCTCGGGCACGACCAGGCCGACCAGCCCGGCGCTGCGCTTGCGCAGGCGGGCCGGTCGTTCGTAGCCGAGGACGTCGAGGGCGGTGAGGACGGCCTGCCGGGTCTCCGGGGCCACTCCGGGGCGGTCGTTGAGCACCCGCGACACCGTGGCCTCGCTGACTTCGGCCTGTTGGGCGATGTCGGACAGTCGAGCGCGCATGGCGGCACTTTAGCTCAACGGCAAAGTCTTGCGTACACTTCTGCAAGCCCTTCCATTCTCTGCAACCTCTTGCTAACGTCCCCGCAACATGCGAGAGCAGCGGCGCAGCACCCCGGCGCCGGTCAGCAAGAACTTTCAGAGGTTCCCACTGGCGGTCGCCCTTCCCCCGGCGTGCCGCCATGACGACAGGAGTACCGATGCGCATCCGTACCGCGGGTGTGGTCGCCGTCCTCGGTCTGGCGCTCGCCGCGTCCGGCTGTGGTGACAGCGGCAGCGACAAGCCGGCCGCCGAGCAGTCCGCTAGCAAGGCGACCGGCGGCAAGCTGGTCATCTGGGCCGACGACAAGCGCACCGCCGCCCTCAAGCCGTTCGCCGAGGAGTTCGGCAAGGAGAACGGTGTGACCGTCGAGGTGCAGGCCGTCTCCAAGGACCTGCAGACCAACTTCGTCACCGCCTCCCAGCAGGGCAGCGGCCCGGACGCCGTGGTCGGCGCGCACGACTGGATCGGCAACCTGGTCCAGAACGGCGCCATCGACCCGGTCCAGCTCACGGCCGAGCAGAAGGCGGGCTTCAACGAGACCGCGGTCAAGGCGGTCACCTTCAACGGTCAGCTCTACGGCGTGCCCTACGCCACCGAGAACCTGGCGCTGCTCCGCAACACCGAGCTGGCCCCCGAGGCGCCGAAGACGATCGAGGACCTGGTCGCCGCCGGCAAGAAGCTCAAGGCGGAGAAGAAGGCCAGCGAGATCCTCTGCCTCCAGTCCGGCCAGAACGGCGACGCGTACCACATCTACCCGCTGTACTCCTCGGCCGGCGGCTACCTGTTCGGCACCGCCGCCAACGGCGACTACGACCCGAAGGACCTGGGCGTGGGCAAGCCGGAGTCGATCGCCGCGTTCCAGAAGATCGCGAAGCTCGGTGAGAAGGGCGAGGGCGCGCTGAAGCGGTCCATCACCCCGGAGAACTCGATCTCCACCTTCACCGGCAAGAAGTGCGCCTTCCTGGTCTCCGGCCCGTGGGCCGTGGCCGACGCCAAGAAGGCCGGCATCAAGTACGACATCTCCCCGGTCCCCGGCTTCGCCGGTGGCAAGGAGGCCCAGCCGTTCGTGGGCGTCCAGGCGTTCTACGTCGCCGCCAAGGGCAAGAACAAGGCCCTGGCCCAGGAGTTCGTCACCAACTACGTGACCAAGCCCGAGCTGGCCGTCGCGCTGTACAAGGCCGAGCCGCGCCCGCCGGCGCTGACCGCCGCCTTCGACCAGGTCAAGGGCGAGGACCCGGACCTGGCGAAGTTCTCCGAGGCCGGCAAGAACGGCCAGGTGCTCCCGGCGATCCCGGCCATGGCCGCGATCTGGGACCCGTTCGGCAAGGCCGAGGCCGCCGTCATCGGTGGCGCCGACCCGGCCAAGACGATCACGGCCGCTGGCAAGACCATCCAGGGTCAGATCAAGTAATGAGCGCGCCGCTGTCCGGCCCGGGGTCCGCCACGCGGACCCCGGGCCGGGAGCCCGCTCGCCCCGGGCTCCCGCGTACCGCGCGGCACCACGCGCCGATCACCGCGACCGGCCTCGTCGTCAAGGTGGTCCTGCTCGGCCTGGTGGCCGGGATCGCGCTCTGGGCGGCGTTCCCGCTCATCGAGGCCGGGCACTGGATCGGGCTCGGCGTCCTGGTGGCCACCACCGCCGCCCTGTTCTACCTCTACCTGGGTCGCCGGCACATCCCGGCCAAGTACCTGGTCCCCGGCACGCTCTTCCTGATCGCGTTCCAGGTGCTGCCGGTGCTCCTCACCGCGAGTACCGCGTTCTCGAACTTCGGCGACGGCCACCGCGGCAGCAAGGACGACGCGGTCGTCGCCATCCAGACCTCCTCGGTGAAGCAGGTGCCCGGCTCGACCGAGTACGCGCTCACCATCGCCACCACTGGCGACCCGGCGAGCGGCCCGCTGGTCTTCCTGCTCAGCGACCCGAAGACCAAGGAGGTCTTCGCGGGGGACGCGGGCGGGCTGCGCCAGCTCGACGCCGGCGCCGTCACCGTCAGCAGCCTCAGCGGCAAGATCACCGCCGCGGACGGCTACACCGTGCTGAACATCGGGCAGGCCAGCAGCCGCAGCGACGCGGTCACCGCGCTGGTCGTGCCGACCGACGACGGCGCCATCCGCTCCAACGGCCTCACCCGGGCCTACGAGGGCAAGGCAGCCCGGGCGTACGACGCCGGCTGCGACTGCATCAGGGACAGTGAGAGCGGCAAGACCTGGACCGCCGACGAGAAGGTCGGCTCGTTCGTGGCCGCCGACGGCGAGCGGCTCAGCCAGGGCTGGAAGGTGAACGTCGGGCTGAAGAACGTCGGCGCGGTGCTCACCGACCCGAACATCTCCGGGCCGTTCTTCGGCACGCTGGCCTGGAACTTCGCGTTCGCGATCGGGTCCACCGGGTTCACCTTCCTGCTCGGCATGGCCATCGCGCTCGCGCTGCACTCGCCCCGGATGCGGGGCACCAACTTCTACCGGATGCTGCTGATCCTCCCGTACGCCATGCCGTCGTTCGCGATGCTGCTGGTCTGGCGGGACATGTTCAACACCGACTTCGGCCTGCTCAACAATCTGTTCGGGCTGGACGTCGACTGGTTCGGCGGCGCCTGGTCGGCCCGGGTCGCGGTGCTGCTGGTGCAGCTCTGGCTCGGCTACCCGTACATGTTCCTGGTGGCCACCGGCGCGCTCCAGGCCATCCCGCGGGAGCTGACGGAGGCCACCTCGGTCGACGGGGCCAGCCCGTGGCAGTCGTTCCGGGCGGTCACCCTGCCGCTGCTGCTGGTGGCGCTCTCGCCGCTGCTGATCGCGTCGTTCGCGTACAACTTCAACAACGTCAACGCGATCCTGTTCACCACCGAGGGCGGGCCGTTCGCGCCGGACAACCCGCGCAACGGCGCCACCGACCTGCTGATCACCTACACGTACCGGCTGGCGTTCGGCGCCCAGGGCGCCGAGTACGGCCTGGCCGCCACCGTCTCGATCTTCATCTTCGCGATCGTGGCGACCGTCTCGGCGATCAGCTTCCGGCGCACCCGCAAGCAGGAGGAGGTGTACTCGTGACCAGCATCGCGGAAACGCCGACGGCCCGCCGCAACCCGGCCGGCCGGTCGCGCGGCCGGTGGTTCGCCCAGGTGGGCTGGCGGCATCTGGTCGGGGTGCTGGCGGTGCTGTTCAGCCTCTTCCCGATCATGTTCGTGATCTCCGCGGCGCTCAACCCGCTCGGCACGCTCTCCTCGACCGAGCTGCTGCCGACCGGGGCGTCGCTGGAGAACTTCACCAACCTGTTCGACCGGACCGCGTTCGGCCACTGGTTCCTCAACTCGCTGCTGCTGGCGGGCGTGGCCAGCTTCGCGTCGATCTTCCTGTCGGCGCTGGCCGCGTACGCGTTCTCCCGGATGCGGTTCGCCGGGCGTCGGATCGGCCTGCTCACGCTGCTGCTGATCCAGATGTTCCCGCAGTTCCTGGCGATCGTGGCGATCTTCCTGATCTTCACCACGATCACCGACCTGTACCCGTCGATCGGCTTCAACACCCCGTGGGGCCTGTTCCTGCTCTACATGGGTGGCGCGCTGGGCGCGAACACCTGGCTGATGAAGGGCTTCTTCGACACGCTGCCGAAGGAACTGGACGAGTCGGCGACCATGGACGGCGCGTCGCACGTGCAGGTCTTCTTCCGGATCATGCTGCCGCTGGTGGCGCCGATCCTGGCGGTGACCGGCCTGCTCGCGTTCATCGGGTCGATCAACGAGTTCATCATCGCCAACGTGTTCCTCACCAACACCGAGTCGAAGACGCTCGCGGTCGGCATGTTCGGCCTGGTCGCGGGCGAACGCAACAACAACTTCGGGATGTTCGCGGCCGGCACGCTGCTCACCGCGATCCCGACCGTGCTGGTGTTCCAATTGCTCCAGCGCTACATCGTCTCCGGCCTCACCTCCGGAGCGGTCAAAGGCTGAGCCTCCTCGGCTCACGCTGCGGCAAGGGCGTCGTGTCGGCGTACACCGGAGCGGTTTGGAGGGCGGACCGCCGCGGTCGGGTGACCGACCGCGGCGGGTGCCCGCCCACTCCCTGTCGGTACGACGCGAAAGGCCGCGGCATGTCCCTTCCACCGCACCACGACGGCTCCGCCACCTACGTCCCGGAGCAGGAGCCCGCGCTCGGGCAGACCGTCCCCGTCTTCGTCCGGGTGCCGGCCGGCGCCGGCGTCGACCAGGTGCACGTGCGCACCACCGGCGACGGCGAGCCGCACTTCGCCGAGGCGGTCGTCGACCGCACCACGAACGGCGACGTGTGGTGGCGGGCCGACGTCGAGGTCCGCAACCCGGTCAGCAACTACCGTTTCCTGCTCGACGGCACGGCCGGCGCCCGCTGGCTCAACGCGGCCGGCACCGCCGACCACGACGTGCCGGACCACGGCGACTTCAAGCTGGTCAGCTACGCGCCGCCGCCGGCCTGGGCCCGGGACGCGGTGATCTACCAGATCTTCCCGGACCGGTTCGCCCGCTCGGCCGCGGCGGACGGGCGCACCGCGCCGGACTGGGCCATCCCGTGCGACTGGGACACGCCGGTGATCGGGCGCGGCCCGGAGACGCCCCGCCAGTTCTACGGCGGCGACCTGGACGGCATCACCGAGCGCCTGGACCACCTGGACCGGCTCGGCGTCAACACGGTCTACCTCACCCCGATCTTCCCGGCCCGCTCCAACCACCGGTACGACGCGTCCAGCTTCGACACCGTCGACCCGCTGCTCGGCGGCGACGCGGCGCTGGTCCGGCTCGCCGACGCGGTACGCGCCCGGGGCTGGCGGCTGCTCGGCGACATCACCAGCAACCACACCGGTGACGCGCACCGCTGGTTCACCGCCGCGGTCTCCGACGTCGACGCGTTGGAGCGGGACCTGTACTACTTCGACCTGCCGGGACAGGACTACGAGTCGTGGAACGGGGTGAAGTCGCTGCCGAAGCTCAACTGGGGCAGCGCCGAGCTGCGCCGCCGGTTCGCCACCGCCGAGGACTCGCTGCTGCGCCGCTGGCTGCGTCCGCCGTACGGGCTGGACGGCTGGCGGGTGGACGTGGCGAACATGACCGGCCGGCGGGGCGCCGACGCGTACACCCACGAGGTGGCGCGACTGCTGCGCGAGGTGGTCGCCGAGACCCGGCCGGACGCGTTGCTGCTCGCCGAGCACGGCCACGACCACACCGGCGACCTGGACCGCGACGGCTGGCACGGCACGATGAACTACGTCGGGTTCACCGACCCGGTGTGGTCCTGGCTGCGCGCCGGGGACGGCCCGGTGCCGAACTTCCTCGGCACGCCCGGCGGGGTCCGGCGGCGGGACGCGGACGCGGTGCTGGCCACCATGAACGCCTACCGGTCGTTGGTCTCGTGGCGGTCGTACACGCACTCGTGGCAGCTCCTCGGCTCGCACGACTCGGCCCGGATCCGCACCGTGGTGGGCGACGCGGCCCGGCAGGAGGTCGCGGCCGGGCTGCTCGCCACCATGCCGGGGACCCCGGTGGTCTTCGCCGGTGACGAGCTGGGCCTGACCGGCACGAACGGGGAGGGCTCGCGTACCCCGATGCCGTGGCGCCGGCCGGAGAGCTGGGACCGGCGCACGTTCGACGCGTACCGGTCGCTGCTGGCGCTGCGCCGAGCCGAGCCGGCGCTGCGGCACGGCGGCCTGCGGTGGGTGCACGCCGACGCGGACACGCTGGTCTTCCTCCGGGAGACGCCGACCGGGAGCGTGCTGGCCCTGGCCCGCCGCGCGCCCGGGTCCCCGGTGCGCCTGACCGGCCTGCCCGCCGCCGACAACATCTACGGCGGCGCCCCGGCGCTGCCCGCCGGCACGGCCACCCTCCCCGCAGACGGCCCCACGTTCCAGCTCTGGCGTCTCCCCTGACCCCTCCTCCCGCGATCTTGCAGTTGGCGCCCCGACAGAGGGGACGAAAGCCCCACGGCGTGGGCCGCAACTGCAAGATCGCGAGGGCGGGTCAGGGGCGGGAGAGCAGGGCGCGGGCGCCGGTCAGGTAGGTGGCGCGGTCGGGGGAGCCGGTGAGGATGCGCTGGGTGAAGTAGCCCGGCACCAGGCCGAACAGGGCCGCGCCGACCGCGTCGGGGTCGGCCTCGGGGGGCAGCTCACCGGCGTCGCGCGCCCGCCGGGCGGCGGTCACGAAGTGGCCGCGCAACCGGGTGTACGTGGCGGCGACGAACTCGGCCAGCACCGGGTCCCGCTGTGCCTCGCTCCACACCTGCAACGCCAGGGGAAGTACGCCGTCCGGACCGAGCTGGCCGTCGACGAAGGCCAGGGCACGCTCCAGCACCCCGGTCAGCGGCAACGGCGGGTCGGCGGTGGACAGGTCGGCGAAGTTCTCGTCGGCGGTGCCGACGACCGCCTGGGCGATGGCCGTGATCAGGTCGTTCTTGCTGGGGAAGTAGCGGTAGACCGCGCCGACCGAGAGCCCGGCCTCCCTGATCACGTCCTGCATCGAGGTCTGGTGGAACCCGTCCCGCAGGAAGCAGCGCCGGGCCGCGTCGAGGATCTGCTGGCGGCGGGCGGCGAGGTGCTGTTCGGAGACGCGTGGCACGACACACATTCTAAAGCGAACGTTCGTTCTTGACGAACACGTCGACCGCGGCGCACGCTCCTCTCCAAGAGAACGAACATTCGTTTTAAGGAGGCGACGATGCTCCGCTCCCGCTCGCCCTGGGCCCTCACCGCGCTGCTGGTCGGCGTGGCGGTGGTGGTGCAGGTGCTGCTCGTACCGCTGTTCGCGGCCCCTGCCGCGCACCTCGCGCCGCGCGACCTGCCGGTGGCCGTGGCCGGGCCGCCGCCCGCCGTCGCCGAGCTGACCGCCCGGCTGGCCGCCGCCCGCCCCGGCGGCTTCACGGTGACCGCGCTGCCGGACGCGGCGGCGGCCGACCGGGCGCTACGCGACCGGGAGGTCTACGCCGCGTTCGTGGCCGGCCCGGACGGCGTCGCCCTGCACACCGCGCCGGCCGCCAGCCCGACCGTGGCGGCCCTGCTCACCGAGGCCGCCGGCCAGCTCTCGGCCGGCCGCCCGGTGCCGGTGACAGTGGTCGTGCCGACCGACCCGGACGACCCGCGTGGGGCCGGCTTCGCCGCCGGTTTCCTGCCGCTGGCGCTCACCGGCATGCTGGTCGGCGCGCTGCTCACGCTGCTGGTCACCGGTCGCCGCGGGCGGCTGGCCGGCCTGCTCGGGTACGCGGCGCTCGCCGGCCCGGCCGGTGCCACGGTGCTGCACGGCTGGCTCGGCCTGCTCGACGGCGACCCGTGGCGGGAGGCCGGCGCGATCGGGCTGTTCTCGCTCGCCGCCGCCGCCACGGTGGCGGGGCTCGGCGCGCTGCTCGGCCGCGCCGGCATCGGGCTCGGGGCGCTGCTCGTCTTCCTGCTCGGCAACCCGCTCTCCGCGGTCGCCGCCGCGCCCGAGCTGCTGCCGCAGCCGTGGGGAACGGTCGGGCAGTTCCTGCCGGTCGGCGCGGGCGGCACGCTGCTGCGCTCGGCGGCGTTCTTCGACGGTGCGGGCGCCGGCCGGCCGCTGGCCGTGCTGACCGGGTACGCGCTGGTCGGGCTGGTGCTGGTGCTGGCCGGTCGGCGGGCCGGGGTCGCCGGGGAGGTGCCAGCGCCACCCGAGCGGGCCCAGGTCACGGTATGACGGCAGCTCGGCGGGGTGACTACTACGCAGTGTCGTTGATGGGGGAGGATGGCCGGCGTGGAAGCTCTTCGACTGATCCTTCTCTACGTCCATCTGATCGGCTTCGCGCTGCTGCTCGGCGGCGGGATCGCCCAGTACGTCAGCGGCCGGCTGCGGATCAACGCGGCCATGCTGTGGGGGGCGGTGATCCAGATCCTGACCGGTCTCGGGCTCTCCGCGCCGCTGCGGGACGGCGACGAGCCGGCCCCGGCGAAGCTTGTTACCAAGTTGGTGCTCGCGCTGCTCATCTTCGTCATGGTCTTCTTCTCCCGTAAGCGGGAGTCCGTGAACCGGGGGCACTTCCTCGCGATCATCGGGTTGACGCTGCTCAACGCGGCGGTCGCGGTGTTCTGGCGGTAGTCCGCCGGGATCGGGAGCGGCCCCGAAAACGGACGTTCGGGACACGCCCGTGCACCCCTACCGGCCCCAGAAGTGATCTGCCCCACCCAAGGGTTACACCGGGGTAACGGACGCTCAACAGTCGTGCACGATTGTCGGCCGGTGGGTGGGCGCGGGCGTACGCTCCCGTCCGTAACGTGGGACGCCGGCCGCACACCGCAGGCCGGCGCAAGGGCATGCGTACCGCGCACGACGCGGGCGCAATGGGAAGGAGACGTCTTGCGCTCTGTGCGTGGGATGCGGATCGCCTCCGCCTTCGTGGCGGGTGGCCTCGTGCTGGGCGCCGCCGCTTGTGGTGAGGCTCCGGACGACAAGAACGACAGCGCCGGCGGCAACGGCGGCAAGAAGTACAGCGCCTGCATGGTGACCGACGTCGGCGGCATCGATGACAAGTCCTTCAACACCTCCGCCTGGAAGGGCCTTCAGGAGGCGAAGAAGGAGAACGACAACATCGAGATCAAGAACGTCCAGTCGAAGGCCGAGGCGGACTACGAGGTCAACCTCACCGGGTTCGTCAACCAGAAGTGCGACTTCATCCTGGCCGTCGGTGGCCTGATGTCGGACGCCACCAAGAAGGCGGCCACCGCGAACCCGAACCAGCAGTTCGCGATCGTCGACGCCAACCCGGGTGTGGGCAACATCTACCCGATGCAGTTCGACACCGCGCAGGCCGCGTTCCAGGCCGGCTACCTGGCCGCCGGGATGAGCAAGAGCGGCAAGGTGGGCACCTACGGCGGCCTGCCGATCCCGCCGGTCACCATCTTCATGGACGGCTTCGCCGACGGCGTGGCGTACTACAACAAGGCCAAGAGCAAGAACGTCCAGGTGCTGGGCTGGGACAAGGCCACCCAGAAGGGTTCCTTCACCAACGACTTCGTCAAGCAGGACGAGGGCAAGAAGGTCTCCGACGCGCTGGTCGCCCAGGGCGCCGACATCATCATGCCGGTCGCCGGCGGCGCCGGCCTCGGCACCACCGCCGCGGCCAAGGCCTCGGGCGGCAAGTACTCGGTCGTCTGGGTGGACGTCGACGGCTGCGAGAGCACCCCGGACTGCTCGGCGATCGTGACCACGGTCGTCAAGAACATCCCGGAGGCCGTCAAGGAGGCCGTGGTGAAGGCCGCCGGTGGCGAGAAGCTCCAGGCGCAGCCGGGCTTCGTCGGCACGCTGGCCAACACCGGTGTCTCGATCGCGCCGTACCACGACTTCGACAGCAAGGTCCCGGCGGACCTGAAGGCCGAGGTCGAGAAGATCAAGGCGGACATCGCCGCCGGCACCGTCACGGTCACCTCGAAGGCCCAGCCGACCAAGTGACCGCTCCGCCGGCCGCCGCGGTGAGATCATCGGCAGCGGGGCCGGCGGGCACCAGGTAGCACGATCCGGCCGTCCCGGGCGTACGGGGTCCGAACCCCGCGCCCCGGGGCGGCCGGTCACCTTCATCCCCCATCCCCCCACCCGGCGCGGTGGCGGCGCGGCAAGTCGCTACGCTGCACCATCGCTCGCACTCCAGGAGGTTGCGCTGAGACTCGAACTGCGCGGCATCACCAAGCGGTTCGGTGATCTGGTCGCCAACGACCACATCGACCTCACGGTGGAGCCTGGAGAGATCCACGCCCTGCTCGGCGAGAACGGCGCCGGCAAGTCGACCCTGATGAACGTGCTCTACGGGCTCTACCAGCCGGATGAGGGCGAGATCCTGGTCGACGGCCGGCCGCTGAAGCTGAAGGGCCCGTCGGACGCGATCGCCGCCGGGATCGGCATGGTGCACCAGCACTTCATGCTGGTGCCCGTCTTCACCGTGGCCGAGAACGTGATGCTCGGCGCCGAGCAGGTCAAGGTGCCCTTCGCCGGGTTCCTCGACCGTCGGCGGGCCCGCCGCGAGGTGGCCGAGGTCTCCGAGCGGTACAACCTCCGGGTCGATCCGGACGCGGTGATCGAGGATCTGCCGGTCGGCATCCAGCAGCGGGTGGAGATCGTCAAGGCCCTCACCCGCGACGTCGACCTGCTGATCCTCGACGAGCCGACGGCCGTGCTCACCCCGCAGGAGACCGACGAACTGCTGACCGTCATGCGGTCGCTCAAGGCCGCCGGCAAGTCGATCGTGTTCATCACCCACAAGCTGGGCGAGGTGAAGGCGATCGCGGACCGGATCACCGTGATCCGGCGTGGCCGGACGGTCGGTACCGCCGAGCCGACCGCCAGCCGGGACGAGTTGGCCGCGTTGATGGTCGGCCGCAACGTCCGGCTGACCGTGGACAAGGAGCCGGCCCGGCCGGGCCGGCCGGTCCTGGAGGTCGCCGGCCTGGTCGTCGACGACGACCGGCAGGTACGCGCGGTCGACGGCGTCGACCTGACCGTGCACGCCGGTGAGGTGCTCGGCGTCGCGGGTGTGCAGGGC
Source organism: Micromonospora sp. NPDC051141 (assembly GCF_044455765.1). Taxonomy (NCBI): domain Bacteria; kingdom Bacillati; phylum Actinomycetota; class Actinomycetes; order Micromonosporales; family Micromonosporaceae; genus Micromonospora; species Micromonospora sp. NPDC051141. The sequence continues at coordinate 355,472 of NZ_JBITFD010000005.1, forward strand.
AACGGCCAGACCGAGCTGATCGAGGCGATCATGGGCCTGCGCCCGACGCTCGCCGGCACGATCAGCCTGGCCGGCGAGTCGACCCACGGCTGGTCGACGAAGAAGGTGCTCCGCGCCGGTGTCGGCTACGTGCCCGAGGACCGCAGCGTCGACGGCCTGGTCAAGGAGTTCTCCGTGGCGGAGAACCTGGTGCTGGACATCTACGACCGGCCGCCGTTCGGCAGGGGCCTCTCGCTGAAGCCGGACGCGATCGCGAAGTCGGCGAAGGAGCGGATCGCACAGTTCGACGTCCGCACCTCGTCGGCCGACGCGGCGGTCGGCACGCTCTCCGGCGGCAACCAGCAGAAGGTGATCGTGGCCCGGGAGCTGTCCCGGCCGCTGAAGCTCCTCATCGCCGCCCAGCCCACCCGCGGCGTGGACGTCGGCTCGATCGAGTTCATCCACAGCCAGGTCATCCGCGAGCGCGACGTCGGCACCGCGGTCATGGTGGTCTCCAGCGAGCTGGACGAGGTGATCGGCCTCGCCGACCGGATCGCGGTGATGTACCGCGGCCGGGTCATCGGCGTCGTCGGCCCGGACACGCCCCGCGAGGAGATCGGTCTGCTGATGGCCGGCATCACCCCGGACACCGCGGCCCCGACCGCGAACGAGGGCAGCGCCGCCGCGGACGAGGGCAGCGCCGCCGCCCCGGCCCCCGAGGGCCCTGGCAACGAGGACGAGGCATGACGAACCCGAACCCGGCGTCGGGCTCCCCGGACAAGGAGCCGGCGACCGAGGCGCAGGAAGCGCGCAGCGAGGCCCGCGCGACGCCGACCGCGCCGGCCGGCGACACCGAGCGGGCGGTCACCACCACCGCGCTCAAGCAGCCGCCGGCCGAAGGTCCCCGGCCCAGCCTGGGCCGGCTGTTCCTGGAGAACCTCTGGGCGGCCAACACGGTCACCGTGACCGTGCTCGCGGTGGTGCTGGCCATGCTGGTCGGCGCCGTGCTGATCATCGTCTCCGACCCGGACGTGCTGGCCACCTACGGCTACATCACCGCCCGCCCGGCCGACGCGCTGAACGCGAGCTGGACCGTGGTCAGCGAGGCGTACGCGAACCTGTTCAAGGGCGCGGTCTTCGACCCGGACGCGGTCGGCTTCACCGCCGCCATGGGCCCGATCTCGGAGACGCTCACCTACACCGCGCCGCTGGTCTTCACCGGCCTGTCGGTCGCGCTGGCCTTCCGGGGCGGCCTGTTCAACATCGGCGCCCAGGGCCAGGCGACCATCGGCGTCATCCTGGCCGCCGTGGCCGGCTTCGCGCTGCCGCTGCCGCCCGGCGTGCACCTGCTTGTCGCGTTGATCGCCGGTGCGCTCGGCGGTGCGCTCTGGGGCTTCATCCCGGGCATCCTCAAGGCGCGTACCGGCGCCCACGAGGTGATCAACACGATCATGCTCAACTACGTGGCGGTCTACTTCCTGTCCTGGATCATCGTCCAGAGCGGGGTGCAGAACCCGACCCGGTCGGACGCGATCAGCAAGCCGGTCGACTCCTCCGCGCAACTGCCCCGGCTGCTCGGCGACGACCTGCGGGTGCACGCCGGCATCCTGCTCGCGGTGCTGGCCACCTGGTTCATCGCCTGGTTGCTCAACCGCTCCACGCTCGGCTTCGAGCTGCGCGCGGTGGGCGCGAACCCGGACGCCGCCCGGACCGCCGGCATCAGCGTCACCAAGACGTACGTGCTGGTGATGGTGATCGCGGGTCTGCTGGCCGGCCTCGGCGGCTCGAACATGGTGCTCGGCTCCACCGCCAACGCGCTGACCCCGCTGGTGATCGCGCAGATCGGCTTCGACGGCATCCTGGTCGCGCTGCTGGGTCGGGTGAAGCCGTGGGGCGTGCTGCTGGCCGCGCTGCTGTTCGGCGCGCTCCAGGCCGGCGGCAACCGGATGCAGTCGTACTCCGGGATCTCGCTGGAGTTGGTCACCGTGCTCCAGGCGCTCATCGTCATCTTCATCGCCGCGCCCGCCCTGGTGAAGGCGATCTTCCAGCTCCGGGCGGCCCGTGCCGCCCGGCTGCAGACGAGCCTCGCGAAGGGCTGGTGAGCATGTCCACCACCGCTGTCCCCGACGTCGCGGTCACCGCGGTCGACGAGGGTTTCTGGACGCGGGCCCGCAAGGCCGGCGCCGTCCTGCTGGCGCTGGGCGTGGTCGCTGCGGTGCTGTTCGGGGCGCTCGCCACCGACCAGCAGGCCCGTTTCACGCTCAGCGAGACCGAGGGCGGCGCCGCCCTGGAGATCAACGGCACGGTCGGCGCGATCCTGTTCGGCGTGATCGCCGCCGCGGCCGGCGCCGCGCTGCTGGCCGGCGTGCCCAAGCGTTGGTTCACGCTGCTGCTCGGCGCCGGGCTGGTCGCCTTCGTGCTGAGTTTCCTCTGCTGGCAGGTCTCCGCCGCCCCCGAGGGGCGCAACTTCATGCCGCTCGTCAACGTGCTGCGGGGCACGTTCGTCCTGGCGCTGCCGCTGATCTTCGGTGCGCTGGCCGGGGTGCTCTGCGAGCGCTCCGGCGTGGTGAACGTGGCGATCGAGGGGCAGTTGCTGATGGGCGCGTTCTCCGGCGCGCTGTTCGGCAGCATCTCCGGCAGTGTCTGGGTGGGCCTGGTGGCCGCCGCGATCGGTGGCGCGTTCATCTCGCTGCTGCTGGCCGTGTTCGCCATCCGCTACCTGGTCGACCAGGTGGTCATGGGCATCGTGCTCAACCTGCTCGCGGTCGGCATCACCGGCTTCCTCTACGAGCGGTTGATGGCGACCGACGCGGCGAAGTACAACAGCGCGCCACGCTTCAGCAACTGGGAGATCCCGCTGCTGAAGGACATCCCGCTGATCGGTCCGGCGCTGTTCCGCGGCAACATCTTCCTCTACCTGGGCCTGCTGCTGGTGCTGGTCATCCACCTGGCGCTGTTCCGGACCCGGTGGGGGCTGCGGACCCGGTCGGTGGGTGAGCACCCGACCGCCGCCGACACGCTCGGCGTGAAGGTGCTGCGGCTGCGCTACCGCAACGTGATCATGGCCGGTCTGGTGGCCGGCGTGGGTGGGGCGTCGTACACGCTGGCGCTCTACTCGTTCACCAAGAACATGATCGGCGGTAAGGGCTTCATCGCCCTGGCCGCGCTGATCTTCGGCCGGTGGAGCCCGACCGGGGCCCTGCTCGCGGCGCTCTTCTTCGGCTTCGCCGACCAGCTCGCCACCTACCTGGGCGCGATCGGCAGCAGCATCCCGAGCCAGTTCCTCGCGATGCTGCCGTACCTGGCGACGATCCTGGCGGTGGCCGGGCTGGTCGGCAGGGTGCGCGCGCCGGCCGCCGACGGCAAGCCGTACGTCAAGGGCTGACCGGTCCGACGCACCGTGCCCGGCGGGTGACCCGCCGGGCACCGTCGTCTCCGGCCGCGCTCGCGACCGATCGGCGTGAATTGGGCAGAATGGGAGTCGTGATGGACATCGACTGGGAGCGGCTGCGGGCCGCCGCCACCGAGGTGATGCGGCACGCCTACGTGCCGTACTCGAAGTTCCCGGTCGGGGCCGCCGCCCTGGTCGACGACGGCCGGGTGGTGGTCGGCTGCAACGTGGAGAACGCCGCGTACGGCGTGGTGCTCTGCGCCGAGTGCGGCGTGGTCTCCTCGCTGCACGCCACCGGCGGCGGCCGGATCGTGGCGCTGTCCTGCGTCGACGCGACCGGCGAGCCGCTGATGCCGTGCGGCCGGTGTCGGCAGCTCCTCTGGGAGCAGGGTGGGCCGGAGTGCCTGATCGAGGCGAAGGGCGGCCCGCTGCGGATGGCCGAGCTGCTGCCGCACGCGTTCGACGTGGCCGACATCGAGGCGGTGACCGGCGAGCACCCGGTGCCGGTGGTGCCGGATCGGCTGGCCGCCTGGCGGGGGCGCGGCACGGTGTTCGTGCACCCGGACCTCTCGGCCGGGCAGCACGTCTGGACGGCGTACTGGGAGCGGTCCGCCGGGGACACCGAGGGCGCCGAGACAGGCGTGCTGGAGGAGGGCCCGACCTGGGACGACCCGGCCAGGGCGATCGAGTGGGGGGCGGCACGGACGCCGCGCGTGGTCGTGGTGGACGCGTTGGGCGCGATCTTCTGGGCCGGTGAGGGTGAGCCGCCGTCGGAGATCCCGGTTCGGTGGGGTGGTTGAGGTGGGGGGCCTGGGTCGACCGTGCCCGGCTCCGGGCGGTCAGGCTTGATCCCTGCGCCGGGCACGGTCGGCCCAGGCCCGACCCGGTCGCCGTTCGCGGGTCGGTGCGGCCACGCGCGATTTACTGATTGGATCTTGTGGTGAGTGCATTTACGGCTGTTGACGTCATCCGGGCGAAGCGGGACGGGGGCGTGCTCAGCGACGGGCAGATCGACTGGGTGGTGGACGCGTACACCAAGGGGTTGGTGGCCGACGAGCAGATGTCGGCGCTGGCGATGGCGATCCTGTTGCGCGGCATGACCGGCGCGGAGATCGCCCGGTGGACCGCCGCCATGATCGCCAGCGGCGAGCGGCTGGACCTGTCGCCGGTGGCCCGGCCCACCGTGGACAAGCACTCCACCGGTGGCGTCGGTGACAAGATCACGCTGCCGTTGACCCCGCTGGTCGCGGCGTGCGGCGCGGCGGTGCCGCAGCTCTCCGGCCGGGGCCTCGGCCACACCGGCGGCACGCTCGACAAGCTGGAGTCGATCCCGGGCTGGCGGGCGGCGCTCGGCAACGACGAGTTCATCGCCCAGCTCCGCGACGTGGGCGCGGTCATCTGCGCGGCCGGGGACGGGCTCGCCCCGGCCGACCGCAAGCTGTACGCGCTGCGCGACGTCACCGGCACGGTCGAGGCGATCCCGCTGATCGCCAGCTCGATCATGAGCAAGAAGATCGCCGAGGGCACGGGCGCGCTGGTGCTCGACGTCAAGGTCGGCTCCGGCGCCTTCATGAAGAACGTCGACGACGCCCGCGAGCTGGCCCGCACCATGGTCGAGCTGGGCGGCGTCCACGGGGTGCGCACGGTCGCCCTGCTCACCGACATGTCCACCCCGCTCGGCCTGGCCGTCGGCAACGCGGTCGAGGTGACCGAGTCGGTGGAGGTGCTGGCCGGCGGTGGCCCGGCCGACGTGGTGGAGCTGACGCTGGCGCTGGCCCGGGAGATGCTCGACGCGGCCGGCCTGCCGGACGCCGACCCGGCCGCCGCGCTGCGCGACGGGCGGGCCATGGACGCGTGGCGGGCCATGATCCGGGCGCAGGGCGGCGACCCGGACGCGCCGATGCCGACCGCCAACGAGATCGAGCTGGTCACCGCGGACGAGGACGGCTGGGTGGCGGAGGTCGACGCGTACGCGATCGGGGTGGCCGCCTGGCGGCTCGGCGCCGGCCGGGCCCGCAAGGAGGACCCGGTCAGCGTCCCGGCCGGGGTGCTGCTGCACAAGCGTCCCGGTGATCCGGTACGCGCCGGTGACCCGCTGTTCGAGCTGCGCGCCGAGCACGCCGAGCGGATCCCGGCCGCGCTGGCGCAGGCGCGCGGGGCGTTCCGGGTGGCGCCGGCGGCCCCGACCACGACGCCCCTGGTCATCGAGCGCATCGGGTGACCGGCCGCCATGGTGCCCGCCCGGTCGGAGCCGCTATCCTCCCAGGCCAGGGGGACCGACCGGCGACGAGCCGGGGCGAGCAGACAGGGACTGAGGCGTTGCGCGTATCCGCTCCCGACCCCCGGGCCGTCCGTGAGGCGAGCCTCGACGAGCTGTCCCGGCTGGGTCTTCCACTGCCCCCACCGCAGTTCCCGCTGGTCTGGGAGCCGGGTGACGAGATCGAGTTGCGGCCCACGCCGGAGATCGAGGCGCGCATCGCGGTGCTGCACCTGATCCTGGCCCGCTGTTTCGGGATGCCCCCGCAGGCCGCGATGAGCTGGCTGCTGGAGTCGCACCTGGTGGAGATGCTGACGCCACCGGAGTGGCAGTTCGTGATGGGCGGGCGGGGCGACCACCGGTCGTTCGTGCTGCACCACGACGCGCTCTTCTCGCTGGCCTGGGTGCTCGGCCTGAGCAAGCAGCTCGACCCGACCGTGCCGGTGGACGAGCGGCTGGTCGAGCGGATGCCGAACCTGGTCACCGGCGAGACGTTCGTGCAGTGGCGGGCCCGGATCCTGGCCGCCCCGCAGCACCCCGCCGACGCCGCCGCCCTGCTCGATCTGCACTACTGCCTGGACTGGGCGTACCTGGAGACCGAGCAGGCCGGCGGCGCGTTGCCGGGGCTGGTGGACGCGAACGCGATCGGCCAGCGCCGGTGGGCGCTGGAGTGGGCGGTGGTGCTGCGCGGGCCGTACCACGACGAGCCCCCCGGTTGGGAAGAGGTCGACCTCTCCACCTGAGCCGGCTCAGCGGGGGCGGTGCGTGCCGAGCCGGACGGCGAGCGTGACCGGCGCCGGCTCGGGCAGCGCGGCGATCCGCGCGGCGAGCCGTTCCGGGTCGGCGTGCCAGGCGCTGGGACCCATCCCGACGAGCGTGGTGACCTCGGCACGGGTCAGCGCCAGCCGGGTCCGGTGCTCGCCGGCGGACTCCTCGACGAAGTGCGCGCCCAGGCTGCCGGCGACCCGGTCGGCCTTGGCCGGGTCCACCCGCAGCAGGTCGAGCGCGTCGACCATCTCGGCGAGGTGGTCGGCGGTCGGGGTGACCACCAGCAGCGCGCCGGCCGGGTCGAGCACCCGGTGGAACTCGGGGCCGTTGCGGGGCGCGAACACGTTCAGCAGCACGGTCACGGACCGGTCGGCGAGCGGCAGCCGCTGCCAGGTGTCGGCCAGCGCGGCGGCGGCGCGCGGATGCGCCCGGGCCGCGCGGCGCAGCGCCGGCTTGGAGACGTCCAGGGCCAGCCCGGCGGCGTCCGGCAGCGCCGCCAGCACCGCCGCGAGGTAGTGCCCGGTCCCCGCGCCGGGCTCCACCACCAGGGGGTACGGGTCATCGGGCGTGACCCGCGTCGCGGCGGCGGCCAGCGCGGCGGCGACGGTGTCGTAGTGGCCGGCGGCGAGGAAGTCGGCCCGCGCGGCGACCATCTCCGCGCTGTCCCCGCTGTGCGGGGCGCGGCCGGCGAGCAGGTTGACGTACCCCTGGCGGGCGGTGTCGAAGCTGTGCCCGCGCGGGCAGCGCAGCGCGCGGGTGGTGCCGGCGGTGGCGTCGGTCAGCGGCTCGCCGCAGACCGGGCAGCGCAGCCGGGTCAGCACCGACGGGAGCAGAGCGGGACCGGCCACGCCGAAGATCCTATTCCGGCGGCCGGGTGGCGGCCCTAGATTGGGTGCCATGTCGACAAGCGCGCGGTTGTGGGAGCTGTTCGGTGGGCACGGGCGCGGAGTGCTTGTCACGCTGCGCCGGGACGGCCGCCCGCAGCTGTCCAACCTCGACTACCTGGCCGAGCCGGGGCTCCTCCGCTGCTCCACCACGGGCGACCGGGCCAAGGTGCGCAACCTGCGCCGGGATCCGCGGGCCAGCTTCCACGTGACCACCGCCGACGGCGGGGCGTACGCGGTGGCCGAGGGCACGGTGACGCTCACCCCGCCGGCCGCCGCGACCGACGACGCGACGGTCGAGGAGCTGGTCGAGGTCTACCGGGGCATCCGTGGCGAGCACCCGGACTGGGCCGACTACCGGGCCGCGATGGTGGCCGACGGCCGGCTGGTCCTGCGCCTGGCGGTGGAGCGGGTGTACGGCTGGCGTCCCTGAGCCGGTCCGGTGCCGGGCCGGCACCGTCGGTGACTAGGGTCTGAGCATGGTCGCAATCTCGTACGAGGACATCATCAAGGCCCCGAAGGCGCTGCTGCACGATCACCTCGACGGCGGCCTGCGGCCCGCGACGATCGTGGAGCTGGCCGCCGAGGCCGACCACGAACTGCCCACCACCGACCCGGACGCGCTGGGCCGCTGGTTCGCCGAGTCGGCGAACTCCGGTTCGCTGGAGCGCTACCTGGAGACGTTCGCGCACACCGTGGCCGTGATGCAGACCGCGTCCGCGTTGCGTCGGGTCGCCCGGGAGTGCGCGCTCGACCTGGCCGCCGACGGCGTGGTCTACGCCGAGGTCCGGTTCGCGCCCGAGCAGCACCTGGAGCGGAACCTCACGCTGGACGAGGTGGTCGACGCGGTGGTCACCGGCTTCCGGGAGGGCAGCGCGTTGGCCGGCGAGGCGGGCACCCCGATCCGGGTCGGCACGCTGCTCACCGCGATGCGGCACGCCGCCCGCTCGCAGGAGATCGCCGAGCTGGCGGTGCGGCACCGGGACACCGGCGTGGTCGGCTTCGACATCGCCGGCGCGGAGGCCGGTTTCCCGCCCACCCGGCACCTGGACGCGTTCGAGTACCTCCAGCGGGAGAACTTCCACTTCACCATCCACGCCGGTGAGGCGTTCGGGCTGCCGTCGATCTGGCAGGCGATCCAGTGGTGCGGCGCGGACCGGCTCGGCCACGGCGTCCGGATCGTCGACGACATCACCCCGGGCAACCCGCCGGTGCTGGGCCGGCTGGCCGCGTACGTGCGGGACAAGCGCATCCCGCTGGAGCTGTGCCCGTCGTCGAACGTGCAGACCGGGGCGGCGGCGTCGATCGCCGACCACCCGATCGGGCTGCTGCGCGACCTGCGTTTCCGGGTGACGGTGAACACCGACAACCGGCTGATGAGCGGCACCTCGATGTCCCGGGAGATGGCGCTGCTGGTGGAGTCCTTCGGCTACGGCTGGAAGGAACTCCAGTGGTTCACCATCAACGCGATGAAGAGCGCGTTCATCCCGTTCGACGAGCGGTTGCGGATCATCGACGAGGTGATCAAGCCGGCGTACGCCAAGCTGATCGGCTGATCACTGCCGGCGCGGGTGGCCGGCGAGCAGGGCGGCCACCCCGCGCAGCACCTCCCGGGCCCGGGCGGCCTCGGCGCCCAGCCCGGTCTGCCGGCGCAGCACGGCCGGCTCGGCGCGCAGCAACGTGATCCCGCGCCGGACCAGCACCCGCGGTGCCTTGCGCTGTTCGGCCAGGTCACGGGCGAGCCGGCGGAGGAAGGTCGCGCCCCGCGGGCGGCGCAGCGCGTACGCCCCGGCGAGCAGGCCCCGGCGCCGGCACTCGGCGACGATCTCGGCGGCGAAGATCCCTTCGGCCACGAAGAATGGCGATCCGTCGACGTCGAATGGCCGGGTGGCCACCCGCCGGTCCGCGCCGATCGCATAAACCGGCACTTCGGCCTTGCCCTCCCGGGCCAATCGGGCAATTGTTTCCACCGCCGTGTCCGCATCCCACGCCAGCGGGGACTCCCAGTCGACCTGTCCGTTTCGGCGCGGACACGTAGGGTCATCGCCGTCCTTGTAGAAGTCGTCCAGACAGAGCACGGGAAGTCCGGTTCGATGCGCTATATACGACTTTCCAGAGCCGGAGGGCCCGGCGAGGAGGACGACGCGGTGCGGGTGATCCATTACCTTCAGTGACTCCGGCCAGACGGATTGCTATCAAATTGCATCAACATCTCATCACACCTCCGGTGAGGGACAACCTGGGCTTTCTCTTTGCGGGGCGGCGTGATGGAATCTCGGAGGTCCGACCCGCCGGGTCGGACGCTCGGCGTTGCCCGCAGGTGACGCCGGACGCGGTTTTGCGAGGGCGGTGACGTGAGCAAACGGCCAACGACGGCGGGCTCCTTCCTGTCGCGCCTGCGCCGGCCGGCGAGCCGGCTGCGCGACATGCCGATCTGGTCCAAGCTCGGTCTGATCATGATCGTGCCGACCATCGCCACGGTCGTGGTGGGCACCAGCGGTCTGGTCGACCACCTGGAGACGCTCAACAGTGCCAACCGGGCCGGCGACCTGGCCAGCCTGATCGGCTACTCGGGTGAACTCGCCGACACCATGCAGGACGAGCGGGTCGGCTCGGTGCTCTTCCTCGGTGCGAAGGAAGTGCAGACCCGGGCGCAGTACCAGGAGGCCTACAACCGGGCCAACCAGCGGGTGGACCAGGCCAAGGGTCCCTACCTGCGGCAGCGCGGTGAGATCGACGACCTGCCCCGCAACTTCGAGGTCCGGCTCAACGAGATCGACGACCAGCTCAAGGACCTGCCCGCGACCCGTAGCCAGGTGCTGAACGGCAAGCTCAAGATCGACGAGGCGGAGAAGGCGTACGAGCGCCTGATCAACGACCTGCTGTCGATCCGCGACTCGGGCACCCAGCTCGCCGGTGACAACGACCTCAGCGACCGGATGCGCGCCGCGGGCGCGGTGGCCCGGCAGAAGGAATACCTGGCCCAGCGCCGGGTGGTCGTGCACCAGGCGCTCACCCAGGGGCAGTACAGTCCCGCGTTGCGCGAGCAGTTCATCGCCAGCGGCACCGCCCAGGCCCAGGCGCTCGCCACCTTCCGCTCCGTCGCCACGCCGGCCGACTCCGAGTTCTTCGACCAGACCGTCGAGGGTCCCGACCTGCGTAAGGCGGACAACCTCACCGGCTTCATGTCGGCGAACAACAGCGGCTCGATGAAGAACGCGCCGTTCGGGCCGGACCAGTGGGACCAGGCCATGGTCGGCAACGCCAAGCTGCTCCGGACCGTCGAGTCCCGCCTCGACAGCAACGTGGTCGAGCAGGCCGACGAGCTGCGCTCGGACACCCAGCGCCAGGTGTTCCTGGAGACCGGCCTGCTGCTCACCATGCTGCTGCTGGCCATCCTCTTCGCCTACCTGGTCGCCCGCTCGATGGCCCGCTCGCTGCGCGACCTGCGCCAGGGCGCCCTCTCGGTGGCCCAGTACGGCCTGCCACAGGCGGTGGCCCGGCTGCGCGACCCGCAGGTGACCGGCCAGCTCTCCCCGGTGCAGTTGGCCAACCAGATCGCCGAGCCGCTGCCGGTCCGCAGCAAGGACGAGTTCGGCCAGGTGACCGAGGCGTTCAACGCGGTCCACCTGGAGGCGGTCCGGACCGCGGCCGAGCAGGCCGCCCTGCGCGCGTCCGTCGCGACCATGTTCGTCAACCTGGCCCGCCGCTCGCAGATCCTGGTCGACCGGCTGATCGGTCACCTCGACCGGCTGGAGCGCGGCGAGGAGGACCCGGACCGGCTGGCCGAGCTGTTCCAGCTCGACCACCTGGCCACCCGGATGCGTCGCAACGACGAGAACCTCCTGGTGCTCGCCGGCGCGGACTCCACCCGGGTGCAGCGCGAGCCGGCTGCCCTGATCGACGTGCTCCGCGCCGCCCAGTCCGAGGTCGAGCACTACACCCGCATCGAGTTCGGCGTGATCGACCGGGACATCGAGGTCGCCGCGCACGCGGTCAACGACCTGGTGCACCTGGTCGCCGAGCTGTTCGACAACGCCACCGCGTTCTCGCCGCCGGACTCGCACGTGATGGTGGAGGCCCGCCGGGTCGGCGACCGTGCCTCCCTCTACGTCGAGGACCGGGGCATCGGCATCAGCGCCGAGCAGCTCCACGACCTGAACGAGCGGCTGGCCACGCCCCCGCAGGTGGACGTGGCCGTCTCCCGGATGATGGGCCTGGTCGTGGTGGCCCGGCTGGCCGCCCGGCACGGCGTCAAGGTCGAGCTGCGGCCCGCCAGCGACCGGGGCACCGTCGCCGACGTCACGCTGCCCACCACCGTCCTGGTGCCGCGCGCCCTCGCCGGCCGCAGCGGGCCGGCAGCCGCCCTGCCCGCCGCCGGTCCGCAGCAGCCCGGCCCGGCGCCCGCCTTCGGCCAGTTCGGTCAGCCCAGCGGTCCGGCGCCGGCCTTCGGGCAGTCGGGTGGTCCCGCGCCGGCCTTCGGCGCGCTGGCCGCGCTCGGCAACGGCCCGCACACCCCGCCGCCCGCGCCGCACCCCGGCACCTCCGGCAACCAGGTCACGCTCGGTGGTCGGTCCTTCGACCCGGCACACCGCAACGGCGCCGGCACGCCGGCCAACGGCGGCCGTGCCATGCCGGCGTGGTCCGACCTGACCGGCGCCGACGCGAGCGCCGGCGACGGTTACCCGCCCCGGTCGGCCAACGGCCAGCCGATCGACCCGCTGCCCCAGCGTCGCACCCCGGGTGAGGGCGACCCGGCCACCAGCGGCCAGCAGCCGGTGATCCCACGGCAGCTGCCCAGCAGCCCCGAGGCGCGGCCGTACTCGCCGCCGCCGGTGTCCGCCCCGCCGGTCCCGCCGGTGTCCGCCCCGCCGCTGCCGCCGGTCTCCGGCGCCCCGGTCTCGGGCCACCCCTTCCCGGGCCGTCCGGTCTCGGCCGCGCCGGTCTCCGGCCACCCCGTCTCCGGTGACCCGTACCCGGGGCGTCCGGTGTCGGGTGACCCGTACTCGGGCCGTCCGGTGTCGGGTGACCCGTACTCCGGGCGTCCGGTGTCGGCGACGCCGGTCTCCGGCCACCCGCTCCCGACCCGGCCGGTATCCGCCGTGCCGGTCTCCGGCCAGCCGGTCGGCGGAAACCCGCTCTCCGCGTCGCCGGCCGACCAGGTGCCGCCGCGTCCGGCGCCCGCGCCGCACGTGGGCGCGCCGCCGGTCTGGCCGCCGGTCGCCCCGGCCGCGCCCGCACCGGCTCCCGCGGTGCCGGAACGGCTCTCCGCCGGGCTCGACATGACCACCGAGCTGCCGCGGGTGCCGCGGGCGGAGACGCCGTCGGCCGCCGCCCAGCCGTCGGCCGCCGCCCAACAGCCGGTAGCCCAGCAGCCGGTAGCCCAGCAGCCGGTAGCCCAGCCCTCGGCGCCCGCGCCGCGGCCGGCCACGCCCCAGCCACAGCAGGCCGGCAACCGTCAGCGGTACGCGGACGAGACGATGGAGCTGCCGATCTTCCGGGAGCTGGAGTCCGCGTGGTTCCGCACCCGCCGGCCGGGGCCGAACGACGAGACGCCGGCCCCGGCCGCGCCGACGAACGGCGCCACGACCCAGCAGTTCGCCAAGGTCGACACCGCCGGCCGGCCGGTGCCGCAGCCGACATCCGCAACGACAGGTAACACACCGATGGCACCGACACCGACAGCCGGCGGAGCGCCCCGTGACGACCGGCCGGCGAACGGCAACGGCCGTCCCGCGTACGCCGGTGGGTTGCCCAGCCGGCAGCCGGCGGCGCCGCAACCGTCGTCGCCCTGGCAGACCGCGGCCGACGACGGTTGGCGTGCCGCCTCGGCGGCCACCGAGGTGCCGGTGGCGGAGACCACCCGGAAGGGTCTGCCCAAGCGGACGCCGATGGCGCAGCTCGTGCCGGGCAGCATCGACAAGCCGGCGCCGGCGGCCCAGCGGCGGACGCCGGAGGCCGTCCGGGGTCTCCTCTCGGCCTACCATCGGGGCGTGCAGCGGGGGCGTAACCACCCGACCGACAGCAACACGACCGGCCCGGAGGGCACTCCGGGACGGCAGCAGTCCTCGCAGTCTGGCTCAGGCCCGGTGGCCGGGAGCGGGCAGAAGGAGCAACAAGGATGACTAGTACGCAGGATCTCGGATGGCTGCTCGCCAACTTCGCCGACCGGGTGCCCGGCGTGGCGCACGCGGTCGCGGTCTCGGCCGACGGCCTGCTTCTCGCCTCGTCCCGTGACCTCCCGCGGGACCGCGCCGACCAGCTCGCGGCGATCGCCTCCGGCCTGGTCAGCCTGACCCAGGGCGCGGCGCGATGCTTCGAGGGCGGGGCGGTGCTGCAGACAGTGGTCGAGATGGACAACGGCTTCCTGTTCCTGATGTCCATCTCCGACGGCTCGTCGTTCGCGGTGCTCGCCGCGCGCAGCTGCGACGTGGGCCAGGTCGGGTACGAGATGGCCCTGCTCGTCGACCGGGTGGGCGACGCCCTGACCCCACAGCCGCGTACGGCTGTGGGGATGATGGGCTGAATGACGCGCTGGCCGGTGGGTCAGGAGCGGGAAGAACAAGGAAAGCGACGGATGCCACCGGGGCGAGCCGGTGCCGGGTGCGAGGGAGGTGAGCGGCGACATGGCGGATCGTGACGAGCCGACCGGAGCGTTGGTCCGGCCGTACGCCGTAACCCGTGGTCGTACCCGTCCCCGGCTCGACATCGCCCTGGAGGCACTCGTCGAGACGACGGTGCGCGGCCGAGCGATGGCCACCGGCAACGGGGGCCAAGGCCGTGAACACCAGTACATAGCCGCGTTGTGTGACGGACGCGTGCAGTCGCTTGCCGAGATCGCGGCGCGGATGCAGCTTCCGCTCGGCGTGGCCCGGGTGCTCATCGCCGACATGGCGACGGATGGCCTGGTCGCAGTCCACGAGCCGACCATTCTGGACGACTCCGACGACGCGGTGGGCACTGAATTGCTGGAGAGGGTGCTGAGTGGACTTCGCAGGCTCTGACATGTCGCACCGGCCGCCGGCCCCGAGCGGGCGCGTGACGTCGGCGAAGATCGTTATCGCCGGTGGTTTCGGCGTCGGCAAGACGACGCTGGTCGGCTCGGTCTCGGAGATCACGCCGCTGACCACGGAGGCGATCATGACCTCCGCCGGCGTGGGCGTCGACGACACCCGGCAGGTGCCGGGCAAGACGACGACCACGGTGGCGATGGACTTCGGTCGTATCTCGATCGACCGTGACCTGATCCTGTACCTCTTCGGTACGCCGGGTCAGACGCGGTTCTGGTTCATGTGGGACGAGTTGGTCCGGGGGGCGATCGGCGCGGTGGTGATGGTCGACACCCGTCGGCTCGCCGACTGCTTCGCCGCCATCGACTTCTTCGAGCACCGGCGGCTGCCGTACCTGGTGGCCATCAACTGCTTCGACGGCATGCAGTACCACGACCCGCAGGACGTACGGGACGCGCTGGCGATCTCCCGTGACGTGCCGGTGGTGCCCTGCGACGCCCGTAACCGGGAGTCGACGAAGCACGTGCTGATCTCGCTTGTCGAGTACGTGCTCACCATGCGGCGCTCCCGGGCCGTCGCGCCCGCCTGAGGCGATCGCGGAAGCGCCCGATGGCCCTGGGCCACCGGGCGCTTCGTGCCGTCCGGGGTCGAACGCGGTGCGCGGTCGTCCGGTGACCGGGCCGTCCCCCGACGGCCGCCGGACGAGGGTCAGGCGTACCGGGTCCAGCTGCCCTGGGACACCCGGTAGACGCCGAGCGAGTCGACCTCCATGCCGCCGTGCCGGTCCGCGCTGAACGCGTAGCCGCCGGCGATGCCCTCGGTCATCTGGGTCTGGAGGAACGCCCGCAGCCGACCCCGGTCGAGGCTGGTCGCCTTCCGGGCCGCCGCGGCGAGGAGCTGGAGCGCGTCCGCGGCGTACGGGGCGAAGCCGACCGAGGTGCCGTGCCGCTGGGTGTAGCGGTAGTCGAAGTCGCGCCGGGCCACCTGGGCACCGCTGGTGGCGGTCAACGCGGAACCGCCCAGGCAGGCCGGGTGCACGGCGTACGCCCCCTCGACCGCCTTCGCGTTGGCCCCGCGCAGCGTGTCGTCCACCACCGCGCCGGCGTCGAAGAAGATCGCGCCGCGGTGACCCGCCCGACGCAGTTCCCGGGCCGCGTCACCGGAATCAGGCGCGGTGCCCCAGACGATGACGGCGTCCGGGTCGCCGGCGGTGGCGCGCTCGGCGACCGCCCGGAAGCTCCGCCCGGTCTCCGGCAGCCGCAGCGTGCGCGCCAGTGCCACGCCGCTGTTGCCGAGCGCCTCGCGCACCGCCCGTACGCCCGAGTCGCCGTGCGGCCCGTCCGCGGCCAGCAGGGCCACCCGCCGGACCCGCTGGGATTCGAGCAGGTCCACCATCCGCCGGGCCACGTCGATGCCGTCCGGGGTGAGCTTGAAGCTGAACGTGCGCTCGGCGAGCGGCAGCACGATGCGGTCCCCCTGGCCGAGCGCCAGGAACGGCGTCTTGAGCTGCTGGGCGGCCGTCGCGAGCGCCGTCGCGGTCTCACCGAGGACGCCGCCGATCAGCGCGTGCGCCCCGGCGCGGGTCAGGTCGGCGGCGTGCCGGGCGGCGACCTGCGGGTCGCTGCCGTTGTCCCGGACCTCCAGCCGGACCGACCGGAGCAGGTTCCCGACCGGGATCCCGGACCGGTTCAGCGACTCCGCGGTGATCTCCAGCGCCCGGCGCTGCACCACGCCGAGCGCCGCGCCGCGACCGCTCAGCTCCAGGCTGACGCCGACGACCAGGTTCTGGTCACCCGGGGCGCTGCTGCTCCCGCCCTCGTCCGGCCGTTGCCCCTGCGGCCCGCAACCGGCGAGCAGCAGGCTGCCGGCCGCGACCGCGAGGACGCCCCGACGGGTGAGCACGGTGGAGTCGAATGCCGGTGTCGCCAATGGAGTCGCCTTCCCACCCCGGCGAACAGGCGCCGCCGCTGGTCCGCCGGGTATGTTCCCGGCCGGCCGGACCCGACGTCAAATCATCCGGGTGTGGGTAGGAACACGCCGTCGGCGGCCCGGCTCAGGACCGGTAGCCCGCGGACCGGAACTCGTACTCCCGCTCGTCGTCGCGGTCGCCGGTGTCCCGGCTGAAGTCCCAACCGCCGGCCGCCTCCCGGCCGGGGCGACCGCCGACCGCGAAGCCGCCGATCTCCTGGCCGCGCCGCCACCCCCGGAAGTAGCCGGTGGTGTTCTCGGCGAGGCTGGCCGCGTTCCGGACGATCCGCAGTGGACGCTCCTCGCGCAGCGGGGAGCCCGGCACCAGGTTGGCCTGGGGGACCCGCTTGGGCAGGCCGGCCTTGGTCTCCGCGCCGATCGACGGGCGGGCCGCCTGCTCGGCGGCCTGCCAGCCGGTGTCGGCGGTGGACGTCCACTCCAGGTCGGCCTCGTCGCCGTGCCCGACGAACCAGGCGGACTTGGCCTGGGCGAAGATCAGCAGGTCGCCGTCGCCTTCGTCGGAGACCGGCGGCGGCCGGTGCTCCTTCGGCGCGGGACGCCGCTCCAGAGGGGCGGGCAGCTCGGCGCGGGGCGCCGGTCGACCGGCGTTGCCCCGGTCCACCAGCCGGAGCGGCGGCGTGTCCAACCCCGGGTCGGCCGGTCGCTCCGACTCGCCGCGCAGCGCCCGGTCGGCCAGCGGCGGCGGCTCCACCAGCCGCAGCATCGGCGGCTCCGGCGGCAGGTCGTCGGCGAGCCACGGCGGGGTGACGCGTCCCGGGTCGCTCGGCGCGTCCACGCTCCGCCCGTACGGGTAGGCGGGGGCCTCCCGCTCCCGGTCGGCCTGGTCGTCGCTGTTGTTGACGAGGGGCCAGTTGGCGCGGGAACCCGGCGGAGCGGGCGCCGGCGCCGGCGGGCGCGGGGACGGCACCGGAATGCTCAGGTCGGTGGCGCTGAACCCACCGGTCGGCGGCTCCGGAGCGGTGGTCTTGGGGCGCGGCGGGATGACGGTGCGCTGCCGCTCGGCCCGGGCCTTGTTGATCGCGGCGGTGGTCAGCGTCGGCCGGAACGGCTCGCCGGCCTCGGCCGGGGGCACCGAGCCACGCGAGGACGGGGGGATCGGCGTGATCCCGGGCGGCGGCGGGGGCGGCGCGGAGACCGGCCGGTTGGTCGGCCCGTCCACCCGCGACGGCAGGGGCGCGCCGGTGGGCTCGGGACGGCTCGGCGACGCGGACGTCGGGCGACCCAGCGACGCGGCCGGGGCGACGGGGGTGACCGGGGCCGGGGCGACCGGCGGCGGGGCGACCGGTGCGGGCGCCACCGGCGGCGGGCCGAGCGGGCGGGGCACGGTCGGCCCGGTCGGGCCGGAGACCGGTTCCGGGCGGCTGCGCCGGCCACCGGGGACCGGCTCGGGGCGGCTGCGGCGGCCCGCCGGCTCGGTGGCGTCGAGGTCCGGCTCGGGGCGACTGCGCCGGCCGGGCTGCTCGGCGAGCGGCTCGGGCTGCGCCGGCGGGACCGGGCGCAGCCCCGCGGGCTGCGTCACGGCGAGTTCGTCGACCTGCTCGCCGCGGCGGGCGGCGGCCCGACGACCGGTGGCCGGGGTCGGCGTGGTGCGCTCGGCCAGCGCGCCGACCAGCGCGTCGCAGCCGGCGTCGCAGGCACGGACGGAGGCGACGGCCTGCCGCACCGTCTCGGCGACGGCGGCGGTGAGCGCCCGGTTGACGGTGGCCCGGCGGGGCGTCTCGGAGATGGCGACCCGGAGCGCGGTCACCGCCTCGGTGACGGTGTCGGCGTCGGCCAGGCCGTCGGCGGCCAGTTGCGCGGCGACCGCGTCGGCGGCGGCGCCGAGGTCGCGGCCCCGCGCCGAGGTGCCGGTCAGCATGCTCGGCTCGGGCAGCGCGTCGAGGACCGCCAGCGCGACCGGCTCGGCGGGATCGGGGTACGCGCGCAGCGCGGCCGGGTAGAGCTCGCGGAGCACCTCGCGCAGCGTCACCGCGGCCGAGTGCCGCCCGCTGGCCAGTGCCGCGTGGGCGGAGAGGACCTGCTTGTAGCCGGCCAGGTCACGGGGCGCCGGGAGCGTCACCGCGGAGAGCGCGCCGGCCTGGAGCGCCCGGGCCAGCCCGACCGCCCGGCGCTCGGCCGGCGGGGACTGCATCTCCTCCAGCGAGTCGTCGTCGGCGAACCGCTCGGCGAAGTCGTCGACCGAGTCGTCGTCAGCGATCGCCAACGGCCGGCCGGCGGCGCTGAGCAGCGAGGTGACGGTGTGGTCGTCGCTGTCCGCGGCGATGGCCACGCCGCTCGGCCCACCGGACCGCTCCACCAGCAGCGTGACCAGCCGGGCGTAGCCGGCGGGCTCGTCACCGATCTCACAGACGTGCAGCAGACGGCCTGCGTCGTCGACCACAGCGGACGTCAGCGTCGTTCCGGCCGAAGCCGTTCGGTCGGCCGGATCTGCCGAGGCCAGACCGCAGTACACGCGTACGAGCGCCACAGCGTCGTCCTCCTCCCGGGACACAGGTCTTGCTCTGCCAGAGACTGATGCTCCCCGCTCCGGGTCAGTCGCGCCAGTCCACGACGGCAGAGATCTTGCCGACAATGGTGCGCCAACCCAAACTTGCGGTTTGTGCCCCGATTTTCTTCAGCCGGCGACGACCCAGGAAACCACCGACCCCGCCGTTGACGGAAGCACGCAGCGCCTCGTCCAGATCGTCCAGGCTGGAGCCGGCGGAGAGCATGTCCAGAACGGCCGGTAGCCGCAGGGCGTACGCCAGGTCACGGGCGACCTCGCCGGCCTCGATCAGCAGCGCCGGATCCCACGCGTCGTGCCCGCCGCGCAGGTTCTCCACCACCAGGTCGAGCTCGTAGGTGTCCTCGTCCAGCGGGGCCACGTCGGCCGGTTCGAGCCGTTCGGACAGTTCATTCCAGCTGTCCAGTTGAGAGAGGTCGTTGGGCGCACCGGAACGGATGAAAGTGACGAGCGACTCCGGCGTCTTGAAGAGCAGCAGCCGCCCCTTGTGGGTGAGGAAGACCGGCACCTCCTCGTCGCCCGCGGCGTCGTCGTCCTCGTCCGCCTCGTCGTCGGCGTCGGCCTCGTCGTCGCCGGGGACCGCCTCGTCGTCGGCGTCCGCGTCGGCCTTGCCGCGGCGGCGCTTCCCGTCGGACTTCTCGTCCTCGTCGTCCTCCTCGGCGGAGAGGGCGGCGAACTCCTCGTCGAGGATCACCACCTCCTCGTCCTCCTCGGCCTCGACGACCTGGCGGCGGGCCAGGAAGGGGTCGTCCTGGTCGCGCTCGGCGACGTCGGTCGGGGTCAGCTCGCGCGCCGACCGGTAGGCCCGCAGCGTGAAGCCGGTGCCGGCGGGCAGGGCGATCTCCACCGGGTCGATCCGCACCTCGTCCCAGAGTGCGCGGTCCGCCGCCGGGCGGTCGACCTCGACCTCGTCTGCTGCGGCCGAGGTGTCGGTGTCGTCGAGCTCGGGCTCGTCGGCGTCGGGCCGTTGGGGCGACTGGCGGGCCACGCTGACCTCCGTGTGCGTCTGGGTGCCCACCCGGCGGCGTCGCGCCGCCGAGTGACTCTGCGCACATACCCTAGTGGGCAACCGGTTCCGACCGGGAGCCGCACCCGGTGGCGCCTCGATCGCCCGACAAGTAGGCTTTCTACGCATGAGGGCGCAGGCGCTGCACGGACACCTGGACGCGCTGCTGCTGGCCGTGCTGGAACAGGGCGCGCAGCACGGCTACGCGATCATCGAGGCGTTGCGGGCCCGCAGCGGCGGCACGCTGGACCTGCCCACCGGCACCATCTATCCGGCGTTGCGCCGGCTGGAACGGGCCGGCCTGGTGGCCAGCACCTGGAGCACCGTCAACGGCCGGGAACGGCGCACCTACCAGCTCACCGACGCCGGCAGTCGGGCACTGGCCGGGGAACGGGCCGGCTGGCGCGAGTTCAGCGCCACCGTGGGCCGTTTCCTCGGCCCGACCGAGCCGCCCGCGACGCCCGCCTGAGCGCCCGCGACGCCCGCCTGAGCCGTCCGCGACGCTGGCCGGCGCCGGCCGCCTGCGACACCGGCCCGAGTCACCTCACCGACGGGCGAACCGTGGGCCGCGCGTGCTGAGCAGCCACCAGCGGGCCGACCGGGCCAGCGAAAACCAGGCCGCCGACGCCACCACCGCCCCGATGACCATCGGCGGCCAGGTCAGCGCCGCGTCCCACAGCCGCACCGACCAGCCGAACAGGGCGCCGCCGGCGAGCGCGCCGACCAGCAGCCCACCGGTCAGCCCGAAGCCGACCGCGCGGGCCGACCGGACGAGCCCCGGCGAGCCCCGCCGGGCGGCGAGCGCGCCGAGCGCCAGCCCGGCCAGCGCCAGCCCGGCGATCGTTCCCCAGATGCCGTGTATCGACGAGGCGAGCAGCAGGTAGCCCGTCGGCGGTCGCGGGCCGGCGCTCCAGCTCGACCCCTGCCAGGTGAGATCCCCGGCGGCGATCAGCACCGTGGCGACCGCGAGCGTGCGCAGCGCCAGCCCGCGCAGCGCGCCGGCGGCCAGCTCGGCCTGGAAGCCCGGCGCGAGCTGGCCGACGGTGCCGAACTCGGCCACCGCACGCCGCTCCGCCTCCGCCCGCGACAGACCGCCCTCCCGGTACGCCTCGACGGCGTCCTCCAGCGCGTGCCGCGCCTCGGTCAGCAGGTCGGCCTTGAGCCGGGTCGGCCCGTGCAGCCGCCCGGACAGCTCACGCAGCCGGCCCTCGACCGGTAGCTCCCACATGGTCACCAGCCTGCCACCCGGGGCATGCCGGCGCGTCCGGGAATTCCCCCATTGCGGGCTCAGGGGGTGAGCGCCAGATATCCGCGCTCGGCCGCCGCCTGGCGCAGCCACTGGTCGCGGTACCAGCCGGGGCGCGCCACCAGCTCCTCGTGCCGGCCGCGCTGCACCACGCCGCCGTCCTCCAGCACCACGATCTCGTCCAGCCCGGCCAGGCCGCTGAGCCGGTGGCTGATCAGCAGCACCGAGTGCCCGGCCGGAGTGGCGGCCAGGGTGGCGGCGAGCACCGCGTCCGCCGCCGCCGGGTCGAGACCCTCGGTCGGCTCGTCAAGCACCAGCACCGGCGGGGCGGCCAGTAACGCCCGGGCCAGCGCCAACCGCTGCCGCTGCCCGCCGGAGAGCTGCCCGCCCTGCTCGCCGACCACGGTGTCCCAGCCGTCGGGCTGGTCGCGTACCCAGTCCAGCAGCCCGGCCGCCCGGGTGGCCCCGGCCAGGTCCGCGTCGCTGGCGTCCGGTCGGCCCAGCAGCAGATTCTCCCGCACCGTGGCGTGGAAGACGTACGCCTCGGCGAGCAGGCCGCCGACCACCCGGGGGAGCTGACCGGCCGGGTGCTCCGCCACCGGTACGCCGCCGACGGTGACCCGGCCGGCGTCGGGGTGGACCGCGCCGGTGAGCACCGCGGCCAGCGTGCTCTTGCCGGCCCCGCTCGGGCCGACCACGGCCACCCGACGGCCGGCCGGCAGGTCGAGGTCGAACCCGGCCAGCGCGGGCGCGGCACCGGCCCGGTAGCGGACCGTCACCCCTTCGAAGCACACGTCGTGGCCGCTCGGCGCCGGCCCCGGGACGCCGGACGGGGCTGGCGCCGCGGGCTCGGTGAGCAGGTCGGCGACCCGGGCCAGGCCGGCCCGGAGCTGGGTCCGTTGCCGAGCGGCGGCGACCAGGGCGAGCGCCACCTCGACGGCGGCCAGCGTGCCCACCGCGAGCACGCCGACCAGCACCCCGCGCACGTCGGCGCGCAGCGCCACGAACACCACGGCGGCGGCGGTGAGGCCACCCACCAGCACGCCCGTCGCGTCCACCGCGAAGCCGACCGCGGCGAGCCGGCGTTCCAGCCGGGCCAGCCGGCCGGCCCGCCCGTTCGCGGCGGCCAGCGCGGCGTCGGTCGCCCCGAACGCGGCCAGGTCGGCGGCGCCGTGGGTGAGGTCGACCGCGTCCACCGCGAGCGCGCCCCGCAGCGGGGCCATCTCGTCGGCGGCCCGCCGGGTGAGCCGGGTGGCCAGCGCGGGCAGCGCCACTCCGGCCACCAGCAGGCCGACCGCGAGCACGCCGGCGGCCGACGGTGCGATCAGCACGGCGCCACCGACGGCGAGCAGGCTGACCAGCGCCGCCGCCGCACCCGGCACCAGCACCCGCAGGAGCAGGTCCTGGGCCGCCTCGACGTCGGAGACCAGCCGGCTGAGCGCGTCCCCGGAGCGCCGGTCGGCGGCGTCGCGCCGGGCCGCGAGGGTGGCGAAGACCCGGGCCCGGACGTCGGTGATCATGCGGAGCACGGCGTCGTGCCCGGCGAGCCGTTCGGTGTAGCGGAACACGCCCCGGCCGACCGCGAGCGCCCGGACCGCGACGATGGCAACGGTGAGCCGGTCCAGCGGCGGCCGGCCGGCGGCGCTCATCAGCAGCCAGGTGGCGGTGGCCATCAACGCCAACCCGGCGAACTCGGTGGCCGCGGCGAGCAGCCCGGCACCCAGCAGCCGGCCCAGGTACGGCCGGGCCAGGCGCAGCACCACCCGCTCGGCGTCGCGACGGGCCGGCGCCGGCGGTTCCGGCGCGCCGGACGGCTCGACCGGGACCCCGGTCGGCCCGGCGGGCACCCGGCCCACCGGCGTGACGCCGTCGCCGGCGGTCACCGGGCCACCGTCGTGCGGGCGTCGCGGCCGGTCACCGTCGTGCCGACGCGGTCGGCGGGTGCCGGGCGGGCGGGCGGCGTCATCGGGCCACCGCCGGGCCGGTGGTCGTGGGGCGCAGTTCGGTGACCCGGCCGTCCTCGACGCGCAGGATCCGGTCCGCGTCGGCCAGCAGCGCGGGCCGGTGCGCGACGAGCAGCGCGGTCCGGCCGGCGACCAGCCGGCGGGTGGCGTCCAGCACCACCGCCTCACTGGCGCTGTCCAGCCGGGCGGTCGGCTCGTCGAGCAGCACCAGCGGGGCGTCCCGCAGGAACGCGCGGGCCAGCGCGACGCGCTGCCGCTGCCCGCTGGACAGGCCGTGGCCGCGCTCGCCGAGCCGGGTGCCGAGCCCGTCGGGCAGCGCGCCGACCACCTCGTCCAGCGCGGCGTCGGCGACGGCGGCGGCCAGCGCGTCGTCCGGGGTGCCCGGCGCCCCGAGGCGGATGTTGTCGGCCAGGGAACCGGCGAACAGGTGCGCCCGCTGCGGCACCCAGGCCACCTCGCGACGCCAGGCGTCCGGGTCGGCCCCGGCCAGGTCGGTCCCGTCGACGGTGACCCGGCCGGCGGTCGGCGTGACAAAGCCGAGCAGCAGATTGAGCAGCGTGCTCTTGCCCGCGCCGCTGGGACCGATGATCGCCACCCGGTCGCCGGGCCGGATGGTCAGCGTGACGTCGCGCAGCGCGGTCGTCCGGTCGTACGCGACGGTCACGCCCTCGAAGCGGATCTCGCCGCCGCCGTCCGGGGCCGTGCCCCCGGCGGCGGCCGGAGCGGTCGGCGCGTCGGTCGCGGACAGCGTGAACGCCTCGTCCAGCGCGGCGAGCCCCTCCATGCTGGCGTGGAACCGGCTGCCGGCGGCCCGCAGCGGCAGGTACGCCTCCGGGGTGAGCAGCAGCACCAGCAGCGCGGTGGAGAGCGTGATCCCGCCGCCGAGCAGCCGGATGCCGACCGGCACCGCGACCAGCGCGACGGAGAGCGTGGCGACCAGCTCCAGCACCAGCGCGGAGAGGAAGGCGATCCGCAGCGTCCGCATGGTGGCCTCGCGGTGGCCGTCGGCCATCCGGCGCACCACGTCGACCTGGGCCCGGGCCCGGCCGAACGCGCGCAGCGTGGGCAGCCCGGCGACCATGTCGAGGAAGTGGCCGCCGAGCAGCGACAGTCGCCGCCACTGCCGTTCGGTGGCGGCCTGCGCCTGCCAGCCGAGCAGCGCGCCGAAGATCGGGATGAGCGGGATGGTGAGCGCGATGATCAGCGCCGAACTCCAGTCGGCGAACACGATCCGGGCCAGCACCGCCGCCGGCACGGTCACGCTGAGCACGAGCTGGGGGAGGTATCCGGTGAAGTAGGGGTCGAGCGCGTCCAGCCCGCGCCCGGCCAGCGTGGCGAGTTGCCCGGCCCGCCGGCCGGCGACCCAGGTGGGACCGTGCCGGCCGACCGCGCGGAGCAGGTCGGCCCGGAGCGCCGCCTTGACCGTCGCGGCGGCCCGCGCCGCCACCGTGCCCTGCGCCCAGCTCACCAGCGCCCGGGCGGCGACCGCGGCCAGGAAACCGGCGAGCGCCGGCCGGTGCAGCCGCCCGTCGACCGCGGTGGCCAGCAGCGTCGCCAGCGCGGTGGCCTGGGCGACCACCAGCAGCGCGGTCAGGCCGCCCAGCGCCGCGAGCACGGCGAGGTCGCGCCGGGCCGCGGGGACCCGGCGCAGCAGACGCGGATCGAACGGGCGGCGGTTCACCAGTACACCGGTGCCCTGCCGTCGATCCGTCCTCGGAACACCCACCAGCACATCGCCTGAAAGCCTAGTAGGGCCGGCAGGAGCGGCAGCACGAGCCAGCCCAGCAGCGCCAGCGTCGGGCGGCTGGCGGCGGCCCCGGCGACGGTCAGCGAGGCCGCCGGGTCACCGGTGGCCACCAGGATCCGGGGCCAGAGCGCGGCCCCGACCAGCGGCGCCGGCAGCGCCAGCGCCGTCGCGGTCGCTGCAAACGCCACCCCGGCCCGGCCCCGGCGCAGCGCCGCGCGGACCACCAACAGCGCTCCCACCAGCACCAATGGCAGGAGTACGGCGAGCGCCGGTCGCGCCACGGCGGCGCGTACCCGGTCGGAGAGCAGGCCCAGGACGGTGGTCGCGGCGACCGCGGTGAGCGCGGCGGGCACCAGGCCGCGGGCCAGCCGGGCGAGGGCCGGGGCGTCGGCGGGCGGCAGCCGGAGCGTGAGGAACGTCGCACCGTGCACCGCGACCAGCGCGAGCAGCGTCAACCCGGTGGCGGCCACGAACGGGGTCACCACGTGGCCGACGCCGGCCACGTGCCCGTCGGCGGTCAGCGGCACGCCCTGGAGCAGCCCGCCGAGCAGCGCGCCCCAGCCCAGCGCGGCCAGCACGCCGCCGACCACCACGATCCGGTCCCAGCCGGCCCGGGTCGCCCCGCCACCGACCCGACCGCGCAACTGCACGCCGGCGGTGACCAGCACCACCCCGGCCAGCGCGCCGAGCACCACCGGGTAGAAGCCGGCGAGCAGCTCACCCTCCAGCGTGGGGAACGCGCCGAACAGGATGCCGACGGTGGCCACCAGCCAGACCTCGTTGCCGAGGAAGAACGGCCCGACCGCGGTGAGCGCGGCCCGACCGGTGCCCGCTCCGGCGCGCCGGGCCAGCAGCAGGCCGACACCGTAGTCGTAGCCGCCGAGCACCAGGTAGGTGGCGAAGAAGAGGCCGAGCAGGGCGTACCAGGCGAGTTCCACGGCGGGCTCCCTCAGGCGAACACGGGCTGGTGGTGGGCGTCGGTGTCGGGCGCGGGCGGGCGGCCGAGCGCGGGGTCGAGCGCGCCCCGGGCGGCGTGCCGGGCCAGCAGCGTCCAGTTGGTGACCGCGAGCGCGCCGAGCAGCAGGCCGAAGCCGATCAGCGAGGCGAGCATCAGCGCGGGCGACACCGGCGAGACGGCCTGTGCGGTGGGCAGCAGCCCGTACGCCACCCAGGGCTGGCGGCCCACCTCGCGGGCGATCCAGCCGAGCAGCACGGCCACGAACGGCAGCGGCAGGCCGAGCAGGAGCAGCCAGAGCGGGAACCGCAGCCGGATGATCCAGTCGCGCCAGAGCAGCGGCAGCAGCAGCCAGACGCAGCCCAGCGCGAAGCCGATCAGGATCATGAAGCCGAGCCCGACGCTGGCGAGCACCGGCGGCTCCCAGTCGCCCGGGCCGAACCGGGCGGTCCAGTCGGCGACCATCGCGTCCCGGTCCGGGCCGCCGCCGAACTTGGTGGGCTGGAGCTGACCGACCGGGCCGAACTGGGCGAAGCCGAAGCCCTGCAACGCGCTCACCGCGAGCGCCGCGGTGACCAGGCCGAGCCGCAGCGAGGTGCGGAACAGCAGGAAGTCGGGGGTACGCCGGAGCAGGTGCCACGCGCTGACCGCGGCCATCAGCAGTCCGCCGGTGACCAGGCTCGCGGACACCACGTGACCGAACGCGAAGCCGAACGTGGGGTTGGTGACAAGCGCGCCGAAGTCGGTGAGGTGGGCCACGCCGTCGCGTACCTCGTAGCCGACCGGGTGCTGGAGCCAGGCGTTCGCCACCATGATCCAGAACGCCGAGGCGTACGCGGTCAGCGCGACGCCCCAGAGCAGCGCCAGGTGCACGCCGCGCCGCAGCCGGTGCCACCCGAAGATCCACATCCCGAGGAACGTGGACTCCAGGAAGAACGCGACGAGCGTCTCGATGGCCAGCGGCGCGCCGAACACGTTGCCCACGTAGCGCGACAGGCCGCTCCAGTTCAGCCCGAACTGGAACTCCATCACGATCCCGGTGGCGATGCCGAGCACGTAGTTGATCACGTAGAGCTGGCCCCAGAACCGGGTGAGCCGCTCGTAGACCGGATTGCCGGTGAGGTAGCCGGCGGTCTGGAGGCCGACCAGCAGCGTGACCAGGCCGAGCGTGACCACCACGAACAGGAAGTGGATCGAGGTGGTGGTGGCGAACTGGAGGCGGGCGAGGAGCAGGGGGTCCATGGCGCGTTCTCCCACGGGTTGGCTCGCTTGTCATAGGCACCCTACACGTAGACTTTCTACCTATGCGGGCCCGTGAACCCGGAACAATCCCGTAGGGGACGGCTCAGCTCAGGAACAGGGAGACCGGCAGCGCGACGAGCGTGCCGGCGACGGCCAGCGCGGTGGCGCCGAGCACCCGGGGCGGGCGGTCCGCCACCAGCAGGCGCTGCACCCGTACGTCGAGGTCCCGGTCGCCGATGCCGAGCGTGCCGGCCGGCGTCACCCGGTGCCCGGCGGCGGCGAACCGCCGCAACGCGCCGGCCAGCGGCGCGTCCGCGTGCAGCTCCCGGGCCTTGTCGTCGGCGCGCATCTCGACCAGCAACGCCACCCGGGCGTGCGCGTCACGCACCCAGCGGAACCAGGGCAGCGCCCGGCACAACGCGGTGAACGGCAGCAGCACCAGGTCGTGCCGCTCCTGCGCGTGCGCCCGCTCGTGGGTGAGCACCGCCGCCAGCTCGGCCGGGTCCAACAGGTCGACGGTGCCGGCGCTCACCACCACCCGGGGGCGCACGCCGGGCAGGCAGTACGCCGCCGCGCTCGGATGGTCGAGCACCAGCGCGCCGGGCACCGTCGGATCGCGCCGGGCCACCAGGCTCAGCAGCTCCCGGTGCCGGCGTTGGGCGCGGACCGCGCCGTGCAGGCTGCGCACCGTGGTGGTGACCAGCACCGCGCCGATGCCGAAACCGACCCCGACCAGGCTGAGGTGCACCGCGCCCACGCCGGCCGGCAGCGTGCCGTGGGCCAGGTCGTCACCGAGCGCCAGCAGCGCGCTCCCGGTCGGCCGGTCGTAGGCGGCGAGCCCGACCGCCATCGGCAGCCCCATGGCGGACAGCCCCAGCGCCAGCCCGACCGCCTGCCAGCAGACGATCGCCACCCGCGGCGCGCGCCACGTCCACCGCGCGGCGGCGAGGACCTGCGCGGTCAGCCAGCAGGCCAGGACGGTGGCGGCGAAGTGCACGGCGTACGCCACGACAGCCGCCTACCGGTCCGTCGCCTCGTCGAGCGCCGGCCCGCCCGGTCGCGGGTCGGCCAGCCCGGCCTCGGCGCCGAGCGCGGCGCGGAGCACGTCCGCCTCCGTGCCGGTGACCGAGCGGGCGAAGCGCACCAACGCGGCGTCCCGGCTGCCGCCGAGATCGAGCGCGTCGAGCATGAGCTGGGCGATGTGCGCCTCGCGGGTGGCCGCCGGCCGGTACCGCCAGGCCCGCCCCTCCCGCTCGCGCTGGACCATGCCCTTGCCGGCGAGCCGGTCCAGCACCGTCATCACGGTGGTGTAGGCCAGCTCACGCCCGTCGAGGGCGTCGGCGACCTCGCGCACGGTCACCCCGTCCGACGTGGCGGGCACCGAGTCCCACAGCACGTCCATCACCGCACGCTCAAGGTCCCCCAGCCGAGTCACCCGCCAATCCTACCCCCCGTAGTAGACCCGCCCCCACCCCCGCCCGCCGCCGCCCCGCGCCCCCACCCCCCACCCCCCACCCCACTCCTGCCCTGATTCACGGAAAGAGGGGCCATCCGCGCCTGGATGGCCCCTCTTTCCGTGAAAGCGTGCGGATCTGGGGGAGGGGGAGGGGTGAGGCGGGTCAGACGCCCTTGGGGTGCCAGACGGTCTTGGTCTCCAGGAGCGTGGTCATCCGGGTCAGACCCGGGTCGGTGTGCCAGTCGTGGTCGGCCGGGGCCGGTCGGAGCACCCGCTTGAGGTTCTCCGCGGCCTTGACCTCCAGCTCCACCGCCAACTCGGCGTCCGCCACCCCGGTCAGGTCGATCGCGTTGACGTCCATGTGCGCGGCGAGCGTCGGCACCGTCTCGGTGATCCGCCCGGTGAGGATGTTCACCACTCCGCCCGGCAGGTCGGAGGTGGCCAGCACCTCGGCCAGCGTGACCGCCGCCAGCGGCGCGGCCGGGGAGGCGGCCACCACCACCGTGTTGCCGGTGACGATCGCCGGGGCGATCACGCTCACCAGGCCGAGCAGCGCCGGCGTCTCCGGGGCCACCACGGCGACCACCCCGGTCGGCTCCGGCGCGGACAGGTTGAAGAACGGACCGGCCACCGGGTTCGCTCCGCCGTAGACCTGGGGGAGCTTGTCGGACCAGCCGGCGTACCAGACCCAGCGGTCGATCGCCGCGTCCACCTCGTCGGCCGGAACGCCGAGCGCCACGAACTGCTCGCGCCGGCCCTCCAGCATCTCGGCGACCCGGTAGAGGATCTGACCCCGGTTGTACGCGGTCGCCCCGGCCCAGCCCTTCACCGCGGCCCGGGCGGCGACCACCGCGTCCCGCGCGTCCTTGCGGGAGGCCAGCGACACGTTGGAGTCCTGCACGAGATACGACCGTCCCGACTCGCTGCGCGGGAACTTCCCGCCGATGAAGAGCTTGTACGTCTTGCGTACCGCGACCCGCTCAGACATTGAGGTACGCCTCCAGCCCCTGCCGGCCGCCCTCGCGACCGTAGCCCGACTCCTTGTAGCCGCCGAACGGTGAGGTCGGGTCGAACTTGTTGAACGTGTTGGCCCACACCACGCCGGCGCGCAGCCGGTCGGCCACCCACAGGATCCGGGAACCCTTGTCGGTCCAGATCCCGGCCGACAGCCCGTACGGCGTGTTGTTGGCCTTCTCCACCGCCTCCGCCGGGGTGCGGAACGTCAGCACGGACAGCACCGGGCCGAAGATCTCCTCGCGGGCGATCCGGTGCGCCTGGGTGACCCCGGTGAAGATGGTCGGCGCGAACCAGAACCCGCGGTCCGGCAGCTCGCACGGCGGCGACCAGCGCTCGGCCCCCTCGGCGGCGCCGACGTCGGACAGCTCGCGGATGCGCGCCAACTGCTCGGCCGAGTTGATCGCGCCGACGTCGGTGTTCTTGTCCAGCGGGTCACCGACCCGCAGCCGGGCCATCCGGCGCTTGAGCGACTCCAGCACCTGCTCGGCGACCGACTCCTGGACCAGCAGCCGGGACCCGGCGCAGCACACGTGCCCCTGGTTGAAGAAGATGCCGTTGACGATCCCCTCGACCGCCTGGTCGACCGGGGCGTCGTCGAAGACGATGTTGGCGGCCTTGCCGCCCAGCTCCAGGGTGAGCTTCTTGCGGGTGCCGGCGACCGCGCGGGCGATGGCCTTGCCGACCTCGGTGGAGCCGGTGAACGCGACCTTGTCCACGCCCGGGTGCTCGACGAGCGCGCGGCCGGTGTCGCCGGCCCCGGTGACGATGTTGACCACGCCGGCCGGCAGGTCGGCCTGCTGGCAGATCTCGGCGAACAGCAGCGCGGTCAGCGGCGTGGTCTCGGCCGGCTTCAGCACCACCGTGTTGCCGGCGGCGAGCGCCGGGGCGATCTTCCAGGCCAGCATGAGCAGCGGGAAGTTCCACGGGATGACCTGCGCGGCCACGCCCAGCGGCTTCGGGTCGGACCCGAAACCGGCGTGCTCCAGCTTGTCCGCCCAGCCGGCGTAGTAGAAGAAGTGCGCGGCGACAAGCGGCAGGTCGACGTCGCGCGACTCCTTGATCGGCTTGCCGTTGTCAAGCGACTCCAGCACGGCCAGCTCGCGCGAGCGCTCCTGGACGATCCGGGCGATCCGGAACAGGTACTTCGCCCGGTCCCGGCCCGGCATCGGACCCCAGACCTTCTCGTACGCCGTCCGGGCGGCCCGGACCGCGCGGTCCACGTCCGCGCTGCCGGCCTCGGCGATCTCGGCGAGGACCTCCTCGGAGGCCGGG
Organism: Micromonospora sp. NPDC051141; assembly: GCF_044455765.1. Classification (NCBI taxonomy): domain Bacteria; kingdom Bacillati; phylum Actinomycetota; class Actinomycetes; order Micromonosporales; family Micromonosporaceae; genus Micromonospora; species Micromonospora sp. NPDC051141. Next base: position 386,158 of record NZ_JBITFD010000005.1, read on the forward strand.
TTGATCGACTTGAAGCTGCCACCGTCGGCCGGGTCGACGAACTCCCCGTCGACGAAGAGCCCGTACGAGGGCCTGAGGTCGACCACCGAGCGCGACTCGGGGGCGGGTGCGTATTCGAACATCGCGGTCAGTCCAGGGTGAAGTAGTCGGGGCCGGCGTAGACGCCGGTCGTCAGCTTGGTGCGCTGCATCAGCAGGTCGTTGAGCAGGCTGGACGCGCCGAACCGGAACCAGTCCGGGTGGAGCCAGTCGGCGCCGACCGTCTCGTTGACCATGACCAGGTACTTGATCGCGTCCTTGGTGTTCTTGATGCCGCCGGCCGGCTTCACGCCGACCTGCCGCCCGGTGGCGGCGCGGAAGTCGCGGACCGCCTCCAGCATCACCAGCGTCACCGGCAGCGTCGCCGCGACCGGGACCTTGCCGGTGGAGGTCTTGATGAAGTCGCCGCCGGCCAGCATGGCGAGCCAGGACGCGCGCCGCACGTTGTCGTAGGTGGCCAGCTCGCCGGTCTCCAGGATCACCTTGAGGTGGGCGTCCCCGCAGGCGGACTTGGTGGCCACGATCTCGTCGTACACCTCGCCGTAGCGGCCGGCCAGGAACGCGCCCCGGTTGATCACCATGTCGATCTCGTCCGCGCCGGCCTCGACGGCCGCCCGGACGTCGGCGAGCTTGATCTCCAACGGGGCCTGCCCGGACGGGAACGAGGTCGCCACGCTGGCCAGGTGCACAGTGCCGACTCCGGCCGGCGCGTGTCCCGGTCCGCCGGATGGCCGCCCGGAGCCGGCATCGCTGCCGCGCAGCACCTCGGCCACGTACGGGACCATCGCCGGGTAGACGCAGACCGCGCCGACGTGCGGGCAGGACGGGTCGGCCGGGTCGGGGCGCAGCGCCTTGGCCGCCAGCGCCCGCACCTTGCCCGGGGTGTCGGCCCCTTCGAGGGTGGTCAGGTCGACCATCCGGATGGCCAGGTCGATCGCCTCGGCCTTGGCCGTGGTCTTGATGGAGCGGGTGCCGAGCTGGGCCGCCCGCTGCTCCGCGCCGACCTGGTCCACGCCCGGTAGGCCGTGCAGGAAGTTCCGCAGAGCGGTCTCGGATCGTCCCAGCTCGGAGAGGTCCGACCGGGCCGACGTCGCTGTCGCCGTCATGCCCCGAATAGTACGCACCTGCGAGTCGAGTGATCTTGGTCACGGCCAACGGGTCGCATTCGGCACACGTGAGCGGCATCGCTGGTCGGGCCGCACCCGCCGTGCCACCGGCCGGGGACCGGTAGGTTGAGCGATCGTGGACGTAACCGTCATTGACCATCCGCTCGCCCAGACGCGGCTGACCGCCATGCGGGACGCCCGGACCGACTCCTCGTCGTTCCGGGCGGCGCTGCGCGAACTCACCACCATGCTGGTGTACGAGGCCGCACGCTCCTTCCCCGTCGAGAACTACTCGATCCAGACCCCGGTCACCGCCACCGAGGGCACCCGGCTGGCCAACCCGCCGCTGCTCGTGCCGGTGCTGCGGGCCGGGCTCGGCATGGCCGACGCCGCGCTCGCCCTGGTGCCCGAGTCGTCGATGGGCTTCGTGGGCCTGGCCCGCGACGAGGAGACGTACGAGCCGCGGGCGTACATGGAGTCGCTGCCCCGGGATCTCAGCGGCCTGCCGGTGCTGGTGCTCGACCCGATGCTGGCCACCGGCGGCTCGCTGGAGCACTGCTGCCGGCTGCTCGCCGACCGGGGCTGCACCGACATCACCGTGCTCTGCGTGCTGGCCGCCCCGGTCGGCATCGAGCGGCTGGAGCGGAGCGGCCTGCCGCTGCGCCTGGTCACCGCGTCGATCGACGAGGGCCTGAACGACAAGATGTTCATCGTCCCCGGCCTCGGCGACGCCGGCGACCGCCAGTTCGGCGGAATGCCCCGCTTCTGACGCCCGGGTTGTCGCTGATTCACGGAAAGAGGGCGCATTTCCCCTCGGAAAGGCCCGCTTTCCGTGAATCAGGCGACCCGGGGGACGCGACCCCGGCGAGTTGGTGCGCGGGGTGCGGGGAGGCGCTAGCGTTCCGGGCCATGACTGGTGTTGCGCTCGCCGAGGAGTTGCTCCTCCTCGCGTATGACGACGAATCCGGCAAGGCCGCCATGCCCCGGATCAGCCTGGACCTGGGCATGGCCGCGGCGGTGCTGGTCGAGCTGGCCCTGGCCGGCCGGATCGCGTACGCGGACGGGAACCTCGCGGTGGTCGACCCGGCGCCGACCGGCGAGCCGATCGCGGACGCGGTGCTCGCCAAGATGGCCGCGGACACCCCGCACACGCCGTCGTCCTGGGTGCAGCGCCTGCGGCACGGGCTGCGCGACAAGATCCTCGGCGACCTCTGCGAACGCGGCGTGGTCCGCGACGTCGACGAGACCGAGCTGGGCTTCATCCACGTGCACCGCTACCCGGTGGCGGACGCCTCGGTCGAGGCGGACATCCGACGGCGGCTGGCCGACGCGCTGACCAGCGGGCAGCTCCCGGACGAGCGGACCGCCGCGCTCGCCACGCTGGTCGCGGTGCTGCGGATGGAACCGGCGCTCGGGCTCACCGGCGCCGACGCGGACGACGCCGGCAAGCGCCTGGAGGAGATCGCGGCCGGCGCCGGCTTCTCCGGCACGGTGAGCCTGGACGACAGCGTGGTACGCCCCTCGATCAGCTTGGTGATCGTCGCGCTGGGCCAGGCGGTCGACGCCGCCCTCGGCAAACGGTAAGGAAGGGCCCCTTCTTAACGCCTCCGGTATAGGAGGGGCCCCTTCTCACCCTCGGGGGTTAAGAAGGGCCCCTCCTTGCCCCTGTCACGGGCAGAGGCCGAGCGCGGCGGCGATCTCGGTGCGCAGCTCGGTGACGGCCGCCCGGGCGCGGCTGCGGGCCGCCGGCACGTCGCCGTCGGTCACCGGTGCCACCACCTCCAGGTACGCCTTCAGCTTCGGCTCGGTGCCGGAGGGCCGGATGACCACCCGGGCGGCGTCGGTGCGCAGGATCACCACGTCCGCCTCGGGAAGCAGGTCGGATGCCTCGGCGACCGGCTGCCCGAGCAGCGACGTCGGGGTGGCCGCCCGGATCCGCGCCATCGCGTCCGCGATCACCCGCAGGTCCTCCACCCGCACCGAGAGCTGGTCGGTGTGGTGCACGCCGAACTCGGCGGCCAGCTCGTCCAGCCGGTCGGTGAGCGTCCGGCCCTGGGCCCTGAGGCCGGCGGCCAGTTCGGCGACGGTCAGCGCGGCGGTGATGCCGTCCTTGTCCCGCACGTGCCCCGGCGCGACGCAGTAGCCCAGCGCCTCCTCGTAGCCGTACACCAGCGGCTCCCGGCCGCCGCCGGCCCGGACGATCCACTTGAACCCGGTCAACGTCTCGTCGTAGGGCAGCCCGCGCGCCTCGGCCATCGCCCGCAGCAGCGTCGACGAGACGATGGTGGTGGCGTACAGGCCGGTCACGCCGCGCCGCATCAGGTGGTCGGCGAGCAGCGCGCCCACCTCGTCGCCGCGCAGCATCCGCCAGGACCCGGCATCGCGTACGGCCACCGCGCACCGGTCCGCGTCCGGGTCGTTGGCGATCGCCAGGTCCGCGCCGGTGCGGTCGGCGAGCGCGACCAGCAGGTCCACCGCGCCCGGCTCCTCCGGGTTGGGGAAGTTGACGGTCGGGAACGCCGGATCCGGTTCCGCCTGCTCGGGCACCACCCCGGGCACGCCGAAGCCGGCCCGCGCGAACGCGGCGGTCAGCACCGCCGCGCCCACCCCGTGCAGCGGCGTGTACGCCACCCTCAGGTCGCGTGGGCCGGCCGGGTCCACCACCGCGGCGGCCCGGTCCACGTACGCGGCGACCAGGTCGTCACCGAGCACCTGGCCGGCCGGGCCGAGCGGCACCCGGGCGAGCGGGCCGACCGCCCGGATCGCGGCCTCGATACCGGCGTCGGCCGGCGGCACGATCTGCGCCCCCGCGCCCAGCTCACCGCCGAGCTGCGCACCCAGGTACACCTTGTAGCCGTTGTCCTGCGGCGGGTTGTGGCTGGCGGTGACCATCACGCCGGCGACGGCGCCGAGCTGCCGGACCGCGAACGCCAGCACCGGCGTGGGCAGCGGGCGGGGCAGCAGCAGCGCCGGCCGGCCCGCGCCGGTGGCCACCTGGGCGGTGCGCTCGGCGAACGCGCGGGAGCCGCGCCGGGCGTCGTACCCGATCACCAGCGGGCCCTCGCCGCCCTGGGCGGCGAGCCAGCCGACCAGCCCGGCGGCGGCCCGGGTGACCACGGCCAGGTTCATCCCGTTGGGCCCGGCGCGCAGCGGGCCGCGCAGGCCGGCGGTGCCGAACGTCAGCGGGCCGGCGAACCGGTCGGCCAGCTCGGCGGCCGTGCCGGGCAGCCCGTCGAGGACGGCGCGCAGCTCGTCCCGGTCGGCCGGGTCGGGGTCGTCGGCGAGCCAGCGCTCGGCTCGGCCGCGAAGGTCGTCAAGGTCAGTGGTGTCCGCCGCCATGGCCTCTTGATAGCACGGCGGCGGATCACCACCGGTCGTCGGCCTCGATTCAGTTGTCGGCCGTGAGCTGGAACGAACCGGCCATCGCGTCGAAGATCGGCTTACTCTCGGCGAACCGCGCGTCGGTGGAGGAGAGGTAGAACGAGTAGACCTTGCCGTCCTTGACCAGCCCTCGCCAGATGCCGTGCCGCATGGCGTCGCCCTCGCCGCAGGTGTATTCGACCTGGCCCGCGGTCTGGCCGGCGAGTGGCTGCTCGGAGACCGACACCTCGGTGTACGGGGCCGGGCAGTTCTTGCTCTTGGCGCTGTTCTTCTTCAGGTTGCGTGAGGCGAACTCGGCCCAACTGATCGAGGTGCCGCCCCACTCCTCCGCGATGACCCGCACCTTGCGACCCTCGTCGTTCGGGTCGACGTAGTCGACGTAAAGGCCGCCGGTCTGCCGCTGCCAGCCCTTCGGCACCTGGATGGTGATGCCCTTGACGGTCTGCTCCTGCATCTCCGGCGCGGCGGCGGCCGAGTTCGACGGCAGCGTGCCCACGATCGGCGGTGGCGCGTCGTCACCGCCGCCGCTGGTCAGCGCGATCACGCTCACCAGCAGCACCACCGCCAGGCCACCGGCGGCGGCGAGCTGGACCTTGCGGGGCCACGCCTTGACCTTGCCGAGCAGCCCCGAAGGCCGGCCCCCGTCCGCGACCGGCGCGGTGGCCGGCGTGGTCCACGGCTGGCCGGTGCCCGGCACCGACCACTGCGCGCCGCCGCCGTACACCGGCTGGGTGGCGTCGGCGTTGCCGCCGTAGGTGGCCGGCGGGCCGGTGGCGACACGCTGGGTGGCGTCCGTGCCCGCGCCCTGGCCGAAGCGGACCGTGGTGTCCGACGACGAGATGGGCTGGGTGGCCTCGGGGGCGTCCGGCCCGGACATCGCGCCGGTCGGCGTGTGCAGCGGGCCGGCGAGCGCGTCGGCGCTCGTCTCGTCGAGCGCCGCGGCGCCGGTCGCCGGCTTCGCGGCGGGGCGCTCCCCGCGCCGCAGCGCGGCGAGCCGGTCGGTGAGCGACTCGCTCGGGCCGATCATCGCCCGGCCGCCGATCTGCCCGCTGGGCTTCGGCTCCGGCGCGGCCGGCGGCGGCGTGGTCGGGCGCGGCACCGGCACCACCGCGTACGGGTCGGTGACCGAGTTGACCGCGGTGGCGGTGCTGGTCAGCGGGCCGGCGAGCAGCTCGCGCAGCATGGCCCGGGCCCGGTGCACGTCGAGGCGGCGGGCCGGGTCCTTCTCCAGCAGGCCCATCAGCACGCCGGTGAGCGGGCCGCTGCGCTGCGGCGTGGCGGGCGGGTCCTCGACCACGGCGTGCATGGTCTCGATCGGGTCGCCCTTGTCGAACGGGGGCCGGCCCTCGACCGCGGTGTAGAGCGTCACGCCGAGCGAGAACAGGTCGCTGGGCGGGCCGAACTCCTGGCCCATGGCCCGCTCGGGGGAGATGAAGTGCGGCGAGCCGAGCACCATGCCGGGCGTGGTGAGCTGCACGTCGGTGGGCATCCGGGCGACGCCGAAGTCGGTCAGCACGCAGCGCCCGTCGGAGCAGATCAGCACGTTGGCCGGCTTGACGTCGCGGTGCAGGACGCTGAGCGCGTGGGCCACCTCCAGCGCGCCGAGCAGCGCGATGCCGATCTTGGCGACCGCACGCGGCGCGACCGGCCCGTCCTCGATGACCATGTCGGCCAGGCTGCGGGCGTCCAGCAGCTCCATCACGATCCACGGCCGGCCACCCTCGGTGACCACGTCGTACACCTGCACCACGGCCGGGTGCTGGATCGCGGCGGCGGCGCGGGCCTCGCGCAGCGTCCGTTCGTAGAGCGCGTCGCGGTCGCTGGGGGCGAGCCCCGGCGGGAGGACGACCTCCTTGACCGCCACGTCGCGGCGCAGAAGTGTGTCTGTGGCCCGCCAGACCGTGCCCATGCCGCCGTTGCCCACCGGGGATCGCAGCGAGTAGCGACCACCGATGGTGGTGCCGGGCGCCGCGCGTCCAGTGGGGGGACTGGCCGGTCCGCCGCTCCACGTCGGAATCTGAGTCACAGAAAAGCCACCGGGGGATATCGAGGGGGCTGGGACACAACCCCTCTATCTTGCTGGTTCCGACGCCCGATGCGAAACCCGACGCGGCGGGCGTTTACCTACTCGACGGTATGTGGCCAGCTACTCACCTCCGGTGGGCCGCCGGCGCCGGTGTGCGGTATCCCTCACCCACCGGGCGGCAGCCGCGTCCTACCATCCGGTAATGAGTGATGCGCGGTCAAGCGAGTCGGGTTTCCCGATCAAGGGCGTCTACACGGCGGCCGACCTTCCGGCGGACCTGGACGCCCGACTCGGTGAGCCGGGCGAGTACCCGTACACCCGCGGGGTCTACCCGACGATGTACACGTCCCGGCCGTGGACCATGCGGCAGTACGCCGGCTTCGGCACCGCCACCGAGAGCAACGCGCGCTATCACCAGCTCCTGCGGGCCGGCACCATGGGCCTGTCGGTCGCGTTCGACCTGCCCACCCAGATGGGGTACGACTCCGACGACCCGATCGCGCACGGCGAGGTGGGCAAGGTCGGCGTCGCGATCGACTCCATCGAGGACATGCGCACGCTCTTCGGCGGCATCCCGCTGGACAAGGTCTCCACCTCGATGACCATCAACGCCCCCGGCTCGGTGCTGTTGCTGCTCTACCAGCTCGTGGCGGAGGAGACCGGGGTGCCGGGCGGGGCGCTCAACGGCACCATCCAGAACGACATCCTCAAGGAGTACATCGCGCGGGGGACGTACATCTTCCCGCCGAAGCCCTCGCTGCGGCTGGTCGCCGACACCTTCGCCTACTGCCGGGCCGAGGTGCCGAAGTGGAACACCATCTCCATCTCCGGTTACCACATGGCCGAGGCCGGCGCGTCGCCCGCGCAGGAGATCGCGTTCACGCTGGCCAACGGCGTGGAGTACGTCCGGGCGGCGCTGGCGGCCGGGCTGGCCGTGGACGACTTCGCGCCCCGGCTGTCGTTCTTCTTCGTGGCCCGCACCACGCTGCTGGAGGAGGTCGCCAAGTTCCGCGCGGCCCGCCGCATCTGGGCCCGCCTGATGCGCGACGACTTCGGCGCGAAGAACCCGAAGTCGATGATGCTGCGGTTCCACACCCAGACCGCCGGCGTGCAGCTCACCGCGCAGCAGCCGGAGGTCAACCTGGTCCGGGTGGCGGTGCAGGGCCTGGGCGCGGTGCTCGGCGGCACACAGTCGCTGCACACGAACAGCTTCGACGAGGCGATCGCGCTGCCCACCGAGAAGGCGGCCCGGCTGGCGCTGCGGACCCAGCAGGTGCTGGCGTACGAGACGGATCTCACCGCCACCGTCGACCCGTTCGCCGGGTCGTACGTGATCGAGGCGATGACCGACGAGCTGGAGGCGGCGGCGGTCGAGCTGATGGACCGGGTGTTCGACCACGGCTCGGCGGTGGACGCCATCGAGGCCGGCTTCCAGAAGCGGGAGATCGAGCAGTCCGCGTACCGGATCGCCCAGGAGATCGACGCGGGCGAGCGGGTGGTGGTCGGGCTGAACCGGTTCCGGGTCGACGAGGAGGAGCCGTACGAGCCGTTGCGGGTGGACCCGTCGATCGAGGCGGCCCAGGCCGACCGGCTCGCCAGGTTGCGCGCCGAGCGGGACCCGGGAGCGGTCGAGCGGGCGTTGACCGAGCTGCGCGCCGCGGCCGAGGGTGACGCGAACGTGCTCTATCCGATGAAGGAGGCGTTGCGGGCCCGGGCCACGGTGGGCGAGGTCTGCGGGACGTTGCGCGAGGTCTGGGGGGTCCACCGACCGAGTGACCGGTTCTGAGACGGCGGTGACGGCGGCCCCGCCGAGGCACCTCGGTGCCCGGCGCGGGCCGCCGTCGCATCCGGGGCGGGTGTGCGGTTTCGGAATGCGGGTAACCCGTTCGGGTGAACGGGACGGACAGCATGTGCGGTCGATGAGCGGACGGCCATGTCACCGTCGGGAGTCGCCCGGCAGCCGACGGTTGTCGGGCAATTGTCGGAGTGGCAGTTAATTGCCGCGACTAATGCGACAATTCGGAACGACGACTCGGCTTTTGGTAATCGATGAATCGGTTACGCGTTGTAGGAGGTGGGGGGCAGATGACCGCGTCCGACCACGATCTACCTGCTGTCCCGCAGATATTCGAGCGCTCCCACCAGGGCATTCGTGACGCTGCGCGGTCCGACCGCTACGCGAAAGATGTTGCGCAGCGTCACCGTCGGGGGTCTAGGCTGTCTGCTGTTCTGCCCGATGATCCATCCCTCTCAAGTGATCGAGAATTCGACGTGACGAGTGCGTTGACGCTGCCCTCGGGCGGCCCGCTGGCGTCGTCCCGGCCCGAGGCGCCGACCGGTTCCCAGCCCCTGCCCTTCGAGCTCGACCATCTGCTCGCGCTGCGGGTACCCGGCCTCATCGCGACCCGCCGTCACCTCCACTCCCACCCGGAACTGTCCGGCGAGGAGTTCGAGACGGCCGCCCTGGTGCACCGGGAACTCTCCCTCGCCGGGCTGAGCCCGCGCCTGCTGCCGAAGGGCAACGGCGTCATCTGCGACATCGACGGCCGCCCCGACGGGCCGGTGGTCGCGCTCCGCGCCGACATCGACGCGCTGCCGCTCAGCGACCCGAAGGACGTGCCGTACCGCTCGACGGTGGACGGCGTCTGCCACGCCTGCGGCCACGACGTGCACACCGCCGTGCTGCTCGGCGTCGGCATGCTGCTCGCCCAGCTCGCCGACCTCGGCGAGCTGGACGGCCGGGTGCGGCTCATCTTCCAGCCGGCCGAGGAGATCCTGCCCTGCGGCTCGCTGGAGGTCATCGAGGCCGGTGGCCTCGACGACGTGGTGCAGATCTTCGCGCTGCACTGCGACCCGAACCTGCCGGTCGGCAAGGTCGGCCTGCGGGTCGGCCCGATCACCGCCGCCGCCGACAACGTCACCGTCCGGCTCACCGGGCCGGGCGGGCACACCGCCCGGCCGCACCTGACCGTCGACCTGGTCGACGCGCTCGGCCGGCTGGTCACCGAGGTGCCGACGCTGATCAGTCGCCGGGTGCCGGCCAACAGCGGGCTGCTGCTGGTGTTCGGCCACGCCTCGGCCGGCACCCGCTACAACGTCATCCCCTCCGAGGCGTCCGCCGCCGGCACGCTGCGGGTGATGGACCGGGAGACCTGGGAGCAGGCCCCCAAGATCGTGGCCCAGGTGGTGCGGGACGTGCTCGCCCCCACCGGCGCCACCGTCGACCTGGAATACCTGCGCGGTCGCCCGCCGGTGACCAACGACGCCGGGGCCATCGGCGTGCTCACCGCGGCCACCGCGTCGGCGCTCGGGCCGGAGGGCATCGCCGAGACGCCGCAGAGCATGGGTGGCGAGGACTTCTCCTGGTACCTGGAGCACGTGCCCGGCGCGCTCGCCCGCCTCGGCGTCGGCCGGAACGGTCCCAACATGGACCTGCACCGGGCCTCCTTCGACGTGGACGAGCGCGCCATCGAGGCGGGCGTACGCCTCATGGTCCAGACCGCGCTGCGGGCACTGGCGGCGGCGCGCTGACCGGACCGCCGCCCGGCCCGACCGGCGGCGGTCCCATCGGGTACCGGCCGGGCGGCGGCGTCCGGCGGGCCCGCACCCGCCGCCGCCAGCGCAGCAGCAACCACAGCGGTACGCCGATCACCACCGCGAACGGCAGCACGGCGCCGAGCACGGTGAGCAGCACGCGTACCGAGGTGAGGAACACCGCCCAGCCGCCGCCCAGCCCGGAGAGGAAGCCGAGGTCGGCACCCTCCTCGGCGGTGCTGGCGTCGCGGCCCAGGAACGTCACGGTGATGGTGGACAGCGCGGTCAGGTCGGCCAGCCGGCGCTTGCGTGCCTCCAGCGCGGCCAGGTCGGCCTGCCGGGTGCCCACCTCGTTCTCCAACGTGACGAGCTGGTCCACGGAACTCGCCTGGGCGAGCAGCTTGCGGGCGCTCTCCACCCGGGCCCGCTGGGTGGCGATCCGGGCGTCCAGGTCGACCACCTGCTCGGTGACGTCCTCGGTGCGGATCTCCCGGCGCTCCTGCCGGCCGTAGCCGGCGAGCTGGTCGATCACGCCGGCGAACTTGTCGGCCGGCACCCGCAGGGTCAGCACCGCCCGGGCGTCCGCCGACGAACTGGACCGCCGGTCCCCGCCGACGAAGCCGCCGGCCGCGGTGACCGCCGTGGTCGCCTCCCGCGCCGCGGCGTCCACGTCGTCCACCCGCACCTGCATCGTGCCGGTGTAGATGATGGACCGTTGGTCCACCCGCAGGTCGGCGCCGCCGGTCCCGCCCGGCGCCGCCTGGTCCCGGTCCTGCGCGGCCCCACCCTCGGCCGCCGGCGCCGCCGCGTCGCGGCCACCGCTGCTCCCACCGCTGTCCCCGCCGGCGCTGCACGCGCCCACGGCCAGCATCGCGACCAGGCCCACCGCCACCAGGGACCCGCCCCGGAGTCGTCGTCCGCCCATTCCCCGCTCCGATCGTCGTCGGCCCCGCCAGCCGGGACCGATACCTCGGACGCGACGCGTGGTCGCGCCGGTTCCGGCAGACTGCGCTGAGGACGTCACGATTCGATATTGGAGGAGTCACGATGCGGCTCACCAAGTACGCCCACTCCTGCCTCCGGCTGGAGCACGACGGGGGAGTGCTGGTCGTCGACCCCGGTGTCTTCAGCGACGCGGCCGGGGCGCTGGACGGGGCGGACGCGGTGCTGGTCACCCACGAGCACCCGGACCATGTGGACGTCGCCGCGCTGACCCGGGCGCTGGAGCGGCGGGCGGTGCCGGTGCACGGCCCCGCCTCGCTCGCCGGCGTGCTCGGCGACGCCGCCGAGGCGCTCGTCGTGGTCACGCCCGGTGAGTCGTTCACCGCCGCCGGCGTGCCGGTGCGCGCGTACGGGGGGCAGCACGCGGTCATCCACCCGGACATCCCGGTGATCCCGAACCTGGGCTACCTGTTCGCCGACACGGTCTACCACCCGGGCGACGCGTTGGTCGCCCCCGACGACGTCCGGGTGGACACGCTGTTCGCCCCGATCCACGCGCCCTGGTCGAAGTTCTCCGAGGTGCTCGACTTCATCCGCGCGGTCGCCCCACGCCGCGCGTACGCGCTGCACGACGGGCTGCTCAACGCCAACGGCTTCGGGGTGCTGGACCAGCAGTACACCGCGATGTCCGGCACCGACTACCGCCGTCTGGAGCCGGGCACACGGATCGATGCCTGACGTTCCCGTCGACCTGATCCGGCGGCTCTACGCCACGCCGCCGGACCGATTCGTCGCGGCCCGGGACGCCGCCGTCGCGCAGGCGCGGGAGGCCGGCGATCCGCGTACCGCCCGGGAGATCGGCCGGCTGCGACGCCCCACGGTCGCGGCCTGGCTGGTCAACCTGCTCGCGATCCGGCGACCCGAGTTGGTCGCCGACCTCGCCCAACTCGCCGACTCGCTCCGCGCCGCCCAACGCGACCTGCGCGGCGGCAAGCTGCGGGAACTCTCCGCCCAGCGGCGCGCCGTGGTGGGCGCGCTGGTCGCCGAGGTGCGCAAGCTGGCCGCCGCCGAACCCGCCGCGCCGCCCGCCGGGAAGCTGCCGCTGGGCGAGGTGGAGGCGACGCTCAACGCCGCGCTCTCCGACACCGAGGTGGCCGAGCAGGTACGCGCCGGCCGGCTGCTGCGGGCCAGCCACTACGCCGGGTTCGGCGAGGTACCCCGCCCGCAGCTGCGGCTGGTGACCGGCGGCGAGGACACGGCCGGCGTACCGGAGCGGGCGGGTGGGTCCGGCGGGCCGGAGCGGGCGGGTAGGTCCGACGGGGCGGGTGGGTCCGGCGGGCCGGACGGGGCGACCGCGCGGGCCGAGGCGCGGCGGGCCCGCGACCAGCGGGCGGCGCGGGCCGAACGGGCCGCCCGGCGGCGGGCGGCGACCCGCGAGCTGGCGAAGGCCCACACGGACCTGGAGCGGGCCGAACAGGAACTGGCCGGCGCGGGCGCGGCCGAACGGGACGGTGTCGCGGCGCTGGACCGGATCGAGACCGAGCTGGCCGAGCTGGAACGCCGCCGGGCGGTGGCCGAACAGGAGCTGAGCCGGGCCCGGCTGGCCCGTCGGGGCGCGGAACGGACGGTCACCGCCGCCCGGCGGCGGGCCGGCGAGGTGGAGGCCGTGTTGGAGGCGCTCGACGCCGAAGAGGGGGATGCCGAAGACGGTGACGACCGGGCAGACTGAGCGTGATGAACGACCACGGTGGACGGACGGCGGGCCGGCCATGACTCCCGAGCAGGTCGTCGCCGCCAGCAAGCCACTGGTGCTGGAACTCGGGGAGGCGTTCTCCCGCTGCCCGTCCACGCTGCGCCGGGCCCGGCTGCTCGGCATCTCCGGGTGGGCCTTCTACATCACCGGGCGGGCCGGCGCGCTCGGCGACGTCCGGGCCGAGACGGTGGCCGCGACGCTCGGGTTCATCGCCCCGGAAGCGGTCGCGGACGGGTGGGACGCCTCGGCGCGGACGGTGCCGCCGCTGGAGGTGGCCGCCGCCAACCTGGCCGAGTGCTGCCGGTGGGGCGCGTCCCGGCTGGGCGACGCACCCGGCGTGGCCCGGCTCGCCGGGTTGCTCGGCCGGGCCGTCGACGCGGCGGACGGCAGCGCCATGCCGCTCTTCGCCGCCTGGCGCGCGATGCCGATGCCGGTGCCCGACCCGTCCGCCGGGGCCCGCGCGGCCGTCGGCCTGCTGCTGCTGCGCGAGCACTTCGCCGGGGCGTACCTGCTGGCGGTGCGGGCCGCCGGGCTGACCCCGCTGGAGGCGGTGCTGGCCGGCCCGGAGGGGGAGGCGGGCGCCGCCGCGTGCGGATGGGCCCCGCCGTACCCGCCGATCGGGCCACTGGTACGCCGCCGGATCTGGGCCGAGGCGGTCACCGACCGCCTGGTGTCCCCGGCGTTCCACGTCCTCGGTCCGGCCGCCGGCACGGAGCTGGTCGAACTGCTCACCGCCGCGCGGCGGCACGCCCGGCGCGGATAATTGGGAGGCGGAACGGTCGGGCCGGCTGCCAGGATCGGCCGCGTGACGCTCCCCGCCGGCTGGACGGCCCGCCGCCCCACCCTCGACGACGTCCCCGCGATCCTGGCAGTGGTGCACGCCGCCGACACGTTCGCGGTGGGCCACCCGGACTTCGACGCCGACGACGTGCGGGACGCGCTGACCGCGCCCTTCGTCGACCCGGCCCGGGACTCCTGGCTGGTCACCGACCCCGACGGGACGGCGGTGGCCTGGTCGATCCTGAGCAACCCGACCGGCGTGGGCCGGGAGTGGGTGGACGTGCTCGTCGACCCGGCCCGGGGGGCGGAGCTGCGCGCCCCGCTGCTGGCCCGGCTGCTCGACCGGGTCGCCGAACGGGCCGCCGAGCGCGGCGTGCCCGCGCTGACCGCGCGCACCGGCGTGTACGCGCCGGAGACCCGCTGGGCGGGCGAGCTGGTGGCGGCCGGGTTCACCCGGGTCAAGCGGTACGTCCGGATGAGCCGCCCGCTGGCCGACCTGCCGGCCGAGCCGGCCCCGCCGGCCGGGGTGACGGTCCGGCCGCTGCGCCCCGACGACGAGGCCGACCTGCGGCTGTTCCACCGGATCCACGACACCGCGTTCCGCGACACGCTCGACTACGAGCCGCTCGACTTCGCGCGTTGGCGGGAGCTGATCCCGGCGTACGGCAGGGTCTGGGACGAGTGGTTCCTGGCCGAGGTCGACGGCGAGCCGGCGGGTGCGTTGCAGTCCTCCGACCAGGCGGTGGAGCACGGCTCGGGCTGGGTCCGGACGCTGTCCGTGCTGCCCACCCACCGGCGGCGTGGGGTGGGTGCGGCGCTGCTGCGTCGGGCGTTCGCGGTCTACGCCGCCAAGGGGCGCGTCCGGGCCGGGCTGGGTGTGGACCTGACCAACCCGACCGCCCCGGTCACGCTCTACCGCTCGGTCGGGCTGGTCGAGGAGCGCTGGACCGACATGTACGAGCGGACCGTGCCCGCCCCGGAGGTGTGACCCGGGACCCCCGGGCCGGGGTCGGCGAGCGGGCGGCCGGTCGACCGGCGCACACTGTCGGGGTGGGAGACGCGCTACGCGGACGCCGTGCCGGTGGGGCGGGACCGCAGCTCGGTGACGTAGTCGTCCGGCGCGCCCGCCTTCTCCGCCGCGTTCGCGATCTCCGACAGGTACCACGACGTCGGCAGGCCGCCCTCGTAGCCGTCGAAGACGTAGACCCACGCGGTCACGTCCCCGTCCAGCGTCGAGACGCGGACGGTCAGCTTCCGGTAGGTCCCCGCGGTCACGCCCTCGATCTCGTCGAGCTGGGCGGCGTCGTACGGGTGGATGTCGTAGAGCGCCACGAAGACCCGGTCCCCCGGGGACTCGACCACGGTGCTGACCGAGCCCTCCCAGCCGATGACGTCCTCGCCCGCGAAGGTGAGTCGCCACCCCTCCAGCCAGCCGGTGCCCACCATCGGCGAATGCGGACAGTAGGCGCGCATGCGAGCGGGGTCCAGGTTTGAGCCGTAAGCGGCGTAGAGACGCACGGCGACGACGATAGCCCGGTCGGCGGGTGGGGGAGAATACGACGGTGCGTGTCGGGCACGACGGGGAGAAGAAAGTCACTGTGAGCACGGACGAAAGGATGGCTCTGTGAGCCAGATCGTGATCATCGGCGGTGGACCGGCCGGGTACGAGGCGGCGCTGGTCGCCGCCCAGCTGGACGCCGATGTCACCGTGGTCGAGGCGGAGGGCGCCGGCGGCGCCTGCGTGCTCTCCGACTGCGTGCCCTCCAAGACCTTCATCGCCAGCTCGGAAGTGGTCACCGGCTACCGGGACACCGAGGAGTTCGGGGTGCACTCCGACGGCCTGGAGGCGGTCACGGTCGACGCCCCGGCGGTGCACGAACGGGTCAAGCGGCTCGCCCTCGCCCAGTCCGCCGACATCCACGCCAAGTTGGTCAAGGCCGGGGTGGAGTTCGTCGCCGGGACCGCACGGCTCGGCGAGGACAAGCTCGGCCACACCCACCAGGTGGTCGTCACCCCCGCCGACGGCGCGGCCCCGTACCCGATCGACGCCGCCACCGTGCTGGTCGCCACCGGCGCGACCCCGCGCCAGCTCCCCACCGCGCTCCCCGACGGGGAGCGCATCCTGACCTGGCGTCAGGTGTACGACCTGCCCGAGCTGCCCGAGCACCTGATCGTGGTGGGCTCCGGTGTCACCGGCGCCGAGTTCGCCAGCGCCTACCTGGCGATGGGCGTCCGGGTCACGCTGGTCTCCAGCCGGGACCGGGTGATGCCGCACGAGGACGCCGACGCCGCGATGGCGATCGAGCGGGTGTTCCGCAACCGGGGCATGAGCATCCTCAACAACTCCCGGGCCGAGGCGGTTCACCGGGTCGGCGACGGCGTGGAGGTGCTGCTCTCCGACGGCCGGCAGGTCACCGGCTCGCACGCGCTGATCGCGGTCGGCTCGATCCCGAACACCGCCGAACTGGGCCTGGCCGAGTACGGTGTCGAGCTGGCCCGGGGCGGCTACGTCACGGTCGACCGGGTCTCCCGCACCAACGTGCCGGGCGTCTACGCGGCCGGCGACTGCACCGGCGTGCTGCCGCTGGCGAGCGTCGCGGCGATGCAGGGCCGGATCGCGATGTGGCACGCGCTGGGCGAGGCGGTGCGACCGCTGCGCCTGCGTACCGTCGCGGCGAACGTCTTCACCGACCCGGAACTGGCCACCGTCGGCGTGTCGCAGGACGAGGTGGACGCCGGCCGGACCCCGGCCCGCCAGGTGATGCTGCCGCTGTCCGGCAACGCCCGCGCGAAGATGGACGACCTGGCCGACGGCTTCGTCAAGCTGTTCTGCCGCCCGGCCAGCGGGCAGGTGATCGGCGGTGTGGTGGTGGCGCCGAAGGCCAGCGAGCTGATCCTGCCGATCACCATGGCGGTGGAGAACAACCTCACCGTCAACGAGCTGGCCCAGACCATCACGATCTACCCGAGCCTGTCCGGCTCGATCACCGAGGCCGCCCGCCAGCTCATGCTGCACGAGCTGGAATAGGCGCTCCGTCGCGACCGGGCACCGGGTCAGTCGGCCCGGGACGGTGGGTCCGGCTCCTCGCCGGCCCGGTCGGGCCGGGCACCGTCGACCGCGGCCAGCATCTGCTTCCTGAGCCGCCGGCGTCGGGCCACCCGCTCGGGGTCGTTCCAGGTGGGATCAAGTCGCCGGGCCTGCGTTCCGACGTCGCGCCAGTTCGTCCCGTCATTCACGATCGGTTCTCCTCCGCTGTGGTCACGTGCTCGTGGTGTCGCCCCGGCCGGCTGGGGCTGCCGGGTGCTGAGCCAGGTCATCACCCAGCCGGCCGCCGCGAACCCGAGCGCGGCCAGGCCGCCGATCAGCAGCAGCCGCCAGCCCGACTGGGTGAGCGCCCGACCGCCCAGGTGACCGACGAGCGTGCCGTAGCCGGCCCAGCCGACGGCCGCCACCGCCTCGTAACCCAGGAAGAGGCGGTACGGGTAGCGGCTGCGGCCGGCCGAGAAACAGGCCGCCATCCGGCCGCCGGGCACGAACCGGCAGAGCAGGATCACCAGCGGTCCGGGCTCACGCAGCCGGCGGGTGGCCCGGGTGACGGCCCGGCGGGCCCGTCCCGGCGTCGCGTCCCGGGTCGCCCGTCGGGCCGGGGTGGTGCGGCCGAGCAGGTAGCAGGCCAGGTCGCCGACGAAGACGCCGGCCGCGCCGACCGCGATAGTGAGCGGCAGGCTGAGCCCGCCGTAGACGGTCAGCGCGCCGCTGGTGATCATGACGATCTGGGTCGGCACCACCGGGACGAAGGCGTCGGCGACCAACAGCGTCAACAGCAGCGCGTACGCCCACATGGGCGACGCGACGCCGGCGATGAGGTCAGCCATGACCGCCGCCGGGGATCGGGCGGGGCGGCGGATCCGAGCGCACCGGCGTACCGTTGACGGGACGCGGCACCGGTGCCGTCGGGTCCCCCGTTCCCGATGCCCGAGCCGCCGCGGGTCGCCGGCAGGTCCCGTGCCGGCGACCCGCACCCAACCTCCGCTGTCGGGCCTGCGACAGCACGCCTCCCTGCGCGCCCTCCCTCGATACGATCTTGGGCGCTCTCAGCAATCCCGCACAGGAGGCTCCTCCATGGTTTCCACCCTGCTCCGGGGCGTGCTCGCCCTGACCCTGGCGGCCGGCGGCGGCGTGCTCGCCGTGGCCGGTCCCGCCGAGGCGGCAGCAGTCAAATACAAGAACTGCACCGAGCTGAACAAGACCTACAAGCACGGCGTCGGCAAGAAGGGCGCGAAGGACAAGGTGCGCGGCACCACCAAGCCGGTCACCAACTTCACGGTGGCCACCACCGTCTACAACAAGAACACCCACCTCGACCGGGACAAGGACGGCGTGGCCTGCGAGAAGCGCTGACCGGGCCCGGGCGGCGTCGACCGGAAAAGCGGTCGACCCGTCCGGTCCGCCGGCCGTACCGTCGAGGCATGCGCAGCGCGGTGAGGACCACGACGCCGGGAGTTCCCGGCGTGCCGCACTGACGTTTCCGTCGACGAGGCCCCGGGGCGATCCGCTCCGGGGCCTCGCGGCGTTCCGGGCCAGCTCGCCTCCGGGTCGTACCCGATCAAGGAGAGCGACATGATCGACCACCGTAGGCTCGGCCGGGACCTGGAACTGTTCGTCTCCGACCCGCTCGCGGGCGCCGGCCTGCCGATCTGGCTGCCGGCCGGCGCCGCCGCCCGGCACGCCGTCGAGGAGTACGTGCGGGAGCTGGAACGCCGGGCCGGCTACCGGCACGTCTACTCGCCGCCGCTGGGCCGGCGGGAGCTGTTCGAACGGTCCGGGCACCTGGGCTGGTTCGCCGACGACATGTTCCCGCCGATGCGGCTGAGCGCCGACGACGAGTTCGTGCTGCGCCCGGCGCTCTGCCCGCACCACGCGCTGGTGTTCCGCGCCCGTGGCCGGTCCTACCGGGAGCTGCCGCTGCGCGTCGCCGAGCTGGGCGGAATGTACCGCGCGGAGCGCTCCGGCGTGCTCGGCGGCCTGTCCCGGGTGCGCGCCATCTCGCTCAACGACGCGCACAACTTCTGCGCGCTGGAGCAGGTCGGCGACGAGATCCGGGAGATCCTGCGGCTGATCGGCGAGGCGCACGCCGCGCTCGGCGTCCGGCCGGCCGGGTTCCGCCTGTCGCTGCGTGGGCCGGGGCAACGGTACGTCGGCGACGACGCCGGCTGGGCGCGGGCCGAGGAGCTGCTCCGCGCCGCGCTCGACGGGGTGGACGCCGTCGAGGCCCCCGGCGAGGCCGCGTTCTACGGTCCGAAGATCGACATCCAGATCGTGGACGCGGCCGGCCGGGAGTCGACCATCTCCACCGTGCAGCTCGACTTCGACAAGCCGGAGCGGTTCGACCTGTCGTACACCGACTCGGACGGGCGGCGGAAACGGCCGGTGATGGTGCACCGGAGCCTCGTCGGCAGCATGGAGCGGCTGTTCGCGTACCTGATCGAGGTGCACCAGGGCGCGTTCCCGCCCTGGTACGCCCCGGTGCAGTTGCTCCTGCTCCCGGTCGACGACGCGCAGGCCGAGGCGGCCGGTCGGCTGGCCCGGGAGGCGGAGGCGGCCGGCCTGCGGGTCGAGGTCGACGCCGGTGGCTCGCTCGGCGCGCGCATCCGGGACGCGTCCCGCCGGCGCGTCCCGTACATCGGGGTGGTCGGCGCCCGGGAGGCGGCCGACGGCGCGGTGTCGCTGCGCCTGCGCGACGGGCGCGGGTTGGCCCCGATGCCGGCCGCTGACGCGTTGGCCCTCATCGGCGCCGTGGTCGCGAGCCGGTCCGCCGGCCTGCTCCCGCCGGTCTGACCCGGCCGCGCCGCCCGGGTGACGAGCTGTCACCCGGGCGGCGCGCGGTGTCCGGGCTGTCGCCGGGTCCACGGTCAGTTCCCGGCCGGCGCGCCGGCCGGACGCATCCCGGCCGCCGGGCCGGCGGGCGCCGGCGCGGGCACCTCGTCGGAGATGACCGCACCGGTGAACTGCGCCCGGTAGAGCCGGGCGTACGCGCCGTCGGCGGCCACGAGCTGGTCGTGGGTGCCCTGCTCGACGATCCGGCCCTGCTCCATCATCAGGATCAGGTCGGCGTCGCGGATGGTGGACAGCCGGTGCGCGATGACGAAACTGGTCCGGTCGGAACGCAGCGCCGCCATGGCGCGTTGGAGCAGCACCTCGGTCCGGGTGTCCACCGAGCTGGTCGCCTCGTCCAGGATCAGCAGCGACGGCTCGGCCAGGAACGCCCGCGCGATGGTGATGAGCTGCTTCTCGCCGGCGCTGACGTTGCTGCCCTCCTCGTCGATCACGGTGTCGTAGCCGTCCGGCAGGCTGCGCACGAACCGGTCCACGAAGGTGGCCCGGGCCGCGGCCAGGATCTCCTCCTCGGTGGCGTCCGGCCGCCCGTAGGCGATGTTGTCCCGGATGGTGCCGCCGAAGAGCCAGGTGTCCTGGAGCACCATGCCGATCCGGCCGCGCAGGTCGTCGCGGCGCATGGTGCCGATGTCCACCCCGTCCAGCGTGATCCGCCCGGCGTCCAGCTCGTAAAAGCGCATCACCAGGTTGACCAGGGTGGTCTTGCCGGCGCCGGTGGGACCGACGATGGCGACCGTGTGCCCCGGCTCGGCGACCAGGGAGAGGTCGTCGATCAGCGGCTTCTCCGGGTCGTACCGGAACGAGACGTGTTCGAACTCGACCCGGCCGTGCGGGTCCGCAACCCGGCCCGGCTCACCCGGGTCGCGGGTCTGCTCGTCGGCGTCCAGCACCGCGAAGACCCGCTCGGCCGAGGCCACCCCGGACTGGAGCAGGTTGGCCATCGACGCGACCTGGGTGAGCGGCTGGGTGAACTGCCGCGAGTACTGGATGAACGCCTGCACGTCACCGAGGCTCATCGCGCCGGAGGCCACCCGCAGGCCGCCGACCACCGCGATCGCGACGTAGCTGAGGTTCCCGATGAAGAACATCGCCGGCATGATGATCCCGGAGACGAACTGCGCGCCGAAGCTGGCGGCGAACAGCTCGTCGTTCTTGGTCCGGAAGGCGGCCTCGACCTCCTTCTGCCGACCGAACACCTTGACCAGCTCGTGCCCGGTGTACGCCTCCTCGATCTGGGCGTTCAGCTCACCGGTGTGGGTCCACTGGGCGATGAACTTGCGCTGCGACCGCTTGGCGATCTGGCCGGTGACGATCACCGACAGCGGGATCGCGACCAGGGCCACCGACGCCAGCAGCGGCGAGATCCAGAACATCATCCCGAGTACGCCGACGACGGTGAGCAGCGAGGTGAGCAGTTGGCTCAGCGTCTGCTGGAGCGTCTGCGAGATGTTGTCGATGTCGTTGGTGACCCGGCTCAGCAGCTCGCCCCGCGGCTGCTTGTCGAAGTAGGGCAGCGGCAGCCGGTTGAGCTTGTCCTCCACGTCGGCGCGCAGGCGCAGCACGGTGCGCTGCACCACCCCGTTGAGCACCCAGCCCTGCGCCCACATCAAAAGGCTGGCGACGACGTAGAGCGCGACCGCGAACGCCAGCACCCGGCCCAGCCGGGAAAAGTCGATGCCGGCGCCGGGCACCACGTCCATCCGGGCCAGCATGTCGGCGAAGTTGTCGTTGCCCGAGGCCCGGGCCGCGGCCACCGCCGCCTCGGTGCTGGTGCCGGGCGGCAGTTGCCGGCCGATCACCCCGTTGAAGATGATGTCGGTGGCGTGGCCGAGCACCTTCGGCCCGACCACGCTGAGCCCGACGCTGGCCAGCGCCAAGGCCAGCACCCCGGCGAGCGGGAGCCGGTGCGGCCGGAGCCGCCTCAGCAGCCGGCGCGCGGACGGGCCGAACCGCATCGCCTTCTCGGCCGGCATGCCCATGCTCATGTGCGGCGGCCCGGCGGGCCGCCGCCCGGCCGCCGGCAGCCGCTTCGGCTCGCCGCCCTGCTGCTGGGGGAGGGCGGTCGTGCTCTTCTCCGCGCTCATGCTGTGCTGGCTGGGCATGCCCTCACGGCCCTCGCTGCGCTCGGTGCGTTCGCTCACGCCGGCACCCCCGCGGTCTGCTGGGACGCCACGATCTCGGCGTACGTCGGGCAGTTCTCCAGCAGTTCCTCGTGTCGTCCCATGCCGACGACACCCCCGTCCTCGAGCACGATGATCTGGTCGGCGTCGACGATCGTGGAGACCCGCTGGGCCACGATCACCACCGCGGCGTCCGCGGTGACCGGCTTGAGCGCGGCCCGCAGCCGGGCGTCGGTGCCGAGGTCGAGCGCGGAGAAGGAGTCGTCGAAGAGGTAGATCTCCGGCTTGCGGACCAGTGCGCGGGCGATGGCCAGGCGTTGTCGCTGGCCGCCGGAGACGTTCGTGCCGCCCTGCGCGATCGGCGCGTCCAGCCCGCCCGGCATGTCTTCGACGAAGTCGCGCGCCTGGGCGATCTCCAGCGCCGTCCACAGGTCGGCGTCGGTGGCCGCCGGGTTGCCGTAGCGCAGGTTGCTCGCCACCGTGCCGCTGAACAGGTACGGCCGTTGCGGCACCAGCCCGATCCGGCGCCACAGCTCGTCCGGGGCCAGCTCGCGGACGTCCACGCCGTCGACGAGCACCGCGCCGGCGGTGGGGTCGACCAGCCGGGGGATCAGCGTCAGCAGCGTGGTCTTGCCGGCGCCGGTGGACCCGATGATCGCCGTGGTCCGGCCCGGCCGGGCCCGGAACGAGATGTCGTGCAGCACCGGCGCGGTGGCGCCCGGGTACTGGAAGCCGGCGCCGCGCAGTTCCAGCTCGCCGCGACTGGCGACCTCGGTCACCGGGTCCGGCGACGGCACCACCGACGAGTCGGTGTCCAGCACCTCCTGGATGCGTTCGGCGCAGACCGCGGCGCGGGGCACCATCATCAGCATGAAGGTGGCCATCATGACCGCCATCAGGATCTGCATCAGGTACTGCAGGAACGCGGTGAGCGCGCCGACCTGGATCTCACCGGAGTCGACCCGGGCCGCGCCGAACCAGAGCACCGCGACGCTGGAGACGTTGAGCACCAGCATCACGATCGGGAAGATCAACGCCTGGAGTCGGCCGATCCGGAGCGCGGTCGCGGTCAGTTCGGTGTTGGCCACCGCGAAGCGGTCGGTCTCGTACGGCTCGCGGACGAAGGCCCGGACCACCCGGATGCCGGTGATCTGCTCGCGCAGCACCCGGTTGACGGTGTCGATCCGGGTCTGCATGAGCCGGAAGCCGGGCACCATCCGGCGGATGATCAGGCCCAGCGCGATGGCCAGCACCGGCACGCAGACCAGCATCAGCCAGGAGAGCCCGACGTCCTCGCGCAGCGCCATCACCACGCCGCCGATGCTCATGATCGGCGCGGCCACCAGCATGGTGCAGCTCAGCAGCACCAGCATCTGCACCTGCTGAACGTCGTTGGTGTTGCGGGTGATCAGCGACGGCGCGCCGAACCGGGCGACCTCGCGGGCGGAGAAGCGGTTGACGTGGCCGAAGATGGCGCCGCGGACGTCCCGCCCGAAACCCATCGCGGTGCGGGCGCCCAGGTAGACGGCGGCGATCGAGCAGGCGATCTGGAGCAGGCTGACCACCAGCATCCACCCGCCGGTACGCAGGATCTGGTCGGTGTCGCCGCGCGCCACGCCCCGGTCGATGATGTCGGCGTTCAGGCTGGGCAGGTAGAGCGACGCCATGGTGCCGACGAACTGGAACGCCACCACGGCGGCCAGTGGTCGTCGGTACGGGCGTAGGTGCGTCTGGAGCAGGCGGATCAGCACGGATGTCTCCCCGTTGGCGACTCGGTGTCGGACTCGCTGTCGGACTCGCTGTCCCGGTTCAACCGACGGAGATCCCCGTCGGACATGCCGGTGATGATTTCGGTCAGGAATTCGCGGATGATCGCGCGCTTGGCCGGGTCGGCGTCGACCGACGTCAGTGGGCGGTCGCTGTGGATCATGTCGATGATGGCGCGGGCGTGCTCGTGCCCCTTGTCGGTGAGCGTGAGCCGGACGGTCCGCCGGTCCTCGGGGCCGCGTTGCCGGCTGACGAAGCCGTCCCGCTCCAGCGTGTCGACGATGCCGGTGAGCGTCGCCGGTCGGACGAAGCACAGCTCGGCCATCTCCCGGTGGGTGGCCTCGCCGGAGCGCAGCAGGATCATCAGCACGCGCATGCCGGCGGAGGTGAGGCCGTGGTGCTCGGCCAGGTAGCGCCCCCAGTGCTGCTCGACGACGTGGCCGGCGATGGAGATGAGCCGGCCGAGCGGCGCGTGGTGCAGCGCGTCGGGGAAGCGGACGAGCGGTCCCATGTTCACGGCCGTCAGATTAGCGCCCGAATCATCAGGCCCCAAACTAATTACTGAGAATTGCCTCAGTCGCGTTCGTCACGGGGCGGCCGGGCCGGCCCCGGCTCGTCCGGCGCGGTGGCGATGTAGTCGCGCATCACGTCCGCCACCTCGCGCAGGAACGCCGCGGTGGCCTCGGCCTGCTCCGGGGTGAGCCGGGCGACCGCCCGGTCCACGCCGACCAGCATCGGGCGCAGCGCCTCCAGCACCTCGCCGACCGCGTGTTCGGTCACCTGGAGGCTCAACCGCCGGCGATCGTACGGGTGCGGGGCGCGGGCGACGTGCCCGGCCCGGACCAGTCGGTCGACGAGCGTGGTGGCCGATGCGGACCGGATGCCGAGCCGGTTGCCCAACTCGACCGGGCCCAGCGGCTCGGGGCTGGAGATCAGGTGGTCGATGGCTGCGGCGTCGGTCGCGCCGATGCCGAGGCGGCGGGCCAGCGCGGCCCGGGTGTCCCCGGCGACCCGCAGCACCTCGCGCAGGGCGCGGGCCGCTTCACTGCTCGGCGGCGGGCCGGTGGGCCCGGCCGGTCCGGTCTCCCCGGTTGACGGCACCCCCTCCATGGGTTAAAGCTAGCATCTCGGGTAGCTAGAAAATCTAGCTAAAGGGGAGGGGTGCGATGCGCACCGAGGGGCGCGGACGCTGGCTGGGACTGCTCGCCATCAGCCTCGGCGTGGCGATGATCATCGTGGACGCCACCATCGTGAACGTCGCGGTGCCGCAGATCATCCGGGACCTGGACATCACCTCCACCGACGCGCAGTGGGTCCAGGAGGCGTACACCCTGGTCTTCGCGTCGTTGCTGCTGGTCGCCGGCCGCTTCGCCGACCGGTCCGGGCGGCGGCGGATGTTCGTCATCGGGGTCGGCGTCTTCGTGGTGGCCAGCGTGCTGGCCGCGTTCGCCGACTCCGGCGAGACGCTGATCGCCGCCCGGGTGCTCCAGGGCGTCGGCGGCGCGATGATGCTGCCCACCTCGCTCTCCCTGCTCAACGCCAACTTCACCGGCCGCGAACGGGGCATCGCGTTCGCGGTCTGGGGCTCCACCATCGGCGGCGCGGCGGCGCTCGGGCCGTTGCTCGGCGGCTGGCTCACCACCACGTACTCCTGGCGGTGGGCGTTCGGCATCAACGTCCCGGTCAGCCTCGCCGTGATCGTGGGCACCCTGCTGCTGGTCGCGGAGTCCCGCGACGACCGCGCCGAACGCGGCGTCGACCTGCTGGGCGCGCTGCTCTCCGTGGTCGGCATGACCGGCGTGGTGTTCGCGCTCATCGAGGGGCGCACCTACGGCTGGTGGGAGCGGGAGCGCCCGTTCACCCTGTTCGGCCTGGACTGGACCGCCTCGATCTCGCCGGTGCCGGTGGCCGCGCTCGCCGGGCTGGCCGCGCTCGGCGTCTTCCTGGCCCAGCAGATCCGCCGCAACCGGTCCGGCCGACCCGCGCTGCTCGACCTGTCGTTGTTCGGCATCGGGTCCTTCCGCAACGGCATCCTGGCCGCCGCGATCGTGAGCCTGGGCGAGTTCGGCCTGCTCTTCGCGCTGCCGTTGTGGTTCCAGAACGTGTTGGGCTACAGCGCCTTCCGTACCGGCCTGGCGCTGCTGCCGCTCGCCGTCGGCAGCTTCCTGGCCAGCGGCATCGGCGCGCCACTGACCCAGCGCTGGGGCGCGGCCCGGGTGGTCCAGCTCGGCGTCGCCGCGGAGCTGGTCGGCGTCGCCGGGCTCGGCCTCGTGGTCGCGCCGGACACCCGCTGGTGGGCCCCGGTGGCGTTCCTCTTCGTCTACGGCGTCGGCGTCGGCCTGGCCACCGCGCAACTCACCGGCGTCTCGCTGGCCGAGGTGCCGGTCCGGCGCAGCGGGCAGGGTTCCGGGTTGCAGAGCACCGCCCGGCAGGTCGGGTCGGCGCTCGGCATCGCGGTGCTCGGCACCGTGCTCTTCGCCGGCCTGGGCGGGCTGCTCGGGGACCGGCTGGCCGACCAGCCCGGCCTCGACCCGGCCGGCCGGGACCAGGTGGTGACCGCGGTGAAGGAGAGCGCCGGCGCGGCGATCAGCGGGCTGGCGGCGGATCCGCGTACCGCGCCGGTGGCCGAGGAGGCGAAGGTGGCCTTCTCCGACGCCACCCGGTACGCCGCCTTCACGGCGGCCGGGTTCCTGCTGGTCGGCCTGCTCGCCTGCCTGCGCCTGCCGAGCGTCCGCGCCGACGCCACCGGGGACGCCCCGTCGACCGGGGCGGAACCGGCCCGGGTCTGAGCCGAACGTGGGCGCGGGCGGTCAGCCGCTCAGCGCGATCGCCAGCGCGGCGGCCACGAACACGACCTGGAGCGCCGTGCGGGCGGCGAGCGGGGTGACCGGCCGTCCGCCGAGCGTCAGCCGGCGGCGGGCGGCCGAGACGTTGGCCGGGAACATGGCCAGCATCAGCAGCGCCAGGCCGGCCGCCGCCCCGCCCGCGGTGGCCGGCACGAGCAGGGCGAGCGCGCCGACGAGTTCCAGCACGCCGGTGAGCGTGACCAGCAGGCCGGGCCGGGGCAGCGCCGGCGGCACCATGGCGATCAGGTCCGCCCGGCGGGACGTGAAGTGGGCCACGCCGGTCAGCAGGAACATCAGCGCCAGCCCGACCCGCAGCGCGGGATGCCAGCCGTCGAGCGCGTCCACGCCGAGCAGACCGGCGATCCGAGCCGTGGCGGTGCCGGCGAGAAGTGCGATCAGGGGTGCCACTGGTGATCCCTCCGACGAGTCATCTTGTCAGCGACAAGATTGCCGCCGAAGCCGGTATCTTGTCAATGACAAGTTATGGTGGGGGCATGACGTCCTCCCGCGCCTACCACCATGGGGACCTGCGCCGCGCGCTGCTCGCCGCCGCCGTCGAGGCGATCACCGAATCCGGCCCGGCCGCGCTGAGCCTGCGCGACCTCGCCCGCCGGGCCGGCGTCTCGCACGCGGCGCCCGCGCACCACTTCGGTGACAAGGCGGGGCTGCTCACCGCGCTCGCCACCCAGGGCTTCGACCTGCTCGGCGACGCGCTGCGGGGTGCCGGCGACGACTTCCGGGAGAGCGGCGTCGCGTACGTCGTCTTCGCGGTCCGACACCGCGCGCACTTCGAGGTGATGTTCCGTCCGGACCTCTACCGGGCCGACGACCCGGACCTGCTGGCGGCCCGGCAGCGGACCGGGGAGCTGCTGCGCGGCGGGGTGTCCCGGCACACCGGTCGGGAGCCGGACACCGACGCGCTGGCCGCCTGGTCGATCGCGCACGGCTTCGCCGAGCTGTGGCTGGCCGGCGCCCTGCCCGACCGGGTCGGCGCCGACCCCGAGCCGGCCGCCCGTACCGTGGTCGGCCGGCTGTTCCGCTGAGCCGTCACCAGCTCGTCGGCAGCGGCATCCCCTCGGTGTAGCCGGCGGTGCTCTGCACCCCGACCAGCGCCCGCTCGTGGAACTCGTCAAGCGTGCGGGCTCCGGCGTAGGTGAACGCGCTGCGTACCCCGGAGACGATCTCGTCGATCAGGTCCTCGACGCCCGGCCGGGTCGGGTCGAGGTACATCCGGGCCGAGGAGATGCCCTCCTCGAAGATCGCCTTCCGGGCCCGGTCGAACATGCTGTCCTCGGCGGTCCGCGCGCTCACCGCCCGGGACGAGGCCATGCCGAAGCTCTCCTTGTAACGCCGGCCGTCCGCGTCGGTGTAGAGGTCGCCGGGGGACTCGTAGGTGCCGGCGAACCAGGAACCGACCATCACGTTCGAGGCGCCGGCGGCCAGTGCCAGCGCCACGTCGCGCGGGTGCCGGACGCCGCCGTCGGCCCAGACGTGCCGGCCCAGCGAACGGGCCGCCGCCGCGCAGTCGAGCACCGCGGAGAACTGCGGTCGGCCCACCCCGGTCATCATCCGGGTGGTGCACATCGCGCCCGGCCCGACGCCCACCTTCACGATGTCGGCGCCGGCCTCGACCAGGTCGCGTACCCCGTCGGCGGTGACCACGTTGCCGGCCGCCACCGGGACGGCCGGGTCGAGCTTGCGGACCGCCCGCAGCGCCTGCATCATCCGCTCCTGGTGGCCGTGCGCGGTGTCCACGACCAGCGTGTCCACCCCGGCCTCCAGCAGCGCGGCGGCCTTGCCGGTGACGTCGCCGTTGATGCCCACCGCCGCCGCGACGCGCAGCCGGCCCCGGTCGTCGACCGCCGGCCGGTACAGCGTCGCCCGCAGCGCGCCCGCCCGGGTCAGCACGCCGACCAGGCGGCCCTCGGCGTTCACCACCGGCGCGAGCCGCCGCCGGCCCGCCGAGAGCCGGTCGAATCCGGTACGCGGGTCCGCGTCCGCGGGCACGGTGTGCAGCTCGGTGGACATCACGTGCCGGAGCTGGGCGAACCGGTCCACTCCCACGGTGTCCGCCTCGGTCACCACGCCCACCGGGCGGCCGTCGGTGTCGACCACGACCACCGCGCCGTGCGCGCGCTTGGGCAGCAGGTGGATGGCGTCGCCCACGGTGTCGGTCGGGCCGAGCGTGATCGCCGTGTCGTGCACCAGGTGCCGCTGCTTGACCCAGCCGACCACGTTGGCGACGACCTCGATCGGGATGTCCTGCGGGATCACCGCGACCGCACCCCGCCGGGCGACGGTCTCGGCCATCCGCCGGCCGGCCACCGCGGTCATGTTCGACACCACGAGCGGGACGGTGGTGCCGGTGCCGTCGCCGGAGGACAGGTCGACGTCGAGCCGGGAGCCCACCTCCGAACGGTTGGGCGCCATGAAGACGTCGTTGTAGGTCAGATCGTGCGCGGGAACCGCGCCATGGAGGAACCTCACCCGAACATCATTCCCGCTCCCGGCGCGTCCCGCCGCCGCTGGTGGCCCAGACCACCCGGCTACGCGCCGGTAAGAGGGGGCCCCCTTCTCGACCGCAGGCGTCAAAAGGGGGCCGCTCCTCAACCCTCGATGGTGCAGATGGGGGCACCGGCGGTGATCACCGCGCCGACCTCGGCGGCCAGGCCGCTCACCGTGCCGGCCTTGTGCGCGTGCAGCGGCTGCTCCATCTTCATCGCCTCCAGCACCACGACCAGGTCACCCTCGGCGACCGTGTCGCCGTCCGCAACGGCGATCTTGACGATGGTGCCCTGCATCGGGGAGGCGAGCGTGTCCCCGCCGACCGCGGCGCCCGCCTTGCCGCCGCCACCACGGCGGGCCGGCTTGCGGGCGGCGGGCGCGGCTGCCGCCGTACCCGCGCCGAGGCCGGCGGGAAGGACGACCTCCAGCCGCTTGCCGCCCACCTCGACCACGACGGTCTCGCGCTCGGCCGGAGCCTCGGCGGGGCCGGCGGCGGCGGTGAACGCCGGCACGGTGTTGTCGAACTCGGTCTCGATCCACCGGGTGTGCACGGTGAACGGCTCGGCGGTGAACGCCTCGTCGCGGACCACCAGGCGGTGGAACGGCAGCGCGGTGGCCATGCCGTCGACCACCATCTCGTCGAGCGCCCGGCGGGCCCGCTCCAGCGCCTCGGTACGCGTCTCGCCCACGATAATCACCTTGGCCAGCAGTGAGTCGAAGTTGCCGCCGATCACGTCGCCGGCCGAGATGCCGGTGTCCACCCGCACGCCGGGACCGCTGGGCAGCCGCAGCGCGGTGACGGTGCCCGGAGCGGGCAGGAAGTTGCGGCCCGGGTCCTCGCCGTTGATGCGGAACTCGATGGCGTGCCCGCGCGGCGTCGGGTCCTCGGTGAGGCGCAGCTTCTCGCCGTCGGCGATGCGGAACTGCTCGCGCACCAGGTCGATGCCGGCGGTCTCCTCGGTCACCGGGTGCTCGACCTGGAGCCGGGTGTTGACCTCCAGGAAGGAGATGGTGCCGTCCCCACCGACCAGGTACTCCACCGTGCCGGCGCCGTGGTAGCCGGCCTCCCGGCAGATCGCCTTGGCGCTGTCGTGGATCTGGGCGCGCTGGGCGTCGGTGAGGAACGGCGCGGGCGCCTCCTCGACCAGCTTCTGGTGCCGGCGCTGGAGGGAGCAGTCCCGGGTGCCGACGACGATCACGTTGCCGTGCTGGTCGGCGAGCACCTGCGCCTCGACGTGGCGGGGCCGGTCCAGGTAGCGCTCGACGAAGCACTCGCCCCGGCCGAACGCGGCGACCGCCTCGCGGGTGGCGGACTCGAACAGGTGCGGGATCTCCTCCAGCGTGCGGGCCACCTTGAGGCCCCGGCCGCCGCCGCCGAACGCCGCCTTGATCGCGACCGGCAGGCCGTGCTCGGTGGCGAACGCGATCACCTCGTCGGCGCCGGCCACCGGGTCGGGCGTGCCGGGCACCAGCGGCGCGCCGGCGCGCTGCGCGATGTGCCGGGCGGTCACCTTGTCGCCCAGGTCGCGGATCGCCTGCGGGGTGGGGCCGATCCAGGTCAGCCCGGCGTCGAGGACAGCCTGGGCGAAGTCGGCGTTCTCGGAGAGGAAGCCGTAGCCGGGGTGCACCGCGTCCGCGCCGGCCCGGGCGGCCACGTCGACCAGCTTGTCGATGCGCAGGTAGCTGTCCGCGGCGGTGTCGCCCCCGAGCGCGTACGCCTCGTCGGCGAGCGTGGCGTGCAGGGCGTCCCGGTCGGAGTCCGCGTAGACGGCGACGCTGGCCAGCCCGGCGTCACGGCAGGCGCGGATGACGCGGACGGCGATCTCGCCGCGGTTGGCGATGAGAACCTTGCGCACCTTGGGGGCTCCTCCCGGGAGGTCGATGCCGGGAGTGTATCGGCCGAGGTGCCGGCCCTAACGATCGCTCAGTGTGGGATGCCGCACTGTAGTCAAACTTGGTTATTACGCTTGTCCGGTGTCGGCGACGCGGATGATGATTCTGGGCCTGGTCAGGTGGATGCAGCCGGTGCACGGCTACGACGTGCGCCGCGAACTGCTCAGTTGGAGTGCGGACAAATGGGCCAACGTGCAGCCCGGGTCGATCTACCACGCGTTGCGCAAGCTCACCGACGAGGGGCTGCTGCGGACCGTCTCGGTCGAGCAGGTGGGCGCGCGTCCGGCCCGCACCACGTACGAGGTGACGACGAAGGGCGAGGACGAGTTCGAGACGCTGTTGCGGGCACAGTGGTGGCAGCTCCACGAGTCGCCGGACCCGTTCGCGGTGGCGTTCTCGTTCCTGCCGGCGATGCCGCGCGAGGAGGCGGCGGCGGCGCTGCGCAACCGGGCCAACCTGCTGCGCGCCGGGGTGGAGTCGATGCGGGCCTCGCTGGACTCGGACTGGGTACGGGCCCGCAAGCCGGTGCACGTGAGCTGGATGTTCGAGCTGTGGCTGGCCCGGGCGGAGGCGGAGATGGCCTGGTGCGAGCGGATCGCGGAGCGGATCGAGTCCGGGGTGTCGTACCTGCCGGAGGGGATGGAACGGGCCGAGGGGTGGTCCGGCTGGACGGACGGTGACACGAAATAATCAACGTTGACCACAAGAGCTATATCGCGTTAGCCTCGACGCGAACCGCTGACCGGTGGCCGGGTGCCCCCGGCCCGGACGACCAGGAGCAGAAATGATCGAGACCAGGGGGCTGCGGAAGTCGTTCCGCTCCCGCGCGGGTCGCGAGACGAAAACCGTGGACGCGGTCCGCGGCGTCAACCTCGACGTCGCCGAGGGGGAGATCTTCGGCTTCCTCGGGCCCAACGGCGCCGGCAAGACCACCACGCTGCGGATGCTCGCCACCCTCATCGAGCCGGACGGCGGCCAGGCCACCATTGCCGGCGCCGACCTGCGCAAGGACCCGTCCGGGGTGCGCCGCCGGATCGGCTACGTGCCCCAGGGCGGCAGCACCTGGGACGAGTCCAGCGCCCGCGAGGAACTGGTGCTCCAGGCCCGCCTCTACGGCATCACCAAGGCCGACGCGCACCGACGCGCCGCCCGCGCGCTGGACGCGTTCCAACTCAGCGAGTACGCCGACCGCAAGTGCAAGACCTACTCCGGCGGCCAGCGCCGGCGCGTCGAGATCGCGCTCGGCATCATCCACGAACCGAAGATCGTCTTCCTCGACGAGCCGACCACCGGCCTCGACCCGCAGAGCCGCGCCCACATGTGGGACGAGATCCGCCGGCTGCGGACCGAGGGGATGACCGTCTTCATCACCACGCACTACCTGGACGAGGCCGACGCGCTCTGCGACCGGATCGCGATCATGGATCACGGCGAGATCGTCGCGGAGGGCACCCCGGCCGAGCTGAAGCGGGAGATCTCCGGCGAGGTGGTCATCGTCGGCCTGGACGCCGCCAGCACCCCGCAGGCCGCCGAGCTGCTCGACACCGAGGCGTACGTGACCAAGCTGGAGACCGTCGACGAGGGCGGCCTGCGCCTCTATGTCGACGAGGGCGCCGTCGCCATCCCGCAGGTGCTGCGCCGCCTCGACCACGCCGGGCTGGAGCTGCGCTCGATCGAGCTGCACCGACCCAGCCTCGACGACGTCTTCCTCACCAAGACCGGCCGCTCGCTGCGCGAGTCCTGACCCCCGGAGAAGCCCGTCATGAAACTCGCCCGCGACACCTGGCTGATCTTCCAGCGCCAGGCCCAACTGCTGCTCCGCAACCCGGTCTGGGTCTTCGTCGGCGTCTTCCAGCCGGTGATGTACCTGCTGCTCTTCGCCCCGCTGCTCAAGCCGGCCCTGAACGCGCCCACCCAGGCCGCCGCGTACAAGATCTTCGTGCCCGGCCTGCTGGTCCTGCTGGCCATCTTCGGTGGCCTGTTCCAGGGCTTCGGCCTGATCGCCGAGCTGCGCGCCGGCGTCATCGAACGCTCCCGGGTCACCCCGGTCAGCCGGCTCGCCCTGCTGCTCGGCCGCGCCCTGCGCGACGTGGTCTCGCTGATCGCGCAGGCCGTCATCATCACGCTGCTGGCGGTCCTGTTCGACCTGCGCGTCTTCATCGGCTACCTGCTCCTGGCGTACCTGATGCTCGCCCTCATCGCGCTGATGACCTCGGCCGTCTCCTACGGCGTCGCGCTCAAGGTCAAGAGCGAGGACGCGCTCGCCCCGCTGATGAACACCGTCGCGCAACCGGTGCTGCTGCTCTCCGGCATCCTGCTGCCGCTCACCTTCGCACCCGGCTGGTTGCAGGGCGTCGCCAAGTGGAACCCGTTCTCCTGGGCGGTCGACGGCACCCGCGCCCTGTTCGCCGGCGACCTGGGTAACGACAAGGTCTGGCAGGGGCTCAGCATCATCGCGGTGCTCGCGGTGGCCGGCGTCGTCTGGGCCGCCCGCCAGTTCGCCCGCAGCGTCCGGTGAAAGGCGGGGCCCCTCTCAACGCATTGGTAGCGGCGGGGCCCCTTCCTAACACCCCAGCGAGAGCTGCCTCTCACTACTGGCGGGGTGCCGGCCAGGCGCGCGTAGCGTCGGGCCGGTGCCCCGCCTGACCCGTGACCGCACCACCTGGCTGGCCTACGCCCAGCTCGGCCTCTGGGGCTTCTTCCTCTACGGGTTCGGCCCCGTCGTACCGCTGCTCCGCGACGAGCAGGGCACCAGCGCCGCGGTGGCCGGCCTGCACAGCACCGGCATCGCGGTCGGCGCGCTGGCCGGCGGCGCGCTCTTCGCCCCGGTCGCCCGCCGCTACGGCCGCGGCCCGGCCGTCTGGCTCGGCCTCGCCGGCGTGGCCGCCGGCGTCGCCGCGCTCGGCGTGCTCCACCCGCCGCCGGCCACCATCGCCGCCGTCACGGTCGTCGCCACCTTCGGCATGATGGTGATCAGCGGCGTCAACGTCGTGCTCACCGCCCGGCACGGCCCGGCCGCCCCCGCCGCGCTCACCGAGGCCAACGCCGTCTGCGCCGGCATGGGCATCCTGGCCCCGCTGACCATCGGAGCCACCGTCGACGCCGGCCTCGGCTGGCGACCCGTGACCGCCGTCGAGGTCGGGCTGGTCACGCTGGTCGCGCTCACCGCCCTGACCTTCCGGGTACGCCCGCCGAACCGCGCCCCCGCTACCGCGGCTGCCGCCTTCCCCGGCGGGGCGCCGACCGTCGTCCCCGCCGCAGGGTCGACCGTCGTTTCCGCTGGTGCGCAGACCGTCGTTTCCGCTGCGGCACCGGCCGCTGTTTCCGCTGCGGGACCGGCCGACGTTTCCGCTGCGGCACCGGCCGCTGTTTCCGCTGCGGGACCGGCCGACGTTCCCGCCGCAGTGCCGGCCGACCTTCCCGCTGGTGGGCCGGCCGTGCCCGGGTCGGGTCGCCGCCCCGCTCGACCAGCCCTCCTCCGGGCTGCTGCCGACGCCGACGGGCGGGCGACGTCGGGACGGCTGCCGCGTGCGTACTGGATCGCCTGGGTGTTGATGGCGGTCACCGGCTCGATCGAGGTCTGCCTGTCGCTCTGGACCGCCGATGTGCTGCGTACCCACGCCGGGCTGAGTGCCGGCGGCGCGTCGGCGGCCGTCGCGGCGATCGTCTGCGGCATGTTCGCCGGGCGGGTCGCCGGGGGACGGGCGGCGCTGCGCTGGCCACCGGTGCCGCTGCTGCTCGGCGCGTTCACCGTGTCGCTCGCCGGGTTCGCGCTGTTCTGGACCAGCCCGATCGGCTGGCTGGCGGTCACCGGCCTGGTCGTTCTCGGCCTCGGCAACGCTCTGCACTACCCGCTGGCGATCTCCATCGCGCTGGCGGTGGCCGGCCCGGCCGCCGACCGGGCGGCGGGCTGGTCGTCGTACTCGATGGCGGTGGGCTTCGGGATCGCGCCGGTCGCGCTCGGCTGGGTGGCCGACGGCGTCGGACCGCATCCGGCCTTCCTGATGCTGCCATGCTTCATCGCGGCGGCCGTGCTGCTGACGGTCCGCCTGGGCCGTGCCCTGCCCCCGCTCAGCGCACCCGGGCGAGGGTGACCCCGTCAGCGATCGGCAGCAGGACCACCTCGACGCGGGCGTCCGCGACGACCTCGGCGTCGAAGGCGGCGACCGCCCGACCGTCCGCGTCACGCGGAGCGAGCACCCGGCCGGCGCGGAGCGTGCGGTCGACAGTGAGCACCCCGCCGGGACCCGTGGGCCACCAGGTAGTCGTGCAGCTCCGTGGTCAGCGGCAACGGCTTCGTGCTCACCCCCGGACGTCAGCCGAGATGTTCGATCTCCTGGCCGCCCGGCGCGACCTTCGTCCACAGGTCGACGACGCTCAGCCCCAACTCGCCGAGAAGCCGGCGCAACAGCGGCAGGGACAGCCCCACCACCGTGCCCGGATCACCCTCGATGCCGGTCAGGAACGCGCCCCCCAGCCCGTCGATGGTGAACGCCCCGGCCACCGCCAGCGGCTCGCCCGTCGCCACGTACGCCACGATCTCCTCGTCGCTGATGTCGGCGAAGTGCACCGTGGTCGAGGCGACCGCCTCCGCGCGGGCCCCGGCTGCCACGTCGATCAGACAGTGCCCGGTGTGCAGCACGCCGCTGCGCCCGCGCATCCGCTGCCACCGCCGGGTGGCGTCGGCCGCGTCCGCCGGCTTGCCGAAGATCTCGCCGTCAAACGCGAGCACCGAGTCGCAGCCGAGCACCAGCGTGCGCTCGCCCGCGACGGGACGCAGCCGGCCGAGCACGGCCTCCGCCTTCAGCCGGGCCAGTTCGAGGCACAACTCCTCGGCCCGGTCACTGACCACCTGCGACTCGTCGACACCGCTGACCAGCACGTCGGGCTCGATCCCGGCGGCCTGGAGCAGCTTGCGGCGGGCAGGACTCTGCGAGGCGAGTACGAGGCGCAGCGGCGCGGAGGTCGACACCCCGCCGACGCTACCGGCTCTCCCTCGGCGGTGGGTCGTCGGCACGTCGACGCCGCCGCCAGATCAGATAGCCGCCGCCGGCAGCGAGCAGTACCCCGAGGGTCGCGAAGCCCCGGACCGTGCCGTCGTCACCGCCGGACCGGGGCGCGGCTGCCGTAGGTGCCGGGGCGGTCACCCCGGTGGACTCGAAACCGAGCGGGGGTACGTCGGCGGTGAGTGCCGCGACCAGGTCGATCACGCCGTACCCGTACTGGTCGTCGCGACCGGGCGGTCCTTTGTCGACAGCGGTCGCGGTAAGGCGGTGTGCGACCTCCTCGGCGGGGAGGTGGGGATATTTGGAGCGGATCAGAGCAGCAGCGCCGGCAACAATCGCGGTGGCGCTGGAAGTTCCCGTGCCCTTCGAATACTTGCCGCCAAAGCTGGTGCTGTAGATGTCGACAGCAGGAGCTACGACGTCCACTTCTGGTCCACTGACGGAAATTGCGGCATGTTGTCCGTTGCGATCTGTGCCGCCTACCGCGATCACACCGTCCTCGGTGGCGGGATATCCAACATAAGAGTCTTCAGGGCTGTTGCCGGCGGCTGCGACGATGACGATGTCTGCCGCAATGGCGTTTCGTATAGCCCTAACGAGTTCTGGGCTTGTGGCACCGCTACTGGAAATGCTTATGACGTCCGCGTGCTGACTGATTGCGAAGTTAATTCCAGCCGCCAAATCATCAGGCTGGCCAATGTTTTCTGCGTCTGAAGTTTTTATAGGCAAGATTCGGGCACCTGGAGCGATCCCCAGTGCTCCTTTGTCATGGAGTTGGCCGTGGGCGGCAATTAGGCCCGCCATAGCTGTCCCGTGGCTGTTTTCGTCACTGCGCCCGTCGCCAGGGACGCCAGGGATAATTGATGTTCCGGCTAAAAGGTTGCTGCGGAGGTCTGGGTGGGGGGCGACGCCTGTGTCGGGGACCGCCACGATTACTCCATCGCCACGACTTATTGTGTTGGCATACGAGGACCTGAGGTAGCGAAGGTGCCACTGGTCGGCACGAATTTGATCCGCTGGTTCGGTTGACGTTCCACCTGAGCCGCGATTGCTGGTTGCGGCGCCCCCAAGAAGCAGCACAACCATTGCAAAATGTAGCGTCGCCTTCACCGGTTGCAGCCGATGGCTGGGCCAGGATCTATAGGCCCTTCATCTTCCGGTGGAAGCATCACCGGATCTACGCCCTGACTCGTCTGCCACGGGTGATCTGGGTCCCAGGAAGGCTGTTCATCGATATCGCTTATTTGGGGTCTTCTTGATCCGAGGTTGGGCATTGCGGAAGGTGAACCGCCGGCAGGGGAAAGGCTATAGTTTCCGGCCGGTTGGATGAATCGTCCCGTTCCTGGTCGAGATCCCGCAGAGCCGCTAGGCGCAGTGCCTGCGCCACCTCCACCGATCACTCCCCCGAACGGATTTACCCGCCGAGGGGTGATTGGGCTCGGTTGATTGGTGACCCCTCCGGGAGGTGCACCTATGAAGCCATTGGATGGCGACAACCTAGGCACATTATTTGATGCGGGACGCCCTGTGTTGCTGTTGTTCAGGGGGAAAGGGGGAGGAGGGTGCATCCCGGGGCGGTCAGGAAGCATCCTCTCGATTCCCGTGATTGGTGGAGTGTTTGTTTGATTGCCGATTATGGGTGCTGCGGAAGGGGTTGTGGTAGCAGACGGGTTTGATATTAGGGG
Source organism: Micromonospora sp. NPDC051141 (assembly GCF_044455765.1). Lineage (NCBI taxonomy): Bacteria > Bacillati > Actinomycetota > Actinomycetes > Micromonosporales > Micromonosporaceae > Micromonospora > Micromonospora sp. NPDC051141. Next base: position 423,436 of record NZ_JBITFD010000005.1, read on the forward strand.
AACCTGCGCGGTACTTGGCCCTGTCCCTCCTAATATTGGCCCACCAATACCCAGCCCATGTGCAGGCGGCTTTACCTCTGTCGTGGCGGTTCTAGAGTCGCTAGGGTGGGCATCTCTTGCTGAATATGGAGTTGGAAGCGGAACGACGGGCGGGATAGTGGGAATGGCCTGCTCGTATGCGTCGGGGTCGTTGACCTGGCGACCCGGTCGGGCTGGTGCCGGCGGACGCTGGAGCATGACCTGGGCCAGTTGGAGTTCTCCGCTCAATCCCGTCATCAACCCGCGTGCCCGTACGTTCAACTGCTCCAGGTCGTCGTCGGTCACCGGGGGCCGCTCCGGCAGTCGGCTTCCGGCAACCGCCTTCGGATCGGCGATCGTCGCCTCGTACGCCTGCTTCTGCCGCAGTTTGGTGGCGAACTCGTCGTACAGCGGTTGCAGTTCACTGCGGGCGCTACCGATGGCGCGTGCGGCGGCGGCGAGCGCGTCGTAGTTCGCGGCTGCGGCGTCGTGGGTGCGCTGCACCCGGTCGATGAGCTGGTCGAGTTCGCCGACGTACGCCTGGGCGGCGGCGTTGGTCTCGGGTGGCCACGCCTCGGCGAGGCCACGCCGGTATTCCCGGAGCCGGCCGAGGTGGGCCAACGCCAGGTCGCACACCTTGCGCCAGCCGGCGACCTGTTTCCACTGACCGGCGGTGTCCTGGTCCTGGAGGCACGCCCACATGCTGAGCACGTCCATCAGTCGCCAGTCGGTGAGCCCGGAGGTGCGACCGCCGCCCCGTTCGATCACGGCAGGACCACCCGCCCCTGACCGGGGCCGGTGGGGTCGGCGAGTGGCGGGGTGGGGCGCGCCACGGCGGTGGTGGTGGGGCCGGTGAGCGCCCGTTCGACGTCGGAGACCCGGGCGGAGGAGAAGGCGTCGGAGTCGTCGTAGCGGGCGGCGATCCGGCCGGCGGCCTCGGCGAGCCGGCCGGTGGCGGGTGCCAGGTCCCACACGGCGCTGACCGCGGCCTTCTGTGTCTCGTGGTGGGCCTGGAGGAACTGCACCAGCTCGATGAAGGCGTCGGCCGGGTTGGGCACCGGGGCTTTCATGTCGTCGGCGATGTAGGACAGGTGGGGCGAGTAGTTGCGCGTGACCTCGTCCTGTAGCCGGTCGGCGAACTCGCGCATCTGTCGGATATCGGCCTCGATGCCGCCGTAGCCGCGCAGCCAGCCGGCTGGCTGGTTGTCCTCCGGGATCATCGGACCTCCCTGCCTGTCACCAAACGGTTTCCCAGAGTGAGGTTAGTGGCTCCGCGCTGATCCTGGCAGCCCCGGAACTGCTCGCGTACGCGGGGAAGGTTTCAGCGGGGAAGGCCGGAGCTGCGCCACGCGCCGGGGCCGGCGACCGGCGTGGCGCCGGCCGGCCGGGCGCTGCGCGCCCAGTGCGAGACGGCGGCCGGCGCGGGGGCCGTGACCGGGCGGGTGCGCACCATGACCGCGCCGACCAGGGCGGCCAGTTCCTCGGCGGTGGGCACGCCGCGGACGACCCGGAACATCGGCTCTTCGGCAGACATGACCCAAGGGTACGCGTCGCGAACTCGACCTTCGTCGTAGAGTGGCGTGCCGGCGGTGTGCGCGTCGGACCGGCCGGGTACCGTTTCTGCGATGTCGAACGCGCTTCCCCAACTCGTCGCTGACCGATACCGGCTCATCACGCCGCTCGGTCAGGGCGGCATGGGCCGCGTCTGGAAGGCGCGGGACGAGGTGCTGCACCGCGACGTCGCCATCAAGGAGTTGGTCCCGCCGCCGGGTCTCACCCCGGACGAGCGCCGTGAGATGCGGGAACGCTCGCTGCGTGAGGCCCGCGCGATCGCCCGGCTCAACAACGTCAACGTGGTCCGCATCTTCGACGTGCTGCGCACCGACGGCGACCCGTGGATTGTCATGGAGTACGTCGCCTCGAAGTCGTTGCAGGACACAATCGCCGAGGACGGCCCGGTCTCGGTGGCCAAGGCGGTCGAGATCGGTCTCGGCGTGCTGGGCGCGTTGAAGGCCGCGCACAAGGCCGGCATCATGCACCGCGACGTGAAGCCGGGCAACGTGCTGCTCGGCGAGGACGGTCGGGTGGTGCTCACCGACTTCGGCCTGGCCACCATTCCGGGCGACCCGAACGTGACCCGCACCGGCATGGTGCTGGGCTCCCCGGCGTACATCTCTCCGGAACGGGCGCGGGACGGCACCGCCGGTCCGGAGGCCGACCTGTGGTCGCTGGGCGCCACGCTCTACGCCGCCGTCGAGGGCAAGTCGCCGTACGCTCGCCCGTCGGCGATCGCCACGCTGGCCGCGCTCGCCACCGAGCCGATGCCGCCGCCGCGCAACGCCGGGCCGCTCAAGCCGGTGCTCCAGGGCCTGCTGCGTAAGGATCCGGACGAGCGGATCACCGCCGAGGTGGCGGAGCGCATGCTGCGCAAGGTCGGCGGCCGGCGGGCCAAGGGCATCTCGCTGCTGGACGGCGTACGCCGGCCGGGGCCGAATGGTCCGCGGGTGCCGCGACCCCCGCTGGTGCCCGCGCCGCGCCCCGCCGACGACCAGGTCGAACGCGCTTCCACCTCGGCGTCCGGGGTGGCCGCCGCCGCGAGTGGGGCGGTCGCCGAGCCGACCGCGTTGGTGCCGGCGTCCACCTCGGATGCCGGACCGACCGCGAAGGTGACGCCGCCGGTCGCCGATCCGACGACGAAGCTCGACGCCGATCCGCCGGTCGGCGAGGCCCGGGTCGACGACGCCGACCCGGCGCTCGACGAGACCCGGCTCGACGGTGAGCCGGTCGTCGCCGCGCCCGCGCAGCGTCCGGCCCCGGCGTCGGTCAGCCCGGCTCCGGCCGGATCCGCGCCGGTCAGCCCGGCGGCGGGTGGCCCGGTGTCGTCGACCGGTCGGGCGACCGTGCTGCCGGGCGTCAGGGCTGCGCCGAACCGGCGCAACCTGCTGCTCGGCGCGCTGGTGCTGGTGCTGTTGGTCGGCCTGGCGGTGGCCGTGCCGCTGTTGAACAACGGCGACGACGACGGGGGCGACGGCGGCCGACCGACCACCGGTTCGTCGGTGGCGTCGGCGGTCCCGCCCGCGCCGAGCGCCAGCGCCTCACCGAGTGCGAGCGCGCCGTCGGCCAGCCCGTCGACCAGCCCGAGCCCGTCGGCCAGCCCGTCGCCGACCGGGTTCGTGCTGCCGACCGGCTGGCGCTACTACACCGGCTCGAACGGCTTCAAGGTGCCGATCCCGAACGGCTGGCAGGCCCGGCCCGGCAACAACCAGGTCGTGCTCTACGAGGTGGGCGGCGCCCGCCGGGTGCTGTTCATGCAGTGGACGGACCGGCCGGAGAAGGACGCGCTCGCCGACTGGCGGGAGCAGGAGCCGTACCGGCGTTCGCGGGTCAGCAACTACGAGCTTGTCGACATCGTCCCGTGCAAGGGCTACTACCGCACCTGCGCCGACTGGGACTGGCTGGAGACGCGCGACAACGGCACCCGTTTCCACGTGCGTAACCGGGGCGTGGCCACGGCCAGCAACCGGGGCTACGCGCTGCGCTGGGAGGTGCCGGCGAAGGACTGGCAGGCCAACCTGGCCGCCTTCGACGTGATCACCAAGGGTTTCGTGCCGGACCGGAGGAACTGACCCGGCGAATCCCGCGCCCGCGAAACTTGTTCGCATGACTTTCCGTAGTCGGGGGTATGAATACCCCGACGACGAAGGAGGTGCGACATGGGTTACCGACGCAGGGACACCGGCCCCCGGCTGGCACTGTGGATGCTGGTCGCGCTCGGCGACGCCGTCCTGCTCCTGATCACCGCCGGCCTGTCCGCGCCGGTCGCGGTCCTCGGGGTGCTCACCCTGACCGTCGCCGGGGTGGCGGCGTGGCGCTGGACCCGTCGGCCTGCCGCGGTGCCCGTGCCGGTCGCCACGCGCCGCCGGGCCTGAGCTTCGATCGAGACGGTACGACGACAGCGGGACCGCCCCGGTTCGGGGCGGTCCCGCTGTCCGTGCGCGTCCGTCAGGTGTTGTTGGCCAGCGCGATCAGCCGGGTGCGGTCGCCGTTCCAGTAGTTGCGGTCGACGTTGCCGCTGATGCCGGAGACGCTTCCGGTGCTGGTGTACTGCCAGAAGCTCCAGACCGGGGCGCCGGCCGGCAGCGAGCCGGGCGTGCTCGACCAGCGGGCGAGCCACAGCGGGTGGTTGGCCCACGGCCCGGTCCAGCTGCCGGTGCACTGGTTCCACCAGCTCGTGGTGGTGTAGATGACCGCGTACCGGCCGGTGCGGGAGCGGTAGGTGTTGAGGAAGTCCTGGATCCAGTTGCGCATGCCGGTGGTGCTCAGGCCGTAGCAGTAGCCACCGCTGTACGGGTTGGCCTCGATGTCCAGCGCGGCGGGCAGCGTCCGGCTGTCGGCGGACCAGGCGCCACCGTTGCTGGCCAGGTAGCCGGCCTGGGTGGAACCGGCGGAGATGTTCGGCCGGGCGAAGTGGTACGCCCCGCGGATCACGCCGGCGTTGTAGGCGTTCACGTAGTTCGTGTTGAAGTTCGGGTCCTTGTAGCTGGTGCCCTCGGTGGCCTTGATGAAGGCGAACTGGATGCCCGAGTTCCGCACGCTGGTCCAGTTGATGGTGCCCTGGTAGCGGGAGACGTCGATGCCGGGCGTGGTCGCGGCGGCGGCCGGTCCGGCGGTCGCCACGAGGGCCGCAGCCGCGGTGGCGGCGACGGCCAGGCCGGCGGCGAGGAGCCGGCGTACGGAGAGTCTGGTACGGGCCATGGTTTGCCTCCAGAGGACGTCAACTGATTGACGCCCATCTTTGGAGATAACTGCCCTGCATCGCAATAGGAAGCAAGGAAATTTTCATCGACGAATGTCGTCGTCCCTGGTGGTGCGCGACTTCGGAGTCAGCGGAGCGCGGCCGGGTCCATTGCCCAGCGGAACGGCTCGGTCACTGTCAGTGTCTCGCCGGCCTTGGCGACTGCGTCCTCGACGTAGTGCTCACCGTCGAGCCGGTGCAGCCGCAGCGAGTGGCTGTCGCCGTCCTGCTCGACAAGCAGGTACCACGGGATGCGCGCGATCGCGTAGAGCTGCATCTTCAGGACCCGATCGGCGGCGGCGTTGCCGGGGGAGACGATCTCTCCGACAAGCACGACTCGGGCCACATCCAGGATCACTCCGTCGTCGTCGGTATCCGTGACGACGAGATCCGGGATCACGATCCGGTCCCCACCCAGCCTAACGTTGATGGCGTCGTAGATGAACAGGCCGACCGGTTCGGCCGCCAGCTCGAGCGCGTTCGCCAGCCGTCGTGCCACCCGCTGGTGCCGCCGGCTCGGGGCAGGGCTCACGATCAGGCTCCCGTCGAGCAGTTCGATGCGGTCGAGGCTGTCCTCCAGCGCGAGGTAGTCGGCCTCGGTCCACGGACCCACGTGCGAGCTGTGGGGCTCCAGGGGGGCTGCGCTCACCGACCTCACCTCCGTTCCGACGCCTCGTCCGATCAGTCTCACACTCTACGAGGCCGGGCCGGTCGATCGACACGACTCCGGCCGGTAGGCTCCCCGCCCATGCCCCTGATCGACGGTCTCACCACGCTCTGGGACACGCTGCTGAGCGCCCAGCCGGACCCGCCCCCGCTGCTGGTGGTGCTCACCGCCGTGGTCGCGCTCGCGGTGGTCGTCACCCGGTTGCCGTGGCGGATCGCCCGCAACGCGGTGACCATCGCCCACGAGGGCGGCCACGCGCTGGTGGCGCTGCTCACCGGCCGGCGGCTGCACGGCATCCGGCTGCACTCGGACACGTCCGGGCTGACGCTCTCCGCCGGCCGGCCCTCCGGACCGGGCATGATCCTCACGCTGCTCGCCGGCTACGTCGCCCCCTCGCTGCTCGGCCTGGCCGGCGCCTGGCTGCTGGCCGGAAACCGGATCACGCTGCTGCTCTGGGTCGCGGTGGCGCTGCTGCTGGGCATGCTGGTGCTGATCCGCAACCTGTTCGGCGCGCTGTCGCTGCTGGTCACCGGCGGTCTGGTGCTCGCCGTGTCCTGGTACACCCCGCCCCAGGTCCAGGCCGCGTTCGCCTGGACCTCGATCTGGTTCCTGCTGTTCGGCGGCGTACGCCCGGTGTTCGAGCTGCGACGCCAACGCAGCCGCGGCCGGATGCCGGAGTCGGACGCCGACCAGCTCGCCCGGCTCACGCCGTTCCCGCCGCTGTTCTGGGTGGCGGCGTTCCTGCTGGTCAGTGTCGGCGCGCTGGTCGCCGGCGCGCTGCTGCTGGCCGGCCCGATCCTCGCCGACACCGGCCTCACCGGCTGACCCCTGCCGTGCTCCGGCACCCGCCGCTCCGGTGCCCGCTGCTCCAGTGCCCGCTGCTCCGGCGCCCGCGCCGCGCCGCGGCACGCCTCGTCGCACCGGGACACGCCACCGTTCCGGGCGGTACCCGGCCCGGCGAGGCAGAATCGGACCGGTGCGATACGTGATCATCGGAGCGGGCGCGGTTGGCGGCACCATCGGCGTACTGCTGGCCGACGCCGGCCGCGACGTGACGCTGGTGGCCCGCGGCGCTCACCTGGACGCGCTGCGCGAGCGGGGGTTGACGTTGCGGACGCCGCGCGGCGCGGTGTCCGGCCGGCTGCCGGCGGCGGCCGGGCCGGGCGGCCCACCGTTGCCGGCCGACACCGTGCTGGTCCTCACCGTGAAGTCGCAGGACACCGTCGCCGCGCTGACCACCTGGGCCGACGCGCCGGTGGCGGGCGGCGGCACGGCGGGCGAGCGGCTCCCGGTCGTGCTGGCCCAGAACGGGGTGGCGAACGAACCCGCCGCGCTGCGGCTCTTCGCCCGGGTGCACCCGGTCTGCGTGTGGCTGCCCGCCACCCACCTGGAACCGGGCGTGGTGGTCGCCAACGGGCACCCGCATCCGGGGATGCTGCACCTCGGGCGCTACCCGACCGGCACCGACGACACCGGGCGGGCGGTCGCGGCCGACCTGACCGCCGCCGGCTTCGTCGCCCCGGTCCGCGACGACGTGATGCGCTGGAAGTACGGCAAGCTCCTGGCCAACCTCGGCAACGGCCTCCAGGCACTGCTCGGCCGGGACGTGCCCGAGCCGCTGTCGGCCCGGGTCCGCGCCGAGGGCGAGGCGGCGCTGGCCGCCGCCGGCATCCCGCACACGACCCGCGAGGAGGAGGCCGCCGCACGCGGCGACCTGGTGGCGCACCGGCCGGTCGACGGCGAAACGCGGTCCGGCGGCTCCACCTGGCAGAGCCTCGCCCGAGGTGCCGGCTCCGCCGAGGCCGACCACCTCAACGGCGAGATCGTGCTGCTCGGCCGCCTGCACGGGGTGCCCACCCCGGCCAACGCCGCGGTCCAGACCGCCGTCCGGCGGGCGGTCCGCGAACGGATCCCGGCCGGCGGCTTCCCCCGCGGGGAACTGGAGAAATTGATCGGCTGAGCGGGCAACCCGAGCCGCGCCGCCAGGCGTGTCCCTGGCGAACACGGGGAGGTGGCAGTGCCCGACAGCGACGGCTTCGACGAGTTCTACCGGGGCAGCCGGCAACGGCTGCTCGGCTTCGTGTACGTGCTCACCGGTGACCTGGCCGAGGCGCAGGACGCGGTGCAGGAGGCGTACATCCGGGCCTGGCAGCGGTGGTCGACCGTGCGCGGGTACGACGACCCGGAGTCCTGGGTGCGGGTGGTGGCCAGCCGGATCGCGGTGAGCCGGTGGCGCAGCCTGCGCAGCCGGGCCCGTGCCTACCTGCGACACGGGGCACAGGAGAGCATTCCCGCCCCCGGCACGGACACCGTGGAGGTGGTGGCGGCGTTGCGCCGGCTGCCCGAGGCGCAACGCACCGCCATCGCGATGCACTACCTGCTCGGCATGCCGGTGGCCGAGGTGGCCCGGGAGACCGAGGCGCCGCTCGGCACCGTCAAGGCGCGGCTGTCCCGGGGCCGCGCCGCGCTGGCCGAACTGCTCGTGGTCGTAGATCTGGAGGAGCCCGCCGATGCGTGACGACGACCCGACGTTCATCTCCCTGATGCAGCGTGAGCTGCACGCCGTCCGGTGGGCGGAGCCGGCCGAGTTGCGGGCCCGGGCACGCCGACGCAGCCGGCGTGCGGCAGTCGCGGCGGCCGTGGCGGTGCTGACATTCACCTCCGGTGCCGCGCTCCTGACAAGCCGAGGCGCCGACGTGCCGACGCCGGCCGCGGCCAGCCCGTCGGCGACTGTTTGGACCGCCACCGAGGTGCCCGCCGAGGCGCTGTTGCAACCGGCGGACCTGCGGCCGGCCATCGTGGAGCCCTGGACCGAGTCCGGCCTCGGCGAGGAGATCCGGCTGGACCGGATGCTGGAGTACTGCCGGCAGAACCAGGGACAACCGACGACGTGGGAGCAGTCCCGTTATTCGCGTTCGGTGACCATGGTCCGGGAACGTACCGGGGGCCGCGATCAGCGAGAGGGCCAGGTGCTGGCCATCCAGGACCTCTACCGGATCGCGCCGGACGGGGCCGACCGGCTCTTCGACGGGCTGCCCGCGCTGCTCGCCCCCTGCCGGATGTGGCGCTCCAGCGGCCCTACGGCGTGGCGCGGCAAGACGATCGACGCGGAGGTCGCCCACTCCTGGCAGGAGGTCGACCGCGGCTTTGCCGGGGACGAGTCGGTGCTGGTGCGCCACACGGTCGGCCAAGCCCGCAACCTGGACACCGGCGCGTCACTCGGTGACACCACGTCGGTCACCGCGTTGGCGGTGGTGCGTGTCGGTGATCTGGTCAGCGTGCTCCAGAACGGTTCGGACGGCACCGAGTCGCAGTTGCGGGACCTGGCCCGGCTCGCGGCCGAGCGGATGTGCGTCGCCGCCGACCCCGGCTGCTGAACCGGGCCGCGTGGGCGAAGGGGCCCCGCTCTACGCGAGGCGTCAAGCGGGGACCCCTCCCTACACCTACAGCGGGATGTTGCCGTGCTTCTTCGGCGGCAGCGTCTCGCGCTTGGTGCGCAGCACCCGCAGCGCCCGGACGATCTGGGTCCGTGTCTCGTGCGGCGGGATCACGCCGTCGACGTAGCCGCGCTCGGCAGCGATGTACGGGTTGGCCAGCGTGTCCTCGTACTCGGCGATCTTCTCGGCGCGGACGGCGGCCGGGTCCTCGGCGTTCGCCAGCTCGGCGCGGTAGAGGATGTTCACCGCGCCCTGGGCGCCCATCACCGCGATCTGCGCGGTCGGCCAGGCGAAGTTGAGGTCCGCGCCGAGGTGCTTGGAGCCCATCACGTCGTACGCGCCGCCGTACGCCTTGCGGGTGATCACGGTGACCTTCGGGACGGTGGCCTCGGCGTACGCGTAGATGAGCTTCGCGCCGCGCCGGATGATGCCGTCCCACTCCTGCCCGGTGCCGGGCAGGAAGCCGGGCACGTCCACGAACGTCAGCACCGGCACGTTGAACGCGTCGCAGGTGCGTACGAACCGGGCCGCCTTCTCCGAGGCGGCGATGTCGAGCGTGCCGGCGAACTGCATCGGCTGGTTCGCCACCACGCCCACCGGGCGACCCTCGACGCGGCCGAAGCCGACCACCATGTTCTGCGCGTACAGCGGCTGCACCTCCAGGAACTCGCCGTCGTCGAGCACGTGCTCGATGACCCGGTGCATGTCGTACGGCTGGTTGGCCGAGTCCGGGATCAGCGTGTCCAGCTCCCGGTCGGAGTCGGTGACCGCCAGGTCGGCCGGGGCGTCGAACACCACCGGCTCGTCCAGGTTGTTCGACGGCAGGTACGACAGCAGCGCCTTCACGTAGTCGATCGCGTCCTCTTCGTCGGTGCCGAGGTAGTGCGCGTTGCCGCTGCGGGCGTTGTGGGTGCGGGCGCCGCCCAGCTCCTCCATGCCGACGTCCTCGCCGGTGACCGTCTTGATCACGTCGGGGCCGGTGATGAACATGTGCGAGGTCTGGTCGACCATCACGGTGAAGTCGGTGACCGCCGGGGAGTAGACCGCGCCGCCCGCGCACGGGCCCATGATCAGGGAGATCTGCGGGATGACACCGCTGGCCCGCACGTTGCGGAAGAAGATCTCACCGTAGAGACCGAGCGAGGCGACGCCCTCCTGGATCCGCGCGCCACCGGAGTCGTTGATGCCGACGACCGGGCAGCCGATCTTCATGGCCAGGTCCATCAGTTTGACGATCTTCTCCCCGAAGACCTCGCCGAGGGAGCCGCCGAAGACGGTGAAGTCCTGCGCGAACACGCAGACCTGCCGGCCGTCCACGGTGCCGTAGCCGGTCACCACGCCGTCGCCGTACGGGCGGGTGCGCTCCAGGCCGAAGTTCGTCGAGCGGTGCCGGGCGAACTCGTCCAGCTCGACGAACGAGCCCTCGTCGAGGAGCAGCTCGATCCGCTCCCGGGCGGTCTTCTTGCCCCGCGCGTGCTGCTTCTCGACCGCGCGCGCCGACCCGGCGTGCACCGCCTCGTCGAGCCGTCGCTCCAGGTCCGCCAGCTTGCCGGCGGTCGTGTGGATGGTGGTCCCGGTCTCGGTAGTCACCCGTGGAATATAACGATGGTTCAGGTGGGTGGGGTTGTGCAGTGCGCCTCACCGCTTACCGGCGACCGGCGAACCCTCGGGGCCGTAGGCTGGCGGGATGCCCGGCTCGCCGTACACCGATCTGGACCGCCCGCCGCTGTCGGCGGCCCGGCTGCGGCGGGCGCTGGTCGCGCCGCACGGACCCTGGCGCCGGTTGGAGCTGCTGGTGGAGACCGGCTCGACAAACGCGGACGTGGTGGCCGCCGCGCGGGACGGCGAACCGGAGGGCCTGGTGGTGGTCGCCGAGCGGCAGACCGCCGGCCGGGGGCGGCGGGGCCGGGTCTGGCAGTCGCCGCCGCGCGCCGGCATCGCGACAAGCGTCCTGCTCCGACCCGGGGAGGCGGTCGCCGAACGCGGCTGGGCGCCGGTGCCGGCCACCGGGTACGGCTGGCTGCCGCTGCTGGCCGGCGTCGCGCTGGCCGAGGCGGTCCGCCTGCTGGCCGAGCTGGACGCCCGGCTGAAGTGGCCCAACGACCTGCTGGTGGACGGCGCGAAGTGCGCCGGCGTGCTGGCCGAGGCGGTGCCCGGCGACGGGGCCGTGCCGCCCGCGATCGTGGTCGGCGTCGGCCTCAACGTGACGCTGCGCGCCGCCGAGCTGCCGGAGAACCCGACCGGGCTGCCGGCCACCTCGCTCCAGCTCGCCGGCGCCACCGCCACCGACCGCGATCCGCTGCTGCGGGCGCTGCTGCGCTCGCTCGCCGACTGGTACGCGCGCTGGCGCGACGCCGGGGGCGACGCGGAGGCCAGCGGGCTGCGCGACGCGTACCTGGCCGGGTGCGCCACGATCGGCCGCCGGGTACGGGTGCTGCTGCCGGACGGGCGCGAGGCGCACGGCACCGCGACCGGCGTAGACCCCGACGGCCAGCTCGTGGTCGACGCCGCCACCGGCGCCCCCCTCCGCCTGGCCGCCGGCGACGTGCTCCACCTGCGGTGAAAGGAGGGGCCCTTGCTTACGCCTCCGGTATAGGCGGGGGCCCCGCCTAACATCTCCCTCCGGCAGCGGCCCGCGCGGCCGATGCCGCCGGGGTGCCCCGACCGGTTACGGTCAGCGCGTCCGGTTCCCCGAGGAGGTTCGAAGTGGCGTTCCCCGAAGACGTGCTCACCGAGGACGAGCACGTCGTGCTGCACCTGCACCCGCACTGGAAGGCCCTGGTCCGGCCGATCCTGGTGCTGGCGCTCACCGTCGCGGCGGTGGTCGCCGGCTGGATCCTGCTGCCGGAGGGCGACGGCGGCGCCATCGCGCTGTACGTCCTCGCCGGGCTCGGCCTCGTGCTGGTGCTCTGGCTGGGCCTGTGGCCGTTCCTGGTCTGGCGCAGCACGCACTACCTGTTCACCAACGAGCGGGTGCTGCTCCAGGAGGGCGTGCTCTCCCGCAACCGGCGGGACCTGCCGCTGACCCGGATCAACGACCACGCCATGCACCAGCGTTTCGTGGAGCGGATGCTCGGCTGCGGGACGTTGACCATCGAGTCGGCCGGTGAGCGGGGCCAGTCGGTGCTGCACGACGTGCCGCACGTGGACCGGGTGCAGACGAAGCTCTACGAGCTGGTCGAGGCCCACCACGACAAGCACAGCCTGGGCGACGGAGAGATGCGGGAGATGCTTGCCGACATGGCCGAGGGGAAGCCGCTCCGCGACCCCTCGTGAGCCGCGCCAGGGTGGGTCCACGTCCAGCCGGCGGGCGCTCACGTTCAGCCAGCGGGCGCCCACCCTTCAGCGGCGGGCGCCCACGTTCAGCGGCGGGCGCGGCGGGACGGGAACTCGGCGGCCAGTTCGGCGTCCAGGTCGGCGCGGAGCGCCCCGCCCAGCGCGGCGTCGACCGGAGCTGTACGCCCCTGGGGCGGTGTGTAGTCGCTCCTCGGGCGGCTCGCGCCCGGGGGCAGCTCCTCCTCCTCCAGCTCGCTCACCGATTCGGCCAGCTCGGCGACCGGGTCCATCTCCGCGACGTTGTCCCACTCGTCGCGGGGCACGGCGTGCCAGGTCTCCTCGGCGTGCTTCGGCACCGGCTGGAACACGAACGTGCGGTAGGACCAGAAGCGGAACAGGGTGGCCAGCAGGACGCCGACCGTCTTCGCCACGTTCAACGCCAGCAGGCCGTGGACGCCGAGGCCGTACTTCGCCAACGCCAGGACGCCGAGTTCGATGACCAGGCCGGCGCCGTTGAACAGGAAAAACAGGACATATTCCCGCCGCAGGGCGGATTTCGGTCGATCCCGGTACGTCCAGTGCCTATTCATCAGATACGACGTGATCGTGGCGACGATGGTCGCGATCACGGTCGCCTTGAGTTGGCCGTCCCGGAAAACCGTGAGTGCCAGCGCATTGAACACCGCGTAATTGATGACGGTGTTGATGCCGCCGACGATGCCGAACTTGGCCGCCTCACGGATGAACTTCTGCCAGCGCTCGGGCAGCAGACGGACTCCAGGCATGCGGAACACCTTAGGGCAGTGGGCAGGGCCGGCAGGGCCCGGCGGGTCGGGATGGGCGGTGCGTCACGCCCCGGACTCTCGATCTCGGCTCGGTGCCGGAACGGGGGGAGTTCCCGCCTCGACGAAGACGAATCGTCGGTACGACCAGAAGCGGAACAGCGTCCCCAGGCCGGTGCCGACGAGGAAGCTGGCGATGTTGTCGGCCAGGGGCGTCTGGAACACCGCCGGCCAGATCGCGCCCAGGCCGTAGCGGCTGATCGCCAGGCAGGCCACCGCGATGCCGAGGCCCACCCCGTTGAAGAAGAAGAACAGCGCGTACTCGCGGGCCGGGTTGGAGCGTTGGCGGTGCCGCCAGGTCCAGAACCGGTTGCCGAGGAAGGCGACCGTCGCGGCGACCACGGTGGAGATGGTCTTCGCGGCCAGCGGCGGCATGCCGCGCCCGCTCGACAGGTAGTTGAAGAGCGCGAAGTCGACGAGGAAGGCGAAGCCGCCGACGGTGGCGAACTTGCTCAGCTCGTGGATGAGGTGGCCGAAGCGGTGGAGCAGCGCTCCGAGCGGACCCGAACGGGTCGGCGGAGCCCCCGGTTGGTCCCCGGTCATCGTCGCGGCCACCCGCCGAGAGTACCGGTTGCAGGGAAGGGGGACCCGCCGCAACGGCGAGTCGGCCGCGACAACTTCCCCGCCGTCCGCCGCGACCGGGTCGCCGGGAGGCGGTCCGGTGGTTCGTTCCGAATGTCGGTGAGCAGAGCGTAACCGACCGTACCAAGGCGCGCGGCGCATCACGTAATCCCGCATCCGTGGGTCGGGCGGTCGAAGGTTCGCCGAAGGATTTGCGTGAAACTGCGCGCGAAAGCGGGTATCAGATCGTGTAGCCGCAGCGTGGGCGTACCTTGTGCAGTTCTTCACAACCAGTCCCACTGACTGGGGAGGCAGCCCGGTTTACGCTGAGCCCAATCCCAGGTTTCCACGACGGCGGCGCCTCACCCGCCAGAACTCGTGCATCCCATAGATCGGTCAGCGTCGACCACAAGGAGATGTGACATGGTTGCTCCGGCTGTTGTTCGGGGTATCGATCAGGCCCCGACGTCCCACCCCAAACTGCTCGCCTGGGTCCGAGAGGTCGCGGAACTCACCACTCCGGAGCGGGTGGTGTGGGTGGACGGGTCCGACGAGGAGTGGCGTCGCCTCACCGACGAACTCGTCTCCAACGGCACCCTGATCCGGCTGAACCCCGAGAAGAAGCCCAACTCGTTCTACGCGCGGACGGACCCGACGGACGTCGCCCGGGTCGAGGAGCGCACCTTCATCTGCTCCGTCGACGAGGCGGACGCCGGCCCCACCAACAACTGGATGGCGCCGGCCGAGATGAAGCGGACGATGACTGAGCTGTACCGCGGCAGCATGCGCGGTCGCACCATGTACGTCATCCCGTTCTGCATGGGCCCGGTCGAGGCCGAGAACCCCATGTTCGGCGTCGAGATCACGGACAGCCCGTACGTGGTCGCCTCGATGCGGATCATGACCCGGATGGGGTCGTCGATCCTGGAGGCGATGGGCGACGACGCCGACTTCGTGCACGCGCTGCACTCGATCGGCGCGCCGCTGGCGCCCGGCCAGCAGGACGTGGCCTGGCCGTGCAACGAGACCAAGTACATCTCGCACTTCCCGGAGACCCGGGAGATCTGGTCCTTCGGTTCCGGTTACGGCGGCAACTCGCTGCTCGGCAAGAAGTGCTACTCGCTGCGGATCGCCAGCGTGATGGGGCGCGACGAGGGCTGGCTGGCCGAGCACATGCTGATCCTCAAGATCACCTCGCCGGAGGGCAAGGTCTACCACATCGCCGGCGCCTTCCCGTCGGCCTGCGGCAAGACCAACCTGGCCATGCTGGAGCCGACCATCCCGGGCTGGAAGGTCGAGACCATCGGCGACGACATCGCCTGGATGCGCTTCGGCCCGGACGGCCGCCTCTACGCGATCAACCCGGAGTACGGCCTGTTCGGCGTCGCGCCCGGCACCGACTGGAAGACCAACGCCAACGCCATGCGGACGCTGGACCGCGGCAACTCGGTCTTCACCAACGTGGCGCTCACCGACGACGGCGACATCTGGTGGGAGGGCATGGGTGAGCCGCCGGCGCACCTGATCGACTGGAAGGGCAACGACTGGACGCCGGAGAGCGACAACCTCTCCTCGCACGCGAACAGCCGGTTCTGCACCCCGATCACGCAGTGCCCGATCCTGGCCGAGGACTACTACGACCCGAACGGCGTGCCGATCGACGCGATCCTGTTCGGCGGCCGGCGGCGGGACACCGTCCCGCTGGTCACCGAGGCGCGGGACTGGGTGCACGGCGTCTACATGGGGGCCACGCTCTCCTCGGAGACCACCGCCGCCGCGTCCGGCGCGGTCGGCGTGGTGCGCCGCGACCCGATGGCCATGCTGCCGTTCATCGGCTACCACGCCGGTGACTACTTCCGGCACTGGATCGAGATGGGCAAGGGCACCGACGGCGACGAGGCCAAGCTGCCCAAGATCTACTACGTCAACTGGTTCCGCAAGGACGCCGAGGGCAGCTTCCTCTGGCCGGGCTTCGGCGAGAACTCCCGCGTCCTCAAGTGGGTCATCGGGCGCCTGGAGGGCACCGCCGACGCGGTGGAGACCCCGATCGGCATGGTCCCGGCGCAGGACGCGCTGGACATCGACGGCCTCGACATGACCCCGGAGGACGTCCGGATCGCCCTGAAGGTCGACCCGGAGGAGTGGCGCAAGGAGTTGCCGCTGGTCACCGAGTGGTTCGAGAAGTTCGGTGACAAGCTCCCCGGCGTGCTCTGGGCCGAGCTGGACGCGCTGCGCGCCCGGCTGGACGTGGAGCCGCAGAAGTAACAGGTGTGCCGGTTGCCCGCGCCGGGCAACAACGGATGCCATGAGGACGGCCGCCGAACCTGTCGAGGTCCGGCGGCCGTCCGCCGTCCGGGCGCTGACCACGCTGCTCGCCGTGACCGCGGGGGCCACCGTCGTGGTCGAGCTGCTCAACTACTGGTACGCCCCGGAGCAGGAGTTCGGCCTCGCGGTGCGTACCGGTTGGGCGATGCTCCGCTCGCTGGGTTTCCTGATCCTGATCGGCCACGTCAACCGGGGCCGGGTGGCGGCCCGCCCGTTCGGGTTGATCCTGGCCGTGACCACCGTCTTCGCGGTGGGCCGCCTGATCGTGCCCCGGCAGGGGGTGCCGGCGCTGCCCGGCCTGCTCGGCTTCGCGGCGCTCACCGCGCTCTGCGTCGCCGTGGTGGTGCTGCTCTACCGCTCCGACGCGGTCCGGGCGCACCTGGTCCGACACCGCAAGGGCCTGGTCGTCGAGGGCGGGACGATCGCCTGGCGCGAGGTGACGCCGAAGCGCCCACAGGCGAACGGGTGGCTGCTGACCGCCCGGGTCGCCGCGTTCACCTACAGCCCCTTGATGCTCGTGCCGGCGCTGGTGGCGACCGGGTCACTGCTGGACGGCGGGGTCGCCGCCGTACCCGCGGTGCTGTTCTGGATCGGCGCCGGCATCGCGGCCAGCTACGCGGTGCTGTTCTGCACCGCGTTCCTGCTGCGCGGCAAGGGCTGGGCCCGGCGCGCGCTGGTGGTGGTGACGTTCGGCGTGCTCGCGCTCGACCTCCCGCTCTGCTGGTGGCTGCTCGGCTCCGACGGCCTGATCCGCGACGGCGCCCCTCTCCTCACCGCCGCCGCCCTCACCCTCTACTCCCTCCACCGAGCCACCCCCACCCCCTAACCCACCCCCACCCCCCCACCCGTTCCCCGTTGATCAAGGAGTTTGCGTCAACTTCGAGCCTCTTTCTGACGCAAACTCCTTGATCAACGGGGTCGGGGCGGGGGTCGGGGCGGGGGGCGGGGCGGGGTGGGTGGGGTTGGGGGTGGGGCGGCGCGGTGGGGGGTTGGGGAAGGGTGGGCGGGGGGAGGATTGGGGGGTGGGTGGTGACACGGTGTGGGACGTCGTGGTGGTGGGGGCGGGTCCGGCCGGGGCGGCGGCGGCGCTCGCCGCGCGGCGGGCCGGGGCGGCGCGGGTGCTGCTGCTCGACCGGTACGACTTCCCGCGGGACAAGGCGTGCGGGGACGGGATCGCCGCGCACGCGCTGGACGTGCTCGCCGAGCTGGGCGTGACCGGCGCGGTCGACGGATATCCGCCGCTGCCGGCGCTGCGCCTGGTCGGTCCCGGCGGTGGCGCGGTGGCCCGGGCGCTGCCCCGGCCCGCGTACACGGTGCCTCGGCGGGTGTTCGACGCGCGACTGGTCCGGGCGGCGGTCGGGGCGGGAGCCGAGCTGCGGCGGCACACCGTACGCCGGGTGGAGGCCGGCGTCGACCGGGTGGTGCTCGACGGGGAGCTGACCGCCCGCGCGGTGGTCGGCGCGGACGGCGCCGGCTCGGTGCTGCGCCGGGCGCTCGGGTACCCGGTGAACCCGGACCGGCACCTCGCGCTCGCCATCCGTGGCTACGCGCCGGCGCCGCCCGGCCCGCCCGAGCAGCTCATCGTGACCTCGGCGGCGCGCTGGCCCGCGTACGCGTGGGTGTTTCCGATCGGCGACGGGCGGGCGAACGTCGGGTACGGGGAGGTGCTGCGCGGCGAGCCGCTGACCCGGGCGCACCTGCTGGACCGGATGGCCGCGCTGCTGCCCGACACCGACCCGGCCACGGTGACCGACCTGCGGGCGCACCACCTGCCGCTCTCCACCCACCGGCCGGCGCCGGGCCAGGGCCGGGTGGTGCTGGCCGGCGACGCGTTGTCGTTGATCAACCCGTTCACCGGCGAGGGCATCTTCTACGCGTTGCGCTCCGGCGCGCTGGCCGGGGCGGCGGCGGCCGACGCGCCCGCCGAGGCGGCCCGGCGGTACGCGGCGGCGCTGCGCGCCCGGCTCGGCGCTCATCTGCGGCACAGTTCGGCGGCGGCCTGGCTGGCCCGGCGGCAGTGGGTGGTGGACGCGGTGGTCGGCGCGGCCGGCCGGGACGAGCGGGTCTACCGGACGGTGGTGGAGTTGGGGCTCGGCGACGGCCGCCTGGACGCCCGCACACTGGGCGCGATCGCCGCCGCCGCGCCGCGCCGCCGCCGGGCCAACGGGTGACGAGCCGCACCCGCGCGGGGGCCGGGTGACGAGCCGCACCCGCGCGGGGGCCGGGTGACGAGCCGCACCCGCGCGGAGGGCGGGTGACGCGCCCGCGCCGGACCGGGGAGTGACCCGCCGAGGTCGGCGTGCCGGGCCGGAGGCGACCCGCCGTCCCGCGATGCGCCACCGCGGCACTGATCTTTCCCGTGGGTCGCTACCCTGCAAGTGATGACTCTGCGGAAACTCCTCTACTCCGTGTACGAGCGCCGGCTGACCGCGAAGCTCGCGGGCAAGCCGGTGCCCGCCCATGTCGGCGTGATGTGCGACGGCAACCGCAGATGGGCCCGGGAGATGGGCTTCGTCGATCCGAACGACGGTCACCGGATGGGGGCCGAGCGGATCAAGGAGCTGCTCCGCTGGTGCGACGCGGCCGGCGTCGGGCACGTCACGCTCTGGCTGCTCTCCACCGACAACCTCTCCCGGCCGGCCGCCGAGCTGGACCCGCTGCTCCAGATCATCGAGGATCTCACCACCGAGCTGGCCGAGCAGGGCAATCCCTGGCGGCTGCGCATGGTGGGCGCGCTCGACGTGCTGCCGGCGCAGCACGCGGCCGCGTTGAAGGCCGCCGAGGAGCGCACCCGGGACCGCGACGGCGGCGCCCAGGTCAACATCGCCGTCGGGTACGGCGGCCGGCGCGAGATCGCCGACGCGGTCCGCTCGTTGCTGCTGGAGCACGCGTCGCACGGCGGGACGATCGAGGAGCTGGCCACCACGCTCGACGTCGACCACATCTCCGAGCACCTCTACACCAAGGGCCTGCCGGATCCGGATCTGATCATCCGGACCAGCGGGGAGCAGCGGCTCTCCGGCTTCATGCTCTGGCAGAGCGCGCACTCGGAGTTCTACTTCTGCGAGCTGAACTGGCCCGACTTCCGCAAGGTCGACTTCCTCCGCGCCCTGCGCTCGTACGCCACCCGGCAACGCCGCTACGGCACCTGACGCCCGCCGCCCGCCCGTCCCGGCCCGCGCCCGCCGCCCGATCTCGCCGATCTCGCCGATCTCGCCGATCTTGCACATTCGGCCCCGCGGCTGGGGCTTTTGTCTGCCTTTGTCCGGGCAGTAAGTGCAAGATCGACGAAGCGGGCGGGGTGGGGGTGGGGTGGGGGTGGGGGCGGGGCGGGGTGGGGGGTCGGGGTCAGGGGGTCAGGTGGGGGAGGGCGGCGGTGAGGAAGTCGCCCAGGGCGGCGGGGGAGTCGAGCGTGAGGTCGGCGGCGTCGGCGACCTCGTGGCCGGTCTCCGGGTTGGCGACCGCCACGCAGACGCCGAGGAAGTCGGGATCGGTGGCGGCACGGGCGCGCAGCGCGGCGAACGCCTTGATGTCGGAGACGTCGTCGCCGAAATACCACGCCCCGCCGGCGTCGCGGACCGTCTCGCCGATGACCATGCCCTTGTCCCGGTCCACCGGTGGCTTCAGCTCCAGCACCATGCGGCCGGCCTGACAACGCAGGCCCAGCCGCTCGGCCTGGGCCCGGCCCCACTCCTGCACCAGGTCACCGAGCTGCGGCGCGGTGCGCCAGTGCAGCGCGACGGAGAGCCGCTTGAACTCGACGAGCGCGCCCGGCGGCAGCTCGGTCTGGGCCTGCTCGGCCAGCTCGGCCATGGTCGGCACCCAGGGCAACGCCGCCGGCTCGGTGACCGTCTCGCCGCCCGAGTGGCTGTGCTCCAGGCCGTAGAGCCCGTACAGGTCGACGCCGGTGAGGCCGCCGAGATGGTCGCGGAGGAACTCCACCGGGCGCGCGGAGACGATCGCGATCCGGCGTACGCGCGGGGCGAGCGCCTCCAGCGCGGCGAGCACCTTCGGCGCGGGGCGGACCGCGGTGGGATCGTCGTCGACCGGCGCCAGTGTGCCGTCGAAGTCGAAGAAGAGCACCACGTCACCCGCACGCGCGGCGGTGGCCCGCCAGGCGTGCTCGGCGTCCAACGGGGTCTTCGGCTGCTGGTTGCCCAGATTCAACGGCGGCACGCGCGACAGCGTACCCCCGCGCCGGGCGGCGTATTCGTGGCCGAGATGTGACGTCGGGACGACGTGGCAGGTCAGCGTTCGGCGGCTCCCCGTCCTCGGCGCCCGAACGGCACCACGGCCGCCTCCTGCCCGTGACTGAGCAGGTACCCCTCCACGAAGCCGGTGTTCCGGTCGCCGGTGTGCGCCTCGATCTCGTTGAGTCGCGCCACCAGGAACTCGGTGAGCGCGCTGACCCGGTCGTTGAGCCGGTCGTGCAACTCGGCCACGACGGCGAGGATCACCGCCGTGCCGGTGGTGGTGAGCGCGAGGAGATTGACGACCAGGGGAAGCTGCCCGCCGTCCAGCACGCCGACCACCACGTTGCCGGTCACGCACGATGTCACCGACACCACCGCGACCACGACTGCCAACCATTTCAGGGTCATGGACAGACCCCTCCTTCTGTCCCGCAGGGCTGGGTTCGGCTGTGTCCCGTCCCCCCGCCGACGACGAGCCCTTAGCAGTACAAACGTGGACGCTAGCCGGTCCGATCCGGGCCCGAGGCGAAACGATCGGTACTGCCTTTCCGTTCTTTCGCCATCTGAGAACTAGCCGGCCTGTTTGCCCCTATTTCGGACATCGGCTGGCAGTGTCGGGCGATATGCGAGGTAACGAATGGTTTCCCGGATGTGGAACTTCTCCGCGTCGGAGACGTTCGGGTCGACCAGCCGGCGCAGCAGCGCCTCGACGTCCGGATCCATCGGGGGCGGCGCGGGGGCGGCGCGGGGGCCGGTCGTCCGGTCCCAGCCGAGCGCGGTGAACGCGACGGCCGGATCGAGCCCGAGCCCCTCGCAGAACGCGACCACCCGTTCGGCCTCGGGGTCGCTCGCCCAGTCGCCGCGCACCCAGCGGTTGATGGTCTGGCGGGAGACACCGGTGCGCCGGGAGACCTCGGTGCCACTCCACGCGCGCATGGCGCGGGCGTCGTCCAGCGCGCGGCGGACGAAGGTGGCAAAGGAGATCTTCCGTGCATTGGCCGTCTCGCTCACCCCGTGACGGTACGACCAGTCGCTCGTGTCGGGGTTGCTCGGCGCGCTGGTGTCACGCCGACGTGACGCCGGTGGGTGGCTGCCGGTCACCGCTCCGGAGCCGCTGTCGAGGGGTGTCACCCGGGCAGGATAGATAGACGCCAGTACGGCGGCAAGCGGACGAAAAGCTGATACTGTCACGCCCATGAGACAACTTACGTTGTGTCACGTGCTTGAGACGACAAGTGCTCACATGCGTCACTCCGCCGGTGCGGAGGGGGTGTCGTGACCGAACTCGCGACCCGCGCCCAGGCCTTCGGACTGATCGCGGACGGCGTCTCCGCCGGGCTGAGCGCGCCCTGGCGCCTCTACCTCGCCCGGGGCTGCCGCTACCTCTCGCTCAACGTGGGCGACCGGGAGGAGTGGGACGCCTGGCGGACCCACCTCGGCTGCCCCGAGTTGAGCGTGCGGGTCTACGACTCCGGCGGCGAGATCCGCCGGGCCTCGGTGGCCGAGGTGATCCTCGACGGCTGCCGGATCAGCGTGGAACTGGTCGAGGAGGTCAGCACCGCCGATCTGGAGCGGTTACTGGTGGCCGATCCGCTGCCCGGGGCGGACGAGCGATGAGCCGGGCGGGGGAGGTGGCCCGGTGAGCCCTTTTCTCGCCGTCGTCCTCGTCCTGGTGCTCGGCTCCACCTGCTACGCCGCCGGCCGGCTGCACGGCCAGCTCAGCTACCGGATCGGCTACCGGTTCGGCTACCGGCAGGGCTACTTCGACGGGGACCGGGGCGCCTGGAACCGTCGGCGTCGGGAGGCGCAGGCCGTCATCGCCTCGGCGCTGGCCGCGCCCGCCCCGACGGTGGTGACCTCGGTCGGGCGTACCGGCGCGCCGTTCGCCGGCACCGCCGTGCCCGCCGCGGTCACCGCCCGCCCCGACGCGCCGGCCGTGCGGGCCGGGGCGCCGGCCGTACGGGTCACCGCGACCGCTCGGCTCGGCGGCGCCGTCGCCCGCGCCGGCACCACGTACACCGGGTCGTCGTTCGGCGCGACCGCCGCCGGCCCCCGAGCCGGGGCGCTGGTGCGGCGGCCGGGCTGAGGTCCGCGTCCGGTACGCGCCGTGCCCGCCCGCCGTCGTGGCGGCGCGACGCCGGCGGCTCCGGCCCCGGCCGGGATGCGCGCAGGGGGCATGCATCCCGGCCGGTTCCGGCGTGTTCACCGGTGATCCACCCGGGGCTCTAGCCGAGCGGGCCCACGGCGATTAGCGTCTAGGCATGGCACGGGGTTTTCCCGGGCCAGCCGGACAGCCCGGACCTGCGACCTCGCGCACGGGGCCCGCATCCGACCCCGTGTCCGCCGGGCACCGGATGAGGCGGAACTCGGGTGGCCGGGTGCCCATCCGCGGAGCAGGCCTGTGACCACTCGCCGTACCCCCGCCGGAGCCGAGCCGACCCCGGCCGCGACCGCCACGACCCGCCGGACCACGCGCAGCCGGCGGAGCGCCGCTGCCGCCACCGCCGGCACCGAGGAGCCCCGACCATCCGGCCCGGCCTTCGTCCTGGACACCTCGGTCCTCCTCTCCGACCCCGCGGCGTTCCACCGCTTCGCCGAGCACGAGGTGGTGCTGCCGCTGGTGGTCATCTCGGAGCTGGAGGGCAAGCGGCACCACCCCGAGCTGGGCTGGTTCGCGCGCCAGTCGCTGCGCATGCTGGACGAGTTGCGGGTGCGGCACGGCCGGCTGGACCGTCCGGTGCCCGCCAACGACTCCGGCGGCACGCTGCGGGTGGAGCTGAACCACACCGACGACGGCGTGTTGCCGCCCGGCTTCCGCAACGAGTCGAACGACGCCCGGATCCTCTCGGTGGCGCTCAATCTGGCCGCCGAGGGCCGCGACGTGACCCTGGTCAGCAAGGACATGCCACTGCGGGTGAAGGCCGCCTCGGTCGGCCTGCGCGCGGACGAGTACCGGCACGGTCAGGCCAGCGACCCGACCTGGACCGGGATGGCCGAGCTGGAGCTTCCCGACGACGAGATCGGCCGGCTGTACGCGGGCGAGGCGCTCGACGTCGACGCCGCCGCGGGCCTGCCCTGTCACACCGGTCTGGTGCTGCACTCGTCGCGGGGCTCGGCGCTGGGCCGGGTGCTGCCCGACAAGACGGTTCGGCTGGTCCGTGGTGACCGGGAGGCGTTCGGTCTGCACGGGCGCTCGGCGGAGCAGCGGATCGCGCTCGACCTGCTGCTGGACGAGTCGATCGGCATCGTGTCGATGGGCGGCCGGGCCGGCACCGGCAAGTCGGCGCTGGCGCTCTGCGCCGGCCTGGAGGCGGTGATGGAGCGCCGCCGGCACAAGAAGGTGATCGTCTTCCGCCCGTTGTACGCGGTCGGTGGCCAGGAGCTGGGCTACCTACCCGGCTCGGAGTCGGAGAAGATGTCGCCCTGGGCGCAGGCCGTCTTCGACACGCTGGGCGCGGTGGTGCACGAGAACGTGCTGGAGGAGGTCACCTCGCGCGGTCTGCTGGAGGTGCTGCCGCTGACGCACATCCGGGGCCGGAGCCTGCACGACGCGTTCGTCATCGTCGACGAGGCGCAGTCGTTGGAGCGGGGGGTCCTGCTCACCGTGCTGTCCCGGATCGGCCAGGGTTCGCGGGTGGTGCTGACGCACGACGTGGCGCAGCGCGACAACCTGCGGGTGGGGCGGCACGACGGCGTGACCGCGGTGATCGAGGCGCTGAAGGGCCATCCCCTTTTCGCGCACGTCACCCTCAGCCGGTCGGAGCGTTCGCCGATCGCCGCGATGGTCACCGACCTCTTGGAGGACATCCCGAGCTGACGGGTCGTTATGCCCCACTTCGTCCCTATTTTAAGTGTGGCACAGATCACTTTTGGCTCCCGCAGTTTCCCACCCGCCTCACCGTGCGCGATGGTGTCCATCGAGCGTCACCGACAACTCCAGTGCCTGGAGTCCCATTCGCACCCGGCGCCTCGTCGAGCATTCCCCGCCACGACGGCGGGAGCCACGGGGGTCGGTGCGCCGGCGGAGACCGGTGGGTCGGGGCGCTCGCGGCACCCGGGCGCGGCCGTGCGGCCACGCGTGGTGCCGTGTCCCTGCCTCCGACGAAGGGAAACTTCGTGAGTCGGCTCTGGAGCCGGTTCGGCGCCCGTACGGCCGCTGTCGCGCTGCTCTCCGTGGGCGTCGCCGGTGGTTTCTACCTGGGCGAAGATCGTCAGACCCAGCAGCAGGGCCTGACCGCGCAGGTCGGCCTCGAGGTCGACCGGACCGAATACATCTACCAGCGCGAACGGCAGGCCGACCACCGCCTGCAGTCGTCCAAGCAGCGCGCCGCCGAGTACCAGGCCAAGCTGCGGGCCAAGGCGGCGGCGAAGGAGGCCGCCGAGCGGGCCAAGGCCGCCGAGCGTGCCGCCGCGAACCGCAAGAAGGAGCGCGCCGAGGCGGAGGCCAAGGCGAAGGCGGAGGCGGAGGCGAAGGCCAAGCCGTACGACGGGCCGATTCCGGCGTCCTGCGCGGAGTACAGCGGCAACCGCAAGGTCGGCTGCGCGGTCATGCTGGACAAGGGTTTCGGCATCGACCAGTTCCCCTGTCTGGACAAGCTCTGGACGAAGGAGAGCGGCTGGAACCCGAAGGCGTCCAACAGCAGCTCCGGCGCGTACGGGATCCCGCAGGCGGTGCCCGGCAGCAAGATGGGCTCGGTCGCCGACGACTGGCGCACCAACCCGGCCACCCAGATCACCTGGGGCCTCGGCTACATCAAGGGCCGGTACGACACCCCGTGCGGCGCCTGGCAGCAGTCGCAGAGCGAGGGCTGGTACTGATCGGGTCGAACGGCGGCGGGAGGCCCGGTGATCCGGGTGTCCCGCCGCCGTCGTCTGTCCGCCCGAGTGGCGATCCGCCGCATTTGCTGATAGCTGTTGACAGGTGACCTGGCAGGACAGCCCGCGCGGCGGAGACCCCCACCGGTTCGGCACCGACGCGTTCTACGCGTCGCTCGGCCGGGCGTTCGTCGCCATGTGCGCGGTGGTGCCGGTGCTGTTCCTCATCGAGGCGCTCGACGTCGGGCTGCGGCTCAACCTCGACCTCACCGCCGGCATCATCCCGCACCGCGTCCAGGGCCTCGACGGCGTCTTCTTCTCGCCGTTCCTGCACGCCGGCTGGAACCACCTCTACAGCAACAGCATCCCGCTGATCCTGCTCGGCACGTTCGTGCTGGCCGCCGGCACCCGCCGGTTCCTCTGGTCCACCGCGGTGATCATCCTGGTCAGCGGGTTGGGCGTGTGGTTCACCGGCTCGCCCAGCTCGGTGGTGGTCGGCGCGAGCGGGGTGATCTTCGGCTACCTCGGCATCCTGCTCACCCGGGGGGTGGTGGAGCGGAGCTGGTGGAACTTCGCGGTGGTGCTGCTGGTCGGCCTGCTCTACGGCTGGCAGTTGCTGGGCATCCTCCCCACCGACGAGCTGATCTCCTGGCAGGGTCACCTGTTCGGGCTGCTCGGCGGCGTGGTCGCCGCGATCCTGTTCCGCCGTCGCGCCGACGCCGGCACGCCGGACCCGCTCGGGTCGCCGCCGCTCCGGCTGCCCTGACGACGCGACCGATCGACCGGCGGGACGTCCTTGCCCCAGGTCACCGGCCCGCCTACCGTCGGCAGCACGGGTTGATCCCTGGCCGAAAGTGACGGTACGCCATGCGCGAAGTCGATCTCGCCGTGATCGGGGCCGGCCCGGCCGGGCTCTTCGCCGCCTACTACGCCGGGTTCCGGGGGCTCTCCGTCGCCGTGATCGACGCGCTGCCCGAGCCGGGTGGTCAGGTCACCGCGATGTACCCGGAGAAGCTGATCCTCGACGTCGCCGGCTTCCCCGCCGTCAAGGGCCGGGAGCTGATCGCGAACCTGCTCGCCCAGGCCGCGCCGTACCACCCCGACTACCTGCTCGGCGTACGCGCGGAGAAGCTGTCCCACCTCGACGGCCGGCCGGTGCTCGGGCTGGCCGGCGGTGCGCAGCTCCGCTGCGGCGCGGTGGTGGTGACCGGCGGGCTGGGCAGTTTCACGCCCCGGCCGCTGCCGGTCGCGGAGAGCTTCACCGGCGCCGGGATCGTCTACTTCGTGCCGCAGCCGGTCGAGCTGACCGACCGGCAGGTGCTCATCGTGGGCGGCGGCGACTCGGCGTTCGACTGGGCGGTCACGCTCGCGCCGCTGGCCCGGTCGGTGACGCTGGCGCACCGGCGGGACCGGTTCCGCGCGCACGCCGCCACCGTCGAGCGGGTTCGCGCGCTGCCGGTGCGGGTGGTGGTCAACGCCGAGGTGAGCCGGCTGTACGGCGAGGAGCACGTCACCGGCGCCGAGCTGACCGTACGCGGCGGCGCGGTGGAGACGCTCCCGGTGGACACCGTGGTCGCCGCGCTCGGCTTCACCGCCGACCTGGGGCCGCTGACCGAGTGGGGGCTGGCCCTGGACCGGCGGCACATCGTGGTCGACAGCGCCATGGCCACCAACCTGCCCCGGGTGTTCGCGGCCGGGGACATCACCGAGTACCCGGGCAAGGTCCGGCTCATCGCCACCGGCTTCGGCGAGGCGGCGACCGCGGTCAACAACGCGGCGGTCGCCATCGACCCGACGGCGCACCTCTTCCCCGGCCACTCCTCCGACGGCACGTGAGGAGGGGCCCCTTCGGCACGCCTTCGGTAGCGGCGCGGCCCCCTTCCCAACCGGCCGTCAGGGTAGGCCGACCAGGTCGGCCATCAGGGCGATCTGGTGGTCGAAGTACTCGTCCCGGTGCGGCAGCGCCCGGTTGATCCGGCCGAACAGCTCGAAGCTGATCAGCCCGAAGAGCTGGGTCCAGCCGGCCATCGCCCGGACCATCAGCGCGGGTGGCAACGGCACCCCGGTCAGCGCGGTCAGTTCGGCCAGGTCGCCGCGCAGCGGCTCGGGCAGCTCCTCGTCCGGCGGCGTGAGCCGGCCGGCGGCCATCCCGTCGCGCAGGATGCCGAGCAGCGTCATCGGGGGCCGTTGGGCGGGCGCGACCGTGTCGTCCGGGGCCGCGTAGCCGGGGACCGGGCTGCCGTAGAGCAGCGCGTACTCGGCGGGGTGGGCGAGCGCCCAGGCGCGCGCCGCGCGGCTGGCGGCGAGCCAGCGACCGCGCAGGTCGTCGTGGTCGGCGGCGGCGTCGGCCGTCTCCACCGCGTCGCCGAGCGCGTCGTACGCCTCCAGGATCAGCGCGGTGAGCAGGTCGTCGCGGCTGGGGAAGTAGCGGTAGATCGCGGAGGAGGCCATGCCGAGATCCCGGGCGACGGCGCGCAGCGAGAGGTCCGCGCCGTCGGTGGCCAGGTGACGGCGGGCAACCGCCTTGATCTCTTCGATCATCCCGGCGCGGACCCGGGCGCGGAGCGAGGGAGCGACCATGCGCCCACTGTGCCATGAGCGAGAGCGGCAATCAAAACAGAGAGCACTGCTCTTGACGAGGGGTCGATCAGTGAGTCATGCTCTTTTTCGAGAGCAGTGCTCTCGCTTCGGACTACTGCTTCAGAGAAGGTGGACCTGTCATGGCCCTGCACGTGATCGTCGGCGCCGGACCCGTCGGCACCGCCACCGCCCGACTGCTCGCCGAGCGCGGCGAGCGGGTGCGCGTGGTCACCCGGCGCGGCACCGGCCCGGCACACCCGGCGATCGAGCGGATCGCCGCCGACGCCGGTGACGCCGACCGGCTCACCGCGCTGACCGAGGGCGCGGTCGCGCTGCACAACTGCGCCAACCCGGCGTACCACAGGTGGGCCACGGACTGGCCGCCGCTGGCCGCCGCGCTGCTCACCGCCGCCGGACGCAGCGGCGCCGTGCTCGCCACCGTCGGCAACCTCTACGGGTACGGCCCGGTCGACGCGCCGATGACCGAGGCGACCCCGCTCGCCGCCACCGGCACCAAGGGCGGGGTCCGCAACCGGATGTGGGCCGACGCCCTGGCCGCGCACCGCGCCGGTCACGCCCGGGTCACCGAGGTACGCGGCTCCGACTACATCGGCCTCGGCGGCACCTCGCTGGCCATGATGGTGCTGCCCCGGGTACTCGCCGGGCAGCGGGTGTTCCTGCCGGTCGACTGGGACGCGCCGCACACCTGGACGTACGTCCCGGACGTCGCCCGCACCCTGGTCGCCGCCGCGACCGACGCGCGGGCCTGGGGCCGGGCCTGGCACGTGCCCAGCCCGCCGCCGGCCACCATGCGCGAGCTGGCCCGGCGGACGGCGGCCCGGGCCGGCGCGCCCGCGCCGCGGCTGACCCGGATGCCGTACCCGGTGCTCTGGGCGGCCGGCGTGGTCAACCCGTTCGCCCGGGAACTGCGCGAGACCGCACACCAGTTCGCCGGCCCGTTCGTGCTGGACTCGTCCGCGGCCACCGCCACGCTCGGCGTCGAGCCGACCCCACTGGACCGGATCGTCGACGAGATGGTCGCCGGCCTGCCTGCCCCGGCTCCGCGTTAGGCCGGGCCCTCTGGTGACGCGCTTGTCAAGCGGGGGCCCCGCCGCTACCGGAGGCGTTGACCGGGGGCCCCGCCTTACCCCCGGCGGCGATGAGGACGGCTACCAGCGTCAGGGCGGCGCCCAGGAGGGTGTTGAGGCCGGGGTGGGAGGCGGCGGTGGGCAGCACCACGTCCAGCAGCACCGCGCCGACGATCTGCCCGGCGATGGTGGCCAGGCCGAGCAGCAGCACCCCGGTGAACCGGACCAGCGCGGCGGCCAGCGCGATGAACACGATGCCGATCGGACCGCCGACATAGAGCCACGGCTCGCGCGGGAAGCCGCCGGTCGGCCGACCCCGCACCGCCACCTCCACCGCGAACGTGGCGAGCAGCGCCACCGTGCCGACCGCGAAGTTGACGAGCGTCGCGGTCACCGCGCTGTCCGCCGCCGCGCGGACCCGGCCGTTCACCGCCTGCTGCCAGGCGATGCCCACGCCGGCCGCCAGCGGCAGCAGGGCCAGTGCCAGCGCGCCCGGGTCGCCCAGCCGGTCGCCCACCGCCAGCAGCACGGCCAGCACGGTGAGCACCGCGCCGACCAGCCGGTTCGGGGTGACCGCCTGCCGGCCGGTCGGGCCGATGCCGGCGCGGTCCACCAGCAGGCTGCTGCCGGACTGCCCGGCCACCACCGCGACGGTGAAGACGGCCACGCCGAGCGCGCCGATGGTCAGCCCCTGCGTCGCCACCAGGAACGCGCCGCACACGCCGCCCAGACACTGCCACGGCCGCAGCGTGCCGCTGCGCAGCGCACCGCGCAGCGCGGCCAGCCCTCGCCGGCCCCCGCCCGTGGCGGGGACCAGCACCAGCAGGATCAGCAGACCCACGCCGAACGAGACCACCGCGGCGGCGATCCCGTCGGCCAGCCGTACGCCCAGCTCGCCGTTGATCCGGGACTGGAGCGCCACCAGGACGCCGGAGCCGGTGGCCAGCCCCACCCCGGCGATCCGCCGGCTGGTCGACAGCGTCGGCGCCGGCGTCGGCGTCCCGGTCGTGGTCACTCCTGCTCGGCCAACGGACGCCCGTCGAAGTCGACAGCCGAGTAGAGAGCCAGCTTCTCCAGCCGGTGGTACGAGTCGATGACCCGGATCGTGCCGCTCTTGGAGCGCATCACGATCGACTGGGTGTACGCCCCACCGGCCCGGTAGCGCACGCCGCGCAGCAGGTCGCCGGAGGTGACACCGGTGGCCACGAAGAAGCAGTTGTCGCCGGTGACCAGGTCGTCGGTGAACAGCACCCGGTCCAGGTCGTGCCCGGCGGCCAGCGCCTTCTCCCGCTCCTGGTCGTCCTTCGGCCAGAGCTTGGCCTGCATCATGCCGCCCATGCACTTCAGCGCGCAGGCCGCGGTGATGCCCTCGGGGGTGCCGCCGATGCCCATCAGCACGTCGACGTCCGACTCGCCGCGCGCCGCCGCGATGGCGCCGGCGATGTCGCCGTCGGAGATGAGCCGGATGCCGGCCCCGGAACGCCGGATCTGCTTCACCAGGTCGTCGTGGCGCGACCGGTCCAGCACGCAGACCGTCACCTCACTGGTGTCGGTGCCCTTGACCTTCGCGATCCGGCGGATGTTCTCGGCGACCCCGGCGTTGATGTCGACCACGTCGGCGTACATCGGGCCGACCGCCAGCTTCTCCATGTAGAAGACCGCGCCCGGGTCGAACATCGCGCCGCGCTCGGCCACCGCCAGCACGGCGAGCGCGTTCGGCATGCCCTTGCTCATCAGTGTGGTGCCGTCGATCGGGTCGACCGCCACGTCCACCTCGGGACCGGTCCCGTCGCCGACCTCCTCGCCGTTGAAGAGCATCGGGGCGTTGTCCTTCTCGCCCTCGCCGATCACCACGACGCCCCGCATCGGGATCGAGTTGATCAGCTTGCGCATGGCGTCGACGGCGGCGCCGTCACCGCCCTCCTTGTCGCCCCGGCCGACCCACCGGCCGGCGGCCATGGCCGCGGCCTCGGTGACCCGGACCAGATCGAGGGCGAGATTGCGGTCGAGATCCTGGGGCGTCCGCGTACCGGTGGTTGTCATGGCGGCCTCCTCCTCGCGACGTTGCGGGGTGGACCGGCGGGGATGCCGCCGGTTTTGTCGCTGATCCTCACACGATCTCAGGTTCGCCGCCCCGGCGGGGCGGAGGAGGCCAGGATCACCTTCCCCGTCGGGCTGCGACAATGGCCGGGTGGAACCCGCACAGCCTGCCGACCGCGTACCGTCCGACGCCACGCCGCCCGACGGCCAGCCGCCGGTGCGGCCCGGTGCCACCCCGCCGGAGGGGACGCCCGCGCTCGTCGAGCCGTCGGCGTCCGCGCCGCTCGCCGACGCCGGTGAGCGTCCCGCCCCGCCCCCGGGGAAGGACAAGGCCCGCTCCGAGCGGTCCCCGAAGGACATGGTGCTGTCGCTGCTGATCCTGCTGGTGCCGATCGCGCTGCTGATCGCGTTCTACCGGGGCTTTCTCGGCGGCGACTCGCCGGTCACCGTCGACCCGGCGCCCGCGCTGGAGCAGGCCCGCGCGGCAGGCGCCTTCCCGGTCGCCGCGCCGACCGGGCTGGGCGACGACTGGCGTACGGTGAACGCCCGCTTCCGGACCGAGACGGACGGCGCGACGCTGCGCATCGGGTACCTCACCCCGGAGGGCCGGGGCGCGCAGCTCGTGGAGAGCAACATCCCGGCGGAGAAGCTGCTGCCGGCCGAGCTGAGCGACGGCCAGCCGCAGGGCCCGGCCGACCTGCCGGACGGGCTGAGCTGGCAGCGGTACACCGCCCGCGGCAACGAGCAGGCGCTCGTCCTGCTGGAACCGAACCGCACGGTGATCGTGGTCGGTGACGCGGGGGAGACGGAGCTGCGCCGGCTCGCCACCTCGCTGCGCTGACGTCCCCCGGTCGGATGACCGGGATTGCCGAACGCCGCTTCAGGGAACAGAAGGGACACGATCCCGGACGACCCACCTGGAGAGGTTGACGTGAAGATACGACGCTTCAGCGCCACCGCGTTCGCCGCGGCGCTGCTCATTCCCGGCCTGGCGGCCTGCAACGGCAACGGCACGTCCGACGCCTCCGCGACCCCGAGCGCCGGCGCCTCCGGCAGCGTCGCCCCCAGCGCCACGGCGTCCGGCAGCGCGGCCAAGCAGGCGCTGCTCGACTCCACCAACGCGATCCGGGAGGGCAACTTCCGGTTCGCCATGACCGGTGCCGGCTCCACCGCCGAGGGGCAGGTGCACCAGCCCAGCCAGAGCGCCGAGATGCGGATGACGATCGGTGACCCGTCGTCGGACCTGATGATGAAGCTGGACCTCATCCACGCCAAGCCGGACAGCTGGGTCAAGCTGGAGCTGGGCGGCACCGCCGCCACCCAGATCCCCGGCGTGAAGAACCTCAACACCGGCAAGTACCACCACCTCGACCAGAACCGGATCAAGGGCAACCGGGCGCTGGGCTTCGACTTCGAGAAGGTCGACCCGGCCGGCAGCGCCGTGCTCACCCAGGGCATCACCGACGTACGGCAGAGCGGTGACGGCGCGTACGAGGGCACCGTCGACGTGTCGAAGGCCGCCGAGGCGGGCTCGCTCGACCCGGCCGTGATCACCGCGCTCGGGGCGCAGGCCCAGTCGGTGCCGTTCACCGCCAAGGTCGACCCGCAGGGCCGGCTCAGCGAGCTGGTGCTCAAGATCCCGGCCGCCGGCCAGAGCGCCGCGCAGGACGTCAAGATCACCTACAGCGACTACGGCGCCGCCGCCGCGGCCCAGAAGCCCCCGGCCGACCAGGTCGTCGAGGCGCCGCCGGAGCTGTACAACCTGTTCAACTGACCGGAGGTCGTCCGGCTCGTCGCCGGTACGCCGCAGTGGCATCCCGACGCCGCTGCGGCGTACCGGCTCCGGGGGTCACTCCCCGGCGCGCTGCCGGGCGGCGTCGATGCGGGCCCGCGCGCCGTCCAGCCAGCGCTGGCAGACACCGGCGAGCTGTTCGCCGCGCTCCCACAGGGCCAGCGACTCCTCCAGCGAGGTGCCGCCCGCCTCCAGCCGTTCCACCACCGAGGCCAGCTCGGCACGGGCCTGCTCGTAGCTGAGCTGCTCGTCCTTGGTCTTCTCAGTCATCGGTCCCATCTCATCAGCCGTCGACGGTGGCGGTCAGCTCGCCCTCGGCGAGGCGTACCCGCAGTGGATCGCCCTTGGCCACCTCGGACGCCGCGCGGACCACGTGGCCGTCGGCGCGCTGGACGATGGCGTAGCCGCGGTCGAGCGTGGCCGCCGGGGAGAGCGCCCGCAGCCGGGCCAGCGTGTGCCGCAGGTCGTCGTCGGCGGCGCCCAGCCGGTGGGTCAGACACCGGCCGGCGCGGTCCCGCAGCGCGGTGACCTCGACGGCGCGCTGGTCGACCATCACCTGCGGTCGGGCCAGCACCGGGCGGGAGCGGAGCAGGTCGACCCGGTGCTGCTCACGGTCGACGAGATGGCGGACGGCCCGCTCCAGCCGGGACCGGGCCTGCCCGATGAGGCGGACCTCCTCGGTCAGGTCGGGCACGATCCGTTTCGCCGCGTCGGTGGGCGTGGAGGCCCGGACGTCGGCGACGTAGTCGAGCAGCGGCGCGTCGGTCTCGTGGCCGATCGCGCTGACCACCGGCGTGCGGCAGGCGAAGACCGCCCGGCACAGCGCCTCGTCGGAGAAGGGCAGCAGGTCCTCGATGCCGCCGCCGCCCCGGGCGATGACGATCACGTCGACCGTCGGGTCGGCGTCGAGCACCTTGAGCGCGCCGACGATGTCGGGCACCGCGGCGGACCCCTGCACCGCCACGTTGACGGTGCGGAAGTCGACCGCCGGCCAGCGGCGGCGGGCGTTGGTCAGCACGTCGCGCTCGGCCGCCGAGGCCCGCCCGGTGATCAGGCCGACCCGGCCGGGCAGGAACGGGAGCCGCCGCTTGCGGGACCTGTCGAACAGCCCTTCGGCCGCCAACAGCTTCTTGAGCTTCTCCAGTCGGGCCAGCAGCTCGCCGAGGCCGACCTGGCGGATCTCGTCGGCGCGCAGGCTCAGCGTGCCCCGCGCGGCGTAGAACTCGGGCTTGGCGTGCAACACCACCCGGGCGCCCTCGCGCAGCTCCGGCGCGCCCGCGTCGAGCACGTCGCGGTTGGTGGTGACGGTCAGGCTGAGATCGGCCGACGGGTCACGCAGGGTGAGGAACACGGTGGCGGCGCCGGGCCGGCGGCTGATCTGCGCCACCTGGCCGTCGACCCAGACCCAGCCGAGCCGGGCGATCCAGGCGCCGACCTTCTGGCTGACCACCCGGACCGGCCACGGCTCCTCGGACGTGCTCCGCTCCGGGGGCGTGCTCGCCTCCGGGGGTGTGCCCCGACCCACCTCACCCGCGCTCACCCCGCCCACCCTACGGCCCGGGGCCGACAGGCCGGGCGAGGGCGCGGCGGGCGCACGTACCATGGTCGGGTGACTGACGCTGAGACGACTCCCCGGACCGGCAAGCGCGTGCTCCTGGCCAAGCCCCGCGGCTACTGCGCGGGCGTGGACCGGGCGGTGCAGACCGTCGAGGAGGCGTTGAAGCTCTACGGCGCGCCGATCTACGTCCGCAAGCAGATCGTGCACAACAAGCACGTGGTGCGCACGCTGGAGGCCCAGGGCGCGATCTTCGTGGAGGAGAACGAGGAGGTGCCGGAGGGCGCCACCGTCATCTTCTCCGCCCACGGTGTCGCCCCCGAGGTCTACGAGCAGGCCAGGGAGCGCTCGCTGAGGGCGATCGACGCCACCTGCCCGCTGGTCACCAAGGTGCACCACGAGGCCCGGCGGTTCGCCCAGCAGGACTACGACATCCTGCTCATCGGTCACGAGGGGCACGAGGAGGTCATCGGCACCGCCGGTGAGGCCCCCGCCCACATCCAGCTCGTCGACGGGCCGGACAGCGTCGACCAGGTCACCGTGCGTGACCCGGAGAAGGTGGTCTGGCTTTCCCAGACCACGCTCTCGGTCGACGAGACGCTGGAGACCGTGGCCCGGCTCAAGCAGCGCCTGCCGCTGCTCCAGTCGCCGCCCAGCGACGACATCTGCTACGCCACCTCCAACCGCCAGCACGTGGTCAAGGAGATCGCCCCCGAGTGCGACGTGGTGATCGTGGTCGGCTCGCGCAACTCCTCGAACTCGGTCCGCCTGGTCGAGGTCGCGCTCGACGCCGGCGCCCGTGCCGGGCACCTGGTCGACTTCGCCCACGAGATCGACGACGCCTGGCTCGCCGGGGCCCGCACCGTGGGGCTGACCTCCGGCGCGAGCGTGCCGGACGACCTGGTCCAGGACGTGCTCGCGTACCTGGCCGAGCGCGGCTTCGCCGACGTCGAGGAGATCACCACCGCCGACGAGCGGCTGACGTTCTCGCTGCCGCAGGAGCTCAAGCGCGACATGAAGGCCGCCGCGGCGCGCGGCTGACGGGGAACGGATCCGGCGCCCGACGCGTCCAACCGACCATGAAGACTCCTCGGACGGTGCTCGTAGCCCTGATCGCCGGTGCCGCGCTGACCGCCTGCGCCGGCCCGGGCGACGAGCCCGCCAGCCCCAGCCCGAGCCCGACGGGAGCCGCTCCGGTGACCAGCCAGCCCGACCCCGCCCCCAGCGTGAGCCCCAGCCGCCCGAACCCGACCTGGAAGGGCGGCCCGTCCACGCCGCCCGGCGTGGGCGGCACCACGCTCAGCGGCACCATCCGCGCCGGCGTCGAACCGAACTGCCTGCTGCTCGACGACCACCTGCTGGTCGGCGGCCCGCGCGACCTGCTCAAGGCCGGCGCCAAGGTGGAGGTCACCGGCCGTCCCGAGCCGGGCATGATGACCACCTGCCAGCAGGGCACCCCGTTCGTCGTCGAGTCGGCCCGCCCCGCCTGACGCGCCCGGGCCACGGCCACCCGTCCGGGACCACCGGACGCACGCAGGAGCCCCGCCCCCCGGACCGGGGGACGGGGCTCCCGTCGTACCAGCGGCTAGTTGACCGCGTGGATCTGCACCGAACCGCGGCCGACGACCGCGCCCTCGGTGGTGGTGACAGCCATGTCACCGAACAGCTCCCGGCCGGCGGCCGGGGTGGCGAGCGCGGTCACCGCACCGGTGAGGGTGGCGGTGGCGCCGTTGGCCAGGGACAGCGGCGTGGCCGGCGCGGAGAGCGAGCCCAGCGCCGGGGACGCGAACGAGTCACGGTAGTCGTACGCCGTGCCGCCCGCGGCGACCGCGTAGCCCTCGATGACCACCCGGTAGGTGGCGGCCACCGGGTTGGTCAGCGTGACGGCCTCCTCCGAGTCGCCGTCGGCCGACCGGCCCACCTCGGTGGTGCCCCGGAAGATGTACAGGTCCAGGTCGGCGCCGAGGTCGGCGGTGTTGCCGATCCGGGCGGAGAACGAGGTGGTCCCGGCCGGGATGTCCACCGTGTACTCCTGGGTCGCGCCCTCGGTGATGGTCGGCCGCTCGGCGCGCACGCTGGACAGCGGGCCGCCGACGCCGGTCACCTGGACCGGGCCGAACGTGTTGGTCAGGTTCCAGCTCACCGGGGCCGGCGTGCCGGCGGTCACCGACGGCAGCTCGACCACGGCGGGCTCCACCTGCACACCCTGCACCCGGGCCTGGATGGTGAACGGGTTGTCCAGCGCCGGCGACGTGCGCCGCGACTCCACCTCGATCTCCCAGACACCCGGGATCGGGTTCTGGTAGTCGCGCTCCTGCGGCTTGCAGGCGGCGGCGTCGGAGAAGTTGGTGTAGCAGGCGGTGCTCGCGGTGCTCTCGACCGGCACGCCGTACGGGTTGATGGCGATGAACCGGGTCTGCGAGCCGGTCGCGATGCCGGACAGGTTGACCTGGAGCGCGCCCGCGCCCTGCGGAACCGTCACGAAGTACGACGTGAAGCTGTTCCGCTCGACCGAGCCGTTGGTCGAGAACGAGTACGCCGGGCCGGTCACCGCGTTCGAGGCGACCACGACGGTGGCGACCTCGAAGTCGACGATCGAGGTGGCCGGGTCGTCGACGGTCATGATCGCGCCGTGCGCGCCGACGGTCATCGGCTTGGCCTTCACCTTGACGGTGACGGTCGAGTTCAGCGGCAGCCAGACCTCCTTGGGGGCGGTCCAGGTGCCGTCGTTGCCGCGGAAGTCGACCAGGTGCTTGACGCCCTTGTTCGGGCCGCTGGTGCGGGTCAGCTTGACCTCGTAGTAGCGGCTCTCCTTGGCCTTCTGCCCGCCTTGGTCGGCGGCGCAGCGGTTGTAGACGCCGGCGCCCACGTTCGGGCTCGGCACGAACGTGCCGGAGGCCCGGTCGTAGCGGGTCAGGTTCGGCGACAGCTCGGTGCAGACCGCGGCCTCGGAGGTGTAGGTGCGGGTCGGCACGCCCTGGGCGAGCAGGTTCCACGCGCCCGGCACGTCGACCATGCCGTAGCCCTGCGCGTACGTCGGGACGCCCGCGATCGGCTTGGCCGAGGTGTAGACGGCCCGGCGCAGCGCGGCCGGGGTGACGCCGGTGCCGGTCGCCTTCGCGGCCGACAGCAGCAGCGCGGCGGCGCCGGCGGTCTGCGGAGCGGCCATCGAGGTGCCGTTCAGCATCTGGTAGCCCGGGGGCAGCGGGTAGCCCGCCTCCGGCACCGGGTTGCCCGCCTGCCAGGTCGGCGCGGTGGAGATGGCCGAGCCGGGGGCGGTGATGTTCGGCTTGAAGCCGCCGTCCTCACGCGGGCCGCGGGAGGAGAAGTTGAACAGCCAGTTGTCCTTGCGGACCACCGAGCCGTAGTTGGCCAGCCAGGTGTCCTTGCTGACGCTCGCCGCGACGCTGACCACGTCGGTGGCGACCGACGGGTCGCCGACCGTGTTCAGGCCCGGGCCGGAGTTGCCGGCCGAGATGAACAGCTGCACACCGTAGGTGTTGATCAGGTCGTTGTAGAGCACGGCGCGTGCGTTCGAGCCGTCGTTCAGCGCCGGCAGGCCGCCGATCGACATGTTCACCAGGTCGACCCGGCGGTTGACCACCAGGTCGACCATGCCGGTGGTGAGCGCCGCGGCGGTGCAGCCGCCGCCCCACGAGCAGGCCCGGGCGGAGACCAGCTTGGCGCCCGGGGCGGCGCCGTCGAAGGCGCTGTTGCCCAGCATGTCGTTGGCGGCGGTGATGCCGGCGACGTGCGTGCCGTGGGTGCTCTCGACGATGCCGATGTTGACGTAGTCGACCAGGCCGGGACCGCCGACCGGGGTGGTGTCGACGTTGCGGCGGTACTCGACCACGAACGGGATCTGCTCCCGCACGTCGGTGGCCGCGTTGTCGGTGCCGAACTGGCCGACCTGGAACTTCTCCTTGTACGGCCGCATCACCGCGTCGTCGGTGAAGTCGTTGTTCTGGTTCACGTCGACGCGGATGTCACCGTTTGCCGGGTTGTAGAGGATGCCCCAGGCGTCGGTGGTGTCTCCGTCCCGGTTGACGTCGCCCCGCGCGTCGCTGCCGGCGGTGATGTTCTCGCGGAACACGTTGAACTTGTAGGTGCCGGCCGGCGCCGTCCAGGTGCCCAGCGAGTTGCTGAACGTCGGACCGGTGACCTCGGTGGTCATCGGGCGCCAGGACGCGTCCTCGAGCGGGTCGGTCGCGGTGACCCAGTCGACGATCTTGCGTTCGCCGGTGGTGGTCTGCTGGAGGGCCGGCTGGTTCAGGTCGACGCCCGAGTCCATGATGCCGATGGTGACGCCGCGGCCGTCCCACTCCGGGTGGGCGGCCTTGAACGCCTCCGCGCCGGTCTCGTTGGTCGGCATGTACGGGTTGACCGCGCCGGTGTCCCCGCCGGGGCCGGCCAGCGTCTCACCCTGCTCGGCGGCCTTGGCGCCGTTCGGGGCGGCCTCCGGCGTCGGGTCGGGGAGCGTGATGGTCTCGTCGAGGTCGGCGGCGGCGACGCCGGGCAGCGTGGCGGCCTTGAGCGCCTTGGCCGTGGGGACCTTGGCCAGCACGTAGCCGACCTGGTCGTACCGCTGGCTCACGGTGGCGCCGAGGCCGGTCAGCCCGTCGACGACCTTCTTGGCCGAGCCCTTCTTCGCCGCGATGATCATCGTGACGGTCGGCGCGTGCTTCGCCTCGGCCGCGTCGAGCAACTTGGCGTCGTGGGCGCCCAGGGCCTTCGCGGCGGTCGGCTGCGAGGGTCGGGGGGCGGCGGGGGCCGCGCTCGCGGTCGCGGCGCCACCCCCGACGGTCATGGCCCCGGCCGCGAGGACCGAGGCGAAGAGCGCGGCGGAGGGGCGCCGGCTCCGATTGCGGGGTTGACTCACGTTCTCTTCCTCCAGAGAACAGGGCCCTTCAGGGGACAGGGCGCGTGTGACGCAGATCCTTCGTGGCGTGTCGAGTTGTGTCACTACCGAGGTTGGCTTTGTGACCACTCCGTGACGAGAATCGGCCGTCATCGTCATGCCGACCGTGTTAGACGTCGATGCCCGCCGACCGTTCGGCCGATGTGGACGACCCGTTCAGCAACTCCGGCGCCTGCGGCTGCCGGGGCGCCAGCTCGACCTGCGCCGGGGCGACCAGCTCGTCGCCCGACACGCCCAGCTCGGCCAGCTTGCGCGCGCTGACCAGCACCCGGGCCTCCAGCGAACCGACCGCCCGGTTGTACGCCGTCACCGCCCCGCTCAGCGAGCTGCCCAGCTTGCCGACGTGGTCGCCCAGCGTGGACAGCCGCCCGTACAGCTCACGGGCCAGCGAGTGGACGGTGGCCGCGTTGCGCGCCAACGCCTCCTGCCGCCAGGAGTAGGCGACCGTCCGCAGCAGCGCCACCAGCGTGGCCGGCGTGGCCAGCACCACGTTGCGGGCGAACGCGTGCTCCAACAGCGAGGGATCACGCTGCAACGCGACGTCCAGGAACGGGTCGGCCGGCACGAACAGCACCACGAACTCGGGCGTCTGGTCGAACGCCGTCCAGTAGGACTTGGCGGCCAGGCTGTCCACGTGTGCCCGCAGGTGTCGGGCGTGCGCGTCGAGCTGGGTGTCCCGCCCGCGTTCGTCGCGCGCCTCCATCGCGGTCAGGTAGGCGTCGAACGGCGCCTTGGCGTCGACCACCACCGTGCGCCCGCCGTGCAGCCGCACCACCAGGTCGGGACGGACCCCCTGGTGCTCGGTGGCGGCGGTGACCTGCTCGCTGAAGTCGCAGTGCTCCAGCATGCCGGCCGCCTCGACGATCCGCCGGAGCTGGTGCTCGCCCCAGCGTCCCCGCACCTGCGGCGCGCGCAGCGCGGCGACGAGCTGCTTGGTCTCGGTGCGCAGCTCACCGGAGACCGTGCTCATCGCGCGCACCTGCTCGCGCAGCTCGGCGTAGGCGTCGACCCGGTCGTGCTCCAGCTCGGCGACGCGTTGCTCGTAGCGGCGCAGCGAGTCGTGCAGCGGCGCGACCGCCCGCGCCACCGCCTCCTGCGACTGCGCGGTCGCCTCGTAGCTGAGCGCGCGCATCGACTGCTCCAGCCGCCCCTCACCCTCCCGGGTGGCCGCCAGCGTCGCCTCCAGCCGGGCCACGTCGGCCGCCGACCGGGCCCGCGCCGCGAGCCAGCCCACCGCGCCGCCGGCGGCGAGGCAGAGCACCACCACGGCCAGCGTCGAGAAGCTCATGCCGGAGAGCTTGCCAAACGGGTACGACGTGCGCGAGCTGGGTACGTTCGAGGTCATGGAAGGTGCCCTGTGGCTGTTCCTGGTCCTGATGCTCGGAGGTGCGTTCGTGTTCTGGCGGTGGGGGAGCAGGTCCCGGCGGGCCAACGAGATGGCCGACGCGCGGGCCGAGGCGCAGCGCTGGTACGAGCGGCTCGGCGGCCAGTTGATGAACCTGCACGGCGACGCCCCGGCGGTGCGGCAGGCGCTGGCCGACGCCGGTGAGCGCTACAACGCCGCCGGCTCGCAGCTCGAACAGGCGCGCACGCCGCACCAGTTCGCGTTGGCCCGGGAGACCGCGCTGGAGGGGCTGGCGTACATCCGGGCGGCGCGTACGGCGATGGGCATCGACCCGGGCCCGGAGCTGCCGCCGCTGGCCGCCGCCCGCGGGGTCGGCCAGCTCACCAAGGAGCGTGAAGTCAACGTGCAGGGCCAGACGTTCCGCGCCGGCCCGCAGCCGGGCAGCCACACGCCCTACTACTACCCGGGCGGGCACATGCAGGGCCGGCCGGTGCCGGCCGGCTGGTACTCCACGCCGTGGTGGAAGACCGCGCTGGGCGCGGGCGCCGGTGTGCTCGGCGGCATGCTGATCGCGGACGCGCTCTTCTCGCCCGCGTTCGCCGACCCGGGCTACGGCTACGAGGCCGGCTACCAGGAGGGCTTCCAGGACGGCTTCGGCGACGGCCAGGACTACGGCGACCCGGGCGGCGGCGACCTCGGCGGCAACGACTTCGGCGGTCAGGGCGACTACGCCGGCGGCGACTTCGGTGGCGGCGACTTCGGCGGCGGCGATTTCGGTGGTGGCGATTTCGGCGGCGGCGACTGGTAGCACCGGCCCGAAGTGTGAGAAGGGGCCCCCGCCCATGCGTGATGCGTTGAGCGGGGGCCCCTCCTTACCTGCTCAGCCGGTGTTGCGCATGCCGGCGGCGATGCCGTTGACGGTGGTCAGCAGCGCCCGCTCCAGCGCCGTACCGTCGTTAGGGGCACGCCGCCCGCCCGGCGCGGTCGCCACCGCCCGCCCGGCGGCGCCGGACTCGCGGTACTGCCGCAGCAGCGCCACCTGGAGGTGGTGCAGCGGTTCGAGGTAGGTGTCCCGCACCGCGAGCGTGCGCTGGAGCACCGGCGAGTTCTCCAGCAGGGCCGGCGAGCCGGTGACCGCCAGCACCTCCCGCTTGGTCAGCTCGTACTCCTCCTCGATCGTGGCGAAGATCGGGTGCAGCTTCTTCGGGACCAGAGTCTCCACGTAGCGACGGGCGATCGTCAGGTCGGTCTTGGTCAGCATCATCTCGACGTTCGACAGGAACGTGCGGAAGAAGTGCCAGTTCCGGTTCATCTCGGCGAGCACGTCGGCCAGCCCGGCCGTGCGCGCGGCGGCCAGCCCGGAGCCGACGCCGAACCAGCCCGGCACGATCTGCCGGGTCTGCGTCCAGCCGAACACCCACGGGATGGCCCGCAGGCCGGACAGGCCCGCGCCGGTGTTCGGGCGCTTCGCCGGGCGGGAGCCGATGTTCAACGCGCCGAGCAGCTCGGTCGGCGTGGAGGCCCAGAAGTAGGCCGGCAGGTCCGGGTCCTCGACCAGGGAACGGTACGACCGGAACGCCGAGTCCGACACCACGTCCATCGCCGCGTCCCAGCGCTCCAGCATCTCGGCCGGCTGCCGGGGCGCGGTGTGCAGCAGCGTGGCCTGGAGCACGGCCGCCACGGTCAGTTCCAGGTTCTCCCGGGCCAGCGCCGGCAGCGTGTACTTGTCGGAGATGACCTCACCCTGCTCGGTCACCTTGATCGCGCCGTCCAGCGTGCCGTACGGCTGGGCCAGGATCGCCTCGTGGGTGGGGCCGCCGCCCCGACCGACAGTGCCGCCCCGACCGTGGAACAACCGCAGGTGTACGCCGTGCCGGGCGGCCACGTCGCGCAGCGCGCGCTGGGCCCGGTGGATGGACCACTGGCTGGTGGTGATGCCCGCCTCCTTGTTGGAGTCGGAGTAGCCCAGCATCACCTCCTGCACGTCGCCCCGGGCCGCGACCAGCGCCCGGTAGGCCGGCAGCGACAGCAGCTCGTCGAGCAGCTCGCCGCCGGTGTTCAGCTCGGCCGGCGTCTCCAGCAGCGGCACGATGCCGATCCGGGCCCGCC
The DNA here is from genome assembly GCF_044455765.1 of Micromonospora sp. NPDC051141. Lineage (NCBI taxonomy): Bacteria > Bacillati > Actinomycetota > Actinomycetes > Micromonosporales > Micromonosporaceae > Micromonospora > Micromonospora sp. NPDC051141. The sequence continues at coordinate 465,792 of NZ_JBITFD010000005.1, forward strand.
CGCTCTGCACGTCGACCAGGCCGGCCTCGCGGGCCAGCACCACCGCGGCGAGCACGTCGTCCACGCCCAGCGTCATGGAGATGATGTACGACTCGATGACCTCGGGACCGAACCGGTCCTGCGCCTCGCGGATCGCGGAGAACACGTCGAACGTCTTGCGGGCCGACTCGGTGAGCGGGCTGTCCTGGGTGGAGAGCGGCCGGCGGCCGGTCAGCTCGTCGGCGAGCAGCTTGGTGCGCTCCAGCCGGGTCAGCGACGGGTAGTCGGAGACCTCGCCGACCGTCTCGTAGAGCTGCGCCAGCACCTCGTGGTGCTTCTCCGCGTGCTCCCGGATGTCCATGGTGGCCAGGTGCAGCCCGAACGCGGAGACCGTACGGATGGTGGAGGCCAACCGCCCCACGGCGGTGAGCTGGCCGGAGTTGCGGGCCAGCGAGGCGCGCAGCAGCTCCAGGTCGGCGATCAGCTCGGTCGCGCCCCGGTAGTCGCGGCCCGGCACGTGGCCGGTGCCGGCGCGCAGCCGCTCCCGGGTGTTTGCCAGCTTCGCCTTCACGCAGCGGGCCTTGAGGCGGTAGGGCTCCTCGGCGTTGACCCGGCGGAACCGGGGCGCCACCTCGGGCAGCGCGTCCAGGTCCTTCGCCAGGCTGGCGGAGAGGTCGAGCGAGACCGCGCGCAGCCGGCGGGAGACGCTGACCTCGCTGATCAGCTCGTCCATCGCCTTCTCGGTGGCCTCGATGCCGTGCTCGTGCTGGATGCGCAGCACCTCGCGGGTGACCGTCGGGGTGACGAACGGGTTGCCGTCGCGGTCGCCGCCGATCCAGGTGCCGAACGTCAGCGGGCGGGCCGTCGGCGACGTCTCGACACCGAGCGTGCGCAGCGTGTCGGCGAGGTCGTCGAGAACCTGCGGGGCGGCCTCGGCGTGCAGGTCGCGCAGGTAGTAGATGGCGTTGCGGGCCTCGTCGGTCGGGTCCGGCCGGTCCAGCCGCAGCTCGTCGGTCTGCCACATCAGGTCGAGCAGCTCGGCGAGGCGGCGGTTGGCCGGGCCCTCGTCGCTGGCGCCGTAGAGGATGGCGTTGGCGGTCTCGGCGTCCAGCTCGTCGGCGACCGCGCGCAGCTTGGACAGGATGGACCGGCGGGCCGCCTCGGTCGGGTGCGCGGTGAACACCGGGCGGACGGCGAGCCGGCGGGCCGCGGCGGCGATCTCCTCGGCCGGCACGCCACGCTCGGCGATCATCTTGGCCGCCTGGTCCAGCCAGCCGCCGTGGGTGGCGCGGCGCCGGCGCAGGTCGCGGGCGCGGTGCACCTGCTCGGTGATGTTCGCCAGGTGGAAGTAGGTGGAGAAGGCGCGGGCCAGCTTCGTGCCGGTGGTGACGTCGAGCCCGGCGAGGCGTTGCGCGGCGGCCGGCGCGTCGGAGCGGACCTGGGCGCGGATCTCCTCGACCAGGTCGAGCAGCGGGCGGCCCTCCTGGCGGGCCACGGTCTGCCCGAGCAGCGTGCCGAGGCGGCGGATGTCGGCCCGGAGAGCGGCGTCGGGGCCGTCGTGGTCGTGCTGGTCGGTCACGGGTGCGCTCCTTACGCGAGGACGAAGGACAGCGCTGTCCGACTCCCCTGGATGGTATCCGCGCGGGCCCCGGCCGGAGGAGGGGGACGGCGTGATGATCTGCACTCTGGGACGTGCCGGCCGGTCACCTGTCGGCGGCGGCGTGCCGTCCCGCGCCGGTCCGCGCGGCCCGCCGACGGGCCCGGAACACCGTGGCGGTGAGCAGCCCGACCAGCCCGACGAGCACCCAGACCAGCAGCCCGGTCAACGCCCAGCCGCCACCGCGCCAGTCGAAGTAGACGGCCGACTTGAACAGGTCGGTGGCGAGCCCGGGCACGTTCCAGCGGTGCATCCCGCGCAGGAACGCGGGCAGGAACTCGGGCGCGTAGATGCCGCCGGAGCCCGGGTTGCCGAGCACCACCAGCAGCAGGATCACCAGCCCGGTGCCGAGCAGGCCGAGCCACGCCTGCACGGCCGCCGCCACCATCCCGGCCGCGAACGCGGCCAGCGCGCCGACCACCGCGATGGTGCCCACGTCGTGGTCGAACACGTCCAGCACCGGCCCGACCAGCACCGCCCCGATGGTGCCGAGCAGGATGGAGTGCACCGCGAGCGTGGCGATCCGCAGCCCGGCCTGACGCAGCCCGCGCGGGCTGGTGCCGAGCGAGATGCCCAGCGCGGTGGAGGCCAGGTAGCCGCCGAGCACCACGCCGACCGCCAGGTAGAACGGGACCAGGCCGCGCGGGTCCCCGGCGGACACCGGCACCTCGTCGGTGACCTGCAACGGCACCCCGGCCTGCTGGGCGGCCCGGGTGAACACGTCGGTGACCAGCTCGGTGGCGGCCGGCGCGCCGGCGCTGGCGGTGGCCAGGGTCAGTCCGCCCGGAGCGGAGCTGAGCACCGCGTACACCGACCGGTCGTTGAGGCCGGCGACGGCGCGGGCCTGACTGTCGTACCCGACGGGTTTGATGGTGTTCGTGCGGGCGCGGACGGCGGTCATCACGGCCTGCGCCTGCTGGTCGGAGGTCACCACGGCGACCGGCAGGTCGCGTGGTTCCGGCTTGTGCAGCGCGCCGACGTAGGCCGCGATGAACGCGCTGGCCAGCGCCAGGGTGCCGAGCACCAGCGCCGCCGTGCGCGGCAGCCAGTCCCGGGTCCGCAGCTCCGGCTCGTCGTCCACGGGCCCAGCCTATTGCCGGCATGTGCCCCATTTTTGCGGTTTCGTCGGGCGGAATTCGCTGGCGCCCGCCGATAGCGTTCGGATCATGACGACGCCCCGTTACCCCACCAAGCCGCAGCCGGGCGACCGGGTCGCGGTCGTCTCACCCTCCGCCGGCCTGCCGGGTCTCTTCCCCCACGTGTACGAGCTGGGCCTGCGCCGGCTCCGCGAGGAGCTGCACCTGGTGCCGGTGGAGTATCCGACCACCCGCGTGATGGGCGCCGACCCGCGCGACCGGGCCCGCGACCTGACCGCCGCGTTCGCCGACCCGACGATCACCGCGGTGCTGGCCACCGTCGGCGGGGACGACCTGATCACGGTCACCCCCTATCTCGACGACGACGTGCTGCGCGCCAACCCGAAGCCGTACCTCGGCTACTCCGACAACACCAACGTGCTCAACCACCTGTACCGGCTGGGGATGGTGGCCTACCACGGCGGCTCGGTGCTGGTGCACCTCGGCCGGCCCGGCCGCCCGCACCCGCTGACGTTCGACTCGCTGCGCGCGGCGCTGTTCACCTCCGACTGGTACGACCTGACGCCGGCCGCCGAGTGGGGCGACGAGCCGCTCGACTGGCAGGACCCCACGACGCTGACCGAGGAGCCGCCGCTGCTGCCCGGCGCGGGCTGGCGCTGGCACGGCCCGGCCCGGGTGGTACGCGGGCGGACCTGGGGCGGCAACCTGGAGATCCTGCACTGGTTGGCGGCGGCCGACCGGGTGCCCTCCGCCGCCGCGCTGGCCGGCTCCGTGCTGCTGCTGGAGACCTCGGAGGAGATGCCGTCGGCGCAGGAGGTCTTCCGGATCGTGCGCAACCTGGGCGAGCGCGGCCTGCTGGCCGGCTTCCCGGCGATCGTGGTCGGCCGCCCGAAGGCGTGGGACTTCGACCGGCCGCTGTCCGTCGCGGAGCGGCTGGCCTGGGGCGACGCGCAGCGGACGGCGGTCCTGCGGGCGATCGGCCCCTACGTCGACGACCCGGTGGTGGTCTTCGACGTCGACCTCGGTCACACCGACCCGCAGTTGATCATCCCGTACGGCGGCGAGATCCTGGTCGACCCGATCAACCGGCGAATCGCCGTCCACTACTGACCCCGCACGAACACGCCGACGCGGGGCGCGCCCTCGACGAGTCCCCGTGCCTTGAGCCAGTCGACGGCGGAGCGCACCACCTGGCGGGGGACGTCGAACTCGGCGCAGAGTTCGGTGCCGGAGGGCAACTTCGCGCCCGGGGGATAAGTCGCCGGACTCGATGCGCTCGGTCAGCGTGTCGATGAGGCGTTGTTTCTTGGGCTGTCAAAGCACTCTTCTGACAGCCGTAGCGTTCCACCCACCGCGTCGGGATGCCGTAGGTGGAACGCCATGGGTGTCTCGGCTCCCGTTTGACACCCACGGCGTTCCACCCACTGGGTCGCCTCGTGGATCTTGGCAAGCTTTCGTTCGCCGCGAACGAGATGTCGCCAGAAGCCGGCCGTGATCCCTGGGGGCGGGCGGGGGCGCGCGGTGGAACGGGAAGATCCACTCCACTTCGCCGAAGTGGGGGTGTCGGTGCGCTGTTGACCCCGCCACCTCGGTGAGGTGGTGTGGATCTTGCCGGTGATCGCGTTGGGTGCGTCCGCCACTTCGGCGAGGTGGTGGCATCGCGGGTGCCGTGATCCCGCCATCTCGGCGAAGCGGAGTGGATCTTGCGCGGGCGAGGCGGAGCCGTCAGACGGTGGCGAAGGCGCGGACCGGGAACGTGCCCATGCCGGCCACCCTCGGTGGGGCGGCGGTGAACCGGAAACCGGTGGGCGGCAGCTCGGACAGGCCGGTCAGGTGCTCCACGATCGGGATGCCGGCGGCCAGCAACGTGCTGTGTGCCGGGCGCTCACCGGCCGCGGCCGGGGTCATGTCGTCGATGTTGACCGAGTCGATGCCGACGAGCGTCGCGCCGGCCTCGGCCAGCCAGGAAGCGCCGTCGCCGGTCAGGAACGGCGCGTCCTCGGCGGCGTACCGGTCGGTGCCGAAGTGCGTGTCCCAGCCGGTGTGCAGCAGCACCGCCCGCCCGGCCACCTCGTACGGGGCGAGCAGCAGGCGGTCCACCGCGCGGACCCCGGCGGGCACGCGGACCACCAGGCCGGGCAGGTCGGCCAGCCGGTCCAGGGGCACCCCGGCCAGGTCGGGGCCGTCCGCGAAGCGGTGTGACGGCGTGTCGACGTACGTGCCGGTGTTGGCGATCATGTCGATGCGCCCGACGTGGAACTCGACGCCCGGGGCGTACCGCTGGCGGGAGGTCTCCCGGGTGAGCCAGTCGGTGATCCGCGGCCCCGGCCAGCCGGGCAGCGTGACCAGGCCCTCGGTGATCTCGTGGCTCAGCTCGACCAGCCGCCGCCCGCCGGTGGCCGGGACGGCGGTGCCGCGCCCGCCCTTGTGCGGCTCCTCGACGACGGTCCGGTTGGTGATCCGCACCTCGCCGACCATGAGCAGCCCGAGGTGCCGGACCAGCAACGCGGCCAGCTCGTCGTCGGTGATCCCGGGGTCGGGCACGTCCAGCCGGAACCCGTCGGTGCGCAGACCGCCCCCGTTCGCGAAGACCACCTCGGCGTCGAACACCGCCCGATACTCACCCATCCGCCCACCGCACCACGCCCCCTCCACCCCGTCAAGAAGCGCCGCAGATTCACGGAAAGCGTGCTTGTCCGCACCCCGAAGGGCCCTCTTTCCGTGAATCCGCGCGGGGATGGGGGTGGAGGTGAGGGCGCGTGGGGGGTGGCGGGGACGGGAGAGGGATAGGCTCGACGGGTGCACCCCCCGTCCGGCTGGACGCGGGGTCGTCGTCGTGTCAAGCGCTGGAAGTGATCACTGATGCTCACCGGACTCTTCGCCGCCGCCCTGGCCGACCCCGGGCTGGCCCGGGCGCGTGACCTGGCGCGCTCCGGTGCCGCCCAGGTCGACGGTCTCGACCTCACCGCACCCGCCGCGCTGCGCCCGTTCGCGGTCGCGGCGGTGGCCGCCGACGAGCAGGGGGCCGGGCGGCCGGTGCTCGCGGTCACCGCCACCACCCGTGAGGCCGACGACCTGGTCTCGGCGCTGGGCAGCCTGCTGCCGCCGGAGCAGGTGGCGGTCTTCCCGTCCTGGGAGACGCTGCCGCACGAGCGGCTCTCGCCCCGCTCCGACACGGTCGGCCGGCGGCTGGCCGTGCTGCGCCGGCTGGCCCACCCCGACTCGGCCGACGCGCACGGGCGTACCGGGCCGCTGCGGGTGGTCGTCGCGCCGGTCCGGTCGCTGCTCCAGCCGCAGCTCAAGGGCCTCGGCGACCTGGAGCCGGTGCAGCTCGCCGCCGGGGAGGAGGCCGACCTGGAGGAGGTCGCCCGCCGGCTCACCGACATGGCGTACGCCCGGGTCGACCTGGTCACCAAGCGCGGCGAGTTCGCCGTGCGCGGCGGCATCCTGGACGTCTTCCCGCCCACCGACGAGCACCCGTCCCGGGTCGAGTTCTGGGGCGACGAGGTGGAGGAGATCCGCACCTTCGCGGTCGCCGACCAGCGCACCATCGAGGGCGTGCCGCAGCTCTGGGCGCCGCCCTGCCGTGAGCTGCTGCTCACCCCGGAGGTCCGGCAGCGGGCCGCCGCGCTCGCCGCCGAGCACCCCGAGCTGGCCGAGATCCTCGACAAGCTGGCCGAGGGCATCCCGGTCGAGGGGATGGAGTCGCTCGCGCCGGCGCTGATCGGCGACGACGCGCTGGAACTGCTCGTCGACTGCATGCCGGCCGGCACCCACGTGCTGCTCTGCGATCCGGAGCGCATCCGCACCCGGGCGCACGACCTGGTCCGTACCTCGGAGGAGTTCCTCCAGGCGAGCTGGGCCGCCGCCGCCGTCGGCGGCCAGGCCCCGGTCGACCTCGGCGCCGCCGCCTTCAAGACCCTGGCCGAGGTACGCACGCAGGCCCGCGCCCTGCGCCAGCCCTGGTGGACACTCGCCCCGTTCGGCCTGGACGAGGCGGACGCGGCGCCCGCCCGGCAGCCCTGGGAGGACGCGCCGGCCGAGGTCGACGTCACGCCCGACGACGCCATCGCGGTGAGCCTGGCCGCCCGACCGGCCCCGCTCTACCACGGTGAGACCGCCCGGGTGGTCGACGACCTGAAGCGCTGGGCCGGCGAGGGCTGGTCGATCGCGCTGGTGTTCGAGGGGCACGGCCCGGCCCAGCGGGCCGTCGAGGTGCTCCGCGACGCCGGCCTCGGCGCCCGGCTGGTGGCGGAGGTGCCGGCCGCGCCCGCCCCCGGTGAGGTGCTGGTCTCCTGCGGCTGCCTGACCGCCGGCTTCGTCGACGAGGCGTCCAGGTTCGTGCTGCTGACCGGCAACGACGTCACCGGCGGCCGGGGCACCTCCACCCGCGACATGCGCAAGATGCCCAGCCGGCGGCGCAACACCATCGACCCTCTGGAACTGCGGGCCGGCGACTTCGTGGTGCACGAGCAGCACGGCATCGGCCGCTACGTCGAGCTGGTGCAGCGCACCGTCAACGGCGCCAGCCGGGAGTACCTGGTCATCGAGTACGCGGCGAGCAAGCGCGGCCAGCCCGGCGACCGGCTCTTCGTCCCCACCGACCAGCTCGACCAGCTCTCCCGTTACGTCGGCGGCGAGCAGCCCACGCTGCACAAGATGGGCGGCTCGGACTGGCAGAAGTCCAAGGCCCGGGCCCGCAAGGCGGTCCGTGAGATCGCCGCCCAGCTCATCCAGCTCTACGCGGCCCGCAAGGCGTCCAAGGGGCACAACTTCGGGCCGGACACGCCGTGGCAGCGGGAGCTGGAGGACGCGTTCCCCTGGCAGGAGACGCCGGACCAGATGGCCGCCATCGAGGAGGTCAAGCGGGACATGGAGCAGACCGTCCCGATGGACCGGCTGATCTGCGGCGACGTCGGCTACGGCAAGACCGAGATCGCGGTCCGGGCGGCGTTCAAGGCGGTGCAGGACGGCAAGCAGGTGGCCGTGCTGGTGCCCACCACGCTGCTGGTGCAGCAGCACTACAACACGTTCGCCGAGCGGATGAGCCAGTTCCCGGTGAACATCCGGCAGCTCTCCCGGTTCCAGACCCCGAAGGAGTCCGAGCGGACGCTGGAGATGGTCGCCGAGGGCACCGTCGACATCGTCATCGGCACCCACCGGCTGCTCCAGGCGGCCACCCGGTTCAAGTCGCTCGGGCTGGTCATCATCGACGAGGAGCAGCGCTTCGGTGTCGAGCACAAGGAGCACCTGAAGACGCTGCGTGCCTCGGTCGACGTGCTCGCCATGTCGGCCACCCCGATCCCGCGGACGCTGGAGATGGCGATCACCGGCATCCGGGAGATGTCCACCATCGCCACCCCGCCGGAGGAGCGGCACCCGGTGCTCACGTTCGTCGGGGCGTACGACGACCGGCAGGTGGCCGCGTCCGTCCACCGCGAGCTGCTCCGTGACGGGCAGGTGTTCTACCTGCACAACCGGGTCGAGTCGATCGACAGGGCGGCGCGCCGGATCCGTGAGCTGGTGCCCGAGGCCCGGGTCGCGGTGGCGCACGGCCAGATGGGCGAGGAGGCGCTGGAGAAGGTGATGGTCGGCTTCTGGGAGAAGGAGTTCGACGTCCTGGTCTGCACCACGATCGTGGAGTCCGGCATCGACATCCCGAACGCCAACACGCTGATCGTCGAGCGCGCCGACCTGCTCGGCCTGGCCCAGCTCCACCAGATCCGCGGCCGGGTCGGCCGGGGCCGGGAGCGGGCGTACGCGTACTTCCTCTACCCGCCGGAGAAGCCGCTCACCGAGAACGCGCACGAGCGGCTGGCCACCATCGCCCAGCACACCGAGCTGGGCGCCGGCATGTACGTGGCGATGAAGGACCTGGAGATCCGGGGCGCCGGCAACCTGCTCGGCGGCGAGCAGTCCGGCCACATCGAGGGCGTCGGCTTCGACCTGTACGTGCGGATGGTCGGCGAGGCGGTGTCCGCGTTCAAGGGCGAGCGCGCCGAGGAGGAGGTGGACGTCAAGATCGACCTGCCGATCGACGCGCACCTGCCGCACGACTACGTCGGCGTGGAACGGCTGCGGCTGGAGATGTACCGCAAGCTCGCCGAGGCCCGCGACGCCGAGCGGCTGCGCGAGGTGGTGGCCGAGATGACCGACCGGTACGGCGAGCCGCCCGCCCCGGTGCAGAACCTGGTCGCGGTGGCGAACTTCCGGCTACTGGCCCGCCGCTACGGCCTGACCGACGTGTCGATGCAGGGCAAGCACATCCGGTTCGGTCCGCTGCCGCTGCCCGACTCGAAGCAGATGCGGCTCAAGCGCTATCACCCCGACTCGGTCTACAAGCAGGCGCTCGACCAGGTCAGCGTGCCCCGGCCGAGCACCCGGCGGATCGGTGGCGAGCCGCTGCGCGACCAGGCGCTGTTGGAGTGGTGCGCCCAGCTCCTGAAGGATGTCCTGGGGGAACCGGCGGCGGCGCAGCCGGCCGGGGCGGGGGCGCGGTGAGGTGGGCGGCGTCACAGCCGGATACGGGGCGTGAGAGAGTGACCGTCATGCGTGCTCGCCGTCTTGTCGCCGTCGCCAGCGTGGCGGTCGGCCTCGTCGCCCTCTCCGGTTGCCGTACCGAGCCCGGGGTCGCCGCCTACGTCGGCGACACCCGCGTCACCGAGGATCGGGTCACCTCGATCCTCGACGAGGTCCGGGACGGCCTGGCCAGCCAGCCGGCCACCGCTCCGCAGGCCGACGCGTTGCTGCCGGCCCGGGACCAGGTGGTCGCCACCCTCGTGCTGTCGGACGTGTGCCGGGAACTCTCCGCCGACAAGGGCTACCAGCCGCAGGGCCAGGTGACGCCGGAGCAGGTGGCGCAGCAGACCGGGCTGCCCGCCGACGCGACGTACGCGAAGAAGGTCGCCGAGTTCTACACCTGCATGTCCGGCCTGCCGGCCGGCGAGCCGGCCGCCCCCACGGCCGAGGACCTGGCCACCGTGATCGCGGCCGGCCGGGCCGCCGGCGCCATCCCGCCGGACGTGAAGGACGCCGACGCGGCCAGCCAGCTCGACGGACAGCAGCTCCGCTCCGCGCTGGCCACCCGCAAGGTGCTCGCGGACGCCATCGGCGGGTACGACGTCTCGGTCAACCCGCGCTACCGCCCGCTGGCGTTCCCGCTGCTCAGCTTCAAGGGCGACGTGCCGGCGGTGGCCGTGCCGCTGGGCGAGCCGGGCTCGTCGGTCACCGACGTCTCCACCCCGGAGCCGGAGACCGGTGAGTCGGTGCCGGTGATCGACCCGTCGGCGGCGCCCGGCGCATGACCGCGCGCATCGTCCTGCTGGTCACCTCGCCCCGGCTGCCGGCCGGTCTGCTGACGTCGGCCGCCTGGGACGCCGTACGCTCCGCGCCGGTCCTCACCGGCGCGGAGAGCGAGCTGACCCGGGCGGTCCGGACGGCCGGCGCCGAGGTGCGCGTGGTGACCGAGGGCGCGACGCAGGCGCTGCTGGACGCCGCCGCGACCGAGGGCGGCGCGGTCTGGCTGGCCGGCCCGGCCGGCGACGAGGCGCTCGCCCGTGAGCTGGGGCTGCGGCTGGCCCGGCAGCCCGGCCTGGCCGAGCTGGAGCTGATGTACGGCTCGTGGGACCCGCCGGGCGCCCGGCTGCTGGACGCGGTCGAGGTGATGGACCGGCTGGCCTCCCCGGGCGGTGATCCGTGGAAGCGGGCGCAGACGCACCGCAGCCTGGCCCCGTTCCTGCTGGAGGAGTGCTACGAGGCGTACGACGCGATCGGCGCCGACGACACCGACGCGCTGCGCGAGGAGTTGGGCGACGTGCTGCTCCAGGTGCTGCTGCACGCCCGGCTCGCGGAGGACCTGCCGGAGGGGGAGAGCTGGACCGTCGACGACGTGGCCGGCGGCCTGGTCGACAAGATGGTGCGGCGCAACCCGCACGTGTTCTCCGGTGAGCGGGCCGGCTCGATCGAGGAGATCGAGGCGAACTGGGAGCGGATCAAACGGGCCGAGAAGACCCGTGACTCGGTGCTGGACGGCATCGCGCTGAGCCAGCCCGCGCTGGCCCTGGCCGCGAAGATCCTGGACCGCGCCGGCCGGGTGGGGCTGGCGGTGCCGCCGCCGCTCGCCGAGTCGCAGGTGGACGCCGAGGCGCGGCTCGGCGCGAGCCTGCTGGCCACCGTCGCCGCCGCCCGGCAGGCCGGCATCGACCCGGAGGCCGCGCTCCGCCGCGCCACCCTGGCGTACGCCGACGCGGTCCGCGCCGCCGAACGCGCCTGACCCGCCGCCGATCTTGCACTTTCCGCCTCGACAAAACGGCTGAATCCGGCATCGGAGGGGCCGTGACTGCAAGATCGCGGGGGGTGGGCGTCGGGGGTGATCGGTAGGGTTCGGGGATGGAAGCGTTTGGGGTGTTGGCGGAGCGGATCGTGGAGGCCGTGCTGGAGAGCCGGCCCGGGTTGGCGACCTCGGTCGGGGACCACCGCTACGACGACCGGCTGCCCGACCTCTCCGCCGACGCGCTCGCCGCCGACCGGGCGATGCTCCGGGACGCGGCCGACGCGCTCTCCGAGATCGACCCCGACGTGCTCGACACCGACGAGAGCGTCGACCACGCGCTGCTCAGCGCCCTGGTCGACCGCGGGCTGTTCGAGGACTCCGAGATCCGCAGCCACGAGTGGGACCCACTGCGGCACAACCCGGGTCCGCTGCTGCACGCGTTGCTGGCCCGGCCGTACGCGCCGGTCGAGGAGCGGCTGACCCACCTGGCCGGGCGCCTCTCCGCCGTACCGGACGCGCTGGCGACCGCGCGCGCGACGCTGCGGGACATGCCGCGGGTCCACGCCGAGACGGCGGTCGGGCAGTTCGTCGGCGCGGCGGCGCTGGTCCGCGACGAGGTGCCGGCGCTGCTCGCCCAGGCCCCGGCGCTGCGCGACCGGGTGGGACCGGCCGCCACCGCGGCGATCGCCGCGCTCGACGAGTTCGTGGCGTGGCTGCGGGCCGGGCTGGCAGCGGACGCCGGGCCGGGGCGCGATCCCCGGCTGGGCCGGCGGCGCTGGGAGGCGCGGCTGTGGCACACGCTCGACACCGAGCTGGGCGCCGCCGAGGTGCAGCGCCGCGCGTGGGCCAACCTCGACCGGGTCACCGACGAGATCCGCGCGGCGGCCGTCGAGCTGGTCGGCGGTCCGGCCGACGACGAGACGGTACGCCGTGCGCTTGACCTGCTCGCCGCCGAGCACCCGGACGACGCCACCATCGTCGACCTCGCCTCCGGCACGCTCGACGAGGCCACCGACTTCGTCCGCCACCACGACCTGGTCAGCCTCGTCGACGACCCGTGCGTGATCCAGGAGATGCCGGAGTTCGCCCGCGGCGTCGCGGTGGCCTACTGCGACTCGCCCGGCCCGCTGGAGACGGCCGACGTGCCGACGTTCTACTGCATCGCGCCCACCCCGGCGGACTGGCCGGCGCAGCGGGTCGAGTCGTTCTACCGGGAGTACAACGACCACATGATCCGCAACCTGACCGTGCACGAGGCGATGCCCGGTCACTTCCTCCAGCTCGCGCACGCCCGCCGGTACGCCGGCCCGACCCGGGTGCGCGCGCTCACCGAGTCCGGCGTGTTCGTCGAGGGCTGGGCGGTCTACACCGAGGAGCTGATGGCCGGGCTCGGCTTCGGCGGGCTGCCGGTGCGGTTGCAGCAGCTCAAGATGCAGCTCCGGATGACCATCAACGCGCTGCTCGACCAGCTCGTGCACTGCGACGACCTGTCCGAGGCCGAGGCGATGGCGTTGATGACCGGGCGCGGCTTCCAGGAGGAGGGCGAGGCGGCCGGCAAGTGGCGGCGGGCGCTGCTCACCTCCACCCAGCTCTCCACCTACTTCGTCGGCTACAGCGAGATGGCGGACATCGCCGCCGCCCGGCCGGCGGGCGTGCCGGCGCGCGACTGGCACGACGCGATGCTGTCGCACGACTGCCCGCCGCCGCGCCACCTGCGCACGCTGTTGGGGGTGTGAGGGTCAGGACGCCTTCGGGCGACGGTCCACCACACCGGCGCCGGCCGGCACCGCGAACGCGCCGGCCTCGACCGTCTCGGTGTAGCGGCTCAGGGTGAGCTCGGCCGGTTTGCCGTCGAGCGTGCCGGTGAAGCTGCCGAGCACCCCCTCGGTGGTGACGCAGGCGGTGAAGCGCTCCCCGGTGTCGGTGACGTCGATGCAGGTGGCGTGGTGACCGGCCAGCGTGGTGTCGGTCTGTTTGATGACCGCCTGGGGCTCCAGCGCGGCGGCGGTGAGCAGCCGGATCACCGCCGGCGGGGTGACCAGCCCCTGCTTGCGCGCCTCGTCGTAGACGATCACCGACGGCTTGCCGGCGGTCAGCACCGGCGGGGACATGGTGCAGGAGGTGCGGGCGGTGGTGCTCGCGCACCGGGTCACCGCCTCCTGGGTCACCGTGATCTTGCCGCCGGGCCAGGCGTAGGTGGAGCGGAGCGGCTTGGCGGTCTGCGCGATCGAGGCGGTCCCGCCGCCGGTGAGCTGGTATTCCGCGGCCCAGGTCCGCTCCAGCGCCCGGTCCATCCGCGCGGCGAGGTCGTTCACCAGGTCGGCCCGGCCGAGCGCGACGTCCGCGTCGTCCAGGGCCTGACAGCCGGTGACCGAGAGCGACGCGATGACCGAGGCGGCGAGCACGCGGAGGGTCGTCGAAGCGGCAGGCATGATGCCCAGCCTTGTCGATCGACGCAACCTCTCGCAAACCCGTTGCCGGTTGACGACCGGTAAACCGGGAATGTCCGTCTCATTCGCTGCCCCGGGGTGCGCCCCGAGCGCCGTACCGGAGAGCGGGGACCGATACGCTGCGTTCAACACCTGCCTCAGCCGCACCGTCGCGGCCCACACCGGACCGGAACACACAAACGAGGAGCGACTCAGTGGCAACCATCGAGGGAATTGTCGCCCGGGAGATCCTGGACTCGCGGGGCAACCCGACGGTCGAGGTCGAGGTCGGGCTCGACGACGGCACGATCGCCCGCGCCGCGGTGCCCTCCGGCGCCTCCACCGGCGCCTTCGAGGCGGTCGAGCTGCGCGACGGCGACAAGGACCGCTACCTGGGCAAGGGTGTCGAGAAGGCGGTCGCGAACATCGAGGACCGGATCGTCGACCAGCTCATCGGCTACGAGGCCAGTGAGCAGCGGCTGATCGACCAGAAGATGATCGACATCGACGGCTCGGACAACAAGGGCGAGCTGGGCGCGAACGCCATCCTCGGCGTCTCCCTGGCCGTGGCGAAGGCCGCCGCCGGCAGCGCCGAGCTGAGCCTCTTCCGCTACCTGGGCGGCCCCAACGCGCACCTGCTCCCGGTGCCGATGATGAACATCCTCAACGGTGGCGCGCACGCCGACTCGAACGTCGACGTCCAGGAGTTCATGATCGCGCCGATCGGCGCGCCGACGTTCCGGGACGCGGTCCGCTCCGGCGCCGAGGTCTACCACGCGCTCAAGTCGGTGCTGAAGAAGAAGGGCCTGTCGACCGGCCTCGGCGACGAGGGCGGCTTCGCCCCGAACCTGCCCACCAACGCCGCCGCGCTGGACCTGATCGCCGAGGCGGTGGAGAAGGCCGGCTACCGGCTCGGCACCGACATCGTCTTCGCGCTCGACGTGGCCGCCACCGAGTTCTTCGACAACGGCTCCTACACGTTCGAGGGCAGCACCAAGAGCGCCGAGGAGATGAGCAACTACTACACCAAGCTCGCCGGCGACTACCCGATCGTCTCCATCGAGGACCCGCTCGCCGAGGACGACTGGAGCGGCTGGGCCACGCTCACCGCCGCGCTGGGCGACCGGATCCAGATCGTCGGCGACGACCTGTTCGTGACCAACCCGCAGCGTATCGCCCGGGGCATCGCCGAGCGGGCCGCCAACGCGGTGCTGGTCAAGGTCAACCAGATCGGCTCGCTCACCGAGACGCTGGACGCCGTGGACCTGGCCCACCGGGCCGGCTTCCGGTGCATGATGAGCCACCGCTCCGGCGAGACCGAGGACACCACCATCGCCGACCTGGCGGTCGCCACCGGCTGCGGTCAGATCAAGACCGGCGCGCCGGCCCGCTCCGACCGGGTCGCCAAGTACAACCAGCTTCTGCGGATCGAGGAGGAGCTGGCCGACGCGGCGCGGTACGCCGGCGCCGGCGCGTTCCCGCGTTACCGTTCGGCCTGAGGTCGACGCTCCGGGGGAGGGGTGTGACGATGCAGCAGCGCCGCACACCGGGTGGCCAGCGGCCCGCCCGTCGGCCGGGTCAGGCCGGCCGGACGGGTGGGGGCCGGACCCGGTCCACGGCCCGCGACGGCGTCCGCGCGGAGGCGCGCGCCGCCGGCCGGTCACCCGGCGCGTCCCGCGTCACCGAGGGCGTACGCTCCGCGAACCGTCCGGGCGCGGCCCGGCGTACCGCGGCCGGCGGCCCGGTCAAGCGGCTCACCGCACCCCAACCCCGGCGCTTCACCGGGCGCGCCACCGTGCTGTTCGCGGTGCTGATCGCGCTCGCGCTGGCGTACACCTACCCGGTCCGGGTCTACCTGGACCAGCAGACCGACATCGAGCGGATGGAGGCGTCCCAGGCGGCGCAGCGGGCGGAGATCGACCGGCTCACCGCCGAGGCGGCCAAGTGGAAGGACCCGGAGTACGTCAAGACGCAGGCCCGGGAACGGTTCTTCATGGGCAAGCCGGGGGAGACGCTGCTGGTGGTGCTCTCCGACCCGGACGGGGCCGCCAAGGACGCCGGCAAGGGCGCGAAGCCGGGGTCGCCGAGACCGCCCGACCCCTGGTACGACACGCTGTGGTCGAGCGTGCAGGCGGCGAACGCCGAGCGCCCCGACAAGTGAGCTGTTTTCGAGAGGCACAATCTGTGAGCGTCGTACCACCGCAGGAGCCGGCGGCGGACTCCGTACCCCCGCCGGAACGCCGACCGGCCACCGAGGCCGACCTGGCCGCGGTCGCCGCGCAGCTCGGACGCCCGCCGCGCGGCACCCGGGCGGTGGCCCACCGGTGCCCGTGCGGCCTGCCCGACGTGGTGGAGACGACGCCCCGGCTGGCCGACGGCACGCCGTTCCCGACGCTGTTCTACCTGACCTGCCCGCGGGCCACCGCGGCGTGCAGCCGGCTGGAGTCGGCCGGGCTGATGAAGGAGATGGCCGACCGGCTCGCCGAGGACCCGGAGCTGGCCGCCCGTTACCGGGCCGCGCACGCCGACTACCTGGCCCGCCGCGACGCGATCGGCGAGGTGCCGGAGATCGCCGGCATCTCCGCCGGCGGGATGCCCGGTCGGGTGAAGTGCCTGCACGTGCATCTCGGCCACGCGTTGGCCGCCGGCCCCGGGGTGAACCCGTTCGGCGACGAGACGCTGGCGCTCGTGGAGAAGTGGTGGGCCGCCGGCCCCTGCGTGGACGTGCCCGCCGGAGAGTGAGATGACCACCGTCGACCAGGTCACGGTCCGTCGGGCCCGCACCGCCGACGTGCGCGGCATCCGCCGGCTGGTGGACACGTACACCGACGACCGGCGGCTGCTCAGCAAGGCCACCGTGACGCTCTACGAGGACGTGCAGGAGTTCCGGGTGGCGGTGACGCCGGACGGCACGGTGGTCGGCTGCGGCGCGCTGCACGTCATGTGGGAGGACCTGGCCGAGATCCGGACGGTCGCGGTCGACCCGTCCTGCCGGGGGCACCGGATCGGCCACCGGATCGTCGGTGAGCTGATCGACGCGGCCCGCGAGCTGGGCATCGCCCGCATCTTCGTGCTCACGTTCGAGACCGGCTTCTTCGGCGGCTTCGGCTTCCACGAGATCGACGGCGCCCCGGTGCCGCAGGTGGTCTACGAGCAGCTCCTGCGCTCCTACGACGAGGGTGTGGCCGAGTTCCTCGACCTGGAACGGGTCAAACCCAACACCCTGGGCAACACCCGCATGCTGCTGCGCCTCTGAGTCGCCTCGGGCTGCCGTAGGGTGGGCGCCGTGAGCGTGCGCGTGGGGGCCATCGACTGCGGGACCAACTCGATCCGACTGCTGATCGCGGACCTGCCGGATCCCTCCGCCGGGGAGGCGGCGCCGCTGACCGACGTCAGCCGGCGGATGGAGATCGTACGGCTGGGGCAGGGCGTCGACCGGACGGGCTCGCTGGCGCCCGAGGCGATCGAGCGGACCCGGCTGGCGCTCGCCGACTACGCGGCGGAGATCGAGAGGACAGGCGTCGAGCGGGTGCGCATGTGCGCCACCTCGGCGTCGCGCGACGCCTCCAACGCCGACGACTTCCGCGCGATGGTCGAGCGGACGCTCGGCGTACCGCCGGAGGTGGTGACCGGCGACGAGGAGGCCCGGCTGTCGTTCACCGGCGCGGTGCGCGGGCTGCCCGCCGACGCCGAACCGCCGTACCTGGTGGTCGACATCGGCGGTGGCTCGACCGAGTTCGTGGTCGGCACCCGCGCCGACGGCGTGCGCGGGGCGATCTCGGTGGACATCGGCTGCGTCCGGATGACCGAGCGGCACCTGCCCGGCGATCCGCCCACGCCGGCCGAGATCGCCGCCGCCGAGGCGGACATCGCGGCGGCGGTGGACCGGGCGCTGGCCGCCGTCCCCGGCCGGGAGGCCGCCACGCTGGTCGGGCTCGCCGGTTCGGTCACCACAGTGGTCGCCCTGGCCGAAGGGCTCCGGGAGTACGACCCGAGCCGCATCCACCACGCCCGGGTCCCGTACGCGCGGGTCGCCGAGGTGACCGCCTACCTGCTCGGCGCCACCCGGGAACAGCGGCTGGCCGAGCCGGTGATGCACCCCGGCCGGGCGGACGTGATCGGCGCCGGCGCGCTGGTGCTGCGCGTGATCATGGAACGGGCCGGCATGTCCTCGGTGGTCGCCTCGGAGCACGACATCCTCGACGGCATCGCCTGGAGCCTCGCCTAGCCCGCCGCCCTCTCCCCCTCCCTCCCCTCCCTCCGCTTCGTTGATCAAGGAGTTCGCGTCGGCCTTCGCGGCGAGTCCCGACGCAAACTCCTTGATCAACGAGGCGGGGGAGGGGGTGGAGAGGGGAGGGAGGGGGTGTCTTCGTTGACGGTACTGTGCAATGCGCACTACTGTGCGGAGCGTGGATACGACGCAGCTTCTCAAGGGCGTGCTCGACCTGGCGGTGCTGGCCGTGCTCAGGGACTCCGACGGCTACGGCTACGACATCCTCCGCCGGCTGCGCGAGGCCGGCCTCACCGAGGTCGGCGACGCCTCCGTCTACGGCACGTTGCGCCGGCTATTCGCGGGCGGCCTGTTGACCACCTACGTGGTGCCCAGCGAGTCCGGGCCGCACCGCAAGTACTACGCGTTGAACGCCGCCGGCCGGGACCAGCTCACCCGCTCCGGCAAGACCTGGCGCTCGTTCGCCACCACCATGGACGCACTGCTCGACGATCGGGGGATGGCGGCATGACCGTCACTGGGCAGGAGATCACGGACTACGTCGACCGGGTGCGGGCCGCGCTCGCCGACCTGCCGCCGACGCTCCGCGACGAGTTGACCGAGGACCTTCCGGAGCACCTCGCCGAGGTGGCCGCCGAGGGCGACGGCACGCTCGTCGACCGGCTCGGCGCACCGGAGGCGTACGCGTTGGAGTTGCGGACCGCGGCCGGCGCGGAGCCGGGCGGCCGACCGGCCCGCCTGCGTCGGTTGGCCGCCGCGCGGGACCGGGCCGCCACCCAGGTGCGCCTGCTCGACCGTCAACTCGGCCCGCTGCTCGGGCACGCCCGGGTGGCGGACTTCCTGCGCTCGCTGCGCCCGGCCTGGTGGCTGCTGCGTGGCTATCTGGCCGCGCTGCTCATCGGCGAGATGACGCGCAGCGGCCGGGCCGGTCTGCTGCCCCGGCTCGACGACAGCCTGCTGGGCGGCCTGCTGCTGCTCACCGGCGCGGTCCTCGCGTCGCTGTGGCTCGGCCGTCGCTCCGGCGGCTTCACCGGGTGGCCGCGCCGGCTGCACCTGGTGGGCACCGCCGTGCTGGTGGTCTTCTCGTTCGCGGTGCTCGCCGACGTCGATCGCAACGCCGGCGAGGACGGTTATCCCTCCTACCAGGAGGTCGCGGTCGACCGGCGGTACGACCGGATCGAGGACGTCTTCGTCTACGACCAGCAGGGGCGGCTCGTCCGCGACGCCCAACTCTTCGACCAGAACGGCGTGCCGATCCGGCTCGGCTGGCCGACCTGCCTCGACGCGGCCGGCGCCGTGCCGGCACCGCGCAACGCCTACCCGTACTGCCCGGAGCTGGCCCCGTTCGGCCCGCCGGCCGTGGCGCCGGCGCCCCCCGCCCCGCCCACGGCCACCGGCACGGCCTCGCCGTCCGGCCTCCCACCCGCGGTCACCGGCACGCCCGCGCCGACCGCGAGCGGGACGCCGGGATCGGCGCCTCCGGCCCTGCCGACCGCGTCTGCCACCGGTGCGTCCGCGGAGCCTGGAGCGCCGGTTCCGACCAACTGATCTGTCGCCGTCGTCCTCACCGCCGCCCGGGTGGCGGTGAGGACGACCGGCTCAGGCGATGGCGGCGATGTCGCCGTCGTCGAAGTAGATTGCCTGGTGCAGTCGGCCGCCCAGCGCGGCGGCGAACCGGGCAACCACCTCCTGGCCGGAGATCTTTCCCTGCTCGATCTGGGAGACCCGCCCCTTCGTGACGCCCATGCGGTCCGCCACCTGTTGCTGGGTCAGTCCTCGGGCGCGACGCACCTCGGCGAGCCGGTGACCGATGACCTCGGCGAGGAGTTGCTGCTTGCCCGCCTCGACTGCCTCTTCGCCGCCGGCTCGGGTGACGTGAGCCGTGCGGATGTCCTGCCACCGGGTGTAGTCGCTCATGCCCTCCCCTCCTCCTCTCGTGCCCGATCCTTGAGATAGAGCTCGTAACGGTGCTCGGCCGTCGGAATGGCCTCCTGGTACCACCTGTTCCACTGGCCCGACTTGTCGCCGGCGACCAGAAGGATGCTCGAACGCCACGGATCGAACGCAAAGAGGATACGTACGCTTCCCGGTCGGAGCTCCTTCAAGTTGGCCATGGACGAACCGTGGATGGTGTCGACGAGCGGTCGCCCGAGCCCTGGCCCGACTTCCGCGAGTAGGTCGATCGCCTGGATGACCCGGGCGTGGAGGTGTGGATCCAAGGTGTCGATCCAGTGCCTCACCTCGTCGACGAGGTAGACGTCCCACTCACCAGCCACCATACGGTGAGTTTAGCAATCGCTAAACCCCTTGGCGGTTCAAACAGGAGGTGAATGCCACTGTTCTTCCGTCTTCCCCGGGCCGGTGACGGCGTGGCACGCTACCGGCACGTGACAGCCAACTGTGCGACCAGCCAACGGTGACTGACCGCTAGGAGGACGGGCCCATGGGCGAGATGGTGAGCTTCACCGGCAACGGGGGGACGAGCGAGGGGTATCTCGCGATACCCTCCGGCGGTGCGGCCAGCCCGGCGGTCATCGTCATCCAGGACTGGTGGGGCCTGGTGCCCCACGTCCGGGCCGTGGTCGACCGCTTCGCCGAGGCCGGTTTCGTCGCCCTCGCGCCCGACTTCCGGCACGGCGGTCCCGCCGTCAAGCCGACCGAGCCCCGGCAGATGCTGAACAGCAGCCAGATGGACGAGGCGGCCAGCGACATCTCGGCCGCCGCCGAATACCTGGCGAGCCGTCCGGAGGTGGCCGGCAAGGTGGGCTGCGCCGGGTTCTGCGCGGGCGCCAGCCTCGCCCTGTGGGCCGGCACCGCCGCCGAGCGGATCGTCGCCACGACCGCCTTCTACCCCCGGCTCCCGTGGGAGGGCATGCCCGCCGACTGGGCCGGCTACGCCGGGAAGGCCGCGCTCGTCCACTGTTCCGAGGCGGACGGTCTCTCCGCCGCCGACGGGGTGCAGGGCGTACGCCGGTCCATCGAGGCCGCCGGCGGCACCTGCCAGACGTTCGACTACCCGGGCACCGCGCACGCGTTCTTCAACGAGGACCGGCCGGAGCAGTTCGACCAGCGGGCTGCCGCCACCGCCTGGGCCCGCACCCTGGAACTGTTCCGGGCGAAGCTTGGCTGAGTCGCGTACCCCGGGGGAGGTGGTCGCCCGCGCGGCGCGGGCGACCGACCTCACCGACCTCGATGGCGCGGTCGGTGACTGTTTCGCCTGCCCGCGGCTGGTGGCGTGGCGCGAGGAGGTGGCCCGGGTCAAGCGGGCCGCGTTCCGCGACCAGGACTACTGGGGGCGGCCGGTGCCGGGCCTCGGGCCGCCGGACGCGCGGATCGCGATCCTCGGCCTGGCGCCCGCCGCGCACGGCGGCAACCGCACCGGCCGGATCTTCACCGGGGACCGCTCCGGTGACGTGCTCTTCGCCGCGCTGCACCGGGCCGGGCTGGCCAACCAGCCGACGAGCGTCGCCGCCGACGACGGCCTCACGCTCCGGGAGACCCGCATCTTCTCGGCCGTGCGCTGCGCCCCGCCGGACAACAAGCCCACCCCGGCCGAGCGGGACACCTGCGCGCCGTGGGCGCACCGCGAGGTCGAACTGATCCGCCCCACGCTGCGCGTGGTGGTCGCGCTGGGCGCGTTCGCCTGGGCCGCGTGGTGGCCGGTGCTCCGCCAGGTGTACGGACAGCGCCCGCCCACACCGCGACCCGTGTTCGGTCATGGGGCACACTGGTCCGGCGAGTCCGTGCCGGCGTTGCTCGGCTGCTACCACGTCAGCCAGCAGAACACGTTCACCGGCCGGCTCACGCCGGCGATGTTGGACGACGTGTTCACCCGGGCCAAGCAACTGTCCGGGGTGGACTGAGGAACACACCTGAGGCGGGGGAATGGACTTCGGCGTGCTGCGCAGGTGGTGGCCGGTCGCGGCGGTCGCGGTGCTGCTCGCGGTCGCCGCCTTCGCCGCCGGCCACTCCGCGATCGGGGCCAGCCGGATCCCGCCCGTGGACAACGTCCCGTACGTCCCGGACTATCCGTCCGAGGCGCCGCCGTCGATCCCGGTCGAGCCCCGGGAGGCGGGCATCCCCTCCGAGGGCGGGGTGCCCGACTGGCTGGGCACCGCCGCCGTGGCGCTGCTCTTCACGATCGTGCTGGTCGTCGTCGGCTACCTGCTCTGGAGCGTGCTCCGCGGCGCGCTGCGCCGGACCACCCGCGCGGTGCCGGTACGGCGCACCCGGCGTACCGCCGAGGGGACCGCCCGCGAGGTGGTGGCCGCCCTGGACGCCGGGCTGGAGGAGTTGGACGACCGGGCCACCGACCCGCGGACCGCGGTGATCGCCTGCTGGGTCCGGCTGGAGGAGGCCGCCGAGGACACCGGGGTGCCCCGGAGGACCGGTGACACGCCTACCGACCTGGTCAGTCGGCTGCTGCGCGGCGACCCCGAGGCGGGCATCCCGGCGATCGCCAGCGCCGACGTGCTGGACGGGTTCGCGCACGTCTACCGGGAGGCCCGCTACGCCACCCACCCGGTCGACGAACGCACCCGCGACCAGGCCCGGGCGGCGCTGCGCCGGCTGCGCGGCGAGCTGACCGGGGTGGCGGCGGGGGAGGTCGGCGCTCCGTGAGCACCAGCATCGACGACCTGCTCGGCTCCGGCGAAGAGCCCACCGGCTCCGCAGTTGACCGACCGTCAGGGGGCCGGGGCCGGTGGTTGCTGCGGATCGTGCTGGTCACCGCCGCCGCCGTCGTGGTGATCGTGGTCGGCCTCCGCGCGGTCGGCCTGCGGGTGCCGCTCTGGATCATCGTGGCGGGCGTGCTCGCGGTGCTCGCCGTGCGCCGGGTCACCGCCGCGCTCTCGCCCCCACCCCCGCCGCGCGCCGGGCTGCGGTCCTCCGGCGGCGAGGAGTCCGGCACCTGGAACTGGTCCGCCCGGGACGCGCTGCGGACCGCCATCAACGGCTGGGAACGACCGCTGGACTGGTGCACCGACAACCGGGAGCGGTTCACCGAGCGGGTGCTGCCGCGCCTCGGTGAGCTGGCCGACGAGCGGCTGCGGCAGCGGCACGGCGTCACCCGCGAGTCCGACCCGGCGCGCGCCCGCGCCCTGCTGGGCGAGCCGCTGTGGACGTTCCTCGGCACCCCCGCCCGCCGCCCCCCGACGCCGCGCGACCTCGCGGCGATCGTCGCCGAACTGGAGAAGATCTGATGAACGAGGACCGGAGCATGCCTCCCGCCGAGGTGGGCCGGCTCGCCCGGACCGTCCTGGACGCGGTCGGCACCGTCGTGGTCGGCAAGCGCGAGGCGCTGGAGCTGGTGCTGGCCGGCATCCTGGCCGGCGGCCACGTGCTGCTGGAGGACCTGCCCGGCCTGGGCAAGACGCTCACCGCGCGGTGCTTCGCGCAGGCGCTCGGGCTGGACTTCCGCCGGCTCCAGTTCACCCCCGACCTGCTCCCCGCCGACGTCACCGGCTCGTTCCTGTACGACCAGAGCAGCGGCGACTTCTCGTTCCGGGCCGGGCCGCTCTTCACCAACCTGCTGCTCGCCGACGAGATCAACCGGACGCCGCCGAAGACCCAGTCGGCGCTGCTGGAGGCGATGCAGGAGAAGCAGGTCTCGGTGGAGGGCGTGACCTACCGGCTGGACGAGCCGTTCCACGTGCTGGCCACCGCCAACCCGATCGAGTACGAGGGCACCTACCCGCTGCCCGAGGCGCAACTCGACCGGTTCCTGCTGCGCGTCTCGTTCGGCTACCCGAGCCACGACGAGGAGTGGGACGTGCTGCGCCGACGCATCGCCCGGCGTCGCGAGGAGGCCGAGATCACGCCGGTGGTGGACGCCGCCACGCTGCGCGCCATGCAGGCCGCGCTGGAGGACGTGGTGGTCGAGGACTCGATCGGCCGGTACATCGTGGCGCTCACCGCGGCCACCCGCGAGCACCCGTCCGTGCTGGTCGGCGCGTCGCCGCGCGGCTCGCTGGCGTTGCTGCTGCTGTCCCGGGTGCGGGCCGTGCTCGCCAACCGGGACTACGTGGTGCCGGAGGACGTCAAGGCGGTGGCGGCGCCCGCGTTGGCGCACCGCATCACGCTGCGTCCGGAGATGTGGTTGCGCCGGGTCGACCCGGCGTTCGTGGTCGGCGAGGTGCTCGAGTCGACGCCCGCCCCGGCCAGCGGCGCGCTGCCCAGCTACGCCGCCGGGCGCTGATGGACGAGCGGGCCGAGCCGGCGAACGGCTGGGCGCCCACCTGGGCGCTCGGCCGGGCCGTGCTGCTCACCGGCGTGCTGCTCGTCGCGGCCGTGCTGCTCGGCCGGATCGACCTGGTGGTGCTGGCCACGCCGTTCGCGCTGGGCACCGCGTACGGGTTGCGCCGCCGCCCGGCCACCCAGCCCGAGCTGGAGCTGAGCGTCGCGGACACCCACCTGGTCGAAGGGGCGCCGATGGCCACCACGGTGGCGGTGGCCAACCCGGACCTGATCGGCTACGACCTGGCGGTGGTCCGGACCCGGATGTCGCAGTGGTTGCGGGTGGAGAAGGTCGGCTTCGGCGGTGCCGAGCTGGACGTGAGCCGCTCCGGCGGCGCGGACCGGCCGTTCGTCACGTCGGTGCCCCGGGGCAGCGCCGTCGACCTGGAGCTGACCGGCACCGCGCTGCGGTGGGGCCGGCACCCGTTCGGCCCGGCCGGCGTCCGGGTCGCCGCCGCCGACGGGCTGCTGGTCTCCCGGGCGGTGCTCACCGCTCCGATCCGTGCCCGGGTCTACCCGCGCACCGAGCCGTTCGACGCGGTCGAGGCGATGCCTCGGGCCGCCGGGCTGGTCGGCGCGCACCGGTCGCGGCGGCCGGGGGAGGGCGGCGAGCTGGCCGGCGTACGCGTCTTCGCGCCCGGGGACCGGCTGCGCCGTATCGACTGGCGGGTGTCGCTGCGGGCCCGCCAACTGCACGTCGCGGCCACCCTCTCCGACCGGGACGCCGAGGTGGTGGTGCTGCTGGACGTGCTCGCCGAGGCGGGCCGCTCCGGCGGCGTACGCGGCCCGGCGTCGGTGCTCGACACCACGGTCCGGGCCGCCGCCGCGATCGCCGAGCACTACCTGCACCGGGGCGACCGGGTGGCGCTGCTGGAGTACGGCCCGGCCGCCCGGCGACTGCGCCCGGCCACCGGGCGCCGGCAGTACCTGACCGTGCTGGAGTGGCTGCTCGACGTGCAGGCCGAGTCGTCCCCGCACGAGCCGTACGACCAGGTGTTCGGCCCGCAGGTGCTCTCCTCGGACGCGCTCGTGGTGGTGCTCACCCCGCTGCTCGACGAGCGTTCGGCGCAGATGCTGGCCCGGCTGGCCCGGGGCGGGCGGTTCGTGGTGGCGGTGGACACGCTGCCGGCGGAGCTGCCGGTGCCGAAGGAGCGGGGCTGGGCCGAGGTGGCGTACCGGCTGTGGCGGCTGGACCGGGACACGATGATCGGGCAGCTCCGCGAGCACGGCGTGCCGGTGGTGCGCTGGGCCGGCGCGGGCAGCCTGGACGAGGTGCTGCGCGACGTGTCCCGCCTGGCCATGGCGCCGAGAGTGGGGCTGCGGTGAGCGACCTGGCGGGCGGGCTCGTGGAACGGGTGCGGGCGGTGCGGTACAGGGTGGCCCGGGTCAGCGCGCTGCCGCTGCTGGTGCGCGGCGGCATCTTCCTCGTCGTGTTCGCCGGCTTCCTGCTGGCGTACCCGGTGCAGATGCTGGCCCCGCGGTCGCTGCTGGCCCTGGCGGTGGCCGCGGTGCTGCCGGCGGTCGCGCCGCGCCGGCTCTGGCCGACGTTCGCCGCGCTGGTGACGGTGGGCGGCTGGCTGCTGGCCACACTCGGCTACGACCGGCCGCCGGCGCTGTGGCGGCTGCTCGCCGTGGCCACGCTGCTCTATCTGGCGCACACGCTCTGCGCGCTGGCCGCGTTGCTGCCCTACGACGGGTTGATCGACCCGGACCTGGTGCTGCGGTGGCTGGCGCGGGCCGGCGGCGTGGTGCTGGCCAGCGCCGTGCTCGGCATCGTGCTGGCGTGGCTGGGCGGGCTCGGCGGGACCGACGGGACGCAGGCGGCGACCGTGGTGGGGCTGCTGGTCGCGGTGGGGCTGAGCGCGTTGCTGGGGTGGCTGCTGCGTCGCAGATGACGGGACGCGGCGGGACGTTGCGCAGGTCACACGGGTTGTGCTCCGTCACAGAAGGGGGTCTCGCGCGGTGTTACCGGAGCCCCCCGGGGAAAGATGGATGACGTGAATCCGAAGCGGATCCTTGTCGTGGGTGCCGGGCACGTCGGCCTGTACGCCGCTCTGCGTCTGTCGAAGAAGCTGAGCTCGCGTGAGGCCGAGGTGGTCGTCGTCGACCCGCAGCCCCACATGACGTACCAGCCGTTCCTCCCGGAGGCTTCGGCCGGCAACATCTCCCCGCGGCACGCTGTGGTGCCGCTGCGGCGGGAGTTGCGCAAGTGCACGGTGGTGGCCGGCACGGTCACCCGCATCGAACACGACCGCAAGACCGCCGTGGTGCAGCCGATCAGCGGCCCGGCCCGGGAAATCCCGTACGACCACGTGGTGGTCGCCCCCGGCTCGGTCTCCCGCACCCTGCCGATTCCGGGCCTGCACGAGAACGGCATCGGGTTCAAGACCATCGGCGAGGCCATCTTCCTGCGCAACCACGTGCTGGACCGGCTGGACGTGGCGGCTGCCACGACCGACCCGGAGGTCCGCCGCCGTGCGCTGACGTTCACCTTCGTGGGCGGCGGTTACGCCGGCATCGAGGCGCTCGCCGAGATGGAGGACATGGCCCGCGACGCGCTGCGCTACTACCCGGAGTTGACGCCGGAGGAGATGCGCTGGGTGCTGGTCGAGGCGACCCAGCGGGTGCTGCCCGAGGTCGACCGGGACATGGGCGCCTACACGGTGCAGCAGCTCCTGAAGCGGAACATGGACATCCGGCTGGACACCCGGCTGGAGTCCTGCGTCGACGGGGTGGTCAAGCTCTCCGACGGCGACAGCTTCCCGTCCGACACCATCGTGTGGACGGCCGGCGTGAAGCCGTCGCCGATGCTTGACGCCACCGACTTCCCGCGCGACGAGCGGCGCCGGGTGACCTGCCGGCCGACGCTCCAGATCGTGGACGGTGACCGGGTGGTCGAGGGCGCGTGGAGCGCCGGTGACTGCGCCGCCGTGCCGGACCTGACCAAGGAGCCGGGCAACTTCTGCTCGCCCAGCGCCCAGCACGCGGTACGGCAGGCCGCCCGGATGGCCGACAACATCGTGAACGTGGTCCGTGGGCGCGAGCCGGTCGACTACAAGCACAAGCACGCCGGCAGCGTGGCCAGCCTCGGCCTGCACAAGGGCGTGGCGCAGGTCTACGGCGTCAAGATGACCGGCTGGCCGGCGTGGTTCATGCACCGGACGTACCACATGTCGCGAATCCCGTCGTTCAACCGCAAGGTCCGGGTGGTGGTGGACTGGTCGCTGGCGTTCTTCCTCAAGCGTGAGGTGGTCGCGCTGGGCCAGCTGCACGACCCGCGCGAGGAGTTCGCCGAGGCGTCCGCCCCTCCGGTCGGCGCGGCGCGCGTCTGACGTTCGCCGGCGAAGGGCCCTTCCCGCACGGAAGGGCCCTTCGTCGTACCCGGGTCAGAACCGCCAGGTCCAGGCGTCGGCGACCCGGAGGCCCGGACCGAAGAGCGCCTCCAGCGTCCGACGCAGCAGCTCCGCGTGCGGGGCGTCGTCGGTGAGCGCCACGCACGACGCGCCCCAGGCGTCGACGTCCCGGGCCGCCTGGCGGCGCTGCCGGTCGCCGATCGCCGGCGCGACGCCCCGCCGGGCCACGTCGGCCAGCAGCGCCGAGGTGGGACGCTGCCAGGTGCCCATGGTGGCCGAGCCGCCGGGACCGTACGGGCCGATGAAGAACCCCTCCGGCATGCCGAACCCGACGCCGGTGGCGGTGGCCCACCGCATCGGCCCGGGGTGCTGCGGGGTGGCCGTCGGCACCGGCACCAGCACCCCGCCCGGGCGTACGCACTGCCGCCAGTGGCCGCCGGTGACGAACGTGGGCAGCGGCGGCCGGTCGATCGTGGGCAGCGGCGTCGGGAAGACGCTGAGCAGGGCCGCGCCGACCGCCAGCGGCACCAGCCGGCGCGCTGGACCCGGCTCGTGCAGCGCCCGGTGCACGGCGAGCGTGAGCATGGTGCCGACCAGCGGCAGCACCGCCAGCGCGAACCGGGTGGGCAGCGCGCCGTCCACCACCGGCAGGCCGGCCAGCAGCGCGTACGGGCCGGGCACGCCGGTCCGCTCGCCGCCGGCGACCACCTCGGGGCCGAGCGAGAACGCGGCCATCACCAGCGCCGCGGCGACCAGGGCACGCACCAGCGCGCGTCGGCCGAGCCAGACCGCGCAGCCGGCCGCCACCACCAGCAGCGGCCAGCCCAGGAACGTGGTGAACTCCGCCGGGCCGGTGGTCAGCCGGACCGCCTCCGGGCTGCCGAGCACGGTCAGCGCGGAGAGCCGGGTCCAACCGGTCAGGTCGGCGGAGAAGTAGGCGGGCGGGAAGATGCCGTCGGCGACTCCCTGCGGGCCGGCGAACTGGAGCCGGAGCGGG
Source organism: Micromonospora sp. NPDC051141 (assembly GCF_044455765.1). Classification (NCBI taxonomy): domain Bacteria; kingdom Bacillati; phylum Actinomycetota; class Actinomycetes; order Micromonosporales; family Micromonosporaceae; genus Micromonospora; species Micromonospora sp. NPDC051141. Next base: position 494,041 of record NZ_JBITFD010000005.1, read on the forward strand.
TACGCCAGCACCACCAGCGCGAGCCCGGCGGCGCCGAGCAGCCCACCCGCGAAGCCGGGCAGTGCCCGACGTGACAGCTCCCGGTCGGCCAGCCCGTACGCGACGGCCAGCACCGCCAGCGTGAGCGCGGTGAGGAAGAGCACCTCCTCGCCGACGAAGACCTGGACGACGGCGGTGCCGGCCAGCCCGACCGCCGAGGAGGCCATCCGGCGGCGGTCCGGGCCGTCCGGGCGACCGGCCGGGTCGGCGGCGCGCAGCAGCCGTACCACCAGCCAGACCAGCACCGGGACCAGCCACTGCGCGGTCATGTGCAGGTGGCCGTTGCTCTGCGAGACCATGCCCGGCCCGAAGCCGCAGAGTGCCGCGCCGAGCCCGGCAGCGAGCCGGTGGGCCCGCAGCGTCCGGGTGAACAGCAGATACCAGGCGACCGCCGTGCCGGCCAGGTTGCCGGCGACGAGCAGGGCGAACGTGACCGGCGCGCCGAACGCCCAGGTGACCGGCGCGAGCAGCACCCCGAGCGCGATGACCGAGGTGTTGGCCATCAGGTTGACCCCGTCCGGCGCGTTGAGCCGGTCGGTGACCAGGCTGACGTCCCCGCGCAGGGCCCGCGCGTCGAGCGCCAGGAACCATTCGTAGAGCGTCTGGTCGGCCGGGTTGAGGGCGAGCATCCGGGTGCCCGGCGTCGGCCACAGGCCGTGGGTGAGGCCGCCGGCGAACGCCACGAACAGCAGCCCGACCAGCAGGTCCGCGCGGTGCCGGCGAGCGGCGGCCCGGACCCGGCCGACCCGCGCCGCGGCGGTCGCCGGTGCGGGTCGGACCGCCTGGTCGCGGTCGGGCCCGGGGGCCGCGCGGGCGGCGCTGGTCACGGCCCCGACCCTATCGGCCGCCCCCCACGGGGTACGCCGCGGCGCGGCGCAGCCGCTACGGTGAGATCTGCACCGCGCGTGTCGGCGCGGCGGTGTCACCCGCCCGGGTGGTGGAACGGCAGACACGGCCGCCTTAAAAGCGGCTGCCGAAAGGCGTGCGGGTTCGACCCCCGCCCCGGGCACGGAACTCTCAGCTTTCCCACAGCTTGACGCCGCGCACGGTCTTGTCGCCGCGTCTACGCTGGAGGTGCACGTCTACGTGCGAACGACCCCCTGAGGGAGGCCTGAGAAGTGAAGACCTCGAACCCGGTGCTCGCCCGGCTCGGCCAGGCGGCCGAGCGTGAGCGGGCGACCGGGTACGCCCAGCCCGGGCCGTACGGTCAGCCCGGATACCCCCAGCAGTACCCGCCGCAGCAGCACTACCCGAGCGGCTACGGCCAGCCGGTGGCCCCGCCTGCGGTGACCCCGATGACGCTCGACGACGTGGTCGTCAAGACGGTCCTCATGCTCGCCATCCTGGGCGCCTCGGCCGCCGCGGCCTGGGTGCTCGTGCCGGACGCCCTGGTCGGCGTCGCCTGGATCGGCGCCGCCGTGGTCGGCCTGGTGCTCGGCCTGATCATCTCGTTCTCCCGGATGGCGAACCCGGCGCTCGTGGTGGCCTACTCGATCGTCGAGGGCGTCTTCGTCGGCATGGTCAGCAAGGCGTTCGACTCGCTCTACGACGGCATCGTGCTCCAGGCGGTGGCGGCCAGCTTCGGCGTCTTCTTCCTGATGGCGATGATCTACAAGGCGCGGATCATCCGGGCCACCCCGAAGTTCGCCCGGATCATGGTGGCGATCATCGCCGGCCTGTTCGGCGTGATGCTGGTCAACCTGGTGCTGGCGCTGTTCGGCGTCAACACGCACCTGCGGGACGGCAGCCCGCTCGCCATCGGCTTCAGCCTGGTCTGCATCGTGGTGGCGTCGCTGAGCTTCGTGCTCAACTTCGCCCAGATCGAGGAGGGGGTCCGGATGGGGCTCCCGCAGCGCTACGCCTGGACGGCCGCGTTCGGCATCGTGGTCGGCCTGGTCTGGCTCTACATCGAGATCCTGCGGCTGCTCAGCTACTTCCAGGGCGACGACTGACCGTCCCGCCCGCCCGTCGACGCCCGCCTCCGCATCCCGCGGCGGCGGGCGTCGTCCGTAGACTCGGCGGTGATGAGCGCAGCGGAACTGGACCGGGCGGTGGCCCTGCTGGTCCGACAGGTCGGGCACTGGCAGCAGCCGCGCTGGTCGGCGCCGGCCGGGGGCGGCAACGTGTCCCGGGCCGACCTGGTGCACAAGCTGGTCCAGGAACTCGCCAACCTGGCCGCCGACGCCGCCGGTGAGCCGCGCCGCGAGGTGCCCCGGCTGCCCAGCGACCTGGCCCTGCCCGACCAGCTCCGGGTGGTCGCCGCCGACCTGGCCTTGGCCACCCCACCGCCCCCGCTCCTGGCCGCTGCCGTCGACGCGGTAACCCGCACCCGCACCACTCTCTGACCCCCGCCCCCGCCCCCCGCCCCCGGCGACGCTTCTATAGGTGAGCCGGTTCTGGGAGGGATTGGTATCGGTAGGGTTCGACGTCGGTGATCGACGAGTGACTCATGCAAGATCTGGCCG
>NZ_JBITFD010000006.1:0-33211 GCF_044455765.1 Micromonospora sp. NPDC051141
CCCGCCGTCACCTTCACCGTCGCCACGAACCCACCGGTCCACGAGTTCAGCGACACCGACGCCGAACACGCACCCGGCACCGGCGGCGCCGGCGTCGTCGGACTCGGCGGCGGCGTGGTCGGGTTGCCCGGCGTCGTCGGCGGCGGGGTGTTGGACCCACCGGCGTTGAGCGCGTTCAGCACCGAGGTGTACGCGGCCTTCTTGTTGCCGGCGCAGTCGAAGAGCAGCGCGTTGTCCGAGCCGCGCCACGAGTCGCAGTCCCGCACGCCCCACACCGTGATGCCGGTGCAGCGCGACACCGCCATGCAGGACCGGGTGACAGTGCCGAAGATGTTCGCCTGGTTGCCGCCGGTCATCACGTCCAGCTCGGTGATCTGCACGTCCACGCCGAGGTCGGCGAAGCGCTGGAGGTTGGCCTGGTAGTCGCCCGGGATCGTGGTGCCCAGGTGCGACTGGAAGCCGACGCAGTCGATCGGCACGCCCCGGGACTTGAAGTCCCGCACCATGTTGTAGACGCCCGTCGACTTCGCGTTGACCCCGTCGGTGTTGTAGTCGTTGTAACAGAGCTTCGCGCCCGGGTCGGCGGCCCGCGCGGCCCGGAAGGCCGCCTCGATCCAGTCGTTGCCGGTGCGCTGGAGGTTGGAGTCGCGGCGCCCACCGCTGCCACCGTCGGCGAACGCCTCGTTCACCACGTCCCAGGCGTAGATCTGGCCACGGAAGTGCGTGGCGACCTGGGTGACGTGGTTGATCGCGGCGTTGCGCAGCGCGGTGCCGGACAGGCCCTGCGCCCAGCTCGGCTGCTGCTGGTGCCAGAGCAGGGCGTGGCCACGCACGCTCATCCCGTTGGCTCGGGCGTGGCTGACCAGCCGGTCACCACCGGTGTAGGTGAACCGCCCCTGCTGGGGCTCGGTGGCGTCCCACTTCATCTCATTCTCGGCCACCACGGAGTTGAACTCGCGGTTCAGCACCGTCACGTACGTGTTGTCGGACAGTTTGCCGGTGGCGACCGCGGCGCCGAAGTAGCGGCCCTTCTCGGCCGCCGACGCGCCCAGGGTCGTGCCGGCGCTGGCGTGTGGCGCCAGCGCCACCGCCATGCCGGCGGCCAGCGCACCGGCCAGCAGGCTGGTGGACAGCAGGGCTCTCATGGGTCTCATGCGGGTTCCTCTTCCGGGTTGCAGCGGTGGTGGTGCGAGACCTCGTCCCGCCGCGACGGCGGTGCCGAGGGTCCGGCCAGCGCGGCTCGCCCGGTGAGCCTTGCGGTGCCTGTGCCCTGCCATCGACTGTGAGCGATAACATGCGGCACGTCAAGACGCGGACCGCAGCCGGCTGCGGCCGGCGCCGGCTAGCCCGCCCCGCCCGAGGGCACCGGCACGACGCCGGACCGGCCCGGCTCGGCGGCGAGCAGCCGGGCGGCGAACCGGTGCACGGTGCGCAGCATCGCGTACCGGGGACGCGCCGCGTGGTGCCGGGCCGTCAACAACGACTTCGCCACCAGCCCGTCGAGCACCACCCGGGTGCCCGGCCGCCACCCGGGCGCGACGCCGCAGACCCGGTCCACCTCGTCCAGGCCGAAGATCCGGGGCAGCCCACCGAGGCGGACGAAGCACCAGCGCTCGGCCGGTGTCAGGCAGTCGAGGCTGCGGTGCAGCGCGGCGGACAGCGACCGCCCGGACGCCGGCCGCCCGGGCCGTCGGGGCGGCTCCAGGGTGGCGAGCGGCTTGTCCAGGTGGCGCAGCAGCTCGTCCAGGGTCCGGTCGGCCATCCGTTCGGCGGCCAGCTCGACGGCGAGCGGCAGCCGGTCGACCAGGCCGCAGATGGCGGCCACCGTGCCGACCTCCTCGATGCCCAGCTCGAAGCCGGGTCGGGCCCGGGCGGCCCGGCGGGCGAACAACTGCACGGCGGGCATGCCGCGTACCCCGTCCGGACCGGTGGTCAGCGCCGGCAACGGCGGCAGGCGCCACACCGACTCGTAGGGCAGGCCGAGCGGCTCGCGCGAGGTGACCAGCACGCCGACCCGACGCCCGGCCCGCACCACGTCGTGCACCAGGCCGGCACAGGTGTCGGTGAGACGGTCGACGTTGTCCAGCACCAGCAGCAGGTGCCGGTCGGCCAGCAGCCGGGCCACGGGTGCCGGGTCCGCGCCGGCCCGGCGGACGCGGCGACGGATCGCCCGCAGCGCGTCGGCCGGGGTGCGGGCGGCGGCGAGGTCGACGGTGACGACGCCGTCGGCGTACCCCTCGCCGGCCCGCCGTGCGACGGCGGCGGCGAGCGCCGACTTGCCCCCGCCCGCCGGCCCGGCCACGGTGACCACCCGCTGCTCGGCGAGCAGGTCGGACAACGCGGCGAGGTCGGCCGCCCGGCCGATCAGGTCCGCGTCGTCCCGGGCCGGGTCCGGTCCGGACGGTCTCCCGCCGGCCGCGTCGCGGGCCGGCGGAGGCGTCCCGGGTCGACGCGGCGCGGGACCACGTCGCAGCTCACGGCCGGCGGCGGCCAGTTCCGGGCCGGGTTCGATGCCCAGTTCGGCGGTGAGCCGGGCGGTGATCTCGGCGAGCCGGTCCCGGGCGGTCGCCCGCCGGCCGGTCCGCGCCAGCACGCTGACGTGCCCGGCCTGCACGGCCTCGTGCAGCGGCTCGGCGGCGGCGAGCCGGGCCGCGACGGCCAGCACCTCGCCCGGCCGGTCGAGGTCCAGACCGAGACGGACCAGGTCGAGGCCGGCGTTGACCCACTCCCGGCGGAGCGCGGCGACCGTCTCCGACCCCGGCAGCAGCGCGCGCAGGTCGGTCAGCTCGGGATCGGACCAGCCGGCGACCGCGGCGGTCAGCAGCGCGAACGCGGTCGTCCGGTGGGCTCGGCGCGCCAGCACGCGAGCCGCCTCGGCCAGCCGCCGGAACCGGGGCAGGTCGACCTGGTCCGGGTGGAGCTGGAGGCGGTACGCCCGGGGCGAGGAGACGATCACGTTGGTACGGGCGTGCCGGGGCGACGCCGGCTCCAGCACGCGCCGCAACCGCGCCACGTAGGTGTGCAGGAGACGGCTCCCGCTGGGCGGCGGGCGGTCGCCCCACAACGACCGGGCGAGCGTCTCGATCGGGAGGTTCTCCCCGACGTGCAGGGCCAGCAGCGCCAGCAACGCGCGCTGCTTCGACGGACCGAGCGCCACCGGCGTGCCGCCGTCGTGGACCCGGACCGCGCCGAGCACGGTGACGGAGAAGTGACGTCCCACGGACCGGTGATCCCCTCCCCCGGGCGCTCCCTGTCTGCGCGTCAAGAATGCTGCATACCGCCCGTGCCACGCTTCTTCGTGTTTGCCGGCCCGGCGCGGACCGCTCGCCCGGACGCGGACCAGGGGAGGATCGTCAATGACCACTGTCACCAGACCCACCGCCAACCGCCCGCTCACCCGGGACCGCCGCCCGATCGCCGCGGTGGTGGCCGTGGCCGGGGGCCTGCTGCTCGCCATGCTCTGGTCGTTCGAGCTGGTCGACCACGTGATCGGGGACTCCGTCGCCAACTCCGTGCTCGGCACCGACGCCAAGCAGACCGTGATCGGCGGGTCCGCGGCCGGCGCCCTGTTCGCCTTCGTCTCCGGCTTCGCCGGCACGTTCACCGCCTGCAACATCGCCGTGTTCGGCGCGCTGCCGGACGTCGCCGGCCGGGCCGACGGGCCGCGTCGGGGGCGCGTCGCCGCCGTGCTGGCGCCGCTGGGCTGGCTGGCGCTCGGGCTGGTGTCGGTGGCCGCGGTGTACGGCTTCGTGGCCGTGCTGATCGGATCCCGGCTCCCCCAGCTCTCCGCCGCCACCGTCGGCTCCGGCCTCCCGGTCCGGCTGGTGCAGGCGTCCGTGGTGTTCGGGCTGATCGGGCTGGCGTTCGCCGCGCTCGGCCTGGCGGCGCTGGGGCTGCTCCCGGACCCGTTCGCCAACCGGCCCACGGCCCGCCTGGTGACGCTCGGCGCCCTGGTCGGCGGCTTCCTGGTCGGGCGGCCGTACCCGCTGTTCCACAAGCTGCTGGAGCAGGCGGTGGACAGTCACAACCCGTTCTACGGCGCGCTGGCGCTCGTCCTCCAGTCGCTGGGCAACATCCTGGTGATGGTCGTGCTGGCGCTGCTGCTGGTGCTGGGCACGCGCGGCGCCGTACAGCGGTGGTTGTCCCGGCCCGGCCGGGCCGGCCTGCTGGTCGGCGTCGCGCTGCTGGGGCTCGGCGCGTTCCTGGTCTTCTACTGGGACGTGCGGCTGCCGGCCATGTTCGGCTACGGCTGGTTCCCGACCATGCCGTGGAACGCCTGACCGTCGTCCCCCTCGCGCCCGCCGGCTGCGGCCACCGCCACGGTGCGCAGCAGCCGGTAGCGGGCGCCGTCCGGGCCGGCGTCCGGCTCCAGCAGGCACTCGTCGGCCAACCGGGCGAGCACGTCGCGCACCTCGCCGTCCGGGACGATGCCGGCGCAGCGCGCGACCGCGTCGTCCGGGGAGAAGCGCAGCTCCCCCCGGGCCAACCGGGCCAGGCACGCCCGGTCGGCCGGGCGCAGCGGGGCCAGGCTGCGCCGCAGCGCCGAGGTGAGCGACCGGTGGTGCCGCGGGTGTCCCCGCCGCCGCGGTCGCAGCAGGTGGAGCGGGTCGGCGGCCCGCCGGAGCACGCCGTCGAGACTGTCGGTGTAGAGGCAGGCGGCGGCGAGTTCCAGGGCCAGCGGCAGCCCGTCCAGCTCGCGGCAGATCCGGGCCACCGTCGCGGCGTCGGCCGGCGACAGCCGGAAACCGGGGCGTACCAGCCGGGCCCGGTCGACGAAGAGGCGCACCGCCGGATTCGCGGCCAGCGCGTCCACGTCCGCCGGCCCGGGCACCGGTAGCGGGCCGAGCCGGAACACCGCCTCGCGGGCCGGCCCGGGCCGGCGGCGGGAGGTGGCCAGCACGGCCGTACGGGGGCAGCGGTGCCGCACGTCCTCGATCATCTCCGCGGCGCGTCCGGCCAGGTGCTCGACGTCGTTGAGCACCAGCAGCATCCGACGCTCCCCCACGACGCGCAGCGGATCGGCGGTGGCCGCCAGCCCCAGCGCCTCGGCGAGCAGGCGCAGCACCGCGCCGCAGTCCGGGGCGTCGGCCGCGTCCACCGCGGCGACGCCGTCCGGGAACACGGCGGCGACCCGTTCGGCGACCGCCAGGCCGGTGGCGGACTTGCCGCAGCCGGCCGGGCCGACGATGGTCACGTGCCGGTGCGCCACCAGCAGCGTGGCGCAGTGCGCGACCTCCGCGTCCCGGCCGATCAGCGTTCCGACGGCCGGGCCCGGCCCGCGCCAGCCGGGCGGCCGGACGGTCGGCGGCCGGGCCGGGGCGTCCGACGCCGCCAGGGCCGGCGCGTCCCCGGTGCGCAGCAACGCGGCGTGGATGCGGCGCAGTTCCGGCCCGGGCTCCACGCCCAGCTCGGCGCGGAGCCGGGCCCGGACGTCGAGGTAGTGGTGCACGGCGGCGGCGCGCTGGCCGCTGCGCGCGAGCACCTCCAGGTAGCGGGCCTGCACCGCCTCCTGCAACGGCTCGGCGGCGGCGAGCCGTTCGACCACCGGCACCACCTGCGAGGTCTGGCCCAGGGCGACCGCCACCGAGGCGTACAGCAGGCCGGCCTCGACCCAGGCGGCGCGCAGCGCGGTGACGTGCCGCGGACCGGCCAGCAGGCCGGTGAGGTGGGTGAGCGTCGGGTCCCGCCACAGGTCCAGCGCGGTGGCGAGCAGTTCGAACGCGTCGTCGAGCGCGCCGGCCGCCCGCCGGCTGCGGGCCCGGCCGAGCAGCGTCCGGAACAGGCACGCGTCGACGTCCTCCGGGGGGACGTCGAGCCGGTAGCCGCCGGGCACCGACGCGATGACGTTGGTGCGGGCCCGGGGCGCGGCGTCGGGCTCCAGCACCTGGCGCAGCCGGGCGACGTACGTCCGGATGAGATGTGCGCCGCTGTCCGGCGCGTCGGCGCCCCAGAGCGCCTCGGTGAGCGCGCCCAGCCGCACCGGCTGCCGGGGGTGCAGGGCGAGATAGCCCAGGACCGCACGTTGGCGGGCGGGCCCCAACGGGATCTCCACCGGGCCGCGGAGCGCGGTGACCGGGCCCAGCACCCTGATGCGGACCGGGTCCACGGCAGCGGCCATGTGCGCCTCCCCCCACCGAGAGGCTAGGCGACCGGCACATGACTGTCCATGACGGAGCGCCATACTCCGATGACACACCGCACAACCGGCCGGCATTGCGCACGGCAGGAGTCCGCCGCCCCTGGTCGTGTCGGGGCCGCCTGTTACGGTTCCGCCGCCCTTGCCGCTGCCGCACCGGAGGTTGGTGTGATCAATTCGCACGTCTCGTCGTTCGCCGGGTTGCCGGTCCTGCCGTTCACACCGGGCATGGCGCTGCCGGCGGATCCGTCCGCCGTGGCCTGGCGGTTGGAGGTCGAGGAGTTCGACGCCGACCCGACCGAGTTCGCCGGTCTGGTCCGCGCCCTGCTCGACGAGGTGCCGGCCGAGGCGGTACGCGCCGTGGTGGTGGGCGAGTGGGGCGAGGCGTACGAGCGCCCGCTGCCGGTGGATCTGCTCGTCGACGCCGCGTCGAAGTGGACCGGGCTGCGGGCGGTGTTCCTGGCCGACCTGGTCGCCGAGCAGTGCGAGATCTCCTGGCTGACCCACGGCGACGTCACGCCGCTGCTGGCCGCGTGTCCGGCGCTGGAGGTGCTGTGGATCCGCGGCGCGCAGGGGCTGCGGCTGGAGCCGGTCCGGCACACCGCGCTGCGCGAGCTGCGGATCGAGTCCGGCGGCCTGCCGGCCGAGGTGGTGCGCGCGGTCGCGGCGTGCGACCTGCCGGCGCTGCACCGGCTCGACCTGTGGCTCGGCGTCGCCGACTACGGCGGCGACGCCACCGTGGACGACCTGGCCGCGGTGCTGGCCGGCGACCGGCTGCCGGCGGTGCGGCACCTCGGGCTCTGCAACGCGGAGCACGCCGACGCGATCGCCGCGGCGGTCGCCGACGCGCCGGTCGTCGGCCGGCTGGAGGTCCTCGACCTGTCCATGGGCGTGCTCGGCGACGCCGGCGCGACGGCGCTGCTGGCCGGGCAGCCGCTGACCCACCTGCGCCGGCTCGACCTGCACCACCACTACCTGTCCGAGGAGGTGGCCGCGTCGGTGGTCGCCGCGCTGCCCGGCGTCGAGGTCGACGTCTCCGAGCCGCAGACCGCCGACACGTACGACGGCCGGCACTACTACTACACCGCGGTCGGGGAGTGACCGGCGGCGGTGGCGTGCTGACATGCGACTGACCGTGGTGGGCAATCCCGCGAACCGCCGGGTGGCGCTGTTCACCCGCGCGGTGCGCGCCGCGGGGCTGCCCGCCCCCACCGTCCTGCCCTGGGCGGACGTGCTGACCGGGGCCGTCCCGCCGCCGGCCGGCGCGCTGGTGCGGGTCGACTCCCCGGGCGAGGATCCGCACGTCGACCGGCTGCTGCGAGGGTCGGCCACCGCCGCCCGGCACGGCGAGCTGATCGGCCTCGCCGACGCGTACGCCGGTCTGCTGGCCGGGCTCGACCGGGTCGCCGCCGGCGGCGCGGAGCTGCTGAACCCGTCGGCGGACGTCGCGGTGCTCTGCGACAAGCGGCGCTGCCACGCGGTGCTGTCGGCGGCCGGCGTGCCGGTGCCGGCCGCGCTGCCGCCGGTCGGCGGTTCCGCCGGTCCGCCGCCGGTCGGCGGTTATGCCGCGTTGCGCGAGGCGATGGCGGCGGCCGGGTGGCGCCGGGTGTTCGTCAAGCCGGCGCACGGGTCCTCCGCCGCCGGGGTGCTCGCGCTCGCCGTCGGTCCACGCGGCGTGCGGGCCGACACCACCGTCGAGCCGACCCCGGACGGGTTGTTCAACTCGCTGCGGGTGCGCCGGCACACCGACGAGGCGACGATCGCCGCGATCGTCGACCGGCTGGCCCCGGACGGCCTGCACGTCGAACGGTGGCTGCCCAAGGCCGGCCTGCGGGACCGGGTGGTCGACGTACGGGTGCTGGTGGTCGCCGGCCGGCCGACGCACGCGGTGGTGCGCGCCGCCCGGGGCCCGCTGACCAACCTGCACCTCGGCAACGCCCGGGGCGACCTGGCCGAGCTGCGCGCCGCGGCCGGCCCGGCGGGCTGGTCCGCGGCGATGGAGACCTGCGAGCGCGTCGCCGCCCGCTTCGCCGGCTCGTTGCACGTCGGCGTCGACCTGATGTTCCTGACCGGGTGGCGCCGGCACGCGGTCGCCGAGGTGAACGCGTTCGGCGACCTGCTGCCCGGCGTGCTGGCCGACGGCCGGGACAGCTACGCCGAACAGGTGCACGCGCTGACCACCGGCCGGTGGCGGCGGTGGCGGGCGGAGGTGGCCGCATGCGCGGCCTGATCGGCAGCCACGACCTGCTCCTGGTCACGCTGGACACGCTGCGCCACGACGTGGCCGCCGAGCTGGCCGCGACGGGGCGGACGCCGCGGCTGGCCCGGGCGCTGCCCGGCGGCCGGTGGGAGCGCCGGCACTCCCCCGCCAGCTTCACCTACGCCGCCCACCACGCGTTCTTCGCCGGCTTCCTGCCCACGCCGACCACGCCGGGGCCGCACGAACGGCGGTTCGCGGCGGCGTTCCCGGGCAGCGAGACGGCCGGCGCGGACACCTGGGTGTTCGACGCCCCGGACCTGCCGACCGCGCTCGCCGCGGTCGGCTACCACACGCTCTGCCTGGGCGGGGTCGGTTTCTTCAACCGGCGTACCCCGCTCGGCGCGGTGCTGCCCGGCCTGTTCGCCGAGGCGCACTGGGAGCCGGAGTTCGGCGTCACGTCCCCCACCTGCCTGGACGCCCAGCTCGACCGGCTGGCCGAGGTGCTGGCCCGGGTGCCGGCGGCCCGGCCGTTGTTCACCTTCCTCAACGTCGCCGCGCTGCACCAGCCGAACCGGCACCACCTGCCCGGCGCCGAGACCGACAGCCGGGCCAGCCACGCCGCCGCCCTGGAGTACGTCGACGGCCGGATCGACCGGCTGTTCCGGCTGGTCACCGGCCGCGGCCGGCCGGTGTTCACGATCATCTGCGCCGATCACGGCACCGCCTACGGGGAGGACGGCCACACCGGCCACCGGATCGGCCACGACGTGGTGTGGACCGTCCCCTATGCCGACTTCACCCTGCACCCGGGAGAATGGTGACCAGCACCGAACCGAGCCTCGACGGCTCCGCCTACCAGCAGTATCTGTACGCGTACCCGCACAAGACCTCCTACCGGGCGCTGCGGCCCCGGCCCCGGCTGGCCGACGTGTGGCGCACCGAGGGGCGCGACGCGCTCTTCCTCTACCTGCACGTGCCGTTCTGCGAGATGCGGTGCGGGTTCTGCAACCTGTTCACCCGTGCCAACGCGCCGGCCGAGCAGGTCACCGCGTACCTCCGGCAGGTGCGCCGGCAGGCCGGGCGGATCGCCGAGGCGCTCGGCGCGGACACCGGGTTCGCCCGCGCCGCGTTCGGCGGCGGCACCCCGACCTACCTCACCGCCGACGAGCTGACCGCGTTGTTCGCCGTCGCCACCGAGACGCTCGGCGCGCGCCTGCCGGGCGTACCGCTGTCGGTGGAGACCTCGCCGGCCACCGCGACGCCGGACCGGCTCGCGGTGCTCGCCGCGCACGGCACCACCCGGGTGAGCATCGGCGTGCAGAGCTTCCTCGACGTCGAGGCCCGCGCCGCCGGCCGGCCGCAACGCCGCGCCGAGGTGGAGGCCGCGCTGGCCGCGATCCGGGACGCGCGGATCCCGTCGCTGAACATCGACCTGATCTACGGCATCGACGGGCAGACCGCCGACACCTGGCGGCAGAGCCTGGACGCGGCGCTGGCCTGGCGGCCGGAGGAGTTGTTCCTCTATCCGCTCTACGTCCGGCCGCTGACCGGGCTCGGGCGGCGGGCACACGCCCGCGCCGACTGGGACGCCCAGCGCCTCGCGCTCTACCGGCAGGCGGTGGAGACGCTCGGCGCGGCCGGCTACCGGCAGGAGTCGATGCGCCAGTTCCGCCGGGCCGACGCGCCGGCGGCCGACGGTCCGGGCTACTGCTGCCAGGACGACGGCATGGTCGGGCTGGGCTGCGGCGCCCGCTCCTACACCACCGCGTTGCACTACTCCTTCGACTACGCGGTGAGCGTCACGCAGGTGCGCGCGGTGCTCGACGACTACCTCGGCCGTCCCGCCGACGACTTCGGGTACGCCGAGTTCGGTTTCCGGCTGGACGACGCGGAGCAGCGTCGCCGCTGGCTGCTCACGTCGCTGCTGCGCGCCGACGGGGTGGACGCGGACGCCTACCGGGCCCGCTTCGGGCGGCAGCCGGCCGACGACTTCCCGCAGCTCGGCCGGCTCGTCGAGCGGGGCTGGGCCACCGACGGCGGGCTGCGGCTCACCGCGGCCGGGCTGGCCCGCTCCGACGCCGTCGGCCCGTGGTTGACCTCAGCCGAGGTCCGACACGCGATGACCGGGTACGCGTTGCGATGACGCTGTCGATCCTCTACCGCGGCCCGCTGGCGAGCTGCAACTACGACTGTCCCTACTGTCCGTTCGCCAAGCGGCAGGACCCGCCGGAGCTGCTACGCGCCGACCGGGCGGCGCTGGCCCGGTTCACCGGCTGGGTCGCGGCGACCACCGACGTGCGGCTGTCGGTGCTGTTCACGCCGTGGGGCGAGGCGCTGACCCGGCGCTGGTACCGGGACGCGATGGTGTCGCTGTCGCACCTGCCGCACGTGGACCGCGTGGTGGTGCAGACCAATCTCGCCGCCCGCGTCGACTGGCTGGCCGACGCCGACCCCGGCTCGGCCGCGCTCTGGACGACCTACCACCCGGGGCAGGTCGAGCGGGCGCGGTTCCTGGCCCGCTGCGCCCGCCTGACCGAGCTGGGCATCCGCTACTCGGTGGGGGTGGTCGGCCTGCCCGAACACCTCGACGAGGCGCGGGCGCTGCGGGCCGCGTTGCCGCCCGCCATCTACCTGTGGGTCAACGCGGCCGAGGGTCGCCGGTACGACGCCGAGGAGGAGGCGGCCTGGACCGCGCTGGACCCGCACTTCGGCTTCAGCGTCCGGCCGCACCTGTCGCTCGGCCGGCCGTGCCACGCCGGTGAGACCGCCGTCTCGGTGCTGGGCGACGGCACGGTCCGCCGCTGCCACTTCATCCCCACCCCGATCGGCAACCTCTACGACGGCTCGTGGCGGGCCGCGCTGAAGCCCCGCGGGTGCGACACCGCGGTCTGTGACTGCCACATCGGGTACGTCCACCTCAAGCCGCTCGGCCTGCGGGAGGTGTTCGCCGGTGGGGTGCTGGAGCGGATCCCGGCCGGCTGGCCGTCGCCGGCCCCGACGCCGCGCTGACGACCGGTCGAAACGGCGCCGCCCATTGACACAGCTCCGATGTTAACGAAAACATTGACGGGTGCCTCTTCGCGAGCGCACCGGGAGCTCAGCACTTCGCACCGCCGCCGGTCCAGGGCAGACCGGCGCTGCTCGGGACGGTTGACCGAGGGGCGGTAGGTGTCGACAACCGGCCGCTCCCCGCGCGGGCACACACCATGCGGCACATGTGAGCGCTCACTTCGCCTCGGTCGGTCGTCACCACCCCACTCACGGACCGGGAGGTCCCCGTGCGACTCACGCACCACCCCCGCCACCGGGCGGCGTTGATCGCCGCCGCCACCACACTCACGCTCACCACCGCCGGCCTCACCGCCACCCAACTGCCCGCCGCAGCCGCCACCGGCTGCGCGGTCAGCTACACCGTCTCCTCGTCCTGGTCCGGTGGCTTCGGCGCGAACGTCTCCGTCACCAACCTCGGCGACCCGATCAGCAACTGGCGACTGACCTGGACGTTCGCCGCCGGCCAGGCCGTCACCCAGTACTGGAACACCGCACTCACCCAGACCGGCGCCGCCGTCACCGCCGCCAACGTCTCCTACAACGGCAGCATCCCCACCGGCGGCAGCACCAGTTTCGGCTTCAACGGATCGTGGACCGGCAGCAACCCGGCGCCCACCAGCTTCGCGCTCAACGGCACCACCTGCACCGGCGGTGTCAGCACGCCGCCCACCACCACGCCGCCGACGAGCACCCCACCCACCACGCCGCCACCGAGCACCCCGCCACCGGGCGGCGACGGGCCGTGTGACATCTACGCGGCCGGCGGCACGCCCTGCGTCGCCGCGCACAGCACCACGCGGGCGCTGTTCCGCACCTACAGCGGGCGGCTCTACCAGGTGCGCCGCGCCTCCGACAACACCACCCGCGACATCACCACGCTCACCGCGGGCGGCTCCGCCAACGCCGCCGCGCAGGACTCGTTCTGCGCCAACACCACCTGCGTCATCACCTGGATCTACGACCAGACGACGCGGGGCAACAACCTCGGCTACCAGGGCGCCGGCGGCATCGGCGGCGCGGTGCAACCGGCCGTGGCGAACCGCGAGGCGATCACGGTCGGCGGCGCGAAGGCGTACTCGCTGTTCATCCCCGGCAACAGCAGCTACTGGCGCGACGGTCACCTGACCGGCGTCCCGACCGGCAGCGCGCCGGAGGGCATGTACATGGTCACCAGCGGCACGCACGTCAACAGCGGCTGCTGCTTCGACTACGGCAACAGCGAGACCACCCGCCGGGCCGACGGCGCCGGCGCGATGGACGCGATCTACTTCGGCACCAGTTGCTGGTTCGGCGGCTGCTCCGGCAGCGGCCCCTGGGTCCAGGCCGACCTGGAGTGGGGGCTCTACCCCGGCGGCAGCCAGAGCTGGAACCCCAACCAGCGCGCCTTCACCAGCAAGTTCGTCACCGCCACGCTGAAGAACAACGGCACCTCACGGTTCGCCATCAAGGGCAGCAACGCCCAGTCCGGCAACCTCTACACGCTCTACGACGGGTCGCTTCCCCCCGGCTACAGCCCGATGAAGAAGCAGGGCGCGATCATCCTGGGCAGCGGCGGCGACTGCTGCATCGACAACAGGAACCAGAGCGTCGGCACGTTCTACGAGGGGGCCATGGTCGCCGGCTACCCCTCGGACGCGACGGAGAACGCGGTCCAGGCCAACGTCGTGGCCGCCGGCTACCGCTGAGCCGATCCGGCCGCCGCCCGGTCCCACCGGGCGGCGGCCGGTCCCACCGGGCGGCGGCCGGTCCCACCGGCGGACCCGGTCGCCGTGGACGGGACGCCGCACGCCGGGCGGGCCCGGGACGGGCGGTAGGCTGCGGGCGGTCATCGGGGCGTCCGAAGGGGAACTGCGTGACAGGCGTGTCGGTTCGCGGGGCGGTTGCGGCCTGCGGAGGCCCGGAGTGAACGAGGGACTGCGTCCCGGCGACCCGGTCCGGCTCGGTGGTTACGAACTGCTCGGCCGGCTCGGCGAGGGCGGCATGGGCAGCGTGTTCCTGGCCCGGTCGCCGCAGGGCCGGCAGGTGGCGGTCAAGGTGGTCCGCGCCGAACTGTCCCACCACGACGAGTTCCGGGGCCGGTTCCGCAGCGAGGTGAACCGGGCCCGCCAGGTGCCGCCGTTCTGCACCGCCGAGGTGCTGGACGCCGACCCGGACCACGACCCGCCGTACCTGGTGGTGGAGTACGTCGACGGGCCCAGCCTGGTGCAGGTGGTCCGGGACCGGGGGCCGATGACGACGGCCGGCGTGCACGGCATCGCGGTCGGGGTGGCCACCGCGCTCACCGCCATCCACGGCGCCGGCGTGATCCACCGGGACCTCAAACCCGCCAACGTCCTGGTCGCGCCCGGCGGGATCAAGGTCATCGACTTCGGCATCGCCCGCGCGTTCGAGGCCACGAGCCAGCACACCCGGACCGACCAGATGGTCGGCACCGTCGCGTACATGGCTCCGGAGCGGTTCGAGAGCGCGTCCGGCCAACGCACGGGTCCGGCCGCGGACATCTTCGCCTGGGGCGCCGTGGTCGCCTTCGCCGCGACCGGCCGGACGCCGTTCGAGGGCGAGTCCGCCACCGCCACCGCGATGCGGATCATGACCCAGCCGCCGGACCTGACCGGTCTGGACGGGCCGCTGCGGGAGCTGGTCTCGCAGGCGCTGGAGAAGGAGCCGACCGCCCGGCCGACGGCCCGCGACCTGCTCGACGGTCTCCTGACCGCGGCCTCGCCGGCGAGCGGGGCCGCCGTCCGGACCGCCGGGCCGGTGACGCCCGCCAGCGCGGCAGCGGCGAGCGGCCCCGGTGTCGGTCGCGGTGTCGGTCCCGGCCCCGCCGTCGGCGCGGGAGCGAAGGCCGGCCCCGCGGCGAAAGCCGATCCCGCGACGGGAGCCGGCCCCGCGGCGAAGGCCGGTCCCGCGACGGGAGCCGATCCCGCAGCGAAGGCCGGTCCCGCGACGGGAGCCGATCCCGGCGGCGCGGACCGGAGCGCACCGGCGGACGCCGGCGCGGCCACGACGCGGCGGCGCCGACTCATCGGGTTGGCCGCCGGCGCCGCCGTGATGGCGGTGCTGGTGCCGGCCGCGCTGTTCGGCGCGGACCTGGTGGGCGACCGGTCCGGTTCGACGCCCACCGGCTCCGCCGGCAGCGGTTCGCCGACCGGCGGCGGCCCGCCGTCCGCGTCGCCGTCGACCGGCGGCGCGTCCGCCGCGGCGGCGTCCCGTACCCCGGGCGGGTCGCCGTCGGCGTCGGCCGACCGGACCCGGGCCATGCTGGCCGGCCAGCGACGGCTCCTGCTGCACGTGGTCGAGATCGACCGGGACCTGTCGCTGCCGTTCGACGGCGAGCTGACGGTCGGCGACGGCACCGGCAAGGACGCGCTCTTCGTGCTCGAACCGGTCGGCGTCGACTACATGATCAAGTCGGTGAACCCGGACATCGCGCACCGTCCGTGCCTCGGCGTCAAGCTCGACCCCGAGGGGTACGCGTCCCTGGTGGGCGCCGAGTGCGAACCCACCGGGGCCACCGTGTTCAGCATCTCCCGGGAGGGCAAGGACGACACGGGCCGCACCTCCTACTCGATCATCAGCGAGAAGTACGGCGTGGTGCAGTGGGAGGACACCGAGAAGGAGATCTACGTCCAGGAGATGGGCGACGCCCCGATCGACACGACGTTCAGCCTGGTCGACCGGGGCGCTGCCTGACCCGGATCAGGGCACCAGCTCGACGTACCCGCCGGCGCCGTGCACCCGGATCCGCTGCCCGTCGCGGATCAGCCGGGTGGCCCGCGGCACGTTCACGACGGCCGGCAGGCCGTACTCCCGGGCGATGACCGCGCCGTGGGTCATCGGGCCGCCCACCTCAGTCACCAGGCCGGCCACGGCGACGAACAGCGGCGTCCAGCTCGGGTCGGTGTGGACCGTGACGAGGATGTGGCCCGGTTCGACGTCCGCGCCGGTCAGGTCGAGGACGATCCGGGCCCGTCCCTCCACCGTGCCGGTCGACACCGGGACGCCGGCCAGCGCGCCGCCCGGCACGTCGTCACGCCGGTACGCCCCGTGGACCGCCTCGCCGTCCGAGGTGAGCACGCGGGGCGGCGTGAGCCCCTGGTGGAGCCGGAACGCCTCCGCGCGCTCGCGGATGAGCCGCGCGTCCACCCGGCGCGTCCGCACCGCGTCGCGGAACTCGTCGAAGGTCAGGAAGAAGACGTCCTCCCGGTCGGGCAGCACCCCGTCGCGTACCAGCCGGTCGGCCTCCGCCATCAGCGCCTGCTTGTAGACGAGGTAGCGGCTCACGATGGCGTACTTCGGATACTCGCGGTAGCCGACGAAGGTCCGGACCCGGTCGATCATCCGTTGGGTCTCGTCGGCCTTGCGGTCCCCGTCCGGCAGGGCCCGGAGCCGGTCGAGCACCTCCCGGGTCTTCCGCCGCACCGCCTGCCGGCCCTCCGCAAAGCGCCGTCCGGCGGCGCCGGGCGCGACGTTGCGGACGTGGTCGAGGATCAGCGGTACGAGGGTGGCCGGCCGCTCGCTCCACCGGGGCCGGGTGATGTCGATCTCGCCGACGCACCGCATGCCGTACCGGTCGAGGTAGTCCCGGAGGGCGTCGCGTGCCTCACGTCCGCCCGGCAGCTTCGGCAACTCGTCCAGGAAACCGTCGTCCGTGGCGTTCCGGAGGAACGCCACCACCTCGGGGTGGGGGCGGATGACGTCGGCGACGTCGAGCAGCGCCAGCCCCATCTCCGAGGTGACGTTGCCGGGCGCGGACAGCGTGAGCGTGTCGGCGGCGTTCCGCTCGCCCAGCCACTCCCCCAGCTTGTCGTTGAGCCACCAGGTGGCCTCCATCCCGGCCATGATCGCCTGCATGCTGACCGGGTCGGCGAGGGCTCGCCTGTGCTCCGGGAACGCCTCCGCCACCAGGAAGTCGAACAGCGCCGGCCCGGTCCGGGTGCCGATGTCACGGCGCAGCGCGGCGATGCTGGCCCGACTCTGCTCGATCAGCGCCGTGACGACGGCCGGGTCGGTCTCGATCGTCGCCGACGGCAGCCCCGGGGGCGGACCGGCGGGGCCGTCGTCGAGCCGCGTCGGCACGACGTCACCGCGGTCCAGGATCGTCTCCAGCGCGTCCCTGGTCAGCGGATCCGATCTGGTCATCAGGTCCAGGAAGGCGGCCCGGCCCGCCGGTGTGGCCAGGTGCCGGGTGGCGTCGACGAACAGCCGGCCACCGGCCTCGTGCATCGGCGCCATGGCGGTCAGCCGCCACATCGACAGTCCCAGCGGCTTCATCGCGTCGGTCATCATCTGCTGGTGGCCGACCGAGAGGTAGACGTGGTTCTGCCCGTCGTCGACCACCGGGACCGGGAACAGCGTGGTGATCGGGCGGCTCTGGAGGATGTGCAGTTCGCCGTCGGTCAGGGCCCACTCCACGTCCTGCGGGCCGCCGAACCGCGCCTCGATCCGCCGCCCGAGCCGGACGAGACGGACGACCTGCTCGTCCGTCAGCGCGGGCTGCTCCCGCCGGGCCGGATCGACCGCCTCGGTCCGCGTCCCGCCGCCCGGCACGGCGCGGACGGCCCGCGGCTTGGTGGCGACGGTCCGGGAGCGGACCCGGTCGTCGCGCACCGTGAACACGTCGGGGTTGACCAGGCCGGCGACCAGGGCCTCGCCCAGACCGAACCCGGCCTCCACGGAGGCGACCTTCCGGTTCCCGCTGACCGGGTCGGCGGTGAACAGGATCCCGGCGGCGTCCGGGAGCACCATCCGCTGCACCACCACAGCCATGTGCACCGTACGGTGATCGATGCCGTTGCGTAGCCGGTAGGTCACCGCCCGCTCGGTGAACAGCGACGCCCAGCACCGGGCGACGTGGGTGCGGATCTCGTCCGGGCCCACCACGTTCAGGTAGGTGTCCTGCTGGCCGGCGAAGGAGGCCGTCGGCAGGTCCTCCGCCGTGGCGCTGGACCGCACCGCGTAGGCGGCGTGCGCGCCGAGCCCGGTCAGCGCCGCACTGATCGCCGCCGCGACCTCGGCCGGGACGGCCGCCTCCTCGACGACGCGGCGGATCTCGGCGCTGACCGCCCGGATCGCCTCGCGGTCGTCCGGACGCAGCCGGGAGAGCCGGTCCAGGGACCCGTCGAGCGCCGGCAGGTCCGCCACGGC
Source organism: Micromonospora sp. NPDC051141 (assembly GCF_044455765.1). Classification (NCBI taxonomy): domain Bacteria; kingdom Bacillati; phylum Actinomycetota; class Actinomycetes; order Micromonosporales; family Micromonosporaceae; genus Micromonospora; species Micromonospora sp. NPDC051141. Next base: position 17,535 of record NZ_JBITFD010000006.1, read on the forward strand.
CCGCCGGTACGCGTCGGTGGTCACGCAGAAGCCGGGCGGCACGCTCACCCCGTCGAGCCGCGACAGCGCCCCCAGGTGTGCGCCCTTGCCACCGACGATGGCGACCTGCCTCTCGTCGATCTCGTCGAACCCGACCACGTAGCGTCCGGCCATCGTCGTGCCCCCCGTTTTTCCAGCTCATCCGCGTCCGGCCGACGATTCTGCGGCACCACCGGGATCTTGCGGCAAGCCCCGGGGTGCGATATACGTTAGAAGTGGCAGGGAGCGACGTCTCCCTGCCTTCGGTGTTTTCCGGCCCTCTTCCCCAGCGCCGGGGCGTCCGGCGGCAGGCCCGGTCCGCGCACACCCCCGCCCCTGCCGGCGACGACGGGAAGCGTCGCAGCGGCCGGGCGGGCAGCGGCCGGGATTGTGGCACTCCCGACGGCGGTCGGTGGCATGGCGGGGACGTCCCGGGGGCAAGAGCGGTACGGAGAGCTACTCCGAGGGACTGTTCGGGCGACTCGATGACGGCTTGTATCCGGATTTGTCGCCCACAGTGGTGCCTCGACCTGGACGAGCGGGATCTGCTGTGGTGAGGGAGACTCGGGCGATGACCGGCGCTGGCACCGACCCGCGGACACGTGCCGACGTGTTCGCCGTCGACGGTGAGATCGGCCCGGATCTGGCCCGGGTCGACTGGTCGACCCATCCGCTGGGGCAGCCAGAGCGGTGGCCGCAGAGCCTGCGGACGGCGGTGCGCATCCTGCTCTCCTCCCGCTTCCCGATGTGGATGGCCTGGGGCCCCGAGCTGACGTTCTTCTGCAACGCCGCCTACCGCCGCGACACGCTGGGCCGCAAGTACCCGTGGGCGTTGGGCCGACCGGCCAACGAGGTGTGGGCGGAGATCTGGGCCGACATCGGCCCCCGCATCGACACCGTGCTGCGTACCGGCGAGGCGACCTGGGACGAGGGGCTGCTGCTGTTCCTGGAACGCGCCGGCTACCGGGAGGAGACCTACCACACGTTCTCCTACAGCCCGCTGCGCGACGACGACGGCACGCTGGTCGGGATGCTCTGCGTGGTCAGCGAGGAGACCGAGCGGGTCATCGGCGAGCGCCGGATGGCCACGCTGCGGGACCTCGGCTCCGACCCGAGCGTGATCCGCACCGAGCAGGAGACTCTCGCCTTCGCCGGTCGCCAGTTGGGGCGCAACGCGCACGACCTGCCGTTCACGCTGACGTACCTGTTCGATGACGAGGGCGACGCGCGGTTGGCGGAGGCGACCGGGTTCGCCGCCGGCCATCCGGCGGCGCCGGCCACGCTGTCGCTCGACGACCCCGACGCGGTCTGGCCGGCACGGGCGGTCACCGAGGGGGACATGGTCCGGGTGCCGCTGGACTCCGCCGTGCGACACGACCTGCCGACGGGCGCCTGGCCGGACCCGCCGACCGAGGCGTTGCTGGTGCCGCTGCGCCAGCAGGGCGGCACGCCGTACGGGTTCCTGGTGGCCGGGCTCAACCGCTACCGGGCCCTCGACGACGGCTACCGCGGGTTCGTGGAACTGACCGCCGGGCACGTGGCGACCGGGATCGCCAGCGCCCGCAGCTACCAGGCCCAGCAGCGGCGGGCCGAGGAGCTCGCCGAGCTGGACCGGGCGAAGACCGCCTTCTTCTCCAACATCAGTCACGAGTTCCGCACCCCGTTGACGTTGATCATGGGACCGGTGGACGAGTTGCGGGGCCGGCTGCGGGACGCCGACGGGCCGGTGCGCGAGGAGCTGGAGGTCATCCGACGCAACGGGCTGCGCCTGGGCAAGCTCGTGAACAGCCTGCTCGACTTCTCCCGGATCGAGGCCGGCCGGATGCAGGCCCGCTACCAGCCGGTGGACCTGGCCGCGGTGACCGCCGACCTGGCCAGCGTCTTCCGCTCGGCGATCGAACGCGCCGGCCTGACCTTCGAGGTCGACTGCCCGCCCCTGCCCGAGCCGGTGCACATCGACCCCGGCATGTGGGAGAAGGTGGTGCTCAACCTGCTCAGCAACGCCCTGAAGTTCACCTTCGACGGCAGCGTGCGGGTCGAGCTGCGCGCCGAGCACGGGCAGGCCGTGCTGCGGGTGGTCGACACCGGCATCGGCGTCGCCGAGGAGGAGATGCCCCGGCTGTTCGAGCGGTTCCACCGGATCGAGAACGCCCGCTCCCGCTCCGACGAGGGCAGCGGCATCGGGCTGGCCCTGGTCAAGGAGCTGGTCACGCTGCACGGTGGGAGCATCACCGCCAGCAGCACGGTGGGCCGGGGCACCGCGTTCACGGTCCGGCTGCCGTTCGGCGACGCCCACCTGCCGGCCGACGCGATCGCCGCGGCCGGCTCCGGCCGCGTGCCGCTCTCCGCCGAGCCGTTCGTGCAGGAGGCGCTGCGCTGGCTGCCCGGCGAACCGACGGCCGAGGTCGCCCCCGAGGAGGCGACACCGGTCCAGGCTCCCGCGCCGGCCCGGCCGGGGCAGGTCCCGGCCCGGGTCCTGGTCGCCGACGACAACACCGACATGCGCGAGTACCTCACCCGCCTGCTGCGCTCGGCCGGGCACCGGGTGCAGGCCGTGGCGGACGGCCAGGCGGCGTTGGAGGCCGCCCGCACCCACGCGCCGGACCTGGTGGTCAGCGACGTGATGATGCCCCGGCTGGACGGCCTGCAACTGGTGGCCGCGCTGCGGGCCGACTCCCGGACCGCCGGCACGCCGGTGCTGCTGCTGTCCGCCCGCGCCGGGCAGGAGGCGTCGATCGAGGGGTTGGAGGCCGGCGCGGACGACTACCTGGTCAAGCCGTTCCCGGCCGCCGAGCTGCTGGCCCGGGTGCGGGCGAACGTGGAGCTGGCCCGGCTGCGCAACCACCACGCCCGGTGGCGCACCGCGCTCGTCGACTCGTTGCAGGAGGCGTTCTTCGTCTGCGACGAGGCCGGCGCGGTCATCGAGATCAACGCGGCATTCACCGACATCCTCGGCTACGGGCCGGAGAACCTGCCCTACCTGCCGGTGCACCCGTGGTGGCCGGACCCGGAGGCGGAGCCGGAGGCGCACCGTCAGGTGTCCGCCGCGTTCTCGGTGCTCATCGGCCAGACGAAGGGCACCTACACCGTGCCGGTGACCCACCGCGACGGGCACCGGCTCTGGACCGCGGCCTCGTTCAACCAGGTGGACGACCCGGATACCGGTCGCCGGGTCATCGTGGGCACGTTCCGCGACGTCACCGCCGAGCACTACGCCGTGCAGCGGGAGACCGCCCTGGCCGGGCTGAGCCTCCGGCTGTCGCAGGCGGACGATCTCACCGACGCCCTGCACGGGGTGCTGGACGAGATGCGCAAGCTGTGGCGCGCCACCGGCGTGGTCACCGCCGTCTTCGGCGACACCGCCGGGCCCGACGTCACCGCCACCGACCCCCTGCTCCAGTGGGACACGCTGCCCGACGAACGCCGGCAGGAGCTGTTGGCGTTGCGGGACACGCCACTGCTGACCCCGGTGGCCACGCCGGCGCACGGGGCCGGCATCGCGCTGGAGCATCCGGACGGCACCATGGCGCTCTGGATCGACCTGGGTGAGAAGCGGCCCTTCACCGAACAGGACCAGACGCTCCTGGCGCTGCTCGCCGGCCACGTCGCCCAGGGGCTGCACCGGGTGCACCAGATCGACCAGCAACGGGAAACCGCGCTGGCCCTGCAACGGGCGATCCTCGGCCCGGCCCAGCTCCCTGCCGGCTTCGCCGTGCGCTACTCCCCGGCGTCGCTTCCGCTCAAGGTCGGTGGCGACTGGTACGACACGGTCGAGCTGCCGGACGGGCGGATCGCGATCGTGGTCGGCGACTGCGTCGGCCACGGCCTGCGGGCCGCCACCGTGATGGGGCAGCTGCGCAGCGCCTGCCGGGCGCTGCTGTTGCAGGACGCCAGCCCGGCCCAGACGCTGATGGCGCTGGACCGGTTCGCCGCCCTGCTCCCAGGCGCGCAGTGCGCGACAGTCCTCTGCGGTGTGCTGGACCCGGCGACCGGCCGGCTGCGCTACTCCAGCGCCGGGCACCCGCCGGCCGTCGTGGTGCACCCCGACGGCACGCCCGAACTCCTCGACCAGGGCCGGTCCCGCCCGCTCGCGGTCCGCACCGGGCGGGAACGCCCGGAGGCGGAGATCACCGTGCCGGCCCGGGCCACGCTCATGCTCTACACCGACGGTCTGGTCGAACGCCGCCGCCAGCCGCTGACCGCCGGCATCGACCGGGCCGTCACGACGATCCAGGAGGGCCGGGGCATCCCGGTCGAGGCGCTGGCCACCGAGGTGATGGACCAGCTCACCCCGGAGGGCGGGTACGACGACGACGTGGCTCTGCTGCTCTACCGACACCCCGGGCCGCTGGAGCTGGACTTCCCCGCCGAGTCGTCGCGGCTGGCCGAGGTGCGTTCCGCGTTGCGCGGGTGGCTGGACCGGTGCGGGCTGGCCCCGGCGTCCTCCTACAACGTGCTGGTGGCCGCCGGTGAGGCGTGCGCCAACGCGATCGAGCACGGTCACCGGGACAGTCCCGGCGGGCGGATCCGGCTGCGCGCCGCCGCCACCGCCGACGCGCTGCGGGTGAGCGTCACCGACAGCGGGCACTGGCGGGACCGGGACCGGCCGTCGGACCCGCACCGGGGCCGCGGGCTGGTGCTCATGCGTGCTCTGATGGACTCCATCACGGTGACCCCGGGGGCCACCGGCACCACCGTCGACATGCAGGCAAGGATCATCCGATGAGTACGGCCCTGACGCTCACCACCGGCGGCGACCCCGACGGGGTTCGCGTGCTGACCGCGGTCGGCGAGATCGACATGAGCAACGCGGCTGCCTTCGCCGCCGCGCTCGACGACGCCGTCCGGCCCGACGGCGACCCCCTCGTGGTGGACCTGACCGCGGTGGAATATCTCGACAGCGCCGGCCTGGCCGTGCTGTTCCCGCACGCCGAACGCATCGCGCTCGTCGCCAGTCCGCTGCTGGAACCGCTGCTCACCATCTCCGGTCTGGCCGACCTCACCACCGTGCGCAGCGGTTGAGGCACCGACCGGAAGTGGGTGGCCGGCCGGTCACCGGCTAAGCTGGGCGCCCGGCGGATCGTTCTGATCCGAGCGTCCCCGCCGGCGTTTCCCCGGGAGCTTCCTCGTGACATCTCCGAGGCCCTTTGACGACCGCGCCTCCACCGGTGCCCTGACCGTGGCGCCGGCCGACGCCGGTGCCGGACGGGTCGTGCTGATGGTGACCGGCGAGGTGGACATGGCCACCGCCGACGAGCTGGCGCTGGCGCTGGCCGACCTGCTGCGCCGACGCCCGCTGCACCGGCTGTTGGTCGACCTCGCCGGCGTACGGTTCCTGGACTCGTCGGGCATCCGGACCCTGCTGGAGGCGGCGCAGGACGCGCAGCACCGGGGCTGCCACCTGGTACTGGTCAACACCCCGCGGAACGTCCGTCGGGTGCTGGAGATCGCCGGCGTGGCGACCGTGCTCGGCCTCGACGCGGCCGGGGACGGTCACCTCGGGGCGGTGAGTTCGCCGGACTCGGCCAGGTGACGCGCCACGTCGAGCAGCTTGGTGTTGGTGTGTTGGCTGCTCATCACCAGGAGCCGGAACGCCTGCTCGCCGGTGAGCCGGTGCCGTTCCATCAGGATGCCCTTGGCCTGGCCGATCACGTCCCGCGCGCCGAGGGCCTGGGTGAGCTGGGTGATCTGCCGGGCGTCGGACATGGCGACCGCGGCGTGCGCGGCGAACAGCAGGCCCACCTGCTCCGACTCGTCGCCGAACGCGTCCGCCCGCCGGGCGTAGAGGTTGAGCGCGCCGAGGTTGTCGTCCGAGACGTAGAGCTGGAACGACAGCATGCTGCCGATGCCCAGCCCGGCCGTCCCCGCGCTGAACCGGGGCCAGCGGGCGTCGTTGCGCACGTCGGCCACCCGCACCGTCGTCTGCTCGTACAGGGATGACAGGCAGGGCCCCTGGTTCGTGTCGTACTGCACCTGGTCGACGTCGCACACCACCTGCTCGGTGGCGGCGGTGGTGCGGATCCGCCGTCGAGCGCGGATCTCCGAGATCGCGGCGTACTCGGCGCCGGGGATGGTGTCGACGGCGGACCTGACAATCGCGTCGAGGGTGCTCTGTTCGTCCTTCTCGTGCTGGAGGCGACGCGCCAGGTCGACGAGCACGGAACCGAGGCGGTCCAGTTCCGCCCCGCCGTATTCCGGCGACGGCTTGCCCCGTCCGTTGTCGTTCCGATCGCCCACGGGTCGTCCCTCGCTTCCGCTCGGGCGGCTCCGCTCGCCGGAGCCCCTCGGAAGCTGTCCTCCCTACCCGGTTGCCGCCGCGCCGAACCACCGCGCCTCCGAAAACCTCCATCTCCATCGATGTTAGCGTTAACGCAGGTGACAGCGTTGGTCCGGAATACATAAGACGTATCGCTTTTCGAATGGTCATTCCAACCGGGACGAAGACGTTGACGTTACGCAGATGTAACGCATAACGTCTGATGTATCAGCGATGTGAGCCCCTCACCCACCACCACTTCGGAGGGATCACCATGTCCCGTCCCCACCTCACCCGTCGTTCGCTCCTGACCGCTCTCGGTGCTGGCGGGGCCGCGGTCGCCGTGGGCGGCGTCCTCCGTCCCGAGTCCGCCGCCGCCGTCCCCGGCCCCGCCAGCTACGCCGAGACGTGGGCGTCGGTCGGTCAGCACCCGGCCGCGCCGGAGTGGTTCCAGGACGCCAAGTTCGGCGTCTACTTCCACTGGGGAGCGTTCAGCGTGCCGGCGTACGCCAACGAGTGGTACCCGCGCAACATGTACAACAACGGCTCGAACGAGAACAACCACCACAAGTCCGTCTACGGTGACCCGTCGGTCTGGCCGTACCACCACTTCATCACCGGCGCGAACGACCGGTCGGGCCGGTTCGTGCAGTTCGCGCCCCGGCTGCGCTCGGCCGGCGGCAACTTCGACCCCGGCGAGTGGGCCCAGTTGTTCGCCGACGCCGGCGCGAAGTTCGCCGGGCCGTCACGATGACCGTGCCGGAGCGCATCGCGCGGCGTGGGCTCATCTCGCCGGGACGCCGGGACGTCGTGGCCCGCACCGCCATCACCGAGCTGGCCGTCAAGGCGGCCGGACCGCACGTCCCCGTCGCCGACCTGTCCGGGGGCAACCAGCAGAAGGTGGTGATGGCCGGCGGCAACGCCGACGCGGCCCGCGCCGCCGGCATCCGCACCGACCGGGTGTTGTGGGCCGCCCTCGTGGTGGCGAGCGTGCTGGCCGCGCTCGCCGGCTTGCTCATCAGCGGGCGACTCGCCGCGGTGCCGGCGGCGCAGGGCGACGGCGCCATCTTCCAGGTGTTCGCGGCGGCGGTCATCGGCGGGGTCAGTCTCAACGGCGGCAAGGGCAGCGTGTTCGGCGCCTTCACCGGCGTCCTGCTCCTCTTCATGATCATTAATGTGCTCACCCTCGCCGGAGTGCCCGCCCAGTGGACCAACTTCCTCAACGGCGCCGTCATCCTGGTCGCCCTGACGGTCTCCCGGATCACCGGCGGCAAGGCGCAGACATGACGCCACCGCCCCGTCCGGCGCCGCCGGCGAGCCAGCCCACCTCGACCGACCGGGAGAACCGTTGTCCGAGCACATCACATCCGTAGAGACCATCGACGTCCGGTTCCCGACGTCGCGCCACCGCGACGGCTCGGACGCGATGAACCCGTTCCCGGACTACTCCGCCGCCTACGTCATCCTGCGCACCTCGGGCGGCGCCGAGGGACACGGCCTCGTGTTCACCGTGGGGCGGGGCACCGAGATCCTGATCCGGGCCCTCCGGTCGCTGGCCCCGATGATCGAGGGCCAGCCGGTCGAGGCGCTGGTCGCCGACCCCGGTGCGCTCGCGCGCCGGTTGGTCGGCGACAGCCAGATCCGCTGGCTGGGCCCGGCGAAGGGGGTCGTGCACATGGCCGCCGGCGGCCTGGTGAACGCGGTCTGGGACCTCGCCGCCCGGCGGGCCGACAAGCCGTTGTGGAAGCTGCTCGCCGACCTCACCCCGGAGCAGCTCGTGGCACAGGTCGACTTCCGCTACCTGCGTGACGCCCTCACCGAGGACGAGGCGCTGGCGCTGTTGCGTGCCGCCGTGGACGGGCGGGCGGACCGGGAGCGCCGTCTGCTGGCCGAGGGCTTCCCGGCGTACACCACGACGCCGGGTTGGCTCGGTTACGACGACGACAAGCTGGCCCGGCTCTGCACGGAGGCGGTCGCGGCCGGGTTCCGGCTGATCAAGCTGAAGGTGGGCGGGGACCTCGCCGACGACGTACGCCGGCTGGGCATCGCCCGCCGGGCCGTCGGTCCGGACGTGCGCATCGCGGTCGACGCGAACCAGGTGTGGGGGGTGCCCGAGGCGATCCGCTGGATGCGCGAACTGGCCCCGTTCGACCCGTACTGGATCGAGGAGCCGACCTCACCCGACGACATCCTCGGGCACGCCGCCGTCCGCTCGGCCGTCGCCCCGACGAAGGTGGCCACCGGCGAGCACGGGCACAACGCGGTGATGTTCAAGCAACTGCTCCAGGCCGGCGCCGTCGACGTGGTCCAGATCGACGCCTGCCGGGTCGCCGGGGTCAACGAGAATCTGGCCATCCTGCTGCTCGCGGCGAAGTTCGGCGTGCCGGTCTGCCCGCACGCCGGCGGGGTGGGGCTGTGCGAGCTGGTGCAACACCTCGCCATGTTCGACTTCGTCGCCCTCACCGGCAGCACCACCGACCGGGCCATCGAGTACGTCGACCACCTGCACGAGCACTTCGCGGATCCGGTCCGGATCCGCGACGGTCGCTACCTCGCGCCCCGCTCCCCCGGCATGAGCGCGGAGATCCTCGCGCCCTCGCTTGCCGACTACCGCTTCCCCGACGGACCCCGGTGGGCGGTGGCGACGACCGGAGCCGCACTCGCATGATCATCGACGCGCATCACCACCTGTGGCAGCCCGACCGCGGGTACCACTGGCTCGACGATCCGGCGCTGGCGGCGATCCGCCGCCCCTTCACCCCGGCCGACCTGACCGCCGAGCTCACCTCGGCCGGCGTGGACGGCACCGTGCTGGTGGAGGGTGGCCGCTGCCACCCGGACGAGGCCGCCGAGTTCCTCGGTCACGCTGCGGACACGCCGGCGATCCTCGGCGTGGTGGCCTGGGTCGACATCGCCGGGGGCGAGGTCTCGGCCACCGTCCGGCGCTACCGGCGCCTGCCCGGCGGGGAGCTGCTGGTCGGGTTGCGGTCGCAGGTCCAGGGCGAGGCCGACCCCGACCACCTCGACCGTCCCGACGTACGGCGCGGGCTCGCCGAGGTGGCCGACGCCGGCCTGGTGTTCGACCTGGTGATCCGTGCCGACCAACTGCCCGCGGCGGCGCGGGCGGCCCGGGCGGTGCCGCAGCTCTCGTTCGTCCTCGACCACCTCGGCAAGCCGCGCATCGACCGCGGGGCCGCCGGGCTGGCCGGCTGGCGCGACCCGCTCGCCGCGCTAGCCGCCAGTCCCAACGTCACCGGCAAGCTGTCGGGCCTGGTCACGGAGGCGGCGCCGGACTGGTCGCCGGCCGACCTGAGCCCGTTCGTCGAGGTCGCCGTCGACGAGTTCGGCCCGGGCCGTCTGATGTTCGGCTCGGACTGGCCGGTGTGCCTGCTCAGGTCGGACTACCCGGGGGTGCGGCGGGCCCTGACGGCCGCCCTGCCGCCCCTGTCACCCGGGGACCGGCGGGAGATCTTCGCCGGCACCGCCGTGCGCACCTACCGCCTGACACCACCGGCCGAACCGGCCGCGCCCGGGCCGGCGACGTGAGCCCGCCGGTCAGGCAGCCCTCGCCTGGGCGGCGAGCACGGTCCGCAACCACGCCTCGGAGGTGTTGACATGCATCAGCGCGGTGGCCTGCGCGAGCAACTGGTCGCGCGAGCGCAGGGCGAGGTAGATCGCCTGGTGTTCGTCGATCGTCTTGTGCGCCGCGTTGGCCTCGATCAGCCCACGCCAGACCCGGGCCCGCAGCGTCCGGCCGGAGAGCCCGTCGAGCAGCGAGGTGAGCGTCTCGTTGCCGGTGGTCGCGACCACGGTGTGGTGGAAGGCGGTGTCGAACTGGATGAGCTTCTCGGCGTCGTCGGCGGCGGCCCGCATGTCCTGCAGGATCCGGTCGAGTTCGTCCAGCTCGGTGTCGGTCATCCGCAACGCGGCGAGGCCGGTGGCCACCGGCTCCAGCATCCGGCGGACCTCCATCACCTCCAGCAGCGTGTCGTCGCGCAGCAACTCGACCGCGACGCCCAGGCCCTCCAGCAACAGCCGCGGGGCGAGGCTGGTCACGTAGGTGCCGTCGCCGCGACGCACGTCGAGCACCCGGGCCGACTCGAGCACCTTGACCGCCTCCCGCACCCCACTGCGCGACAGGCCCATCTGCGCGGCGAGCTGCGGCTCCGGTGGCAGCCGCGCGCCCGGCGGCAGTTCCCCACTGGAGATCATGCCGCGGATCCGCGCGATCGCGTCGTCGGTCAGTGCCATTGCCGCCCCCTTCGGACCGGCCCACCGGGTGCCTGGGAAGTGGCTCCGTCGCCCGCGGCGGGCAGCGGCCGTGCCCACCACTATAGATTCGTCCGACGTCTGCCCGACTCCGGCCGCCGTCGCCAGCCCCGCCGTCCGCGGAAAGGGTCCTGACACCATGCGATACCGTCCGCTGGGCCGCACCGGCCTGACCGTGTCGATGCTCGGGTACGGCGCCTCCCCCCTCGGCGGCGTCTTCGGCCGGATCGACGAACGGGCCGGCATCGAGGCCGTGCGCGCCACGCTGGAACTCGGCGTGAACATCATCGACGTCTCGCCCTACTACGGCGCCACCACCGCGGAGACGGTGCTCGGACGCGCCCTGCGTGGCGTCGATCGGGCCAGCTACGTCCTGGCCACCAAGGTCGGCCGGTACGGCGAGACGACGTTCGACTTCTCCGCGTCCCGCACGGTCCGCAGCGTCGAGGAGAGCCTGGCCCGCCTCGGCACCGACCACCTGGACCTGGTCCAGTGTCACGACATCGAGTTCGGCGACCTCGACCAGATCATCGGCGAGACGTTGCCCGCGCTGGCCCGTCTGCGCGAGGCGGGGAAGATCCGCTTCATCGGCGTGACCGGCTACCCGCTGGCCGCGTTGCGTCGGGTCGCGGCGGCGGTCCCGCTGGACACCGTGCTGTCGTACTGCCGCTACACCCTGCTCGACCGCGCGCTGGCCACGGCCGAGCCGGAGTTCACCGCCCGGGGCGTCGCGGTGCTGAACGCCTCCCCACTGGCCATGGGGCTGCTGTCCCGGCGCGGCGCGCCCGACTGGCATCCGGCCCCGCCGGAACTCCGCCGGGCCGCGACCGCCGTGGCCGACCTGTGCGCGCGGCGTGGTGTCGACATCGCCCGGGTCGCGCTCGGCTTCGCCGCCGCGCCGACGCGGTTCGCCACCACGTTCGTCGGTTCCGCCGACGCCGCGAACATGGCCCGCAACGTGCGCTGGGCCCTGTCCGAGCCCGATCCCGACCTGCTCGACGACATCGAGAAGCTGTTGATGCCGGTGCGTGACCTCGCCTGGCCCAGCGGCCGACCGGAGAACACCCCTATCGGAGAGGCATGAGGTGCGACGTTACGGCTGTGTGATCCGGCTGCGGCCGGACCACCGGGAAACCTACCTGCGGCTGCACGCCGCCGTCTGGCCCGGCGTCGAGCAGACGCTGCGGGCGGCGCGCATCCGCAACTACAGCATCTTCCTGCACGGGGACCTGCTGTTCGGCTACTACGAGTACGTCGGCGACGACCACGACGCGGACCAGCGTCGGATCGCCGCCGATCCGCAGACCCGGGCGTGGTGGCGGCTGACCGACCCCTGCCAGGAATCGCTCGCCGAGCCCGGCTCCGGCCACTGGTGGGCACCGATGCACGAGGTCTGGCACCTGACCGAGGAGGCGTGGTGAACCGCAGCGCGCACTACGTCGGCGACCGGAGGTTCGTCGTCGAGGACACCCGGGAGGTGCCACCCGGGCCCGGCGAGGTACGCATCGCGGTGACGTACACCGGCATCTGCGGCACGGACCTGCACGTCGCGCACGGCGCGATGGATCACCGGGTCGGCGTGCCGGCGGTGATCGGGCACGAGATGTCCGGTCGCATCGCGGAGATCGGCCCGGGCGTCACCGACCGGCGGGTGGGCGAGCCGGTGACGGTGATGCCGCTGGACTGGTGCGACCGGTGCCCCGCCTGCCGGGCCGGTCACCAGCACATCTGCCACCGGCTGAACTTCATCGGCATCGACTCCCCCGGCGCGATGCAGCGCTCCTGGACGGTGCCGGCCCGGATCGTGGTGCCGCTGCCGGACGACCTGCCACTGGCCGAGGCGGCCCTGGTCGAGCCCACCGCGGTGGCCGTGCACGACGTGCGGCGGTCCCGCCTGACGGCGGGCGAACACGCGGTGGTCATCGGCGCGGGTCCGGTCGGTCTGCTCATCGGCGCGGTCGCCCGGGCGGCCGGCGCCACGGTGACCGTGCTGGAGATCGATCCGCGACGCCGCGCGCTCGCCGTCGACCTCGGCCTGTCCGCCGTGGACCCGGTGGCGACGGACCCGGTGGGACTCGTCGAGGATGCGACCGGGGGCGCCGGCGCCGACGTGGTCTTCGAGGCGTCCGGGTCGGCGACCGGGGTACGCGTCGCGACCGACCTGCTCGCCGTACGCGGGCGGCTGGTGGTGGTGGCGATCCATCCCACGCCGCGGGAGGTGGACCTGCACCGGATCTTCTGGCGCGAGCTGGAGGTGATCGGGGTGCGGGTCTACCGGCGGGAGGACTACGCCGAGGCGGTCCGCCTGGTGCACCGTCGGGAGGTGCCCGCGGCGCGGCTCATCTCCCGGATCGTGCCGCTTGACGACGTGACCGAGGCGTTCCGGGCGCTCGCCGCCGGCGGCGACGTGAAGGTGCTGGTGGACTGTGGAGGTGGGGTGTGAACCCGTTCGACCTGAGCGGCCGGCTCGCCGTGGTCACCGGCTGCCGGCGCGGGATCGGCCTGGCGATGGCGGAGGCGCTGGCGGCGGCGGGCGCGGACGTGATCGGCGTCAGCGCCGCCCTGGAGGAGACCGGCAGCGAGGTCGAGGCGCGGGTGACCGCGCACGGCCGCTCGTTCGTGCCGCACCGGTGCGACCTGGCCGACCGGGCCGCCGTGCACACGCTCGCCGGGTGGCTGGGCCGCCGGGATCGGCCGGTGGACATCCTGGTCAACAACGCCGGCACGATCCGCCGTGCCCCGGCCGTCGCGCACCCGGACGAGGACTGGGCCCAGGTGCTGGAGGTCGATCTCACCGCCCCGTTCATCCTCGCCCGCGAGGTCGGCCGGGACATGGTCCGGCGCGGCTCCGGCAAGATCATCTTTACCGCCTCGATGCTGAGTTTCCAGGGCGGCGTGACCGTGCCGTCCTACGCGGCGGCGAAGTCGGGGATCGCCGGGCTGACCCGGGCGCTGGCCAACGAGTGGGCGCCCCACGGCGTCAACGTCAACGCGATCGCGCCCGGCTACATCGCCACCGACAACACCCAGGCGTTGCGGGACCAGCCGGAACGCGACCGGGCGATCGTGGCACGAATCCCGGCCGGACGCTGGGGCCGGCCCGAGGATCTCGCCGGGGCCACCGTCTTCCTGGCCTCGGAGGCTGCCGCGTACGTGCACGGCACGGTGCTCGCGGTCGACGGGGGCTGGCTCGCCCGCTGACTCACCCGGCACGCGGCCTTCGCACGACGACGCGCCCCGGCCGGACCGGGTGGGACCCGGCCGGGGCGACGTCGGGCGGACGTCCTAACTCACCGTCCACCGCTGGTTGGCGGCGGCGGTGCAGGTCCACAGGATCACGGTGGTGCCGTTGGCGGTGGCGGCGCCGTTGACGTCCAGGCAGAGGCCGGACTGCTGGTTGCGGATGGTGCCGTCGCTGTTACGGGTCCACCGCTGGTTGGTGCCGCCGTTGCAGTCCCAGATCTGCGCCTTCGTGCCCGCGCCGGCGTTGGTCGGCGAATCCAGACACTTGCCCAGCGCCTGGATCGCGTCCCCGCTGAACGTCCACCGCTGGTTGGCGGCGCCGTTGCAGTCCCAGATCACCGGCTGGGTGCCGTTGGCGGTGTTGCTCTGCGGCACGTCCAGGCAGCGGCCGGAGGCGGCGCTGACGAGCGCCCCGCCGGTGGTCGGCGGCGGGGTGCCGGTGCCGCCGCCGCTGACCCGGTAGACGACCGTGCCGTGCCCCGGGACGGTGGCCGAGATGGTGCCGGAGGTGGTGCTTGTCGCGTTGGTCCACGCGTCCAGCAGGGTGAACGACGTGCCGGTCTTGCCGATGGCGGCGGCGGTCGTCGAGATCGTCGTGCTGGCGCTGCCCTGGTTGAACAGGGCGACCGCGACGTCACCGTTGGCCAGCCGCTTGGCCAGCACCCGCCGGGTCCCGTCGAAGGACACCTGCCCCGCCTGCAACGCGAGCGGGTCCTGACTGATGCCGATCAGGTTCGCGTTCTTCAGGATCGTCTGCGTGGCCGCGGTCATGTTGCGCAGGTCGTTGCCCGCGATCAGCGGCGACGCCAGCACCGCCCACAACGCGAAGTGACTGCGCATCTCCGTGTCGGTCATCCCGCCCCGACCGACCTCCAACATGTCCATGTCGTTGAACGCGCCCGGCTTCGCCCGCCCGGCCAACGGCACCGTCACGTCCACGATGTTCTGGATGCCCATCGGGTAGCCGTTGGTCTGACCGGTGTTCCACGCGTTGGTGATGTCCTCCGTGGTCCGCCACATGTTCGCCACGTCACCCCAGTCCCGTTGCGGACCGGTCTTGGAGTGGATGCTGTTGGAGTTGATGCTGTAGACGATCGGCCGACCGGTCGCCGCGAGCGCGTCGCGCATGAGGTTGAACACCCGCACCTGGTCGTCGATCGTGCCGCTGGGCGAGCACCAGTCGTACTTGAGGTAGTCCACCCCCCACGCCGCGAACTGACGGGCGTCCTGGGCCTCGTGCCCCTGGGCCCCGGTCGAGCCGGGATAACTGTTGAAGTACTGCGCGCACGTCTCGGTCAGCGGGCCCTGGTAGATGCCGAACTTCAGCCCCCGCGCGTGGATGTAGTCACCGAGGGCCTTCATCCCCGACGGGAACCGACTCGGGTCACCCTGGAGGTTCCCCGCCGAGTCCCGGTTCTGGTTCATCCAACAGTCGTCGACGACGACGTACTGATAACCGGCGTCCCGCATCCCCGAACTGACCATCGCGTCGGTCATCTGCCGGATCAGCGTCTCGTTGATGTTGCAGCCGAACGTGTTCCAACTGTTCCAACCCATCGGCGGCGTCCGGGCCGCGCCGTTCTCCAGCGCCGAGGCCGTGGACGGGCGCAGGCCGACCAGGGCGCCGGCCAGCAGCAGTCCGGCCGCCAGGACGGCGGTGGCCCGGCGGCGGGCCGAGCTGAGGTGTCTCATCGGTGATCCTCTCCGCGACGGTGGTACGCCCGCCGCAGGCGTTGTCCGGTGGTGGTCAGGGCAGCGGGGGGGGGGGGGGGGGGGGGGGGGGGGGGGGGGGGGGGGGGCGCCGGGCGCGGGGGGGGGGGGGGGGGGGGGGGGGCGGGGGCGGGGGGCGCGGGGGCGGGCGCCCGGGGGGGGGGGGGGGGGGGGGGAAAGG